>NZ_DASWOT010000067.1:0-10553 GCF_036404235.1 Pseudomonas sp.
TGGCCCTTCATGACCCGCCAATCCATGTGCGCAGACAAAACACGCAGTCGAAAAAAAGGGCCCCCGCGTGGGGAGCCCATGTACCGCTCTATATAAGCAAGCAGTGGATCAGCTGAAAACGATCTCGTCACCTTCGACCCGGCCCGTGATGCTGGTGCCCGGCATGAACTCGCCAGACAGAATCAAGCCAGCCAATGGGTTCTCGATCCAGCGCTGAATCGCCCGTTTGAGCGGCCGCGCGCCGTACACCGGGTCGTAGCCCACTGCAATCAGCTTATCCATGGCTTCTGGCGACAGCTCCAGTGCCAGATCACGCTCAGCCAGGCGTTTACGCAAACGACCCAGCTGGATCTCAGCGATACCGGCAATTTGATCGCGCGCCAGCGGCTCGAACACCACCACCTCGTCGATACGGTTCACGAACTCAGGGCGGAAGTGCGAGCTGACGGCATCCATCACGGCCGCGCGCTGCGCTTCACGATCGCCCTGAAGCTCCTGGATACGGGCCGACCCCAGGTTGGAAGTCATGACGATCACCGTGTTACGGAAGTCAACTGTCCGACCGTGGCTGTCTGTCAGACGCCCATCTTCCAGCACTTGCAGCAACACGTTGAAGACATCCGGATGGGCCTTCTCGACCTCATCGAGCAGGATCACCGAGTATGGCTTGCGGCGTACTGCTTCAGTCAGGTAACCACCCTCTTCATAGCCAACATAGCCTGGAGGCGCGCCGATCAGCCGCGCCACGGAATGCTTCTCCATGAACTCGGACATGTCGATCCGCACCATCGCCTCTTCAGTATCGAACAGGAACTCCGCCAGCGCCTTGCACAGCTCCGTCTTACCGACGCCGGTCGGGCCGAGGAACATGAACGAGCCGCTTGGGCGATTGGGGTCGGACAACCCGGCACGCGAGCGCCGCACGGCATTCGCCACGGCCACCACCGCTTCGTTCTGGCCGATCACGCGTTGATGCAACAGGCTTTCCATCTTCATCAGCTTGTCGCGCTCGCCTTCGAGCATCTTCGACACAGGAATACCGGTCCATTTGGACACAACCTCGGCGATTTCCTCTTCGGTCACCTTGTTGCGCAATAACTGGTTTTCCGGCTTGCCGTGCTGATCGACCATCTGCAGGCTGCGCTCAAGGTCCGGGATGATCCCGTACTGCAATTCAGCCATGCGATTGAGGTCGCCACGACGACGCGCCGCTTCCAACTCCTGACGCGATTGCTCGATCTTCTCCTGAATCTGCGCCGAGCCCTTGACCTCGGCTTTTTCCGAAGTCCAGATCTCTTCCAGATCCGAGTACTCGCGCTCCAGACGGATAATTTCTTCCTGAAGCTTCTCTAGCCGTTTGATCGCCGCTTCGTCGTCTTCTTTCTTAAGTGCCTGAGCTTCAACCTTCAGTTGAATCAGACGGCGCTCCAGACGGTCCAGCACTTCCGGCTTGGAGTCGATTTCCATACGAATACGGCTAGCCGCTTCGTCGATCAAGTCGATTGCCTTGTCCGGCAACTGACGATCAGGAATGTAACGATGGCTCAGCTTGGCCGCGGCAATGATTGCACCGTCGGTGATCGCCACCTTGTGGTGAACCTCATAACGTTCTTTCAGGCCGCGCAGGATGGCGATGGTGTCTTCTTCGCTCGGTTCTTCCACCAGCACTTTCTGAAAACGCCGCTCAAGGGCCGCGTCCTTCTCTATATATTGGCGGTATTCGTTGAGCGTGGTTGCACCGACGCAATGCAGCTCACCACGCGCCAATGCAGGCTTGAGCATGTTGCCAGCGTCCATCGAGCCTTCGGCCTTACCGGCGCCGACCATGGTGTGCAGCTCGTCAATGAACAGGATGATCTGGCCTTCCTGCTTCGATAACTCATTGAGCAGCCCCTTGAGGCGCTCTTCGAACTCGCCGCGAAACTTCGCGCCCGCGATCAGCGCGCCCATATCCAGGGACAACAGACGCTTACCCTTCAGACCATCCGGCACTTCACCGTTGATGATGCGCTGGGCCAAGCCTTCGACAATCGCGGTTTTACCGACGCCGGGTTCACCAATCAACACCGGGTTATTTTTGGTCCGGCGTTGCAGGACCTGAATGGTGCGGCGAATTTCGTCATCACGGCCGATCACCGGATCCAACTTGCCTTCTTCGGCGCGCTTGGTCAGATCGACGGTGTACTTGTCCAACGCCTGACGCGACTCTTCGACGTTCGGGTCATTGACCGAGTCGCCGCCACGCAGGTTGCTGATGGCGTTTTCCAATGCCTTTTTGCTCACGCCCTGGCCCAGCAGCAACTTGCCAAGCTTGCTGCTCTCCCCCATTGCAGCGAGCAGCACCAGTTCGCTGGAGATGAACTGATCGCCCTTTTGTTGCGCCAGGCGATCAGCCTGGTTGAGCAGACGCGCCAAATCCTGCGACATGTTCACGTCGCCAGTCGGATTTTGAATTTTGGGTAATTGGTCGAGCTCTTTGCCCAACTCTTTGCGCAGGCTGTTGACGTCAAAGCCCACTTGCAACAGCAGCGGCTTGATCGAGCCACCTTGCTGTTCAAGCAGTGCCTGCATCAAGTGCGCAGGTTCGATAGCGGGATGGTCGAGCCCAACCGCCAAGGACTGGGCATCGGATAAAGCCAACTGCAATTTGCTAGTTAATCTATCTATACGCATTGGTCACCTTCCTATTGGGCAGGCCGGAGCAATCAACACACCTATTACAAAAACCTGCCAGATGGTTCCTTAAATGCGGGCAATTGCACAGGATTCAAGCAGTGATTGCTTGACGTAGGTCAACGTTAGCGGATACGCGGAGCTTGAGGGAAAAATGTGAGCCGGTTGTAGGAAATCGTTACCGGGCTTCGATCCAAACCAGCGAGGCAAAACGCCCCGTGCGCGCGCTGCGCCGGTAGGAGTAGAAACGCTCGTCGTTGTAGGTCGACAACCCGCCGCCGTATGCCGCCGTCACGCCATAAGCAGCCAGACGCAAGCGCGCCAACTGATAGATGTCAGCCATGAATCGACCGTCGTTGGCACTGGGCACAAAGGCTTCGCTGGTTTCGGAGTGGGTGCTTATAAAGGCCTCCCGTACTTCCGGGCCGACCTCGAACGCCTCTGGGCCGATTGCCGGACCGAGCCAAACCATAATCTCGGATGGCTTGTCGGAAAAACTGTCCGTGGTGGCTTCCAGCACACCCGCCGCCAGACCGCGCCAGCCTGCATGAGCCGCCGCAACCTGAGTACCCGACCGATTACAGAACAGTACCGGCAAACAATCTGCGGTCATGATGGTGCAAGCGGCGCCTGGGGTGGTGGTCCAACTGGCGTCGGCGCTCATCACCTGAGCTGGGGTCGCCTCCACGACATTAATGCCGTGTACCTGACGCAGCCAGGCGGGTTGAATGTTGAGCCTTGAAGTCAGTGCCAGGCGATTGCTGGCCACCGCTTGAGGATCGTCATCGACGTGATCGCCCAAATTGAAGCCATCGAAGGGCGCCCCACTTTCGCCACCTGCTCGGGTGGTGACGCATGACTTGATACCCACTGGCGCAGGCCAGTCGGGTATCAGCCAGTCTGCCACCCGTTGAGTCATCCGACAAACGCCTCTCGATCTTGCTTGAGCAGCGACAGCAGCCAGACAAAATCGTCTGGCAGAGGGGATTCCCAGCTCATGCGCTTACCGGTCGTCGGATGATCCAGCTCCAGAAAGCGAGCGTGAAGCGCCTGCCGTGGAAAATGCTTCAAGGATTCGACCATCGTGACACTGGCCGCTGGCGGAATACGGAAGCGACCGCCGTAGGCCGGATCGCCAACCAGCGGAAAGTTAATGTGCGACATGTGGACGCGAATCTGGTGCGTACGCCCGGTTTCCAGCTTGACCCGCACGTGCGTGTGGGAGCGGAAACGCTCAAGCACGCGGTAGTGGCTGACCGCCGGCTTGCCACCTTCCATCACCGCCATACGCTGACGCTGCTGGCCGTGGCGACCAATCGGCGCGTTGATCTTGCCGCCTGCGGTCACGACACCAATGACAATGCACTCGTAAATACGGCTAACGCTGCGGTTCTGCAACTGAGTGACCAGTTGGGTCTGCGCCTGGATGGTCTTGGCCACCACCATCAAACCGGTGGTGTCTTTGTCCAGGCGATGCACAATACCGGCACGCGGGACATTGACGATGTCCGGCACATGGTGCAGCAATGCGTTCAGCAAGGTGCCATCAGCGTGCCCCGCTGCCGGATGTACAACCAGACCGGCGGGTTTGTTGATGACCAGGATCTGGTCGTCTTCGTAGACGATATCCAGCTTGATGTCCTGGGCGATCCACTCACCCTGGGCTTCCTGTTCGGCGACCAGCGCCAGCACAGCACCGCCATGCACGATGTCACGCGGGCGCAAAACCTCTCCGTCCACAGTCAGGCGGCCGTCTTTGATCCAGGCGGAAAGGCGCGAGCGTGAGTGCTCAGCGAAGAGTTGGGCGGCGACCTGGTCGAGGCGTTGACCGCCCATTTCGGACGGCACCTCTGCGCGAAGTTCTATGATCTCAGACATGCTCAAACTAGGAGGTGGCACTGGCCTTTGGTTTCGGCTGTGCGCTTGTGGTTAAATACGGCGTCTTTTGTCCCGGGGGTTCCACGGGGCGCCCATCATAACAGGACGGTCCTGCGCAAGACAGCAGACCGTTATAGGGACGCAAGCCGCCATGCAAGTGAAACACCTGCTGCTGATCGCCATCCTCGTACTCACTGCTGCCTGTTCGTCGAAGAAAGAAATCGTCGACGAAAACCTCAGCGAGGTCGAGCTGTACCAGCAGGCGCAGGCCGACCTGGACAACAACAGCTACAACAGCGCCACTGAAAAACTCAAGGCGCTGGAATCACGCTATCCGTTCGGTCGTTACGCCGATCAGGCTCAACTGGAGCTGATCTACGCCAACTACAAAAATAGTGAGCCTGAAGCCGCGAAGTCCGCAGCCGAGCGTTTTATCCGCTTGCACCCGCAGCATCCGAACGTCGACTACGCCTATTACCTGAAAGGCCTGACCTCGTTTGACCAGGACGTCGGCCTGCTCGCGCGCTTCCTGCCGCTCGACCAGACCAAACGCGACCCAGGCGCTGCGCGTGACTCGTATAACGAGTTCGCCCAACTGACCAGCCGCTACCCCAACAGCCGCTACGCACCTGATGCCAAGCAGCGCATGATCTACCTGCGCAACCTGTTGGCGGCCTACGAAATCCACGTAGCCGACTACTACCTGACCCGTCAGGCCTACGTCGCAGCCGCCAACCGTGGCCGCTACGTTGTAGAGAACTTCCAGGAAACCCCAGCGGTGGGCGACGGCCTGGCGGTGATGGTCGAATCCTATCAGCGCCTGCATCTGGACGATCTGGCCGATACCAGCCTTGAAGTCTTGAAAGCCAACTATCCAGATCACCCACAACTGGTCGATGGCAAGTTTGAGCCAAGAACCGCCGAGGCAGACAACCGTTCGTGGCTGTCCAAAGCGACACTGGGCCTGATCGAAAGCCGTCCGCCACTGCCACCGGGCGAAACCCGCGCCAACCAGGACGTGCTCAAGCAATACCAGGACGCCAAAGATGCCATTCCCGCTGACCTGCTGCCGGAAAATCAGGCAGAGCTCGACGAGCAAGAGCACGTATCAGAAGGCAACAATGACCGCTCCTGGTTCAGCTACATGACTTTCGGTGTGTTTGATTGATTAGAAGCCGACTGAAAAAAGCCGACTGATCCAAGTCGACCGTCGCAGTCACAGAACAAAAGAGGTCCTTTCGGGACCTCTTTTTTTATACGCGAACACTTTATAAACACCTGCATCACTGTCCCGCTGACAGCGCCTTGGCTACACTGCGAAATCTTCACTCACTAAGCTGGTAGACATGATTCGCTTGATTATGTGGATCGCCTTGATTATGGCGGCCATCTGGTTCTTCAAACGCCTCACCCGAGGTCCCGCTACACGCCCTAAAGCACAACCGCCGGAAATCGCCGCGGCGCCGATGGTTCGTTGCGCGCAATGCGGCGTGCATTTGCCGCAGGATCGCGCCCTGAGTTCGGGTCAGCAATGGTATTGCAGCGAGCAGCACAGGCTTCAGGGCCCCGCGACACGTGACCGCTGAAGCTCTTTCTCTCGCGGCCCCACAGGCCCGGCGTATTCTTCGGCTGTATCACCTTTATCGGCTGACCATTGGCGTGATGCTGGTGCTGCTGATCTCCAGCAGCCTGGATGCGCAATTGCTGGAACTGGCCAACATCGACCTGTTCCGCATCGGCAGTTGGCTGTACCTGGTACTTAACATTCTGATTGTGGTGCTGCTGGAACGCCCCCGTAACCAAGGGCAACTGTTTATCCTGGCAATGAGTGACGCGATCATGCTGTCCGCGCTGTTCTATGCGGGCGGCGGCGCACCCAGTGGCATTGGCAACCTGATCATTGCCTCAGTGGCGATCAGCAACGTACTGCTGCGCAAGCGCACCGGTTTACTGATTGCAGCCATTTCGGCAATTGGCATCATTTATCTAACGTTTTACATCAGCTACCACAAACCTGCGGCGGCCAACCATTACGTTCAGGCCGGGTCTTTGGGTGCGCTGTGTTTTGCTGCTGCATTGCTCGTCCAGGCTTTGGTTCGACGGCTACAGGTCAGCGAAAACATCGCCGAGCAGCGCGCAGCAGACGTGAACAATCTCGAAGAGCTCAACGCGCTGATCCTGCAACGCATGCGCACCGGCATCCTGGTGCTGGACGCCAAACATAAGGTGCTGCTCGCCAATCAGAGCGCATTGACCCTATTGGGACACGAACACCTGCTGGGCGAAACCATCGATGATTACTCGCCGCAACTGGTGGAGCGTCTTCGTCAGTGGCAGATCAATCCGACGCTGGCGCCACGCAGTATCTCTACCTCGGCGGCTGGGCCGGTGCTGCGCGCCGGGTTTATCGCGCTGACCAGCGGCAATCACCGGCATACCTTGATCTTCCTTGAGGACTTGTCGCAAATCTCACAACAAGCGCAGCAACTCAAGCTGGCCGCGCTGGGCAGATTGACGGCGGGCATCGCGCATGAAATACGCAATCCGCTGGGCGCCATCAGCCATGCAGCGCAACTGCTGGCAGAGTCTGAAGAGCTGGACGATGCCGACCGACGTCTCAGTCAAATCATTCAAGATCAGTCGCGACGGATGAATCTGGTGATCGAAAACGTCCTGCAACTGTCACGCCGACGTCAAACCGAACCTCAGTTGCTCGATCTCAAACAATGGCTTGAACAGTTCGTCGCCAACATGCGCAGCTCTCTGGCGACAAACCAGCAAGTCCATCTTGATGCCGAGCCAGGCACACTCACCACACGGATGGACGCCGAACAACTGCTGCAGGTCATGACTAACCTGGTACAGAATGGTCTACGCTACAGCGCGAAAAAACATGTAGTTGCACAAGTGTGGCTAAATCTTTTCCGCAACCCTATGAGCGAACTGCCAACCCTGGAAGTGCTGGATGACGGCCCCGGCGTTGCCCAGCAACACCTGACCAAAATTTTCGAACCGTTCTTCACCACTGAAAACAAAGGCACGGGCCTGGGTCTTTACCTCTCGCGCGAGCTGTGCGAAAGCAATCAGGCCAATCTGGATTACTCACCACGCGAAGGTGGCGGCAGTTGCATGCGCATCACCTTCGCCCACCCGTTCAAATTGAGTTGAACATGAGCCAACGGCAAAAGGTCCTGATCGTCGATGATGAGCCTGATATTCGCGAATTACTGGAGATCACTCTGGGGCGGATGAGGCTCGACACGCGCAGCGCACATAACGTCAAGCAAGCCCATGAGTGGCTGGCACGCGAGCCGTTCGACCTGTGCCTCACCGACATGCGCCTGCCCGATGGCAACGGACTGGAACTGGTGCAGCATATCCAGCAGTGGCACGCCCAGGTGCCGGTGGCCATGATCACAGCACATGGCAGCGTCGATACCGCCATCCACGCCCTCAAAGCCGGGGCATTCGACTTCCTGACCAAGCCCGTCGACCTCAGTCGTTTACGCGAGTTGGTGAGCAGCGCCTTGCGCTTGCAACTCCCCTCCCCAAACGAAGGCCGACTCGCTAAACGACTGCTGGGCGACTCCCCGCCCATGCAAACGCTGCGCAGGCAGATCAGCAAATTGGCGCGTAGCCAGGCACCCATTTACATCAGCGGTGAGTCCGGCAGTGGCAAAGAGCTGGTTGCTCGTTTGATCCACGAGCAAGGACCGCGCGTCGGCCAACCCTTTGTCCCGGTCAATTGCGGGGCGATTGCGTCAGAGCTGATGGAAAACGAGTTCTTTGGCCACCGCAAAGGCAGCTTCACCGGGGCGCACGAAGACAAACCCGGCCTGTTTCAGGCGGCCAATGGCGGGACATTGTTTCTCGATGAAGTCGCGGACCTGCCACTGGCGATGCAGGTGAAATTGCTGCGCGCAATACAGGAAAAATCCATCCGCCCCGTAGGCGGCCAGCACGAATTAGTGGTGGATGTGCGCGTACTTTGCGCAACCCACAAGGACCTAAGCGTCGAAGTGACGGCTGGCCGGTTCCGCCAAGACCTGTATTACCGGCTCAATGTCATCGAACTGCGCGTGCCATCGTTACGCGAGCGTCGGGAAGACATCGATGACCTCGCCAACAACGTGCTAAAACGCTTGGCGGCTGACAGCGGTCAGCCCCCCGCCCGTCTACAGCCACAAGCCCTCATTGCACTGAAGAGCTACCGCTTCCCAGGCAACGTTCGCGAACTGGAAAACATGCTTGAGCGCGCCTACACCCTGTGCGAAAACGGCCAGATCAACGCCGAAGACCTGCGCCTGGCCGAGCCCACCAACACCCGCGAGCAGGACAGCCCAAGCCTGGCTGACATCGATAATCTGGAAGACTACCTGGAAAGCATCGAACGTAAGTTGATCCTGCAAGCGCTCGAAGAAACTCGCTGGAACAGAACCGCTGCGGCGCAGCGGCTTAACCTGTCGTTTCGATCGATGCGCTATCGATTGAAGAAGCTGGGGCTGGATTGAGATAAGTGCGGTAATCGGCCCCGCAGTGGGTCCGATCAGTCCCGGATTGGACGTCGAGGACTCTGCGCTGGTTATATTGTGTTTGAGAGCGTAACGCCTGGCGTCAGTTACCGACCATCCGCCCGTCAGGCGCATAGGGTGCCGGATCAATAATCGGCACCTGGCCCACCAACAAGTCGGTCAACAACCGGCACGACGCAGGCGCGAGCACCAGCCCGTTTCGATAATGCCCGCAGTTAAGCCACAGACCGTCGAACCCAGGGACCGGACCAATGAACGGAATACCCTCTGGCGAGCCTGGCCGTAATCCCGCCCAATGCCCCACCACTTGAGCATCCGCCAGCGCCGGAATGAGTTCGACAGCAGAGGCTTTCAGGCTTTGCAGTGCGCTGCCGGTCGGTGTCTTGTCGAAACCTTCATGCTCCAGCGTGCTACCGATGAGGATATGACCGTCACGACGTGGGATTGCATAACGGCCTTTGGCGAGGATCATGCTCGGTAAAAAGTCCGACGCACACTTGTACAGAATCATCTGCCCCTTGACCGGCTCGACTGGCAGATGCATGCCGAGCGACGTCAGTAACTCACCACTCCAGGCGCCCGCCGCCAGCACCACTTGATCGCCGAGGATGTCGCCTGTTGCCGTGCTGACGCCGAAGATCCTGTCGCCTTCGCGTAAAAACCCGGTCACGGCGAGCTGCTCATGAATCGTCACATTGGGCAGCGCCAGCAACGCGGCTTTCAATGATTTCACCAACCTCGGATTACGCACATTGGCAACGTCCGCCATGTGAATCGCCCGACCAAAACCGCCTCCCATCACCGGAACGGCGTCATACACCGTCGAGATATCCACGGCGCTCAGTGGCCGGTTGTGTTCAACGGCCCACGCCAGCGCCTCGTTTTGGTCCTCAAGATCCAGCCAGTACAACCCGGTTTTATGCACTTCGGGGTCGACGCCCGTCGTCGCAAACAAGCGCTGCGCCAGTTGTGGATAAAAATCCTGAGACCAATGCGCAAGCGCCGTGACGGCCGGGCTGTAGCGCCATGGATAAAGCGGCGAAACAATCCCGCCGCCCGCCCACGAAGACTCCTGGCCGACGCCTGAGCGATCAAGTAATACGACACTGTCGACCTTCGACGCGAGGTTGAAGGCCGTCAGCAGGCCAATCACACCACCACCCACGATAACTACCTGTTGCTTGGACATACTGGACCTGATTTAAAAACGGGAATTGAACGAGAAAAGGCGCATTGTTCTGCGGATACCCAAATGGACGGTGCTCAAAAAGCGGCGTTATGCCACTGGTCCTGTGAATAACCCCGGACATCCACTACATAGCGACTTGGAACCTGAGTAGTATCACCATATTTCAAACGAAAAATGGAATTTCCTCGATGGATTTCAGCTCTGGCCTTACGCGGGCGGACACGCGTCGCAGCTGGCAAAGTCCTCATGAGGGCACAAGCCGCGGGTTTACGTTGATCGAG
>NZ_DASWOT010000068.1:0-8245 GCF_036404235.1 Pseudomonas sp.
GGTGAGTGATGAGTGATCGAATCCCATGCTCTCAGTATGAGCAAAGTAAGAACTCCTGTAATAGCGGATTCCCAGCGATTCATCCGGTTTGCTGGGGCGGGTTGATAGGCTGCCCCACCTGCGGGAAATCAGACAGCGTGCCAATGTGCATGAAAGAAGATCTTCCCTTTCACCTGATCCGTGAGAGCGGCCTTCCCATCAATTGGCCTGAGGTGAAACCATGACCAACAAAACAGTAATGTTACCGTGCCCGTTTTGCGGCTCGACCGATATAAAAACGGTGGTGGACGACGGTATCCACTTCGAGCAGTGCTGCAAGTGTGAGGCAACTGGACCTACTGGATTCAAGCGCGGCGATGAAGACGATGCGGACTGGAACACACGCGCCGCCCCTGCCGAGGATGTCCGCGCAGTGGGGGATGAGCGCTCCCAAAAGGACTGCGCCATTGAGCACGCCGAGTACATGGCGACGGCAGCGGATTATGTAAGCGAGCATTTCAACGCCTATGGGCTCGCCCTATTTGAGTTTGACGAGTCAGATGCCGACGACGACAGAGATATGCTGGAAGCAATCGATTCTGCTCGAGAGGATCTGCAAGAGTCGATGACAAATCTTCGCCACATGGTTTACGAATTCCGCAAACGTCGTGCCCGCGCTATTCAGCAATAACCCCCCACCCACCCTATCCCTATTGCCTGCTGCGTATGCGGCGAAGTAGAAGTCATGCCTGGAGAAATCATAACTATGAACCGCGCCAACCCATCTGACCTTCGCGATGCTTCGATGATGGCTCAGTCGTTCATCAAGGCTGGCATCCTGTTCGTTCCCATGCCAGTCCTGAGCGCAGAGGACGCTCAACACCTTGGAGCAATGGCAAACAAGCGCCTCGATCAACTTGAACGGGAGGCAGATGAATCGCCATGACCATCACCAAAATCATCAAAGGCCCTCACCGCCTTATGGGTTGGTGGTGGGTGATCGCTGACTGTAATGGCAGCGTGCAATACATCTCCTGTCGCACCGAGCAGAAGGCCCGAGAGGTCGAAGTCGGCAAAGACAGCGCAATGTTTCAGTAACCCCCTTCCCCTCATTCAATCCTGCCGGTGTACGGCGGGCTGGAGAACTATTGCCATGACAAAAGAAGAACTCGCCGCACAACTGGACGGTATTCAGTACCCAGCACATCGCGCCATCACGAAAGAACACATTGCTGCAGCCAAGGAAGCCGGACTGGTGATCGTCTATGGAGCCAGTGACGACCTGATGGAACTCGACGGCGCGTCACGTGAAGAGATTGGCTGCTACGACGGCGGCATCGCGCTCATCGACCTGCAAGGCGTACTGCCAGATCGGGATTCGCTGGAGGAAGACGATGAGATTGCCGAATACGTGCTGCGAAAGCGGCAGGCCAAGACCATTGAGGCGCTGTGGTGCAAGGAGCCCGGCTATTCCTGGACGTACAAGACGGACATCCCCCATGCCACCTTTGAGGTTATGGAAGACGCCGAGAACTACTGTCGAGGCATTGTTTTCTCGCTGACCGAACTCGACACACTCAACCCCGCATAGACACCGGATGGAGAAAACTATGACCAAACTGACCTTGGAAGAGTGGGCAACAGACCAATTCAAAACTCCGCCCAACCTCAACACTCTCCGTACCTGGGCACGCGAGGGGCGAATATCCCCCACCCCGGTTAAGCACGGTAAGCGTTATTACGTCGAATCCGATGCTTGCTACTGTAAACCTGAAAAGCTGGAAAGAATCCCCAAAGGTGCAAGCCTGATCAGCAGAATAGAGAGCGCTCGACATGGTACCAAGGCCGCGTAGTCAAGGGTCAAAAGACCTTCCTCCGAATCTGTATCGCAAGACTGATCGCCGTAACGGAATCACTTACTACACCTACCGCGATCCGGTGAGTGGCCGTGTGTTCGGGCTTGGTAAAGACAAAGATACAGCGATTCGCGAGGCTGTCGCCGCCAACCATGCAGAGATACTAAGGCCAACACTCGCTGTGCGTCTTGCGGAGCCCTTGATTGAAAGGGGCAAGACATTCGCAGAATGGCTCGTGCAGTACAAAGCCGATTACGCAGAAAAAGAACTATCTATCCACACGATGCGGAACTTTAAAAGCCGAATCGCGCGCCTGGAGGCGCAGTTCGGCCCTATGCCTGTACGGAATATAAGGACGATGGATGTTGCGGCATTTCTGACTGGGTTGGCCAAGGAAGGAAAGGCTAATATGTCAAAAGCGCTCCGTTCCTTGTTGCGTGATGTTTTCACCGAAGCCATTGCTGCAGGTCTATGCGACGCAAATCCGGTAGATGCAACGAAGGCTGCACGAGCGAAGGTCACACGGGAGCGCCTGAGTCTTGAGCTGTGGCAGGCAATCTACGAAACGACCGACCGAACGTGGCTAAAACGTGCGATGGAGCTGGCCTTACTGACCGGCCAGCGTCGTGATGATATACGGGCGATGCTGTTCAAGGACGAACGCGACGGGTATCTCCATGTCGTGCAGTCCAAGACTGGCGCTCGGCTCCGCATCAGTTCCGCACTTCGCCTGGAAGCGATTGATCTTGACCTCGCTACGGTGATCAAACGCTGCAGGGATCGCGCTTTATCGCAGCACCTGGTCCACCACTCGAAACCCAATGCTCGCGTAAAGGCCGGGTATCCAGTCAAATTAGAAACTCTGACGCGTCTATTCGCCATAGTTAGGGATCAAGCAGCGGCTGCCTATGGGATTCCATTGAGCGACCACCCACCAAGCTTTCACGAAATGCGCTCTCTTTCAGCCCGCCTTCATGCTGCCGAAGGACGTGACCCTCAAAAGTTGCTTGGACATAGAAGCGCGGCGATGACCGATCTCTACCGTGATAGTCGCGGTACGGAATGGATCGACGTCGCGTAATCGGTGTCGAGTTTTGAGGGGATATTGGGGGAGTTTTGGGGAGGATTTTTAGATCAACAGAATCAGTGACTTACGGGTAAGCACATGTCCTTGTGGAATACGTGTCGACGCTCGCGGGTGGTGCGCAACAGTGCCTTGATACCGTCGTAGGTGGTTGGCAATCCGCAGTCCAGGTCATCGGATGGGATTGCCGACTGTTCATCGAACGCCATGTGCGCGAAAGGTTCGTGGAACACCTCGAAATCCTTGCGCTCGATGAACACCCGCTCCAGCGCTGTGGAGCGTGAACGGGGATGTGCCCACAACGCGATCATCCGATTCATAGGGAAGCGCCCGCGGATTCGGCTTTTGGCTCCCAGGCCGACATCGACAGGGGTCTATCCATCGCAAAGCCATCGACAAACCCCTGCAGTTGCCCGTGGGCAATGCAAGCTTCGTTACGCGCGGTAATGAACGCCGGGTGGTTCTCGAAAGCAGCCGGTTCAATGCCTCCCTCAAAGTAGGCGTCGGTGAAGTACGCAATGCACAGCAGCTTGTTCATGACCTCATCAGGAATGCGTAACCGTTGCCTGATCGGCAGGACCGGCAGCCCGCTGGCCTGCCGGCGCACCAGAAACTCGATGATCTCAGGCGTGAGGGTATAAAGCGTGGTGTCGGCACCTGTTCTTTCCAGGTGCCAGGCGTACTCTTCCCCCTGCTGATTGGTGTCGACGCGTAGGCTGCAGAGCAAAAGCCGTGCAGGCGTCGACCGACGTTGCAACAACGCCTGAAGCGCTTGATACATGGCCAGCTCAGCCCAACGTTTGTCAGTGTCGCTTAACGCAATGCCGCGCTGTCTGGCGTACTGATTGAACTGCTGCTCATCGCCGAAGCGGCCGATCATGAAGGTGATGACATATTGCGCGGTGCTGACGTCGACCTTTTTTTGCCTGGCAAGCAATTGCCCACGGTGAATGGCGTCCAGACAGGCCGCAGCTTGCGATACCGTGAAGCACAATGTGTTGTTGATCGAGCAGCCTTGGGCAACCAACCGCTCTATGGCTTGATAGCCCGCCAGACTGCCCGGCACCTTGATCATCACGTTGGGAGAAATCTGCGCCAGCTCCAATCCTCGCTTCACCATCCCCTCAACATCGTTTAACTGGGTGGTATCAACCTGCGCCGACAACCAGCCGTAACGTCGGCGAGACAAAATCCATAGCGGGTGAAGCTGCCGGGCACCTTCGCCAATCAATTGGTCATAGAGCTGGCGTGCTCGGTGGGCAGCAGGCAGTTGATGATCGATGATCTTGATTGCGTCATGCCAAATGTCGGCATGTTCGAGCACTGCCCGCGCGATAAGCCTGGGATTGGTCGTGGCGCCGCTGATCCCCGCCGGAGTATCAAGAAAGTGTTCAGGTAATAACTGCGATATGTAATTTAACATTGACGGATAACGATCAAACAGTAGTTTTCTAAATGTTTCGTATTCCGTTGGAGAAGCATCCCACCACACTTCTGAATCTGAGCTTTGGTCTTTTAATGCACGAACGAATTCCGGAATATCCATGATTCATGGTCCCTATGAGAAAGCATCCCAATTGACGTCCAGAGGGCACAGACGCCCAGGCAAAAAGCCTGTTGACTCAAGTTAATAGTTGAAAGCGCTGAACTTTCAGATGGTAACAATGGCTCCCATCCCGACACCTGTCAAATTGACTTTGATGGTTTTTTTATAATCAATAGATATATGGATAACATCATATATTCCCTAATATTATCAATATCAGAATGCCATGCCGCACTCATTTGAATACCTTCAAACGAAGAAAAGTTATGTGTATTTCGAGAATAAATACTCTGGAGGGTGAGTACAGCGGCTTTTCAGGCATGGAGTAAGTTCAGCGTTTCTCTAAGCGGGTGGATGCACACAGGATTGAATATTTCGAACATTGGGTATTCGCAGATCCATGCGTTTGCTGAACAAAGAGCTGGCACCACTCTTTTATATGGATGAAACGTTGTGCGCGATTCTGTTCATAATCACTGACAGCTGATGGACTGTTAACCTGGCTGGCGGCAAATAGCCTTTACCTGTCAAAAAAATGAGGAACCTGACCGTGACAACACCTCTCACCGCAGAACGCTACAGTTACAAAGCTCGCTGGCTCCACTGGGTCATGGCGGTCCTGATCATATTGGCCTACATCCTTATCCTCAGCCGCAGCCAGTTCGCCCGAGGGTCCGACCTGCGAATGTTGGTGGTACAAAGCCATTTCTGGGTTGGGATCGTGGTCTTGATCATGGCTTTTTTGCGCATCGCCGAACGCCATCGCCACACCCCGCCAGGCATCACCCCACCTCTGGAAGGGGTGCTACGTCTGGCAGCAACCGTGTCGCACTATGCGTTGTATGCGTTTCTTTTTGCGCAGCCGTTGATGGGGCTGTTCACGGTGTGGCTGGAAAAAGGCGCATTGCCGATTCCGCTGACGCAGTTGGCCATTCCCTCACCGTTCGATATTTCCAAAGACGCGGCAGAAGACCTTGAGCACTACCATGTGCTGCTGGGCACAATCTTCTATTACGTGATCGGTCTGCATGTGGTCGCGGCAATCTGGCACCACTTTGTGCGCAAGGACAACACCGTCAAACGGATGGTGTGAAGGTCGGGTGATCTGTAGGAGAGCCCCCGTCGTCCAGGCGCCGCGCTGTCGAGCCCGCGATGACGGCTCGTAGGCGCGTGGCTTGTCCCGCGACCGGCGGGGAACCCGCCGTAAACCTGCGCACAGGATGTGACTGGCAGACCGCGCGACCTGGGTTTACTGGCGCTGCGCCAGATCGTTACAGTGTGTTTGATGGGAGTTCACGCCTGCAGAAACGCACATCAGATCAAAAATCCAGCTTCGCCCGAGCGACCAATTGTCGCGGTTCGCCAATCACGATGGCGGGCGATCCCAGGCCACTGGCCGAGGTGTAGTAGCGCTCGTCGAACATATTTTTCAGGTTCAGTTGCAGGGTCAGGTCGCGTTCGTCGAGCTTCATTTTGTAGGCGACAAAGGCATCGGCTACTTTCGATGACGGCAGGTAATACTCAACACCCGTGCCGTCGTTCACGCCCCAACGGCTGGCATAACGCGCACCTGCCCCGGCACGCAGATCACCAATGCCGACATGGCCGAAATCACGCGTCAGATAAACCGCCGCAGTGTGTTTTGATACACCATCCAACGGCTGCCCCTTGAGGATTGGGTCTTCCAGCACTTCGGTGTCAGTGTAGGCATAGCTGCCAGTGATGCTCCAGGCGTCGTTGATCTGGCCTGTGATGTCCGCCTCCAGACCGCGTGACCGCACTTCACCGGACACCCGCGTGCAGGTCTCGGTGCCGCACTGTTCGCTGGTCTGCACGTTCTTTTTGTTGATATTGAACAGCGCCACAGTGGCGGTCAGGTAGTTGTTCTGAAACTTGGTGCCGATTTCATAGGCCTTGCCCTCTTCCGGTGGCAGGTCGCCAATCGGCGCGGCAATCGAGGTGTTGGGGCGGAACGACTCGGTGTAGCTGCCGTACACCGACCAATCGGGCTGGATCAGATAAACCAGACCGACACGCGGCACGACTTTGCTGTCCTTGACGTCGGCACCGACCACGAACGGTCGGCCCTTGCCGGTGATTTCATCAAAAGCGTCGTAACGCAGGCCGGCCTGGAAAATCCAGTGCTCACCCAGGTGCATCGAGTCCTGAACAAAGAAGGCGTGGGTGCGTAGGTGATCGCTCTGATCACTGTTGGACGCACTGACCGTACCCGGACGCGGCGTCACCCCATACACCGGCGCGTTGTAGTTGAAGTCGGCTTTGTTGGCGCTGCGATACAGGTCACCCAGGTCGCGCTCGTTCTTCATGTAGTCGGCACCGATCAGCAACTCGTGCCGCACATCGCCCCAGTACACATCGCCCAGCGCATTGACCGTCGCAGTGTGCGCGAACTGCACGGCATCGCGGGTGGCATCGCCACGGCGGGTGACCGCGCCGGTAGTGTAATTGGCCGAGATATAGCGCGATTGGTAGTCGTTGTAATAGTTGCGGCTGTAGCCGTAGCCGGTGCGCAACGTCCAGGTGTCGTTGAGGCGATGCTCCATGCGCAGGTCCAGAGCATCGGAACGCCCCGTGGTGACGTTGAACGGCTCATCCAAACGGCGGTTGCGCGGGATGTCGAGGACCTTGCCAGTCTTGGGGTTGATCTGCGTGCCACGGTCGAACGGCACCGAATATTCCATGTGCTCGTACGCCACTGAAACCGTGGTGTCGTCGCCGTACCAGGCCAACGATGGCGCGATCACCGACTGATCAATGCTGCCGAAATTGCGCCAGTAATCGTAATTCTGCTTGTCGGCAATGAAGCGATACGCCAGCCCACTGCTGCCCAATGGCCCGGTCAGGTCGATCTGTTCGCCGCCGCCACCGAAGCTGCTGCCAAACGCGGAAATAGAATGCGCGTCCACCAGTTGCGGCTTCTTGGTCACGACGTTGATCACCCCGCCCGGGTCCTGCACGCCATAGAGCATCGACGCAGGGCCCTTGAGCACTTCAATACGCTCGGTGGTCGGAGTGAAGTTGCGGGCCTGCACCGACTGCATGCCGTCGCGCATGATCGAGTTGTCGCGGTTGGTGCCAAAGCCGCGCTTCTGGATGGCGTCCTGGGTGCCGCCCAGCGTGTTGCCTTGCTTGACGCCGCTGACGGCATTGATTGCCTCGTCAAGGCTGTTGGGCTGGCGGTCCTCGATCACCCGATTAGTGACCACGTTCACGGTTGCCGGGGTTTCTACCAACGGCGTATTAGTACGGGTGGCCACTGAGGCACGGCGGGCCTGATAGCTGATTTTGCTCTGCTCAGTGTCGCTGGCTTCGCCTGATTGCGACGCAGCGTCGATGTTCACCGCGCCCAGTTGCAACTCCTCGCCGTAAGCGAAAGGCATCAGCCCCAGCGAACACAGCAACGCCGTCGCCGAACACACACTGAACAAAGAAACGGGACGAGCATGAAAAAAAGGCCTGCGAACACCGGATTGAGCTGTCATGACGGGGTAAACCTGAGCTGTCGGGAAGTGAAAACGATCGTTTGTGAAACGAATCTGATTCTCACTACACGTAAGCTGGAGCGGTTTACCTCACATGATTTTGAAAATATTTCTGGAACCGGATTCAAATCCTGAGCACGCACGATTCAGGTAGGCGCTGACGAGCAGCGCGACGCTGCGATTGCCATGTGTATCGGCATCGCGGTCTCGCCGGGCTCGTCAGCTACAGCGTGTTCTGGCCCTGAACCCCATGTGGGAGCAGGGCTTGTCCAGCGAC
>NZ_DASWOT010000069.1:0-1989 GCF_036404235.1 Pseudomonas sp.
TGGCGACTTGCTGCTGCGACTCTTCACCCGTGACATACAGCGCGGGCATGCGCTCAGCGATGGCGCACAGGGTTTGCAACAAAATGGTGGACTTGCCAATGCCGGGGTCACCGCCGATCAGCACAACAGAACCGTCCACCAATCCACCGCCCAACACCCGATCCAATTCGGTGGAGTTAGTGGAGAAGCGTGGAACCTCCTCCACACTGACCTCGGCCAGTGTCCGGACCTGAGCCTTTTGCCCCGTCCAGCCAGAACGGCCGCTGGGTGCTGCTGCGCCGCCACTTTCGATGACCGTCTCGACCAGGGTGTTCCAGGCGCCGCACTCGCCACATTGGCCGGCCCACTTGGGAAACGTCGAGCCGCACTCGGTGCAGCCATACATGCGTTTGGCCTTGGCCATGACATCCCCCCCGATCATAAAAGTTGGCAATCATAACGCAGGTTGCCTGCCAGCGAGGGCGCATGCAGGCTGGCTTGATTGCAGCATCGGCTCATCGGGATGCTGCAATCACGCTATCGGGTCAGTCAGACAGTTTTTCCGCGAGGGCTTTCACCCGAGAAAGGTCACCTTGGGCAACTTTGGCAACCCGCTTGCCGTATTCGGCATCCGCTTTGTAGAGGAATGAAAGCATGATGTGTTTGCTCTCATCGTCGGTCGTCGCCAGCGCCTCGCCAAAACTGGAGACCAAATCAGTCTGTTCTTGCTTGCTGAAAGAACGATACAGGTCACCGGCTTGCTTGAAGTTCTGCTCGCGCTGGATTTTCGCCTGCTGAGTGGTGCCTTGCAGCGGTAGCTCACTGTAACGAGCCTGTGGTTGTTCTTCACGCGGCTGCAAACGGCTTGGCTGATAGTTGACACCCGACGCGCTGCGACCGGCATTCATTGCGCCGTCCTGGTTGCCATTATTAACCTTCACTTTGGCCGCGTTTATCGGCAACTGATGCGCGTTGGCGCCCAGGCGGTAGAGTTGAGTATCCGCGTATGAAAACACTCGCCCCTGTAACAGACGATCTTCGGACGGTTCGATGCCGGGCACCAGATTCGACGGGGCCATGGCGACCTGTTCGGTTTCCTGGAAAACATTGCCCGGATTTTTGTTCAACACCATCTGGCCGACTTTGCGTAAGGGGACATCTGGCCAGATCTTGGTCGCATCCAGCGGATCAAAGTCGAACTTCGACAAATCTTCAGGTTTAAGCACCTGTACAAACAGGTCCCATTTTGGGTGGTTGCCTTGCTTGATCTGGCTGACCAAGTCTTGAGTCATGTGGCTGTAATCACGTCCTTGGACGGCAATAACCTCAGCCGGCCTCAGGTTTTTGATGCCCTGTTGGCTTTTCCACTGAAACTTCACGTAATGCACCTGGCCCTGCGCGTTAACCAATTTGTAAGCATGCACGCTGTTGCCGTCCATCTCTCGGTAGCTGGCTGGTGTTCCGTTATTTGAGTACAGCTCGGTCAGGGTACGGGTCGCCTCAGGCACGTGCGAAAAGAAATCGAAACGACGCGCATCGTCATCCAGGTTGTAGCGCGGGTCCGGCTTGAAGGCATGCACCATGTCGGGGAACTTGATCGCGTCACGAATAAAGAAAGTTGGGAAATTATTGCCCACCAGATCCCAATTACCGTCGCGTCTGAAGAACCGAGTCGCAAAGCCCCGAGGGTCGCGCAAGGTTTCAGGCGAATGATTGCCATGTACCACCGAGGAGAATCGTACGAAAACCGGTGTCACCTCACCCGCACCAAAGACTCGCGCCTTGCTCAGATCACTCAAATCATCCGAGACGGTAAATTGGCCGTAGGCACCTGTTCCCCGCGCATGAACGACCCGCTCCGGGATGCGCTCTCGGTCGAACCGTTGAAGTTTCTGAATCAGTTGAACATCCTGCAGCAATACAGGACCGCTGGCGCCCGCAGTCTGCGAGTTTTGATTGTCACCGACAACAGCACCGTTATCCCGGGTGAGGTCTGCGGCGTGGACACTA
>NZ_DASWOT010000070.1:0-16379 GCF_036404235.1 Pseudomonas sp.
GCGGTCGCAATCCCGATTTTCCAGCGCCCTGGCTCAAACGCCATCGATATTTCCAACGAAGTGCGCGCCGAAATGGAACTGCTCAAGAAGAGCTTCCCCGAAGGCATGGACTACAGCATCGTTTATGACCCGACGATCTTCGTGCGTGGTTCTATCGAAGCGGTGGTTCATACCTTGTTCGAAGCGCTGATCCTCGTGGTTCTGGTGGTGATCCTGTTCCTGCAGACTTGGCGCGCTTCGATTATCCCGCTGGCCGCCGTGCCGGTGTCGTTGATCGGTACCTTCGCCGTCATGCACTTGTTTGGCTTCTCGCTCAACGCCTTGTCGCTGTTCGGATTGGTCTTGGCCATTGGCATCGTGGTGGACGATGCCATCGTGGTGGTGGAGAACGTCGAGCGTAATATCGAGCTTGGACACGAGCCGATGGAGGCGACGCAAATCGCCATGAAAGAGGTGACAGGCCCGATCATCGCAACAGCCCTGGTGCTGTGTGCGGTGTTCGTACCGGCCGCCTTCATTTCCGGTCTCACCGGGCAATTCTATAAACAGTTTGCCTTGACGATTGCTATATCGACCGTCATCTCGGCGTTCAACTCCCTGACCCTGTCGCCAGCGCTTGCCGCCGTGCTGCTGCGCAGCCACAACGCGCCAAAGGACGGCTTCTCGAAATTCCTCGACAAACTGTTGGGTGGATGGCTGTTCCGTCCCTTCAACCGCTTCTTCATCAAGGCCAGTAATGGTTATGTCGGTG
Source organism: Pseudomonas sp. (assembly GCF_036404235.1). Taxonomy (GTDB): domain Bacteria; phylum Pseudomonadota; class Gammaproteobacteria; order Pseudomonadales; family Pseudomonadaceae; genus Aquipseudomonas. The sequence continues at coordinate 752 of NZ_DASWOT010000070.1, forward strand.
CGGTCGGTCGGGTGATTCGCGTCAGCGGTGTGGCACTGGTGGTATATGCGGGGCTGATCGTCTTGACCTGGCTGGGGTTTTCCAGCACACCCACCGGTTTCGTTCCGGCGCAGGATAAGCAATACCTGGTGGCGTTCGCCCAATTGCCGGACGCTGCGAGCCTGGACCGCACCGAAGACGTGATCAAGCAGATGTCCGAGATCGCCCTCAAGCAGCCGGGCGTTGAAAATGCGATTGCCTTTCCCGGGTTGTCTATCAACGGGTTCACCAACAGTCCCAACTCCGGCATTGTCTTCGTGGCCCTCAAGCCGTTTGAAGACCGCAAGCTTGCCAGCGAATCGGCCGGTGCCATTGCCGGAGCACTGAACGGCAAGTTCAGCTCGATCCAGGAAGCCTACATGGCGATCTTCCCGCCGCCGCCGGTTCAGGGCCTGGGCACCATCGGTGGTTTCCGTCTGCAGATCGAGGACCGGGGCAACCTGGGCTACGACGAGCTCTATAAAGAGACGATGAACATCATCACCAAAAGCCGCAGCGTGCCGGAACTGGCGGGGTTGTTCACCAGTTACACGGTCAACGTGCCGCAGGTCGATGCGGCCATCGACCGTGAGAAAGCCAAGACCCATGGCGTTCCGATCAGCGACATCTTCGACACCTTGCAGGTGTACCTGGGCTCACTGTATGCCAACGACTTCAACCGTTTCGGTCGCACCTATCAAGTCAACGTTCAGGCTGAACAGCAGTTCCGTCAGGACGCCGAACAGATCGGTCAGTTGAAAGTACGCAACAACCTGGGCGAGATGATACCGCTGGCAACGCTGCTCAAGGTCACCGACACCTCAGGCCCGGACCGCGTGATGCACTACAACGGCTTCATCACTGCCGAGATCAACGGCGCGGCAGGCCCGGGCTTCAGTTCAGGCCAGGCGCAGGTAGCGATAGAAAAACTGCTCAAAGAGCAACTGCCCAACGGCATGACCTACGAGTGGACCGACCTGACGTATCAACAGATTCTCTCGGGCAACACGGCGCTGCTGGTATTCCCGCTCTGCGTGCTATTGGCGTTCCTTGTGCTGGCGGCCTTGTATGAAAGCTGGAGCCTGCCACTGGCGGTGATCCTGATCGTACCGATGACGCTGTTGTCAGCCATTGCCGGTGTGATCATTGCGGGCAGCGACAACAATATCTTCACCCAAATCGGCTTGATCGTACTGGTGGGCCTTGCGTGTAAAAACGCGATCCTCATCGTCGAATTTGCCAAGGATGAACAAGAGAAAGGCAAGACCCCGCTGGAGGCTGTTTTGGAAGCCTGCCGTCTGCGTCTGCGTCCGATCCTGATGACCTCGTTCGCCTTCATCATGGGCGTGGTGCCACTGGTTCTGTCCAGCGGTGCCGGTGCCGAAATGCGTCACGCCATGGGTGTCGCGGTGTTCTCCGGAATGCTTGGTGTGACCTTCTTCGGTCTGCTACTGACGCCGGTTTTCTATGTCCTGATTCGTAACCACGTAGAACGCAAACAGGCGCGTAAAGCAGCCAAGGCACTGCGCGTTCAGAACATCGCTTCGGAGGCTCATTAATGAAGGCTGCAAAACTCTTCCTGCCGAGCCTGTTGGTCCTGGCGCTGGCGGCCTGCGCCGTCGGCCCTGACTACAAGACGCCGGATACCGCCGCAGCCAATATTCAGGCCGCTCAAGGCAAATACGACCGCGAACACACAGAAACCATCTGGTGGCAGCAGTTCGACGACCCGACCCTGAACAAGCTAGTGGCCGAATCGCTGCAAGGTAACCGCGAGCTGCGCATTGCCTTCGCCCGCCTGAAGGCCGCTCGCGCCATCCGCGATGACATCAGTAACGATGCCATGCCCGTGGTGACCAGCCGCGCCAGCAGCCAGGTCGGTCGAGCTCAGGTGCCGGGGGAAACCGAGCACCGAGTCAACCAGGAGCGCTATGACCTGGGCCTGGACATGGCGTGGGAAATCGATCTGTTTGGTCGCATCCAGCGAGAACTGGAAGCCAGTGAGGCGGATCAGCAAGTGGCCGAAGCCAATCTGTATCAACTGCAAGTGACCATGATTGCCGAGTTGGTAGATGCGTACGGTCAACTGCGTGGCGCACAACTGCGTGAAGGGATTGCCCGGGATAACCTGAAAAACCAGCAAAACTCCCGTGGCGTCACCGTGCAATTACGCGACGAAGGCGTGGGTAACGAAATCGACGTAGTACGTGCCGATGCTCGACTGGCGGCGGTGGAAGCAACCATTCCACAACTGCAAGCCGAGCAAGTGCGCGAGAAAAACCGTATCGCGACCTTGCTGGGTGAGCGCGCTGATGCAATGACTGTGGACCTAAGCCCGACCAAGCTGCCAGCAATCTCCAAAGCGCTACCGATCGGCGATCCAACCAGGTTGCTGCATAACCGTCCCGACGTTCTCAGTGCCGAACGCCAATTGGCGGCACAGACGGCGAGGATCGGCGTACAGACTGCAGACCTGTTCCCGCGGGTCAGCTTGAGTGGGTTCCTGGGCTTTACGGCCAGCCGTGGTTCACAACTGGGGTCGGGAGCCGCCCAAGCCTGGGGCCTGGGGCCGAGCATCACCTGGGCAGCCTTTGACCTGGGCAGCGTAAGAGCGCGTATTCGTGGCGCCAACGCTGATGCCGAAGGTGCGCTGGCGAACTACGAGCAACAGGTGTTGTTGGCACTGGAAGAAACCGAGAACGCGTTCAGTGATTACGACAAGCGCCAACAGCGCCTGGTGTCGCTGGTGCGTCAGAGTGAGTCCAGCCGCTCCGCCGCCAACCTGGCCTCGATCCAGTACCGCGAAGGCACGGCCGACTTCCTCGTCCTGCTCGATGCCGAACGTGAGCGCCTGGCGGCAGAAGACACCCAGGCCCAGGCCGAAATCGAGGTCTATCGCGGCATCGTCGCGATTTACAAAGCGTTGGGCGGCGGCTGGCAGCCGAGCGCCTGATACTCGATCAAGCGCGACGAGGCGTCTCACGGGTCGCCCCTCAAGCCCTGCACTCATAAGGTGCAGGGCTTTTTATTGGCTTATTTTCGGAGCCGGACAAACACCAAAGACGATTGCCGTTTGACACACAGCGGTCACTCCCCGAAGCTGCTGAGCCTATAGAAATGGAAATCGACATGCCAAAATCGCCTTCCCAGGGCCCATCGTCCACCTCCATGCCCACTTCCAATAGTCGCCGTCGCTGGCCGCTTGCAATAGCGCTCGCACTGCTGTTTACGGTGGCTATCGTTGGGATACTGATTCACCGGAGCTGGAACGCCACCCCCACTGCCGCGCCGCTCAGTCACAACTACGCCGAGGCGCTGGAGCTGGCGCATAACGGCAAGCCTGGGGCCGCCCGCGTGCTGTACCAGCAGTTGGGCCGGACCGACCTGTCAGATATCCGTCGGGCAGGCTTGCTGACCGAGCTTGCCAACTACCCCAGTCCTCAGGCGCTCAAGTTACTGAAAGCCGGCCTCAAGCAGTCGTCTGTACTGAGCCGCCAGGCCGCAATCGATGCCGTCGGTGCGATGGTCCCTGCTGCGCAACGCAGCATGTTGATCGGTCCACTGCTGGAAGACCCTGACCAAGCCGTACGTTTTAGCGCCGCCAACGCATTGCTGGGTTTGACGCCGGACGACGTCGGGCTGTATTTCGGGCCGCTGCAGCTGGTTACCGAACAATATGAAAGCGCGCTGGCAGCGCAGCCACCGAGCGGACAAAGCCAAGTCCAATTGGCCAGGCTTTACATGACCACAGGCGCGCAGCAAAAGGCTGCCGCCGCGCTGGAACTGGCGTTAAGTCTGGAGCCTCACAATCTACAGGCCGGCCTGACACAGGTTGAACTGCTCGACAAACAGGGGCAGACCGATCGCTCTCGCCAACAGCTAGCACAATTGCTCGACAAGCATCCGCAATCCTCATTGCTGCAACACGCACTTGGGCTTTGGCTATTGGGCCACGGTCAGCATGAATATGCCCTGCTCGCGCTTGCCAAGGCGGTGGAGCTTGAGCCAGAAAACACTGGCTATCGATATGATCTGGCCGTGGCGCTTCACGATCTGGAGCAACTGGAACCCGCCCAGCGGCAACTGGAAGATATTCTGCAACGTCAACCCGCCAACCGTCGCGCACGCATCCTGCTGATTCATTACTGGAAGGAAAACGGGCAACTGCAAAAAGTACAGGTGCTGCTCGCCGAGCTTGAACAGCAGAACCCGGACGACCCTGCGTTGCAACAAGGGCTGTAGAGCGCACACGATTAGGCTGAGTAACCGTCGATAGTTTCCAACTTGACCCAAGTCTCGGAAATTACTTACACCGATCTAGTCCACTCAGTACAGTTTTTGTCAGAAGCCCATAAGTGGTAATGCCTTCTTCATATAGTAAATTGCATAAAGACTGTTTTCTAAGTGAAAAAAAACGTGCATGATTTGCCCGTAGCAAACTACAACTACCTTTCCCCACTGACGTGCAGCTGACAGTTCATCGTTAGTTTCCGTGATTGATCAATCATGTGGGGGACTGCGGGGTAGAAAACACAATGAGCACAAGACCATGAACAGCGTCTATGTCGCTTCCGTTGGGCTGATAACAGCCATTCACCGTCGGAGTACACTATTTGTCCAGACTTGCCGAGTTTCGAGCAGCAGAAAAAGCCCTTCAGGAGCAGCTCGCACAGCTGGAAAACCTGAAGAATGACGCCGGACTGAAGAAGGAGATCGAATTCGAACAGAAATTGCAGAGTTTGATGACAACCTACGACAAGAGCCTACGTGACATCATCGCGATCCTCGATCCGAATCCATCGACATCGTTTGCCGTGCTAGCAGGCCCCAAACGTCGTCGTGCTCGCGTTGTGAAGGTTTACCAAAACCCGCACACGGGTGAACTGATCGAAACCAAAGGTGGCAATCACCGCGGTTTGAAATCCTGGAAAGAGCAATACGGTGTCGACACAGTCGATTCCTGGTTGCGCGGCTGATTTCACTGTTCCGATATAAATGTCGATGACACAAGAGCCCCGCATGCCGGGGCTTTTTATTGACGCTGTTAATTTAACGCGCTGCCGGCGATATAGCAGATCCCAAGATACATACGCAAAATGCAACAATGCCAGGTCGTTCGTTCAAGTTCGTTTAAGTTGATACGCAGTGTGCGCCATGAACCGCACGGCATCTGATCTTTTTATTGCAACGCAACATACTCAACCGCCCCCGCTTGACACAGTGCAATCGAAGTTATCGTTGAGACTTTTGAAAGAATCCATTTGTCTTTCGACCTTTACCACATGGAACATGTGTGTGTGCCTATAAGCGTCGGAGCATGGATGCAACATGGGCTTCTCTTCACATTTTTTTCACACGTCGCCCCTCAGGATGGACACAGCTAAAGGATTAGCACCCCATGCCCGCTTCGGCGGGCTTCTTTATGCTTCGCGCTTACGCTCATTGCCTGCAATCGGGTCATTCATCGCGCGGTGTTAAGCTGCAAACCCTCCCTAATGCGCAATACCTCATCCTTGTTGCTGGCGTAGCCTGCGGCGGATCCGGCATACGACAACGACCACGCCATCTCTTTGTCCGCTGCGGCGACCAGCGTTTGCGTCATCACATGCGCACCGTTTTGCGTAATGGTGCAGGTGGTTTCCATCGCTGGCATCCCGCTCAGCGTGCTTTCTTTCATCTGAGTGCAGACACTCTGAAACCCGCTCCGGGCGAAGTTGACCTGTATCGCTTTGCGCATTTGCAACAGTACGCCCTGCACATTCACGGCATGCCCCGCTTGCAGATGCGACTGCGTCAGTTCCACGACCATTGCAGGATCACCGTTTTCGTCGTTTTTCACCGCGCGCTGACGAATCTGCACTGAAGGCGAGTCTGTCGCTGTGTCTGAAGGAGGTAAAGACTCCACCTCCCAGCCCGCAGGCCAGGTAATCAGCGAATCGCCCGCCTGCGCGCAACTGATGCCTGACAGCAGGCACGCACCGATCAACAACGTTCTGTAATGCAGAGAAGCCATGTTCGATACCTGAGCGACGAGCCGGAAAGTGTGAGCCAGCAATACCTCGGGAACAAGGACAAACCGTTGGTTAGGTGCATTAGTGTTTGGCTCGCCGCCATCAGCGCCGTATTATTTCGGAATACTTGCACCTTTCATCTGGAGCTATCCATGAGCCTGCACGACCTGAACACGTTCCCCGGTGTCACCGCTCACCCCGAAGCGAGCACTCAGCAATTTGTGTTCAACCACACGATGCTGCGCGTTAAAAACGCCACCGCTTCGCTGGACTTTTACACCCGCGTGCTGGGTTTCAGCCTGGTCGAAAAGCGCGACTTTCCAGAAGCAGAATTCAGCCTGTACTTCCTGGCGCTGGTGGACAAGGCACAGATCCCCGAAGACGATGCCGCACGCACCGTGTGGATGAAAGGCATTCCGGGCATCCTGGAATTGACCCATAACCATGGCACCGAAAACGATCCTTCATTCGCCTACCACAACGGCAACACCGACCCGCGCGGCTTCGGTCACATCTGCATCTCCGTGCCGGATGTACAAAGCGCCTGCGAGCGCTTTGAAGCGCTGGGCGTCGATTTCCAGAAGCGCTTGACTGACGGCCGCATGAAAAGCCTGGCGTTCATCAAAGACCCTGACGGGTATTGGGTGGAAATCATTCAGCCAACACCGGTTGGCTAAAAAACCCCAGAGCCCTGACATCTCGTCAACCCGAAGCACCGTTGGCGAGCATGCCGGCGCACACATTTATAGCGACCTATCGCCGAAATAAAAAAACCTCAGGATCACTCATGAGGTTTTTTGTTTCAGTGTCCGACCGCTCAGAGAGTCAAGCCGGTGCGCTGGTGCGGATCAGGTAATCAAATGCGCTCAGCGAAGCCTTGGCCCCCTCACCCAGTGCAATCACGATCTGCTTGTATGGCACAGTCGTCACGTCACCCGCGGCGAAAATACCAGGAATCGACGTCTCACCACGTGGATCTATGACGATCTCTCCACGAGGCGACAACTCGACAGTTCCTTTAAGCCACTCACTGTTGGGCAGCAGACCAATCTGCACGAAGATGCCTTCCAGTTCTATGGTGAGTTCTTCGCCGGTAATGCGGTTTTTGTAGCGCAAGCCGTTGACCTTTTGCCCATCGCCAGTCACCTCGGTGGTCAGCGCACTGGTCAGCACTGTCACGTTCGGCAGGCTGTGCAGTTTGCGTTGCAGCACAGCGTCAGCCCGCAAGCTGCTGTCGAACTCAAGCAGCGTGACATGCGACACAATACCGGCCAGGTCGATGGCGGCTTCAACGCCGGAGTTACCACCGCCGATCACCGAAACACGCTTGCCTTTGAACAATGGACCGTCGCAATGCGGGCAGTACGCCACGCCTTTGTTGCGGTATTGCTGCTCACCCGGGACGTTCATCTCCCTCCAGCGTGCGCCAGTGGAGAGGATCACTGTCTTGGATTTCAGCACCGCACCGTTGGCGAATCTGACCTGATGCAGTTCGCCGTTTTTGCCAGGGATTAGCTGATCGGCGCGTTGCAGGTTCATGATGTCAACTTCGTACTCCTTGACGTGCTCCTCCAGTGCCACAGCCAGTTTCGGCCCTTCGGTGTGCTGCACGGAGATGAAGTTCTCAATCGCCATGGTATCGAGCACCTGACCGCCAAAGCGTTCAGCCGCAACACCGGTACGAATGCCTTTACGGGCCGCGTAGATTGCCGCAGCGGAACCGGCTGGCCCACCGCCGACCACCAGCACATCAAACGCCTCTTTGGCATTGAGCTTTTCAGCCTGACGATCACCGGCACTGGTGTCGATCTTCGCCAGAATTTCTTCCAGGTTCATACGACCCTGGGCAAACAGTTCGCCGTTAAGGTAAACGCTCGGCACCGACATGATCTGACGTTCAGTCACTTCCGCCTGGAACAGGCTGCCTTCAACGGCCACGTGTTGCACATTCGGATTCAGCACCGCCAGCAGGTTCAGCGCCTGGACCACATCCGGGCAATTCTGGCAGCTTAGCGAGAAATAGGTTTCGAACTTGTACTCCCCCGTCAACGAGCGAGCCTGTTCGATCGTGTCTTCGCTGGCCTTGGATGGGTAGCCGCCCACTTGCAGCAACGCCAATACCAACGACGTGAACTCATGCCCCATGGGCAGACCGGCAAAGCGCAGGCTGATGTTTTCGCCTGGGCTGTTCAATGCGAACGATGGTGTGCGCACATCGGTGCCGTCGGTTTTCAGGGTGATTCGGCTGGAGCTATTGACGATGTCATTGAGCAACGCCAGCATTTCCTGCGATTTCGCGCCGTCATCGAGGGACGCGACGATATCGATTGGGCGAGTGATGCGCTCCAGGTACGATTTCAATTGAGCTTTGAGATTGGCGTCCAACATGAGGCGGCTTCCTTTTCAAAAGATGTAGTGCTTTTCAAGAGTCAAAAGCTTTTCAGGACTTAAAAAAAAGCCCGAGCGTTGACCGCCCGGGCATTTTTTGGGGGCGATGCGGTTTACATGCTCAAGAGCTCATCGCTCCCGGTCCCTTTCATCAGGACTTAGATCTTACCGACCAGGTCGAGGGACGGAGCCAGAGTGGCCTCGCCTTCTTTCCATTTGGCTGGGCAAACTTCGCCCGGGTGAGCAGCGACATACTGAGCTGCCTTGATTTTACGCAGCAGTTCGGAAGCGTCACGGCCAACACCGCCGTCGTTCAGCTCAACGATCTTGATCTGACCTTCTGGGTTGATCACGAAAGTACCGCGATCAGCCAGACCTGCTTCTTCGATCAGCACGTCGAAGTTGCGGGAGATGGCCAAGGTTGGGTCGCCGATCATGGTGTATTTGATTTTGCCGATTGCTGGCGAGGTGTTGTGCCAGGCAGCATGAGCAAAGTGGGTATCGGTCGACACGCTGTAGATTTCAACGCCCAGTTTCTGGAAAGCGTCGTAGTTGTCAGCCAGGTCTTCCAGCTCGGTTGGGCAGACGAAGGTAAAGTCAGCCGGATAGAAGAACACTACAGACCATTTGCCTTTCAGGTCTGCGTCCGACACGTCTACGAAGTCGCCGTTACGGTATGCAGCTGCTTTGAACGGTTTTACTTGGCTGTTGATGATAGGCATCGGGTGAATCTCCTTAGGGGTTGTGAAATCTATGGGGAGGATCTTACGCACAATCGTCGGCATCGGCTCATTGGTAAAGCTCATGCGCACGATTGGTTTTCACTATAAAAGAGGTTTGTTAATAGAAGAAATTTGTCTGATCCCTTCGTTGGTTTTTTCGAATGAGACAAACGGCGATGCTTCGATGTAACGCATGGCCGATTTAATGTCCTTCCAACCTACATAACTCATCAAGGATTTCAAGTCCCAGCCGCTGCGGTGTGCCCAATTGGCAAAGCCTCGACGCAGGGAATGGCTGGTGTATTGGGCTGCGGGAATACCCGCGCGCGCCAACGCCTGGCGCAATAACGGAATGACGCTGTTGGCGTGCAGCCCCTCTTCGCCCAGATGGCCCCAGCGGTCAACCGCGCGAAACACCGGACCGCGAACCAACGCCGAACAATTGATCCATTCGATATAAGCCTGCACCGGACAGAGCCGTTGCAGGGCGGGCGTCTGTACGGTGCTGCCGAGATTATCCCGATCACTTTTACTGCGCGGCAGATACATCGTAATGCCCGAACCCGACACCGCCTGGACGTGCTCCACGTGCAGGCGACACAACTCGTCGCTGCGAAACCCCCTCCAGAAACCCAGCAGGATCAACGCTGAGTCGCGCCGGCAACGCAACACGACCGAATGATCCCCGCGAGCGGCAGCCTGCTGTGCCTGGATATCAAGCCAGTCAATGACCTGCTCCAGATGGTGTAGCTGCAAGGGTTGCGCTTGCTTTTCCTGAACCGGGTGCAACGCCCGAATGCCTTTGAACACCTTACGCACCATGGGCGCTTTGGTGGGATCTGCAAATCCCTGACTGCTGTGCCACTGCGCGATGGCTGACAGCCGCAGCTTCAGGGTGTTGATCGAGAGCGTACCGGCGTACGCGGCGAGATAGCGCGCGACACCCTCGGCCGTCGCCGGCAGAAACCCACCCCACTCCACCTCGAAATGCTCAATGCCCGCTCGATAGCTGCGACGCGTGTTATCGCGAGTGGCCGCCTCAAGGTATCGATCAAGATCATTCATCAAGCAGTTGGCTCCACTGACGTACAGAAAAACCACGCAAAAAAGCAGTAATGGCCCATGACGCGGGATAATACCAGTATATCCCGCTTCATAATCTTGAATTTATAGCGCAGAATATTCTTGAATCATAGTACGTAATAGTTATTACGTACCACAGTACGAAATCGTAGGGGAAGATATGGCTCGTGGCGGCGTAAACAAGGCAGTGGTGCAGGCTGCGCGGCTGGCATTGCTCGCCCGTGGCGAACATCCCAGCATTGATGCAGTACGTATTGAAATGGGCAATACGGGCTCAAAAACCACTATCCACCGCTATTTGCGCGAACTGGACGACTCCATCAGTGAGCACCCTCTTCCAGAAATCGACGATGAATTGACAACCCTGGTGGCCCGACTTTCACAGCGCCTGAGAGAGCAAGCCCAGGTACAGCTGGACGAGGCGCAGGCCAGACTGGATGCAAAAGAAACGCTGATGCGTGATGCATTGAAATCCACGGAAAAGCAGTTGAGCGAACTCAGTGATCGCTATACCGCGCAGACCCTGGCATTCAACGCGCAAACGGCGGCCCTAAACGCCACCCAAGAAACGTTACAAGCCGAGCAAACGACCAATGCCCGCCTGAACCAAGCGCTCAGCGACATGACAGCGCGCCTTTCAGACAAAGACGAACAGATCCGCTCATTGGAGGAAAAGCATCTGCACACCCGCGACGCGCTGGAGCATTACCGCAACGCGATCAAGGATCAGCGCGAACAAGAGCAGCGCCGTCATGAACACCAAGTGCAGCAAGTACAGATGGAGCTGCGCCAGGCGCAACAGCAGGCGTCAGTTCGCCAGGACGAGCTCACCCAACTGAACAGAGATAACGAACGACTGCTGGCCGAGGCTCGACTCACAGCGCGAGAGTTGAATGAGCGATTGGCCCAACTAACACAGTCAGAAACAAAGGCGTCAACACTGGGCGATCAGTTCAAACACTCGCAAACCCACTGCGCCTTGCTGCAAGAGCGCTTGCAAAAAGCCCAAAGCGAAAGCGAAGAGCTGAAACTACGCGTGACAGAACGCGAGCAGCAGAGTCGTGTGCTGGAATTGATTTTGATCAAGACCGAAGTGGCACTGGAGAATCTGCGGGCGGAAAAAACCAAGAAAGAAGAAGCCCCCACTGCTGAGAACTCCGAACATGTGCCACTTGAGCCTAAGCCCTAGGACCTGCGGTCTGGAATCAGCGCCGAGGGCGCTGCTTCACGCGGCCTCGATCAGCCTGCGCACCCGCTGTGCAAGGTCATCGACACTGAAAGGCTTGGCCAGCATGTCCATGCCTTCAGCGAGAAAGTCGCCACGCACCTGGGCATTACGCGCGTAGCCCGTGACGAACAACACCTTCAACCCAGGACTATATTGGCGGGCGATCTCAGCGAGCTGACGGCCATCCATCCCTGGCAGACCCACATCACTGACCAGCAAATCAATACGTTCGCCACCCTGCAAAACCGCCAATGCAGCCGGCCCATCCGCCGCGTCAAGCACGCAATAGCCTAGGTCTCGTAACGCATCGACAACCAGCATGCGTACATCCGACTCGTCTTCGACGACCAATATACACTCACCCTGATTTGCCCGAGGCGACGCCGGCCCTTCGTCGACGCAAGCAAGTCGCTCATCAGGCTGCGCATGGCACGGCAAATACAACTCGATCCGCGTGCCTTTTGCCACAACGCTGTCGAGCAGCACATGACCACCCGTTTGATTAATGAAGCCGTAAACCATCGACAAACCAAGCCCCGTCCCTTGACCGATAGGTTTGGTGGTGAAAAACGGGTCGAAAGCTCGGGCAATGACCTCGGACGACATTCCGCAACCCGTGTCCCGAACACCAAGACGGACATAGTCCCCCGGGGTCAACCCATCATGTGCCACATCGACATGAACAACCTCGGTACGAATCAATAATCGCCCGCCTTCCGGCATCGCATCCCGGGCGTTGATCACCAGATTCAGCAACGCGTTTTCCAACTGATGCTCATCGGTATTGATCAGCCGCATCGAACGACTGAGGTCGACTTGCAGTTCGATATTCTCTCCGATAGTGCGACGCAGCAGCTCCTCCATGGAAACCACCATGCAGTTGACGTCCACCGGCTGCGGGTTCAGCGACTGGCGACGGGCAAATGCCAACAACCGGTGCGTGAGTGAAGCTGCACGATTGGCCGAACTCATGGCGGCCTCGATATAGCGATCGATGTCGGTCACGCGCCCGGCAGCAACCCGGCGCTGGATCAGATCCAATGCCCCGAGCACGCCAGTGAGCATGTTATTGAAGTCATGGGCGATACCGCCGGTGAGTTGACCGATGGCGTCCATCTTTTGCGCGTGACGCAGGGCTTCCTCGGCATGGGCGCGCTCGATGATCTCAACTTGCAGCAGTTGGTTGGCAGTCGCCAACTCACGAGTACGCGCAGCAACTCGCTGCTCCAGGCTGTCATTGAGCTCGCGCAACGCTTCCTCGGCACTCACTTGCGCGGTGATGTCGGTGCTGGTGCCCAACCAGTATGTGATACGTCCCTGTTCATCACGAATGGGCAGCGCACGCGACAAAAACCAGCGATAAAGCCCGTCCTTGCCACGCAGCGGAAAGGTGTCTTCCCAGATCGAGCCGGTGGCGAAACATCGAGTCAAGCGCGCGTTGACCCGCTCGACATGATCGGGATGATGGAGCGAGCGCCAGCCCAACGCCAGCATCGCCTCAAGCGAAGTGCCGGTGTAGCTGTACCAGCGCGCGTTGTACCAATAGATGCCTCCAGCAGGATCGGCAATCCACGCCAGTTGGCTCATGTTGTCGGCAAGCGTACGAAACTGCCGCTCGCTTTCTCGCAGCGCCTCAGCCTTGGGCAGCTCGTTGTCGTCTGGTCCTACGCGATTCAAGGGCATAGATGCCGGCAAGCTCTTGCTGTTCAAAATGGATCCTTCCCTCTTCTTACCTTACGACCCGGGCCTCGTCCATGACACCGGGCTGACGACTATTACATCCTGCGAAAGGTCAGCGTGTGACCGTGCGCATGGTTACAAACTCTTCTGCCGCAGTTGGATGCACACCAATCGTGTCATCGAAAATCCGTTTGGTGGCGCCCGCCTTAAGCGCGATGGCCAAACTCTGGATGAGTTCGCCCGCATCCGGCCCCACCATGTGGCATCCGAGCACCTTGTCAGTGTTCACGTCCACCACCAGTTTCATCAATGTGCGCTCCTGATCGTCTGTCAGGCTCAATTTCATAGGCCGAAAACGACTCTCAAAGACGTGAACCTGGTGTCCCGCTTTTTTTGCATCCTCTTCAGTTAGGCCAACAGTGCCAATGTTGGGCAAACTGAACACCGCAGTCGGGATGTGAGTGTAGTCAACCGGGCGGTATTCATCGGGTTTGAAGAGCCGACGGGCGACCGCCATTCCTTCAGCCAGCGCCACCGGCGTCAGCGGGACGCGCCCTATGACATCGCCAATAGCGAGAATCGAGGGCTCGCTGGTCTGGTAGTTGTCGTTGACTTCGACGAAGCCCTTGCCATTGAGCTGAACATCGACCGTATCAAGGCCCAGGTCGTCGAGCATTGGCCGACGTCCCGTCGCGTAGAAGACACAATCGGTGTTCAGTGAGCGGCCGTCCTTCAATTCAACTTGCAATGTGCCATCGGCCAGCTTTTCGATGCTCGCGATGTCTGTATTAAATTGAATACCCAGCCCCTGCTTGGTCAGCTCTTCGCGCAGATGCTGACGCACGCTGCCATCGAAACCGCGCAAGAACAGCTCGCCCCGGTACATCAGTGTCGTATCGGCCCCCATGCCAAGAAAGATAGAGGCGAACTCCACGGCAATGTAACCACCCCCAACCACTACAATTCGTTTGGGAAGCTGATCGAGGAAGAATGCGTCGTTAGAGGTAATCGCATGCTCCCTGCCAGGGAACTCAGGCACCTGTGGCCAGCCGCCGGTCGCGATAAGGATATGCTCGGCAGTATGAATCTGACCGTTGATTTCAACTTCATGGGGGCCGCGGAGTCTGGCATGCCCTTCTATCAGTGTGACACCGCTGCTTTTGAGCAGGTTGCGGTAAATCTCATTGAGTCGATGGATTTCACGATCCTTGTTGGCGATCAGTGTCGACCAATCGAATGAGGTCTCACCCACGGTCCAACCAAACCCTTTCGCATGCTCGAACTCTTCAGAGAAATGCGCCCCGTACACCAACAACTTCTTCGGCACACAACCGACATTGACGCACGTACCGCCCAGATAACGGCTTTCGGCAACAGCCACTCGCGCGCCAAAACCTGCGGAAAACCGTGCTGCACGCACGCCGCCCGAGCCAGCACCAATCACAAACAGGTCGAAGTCGTAGGCCATCATTTCCTCCTTAACAGATCGCTAGCATAACCGCTAAAGCGCCATCGGTCAGCGCCGTAAGACAGAAACGACAAAGCCACCCGAAGGTGGCTTTGTCTTACATACAGCAGTATGGCAAAAGCCAGTACAACCGCTTTCGCGCTGGCGCTACTACTGTTTTTTATAGAAGTTTTCAAAGCAGAAGTTGGTCGCCTCGATGTAGCCTTCAGCGCCACCGCAGTCGAAACGTTGGCCTTTGAACTTGTAGGCCAGAACGTTACCTTCGGCAGCCTGTTTCATCAGGGCGTCAGTGATCTGAATTTCACCGCCTTTGCCTGGCTCGGTCTGCTCGATTTTTTCGAAGATGTCTGGCGTCAGAATGTAACGACCGATGATTGCCAGATTGGAGGGCGCATCTTCAGGATTTGGCTTCTCGACCATGTCGGTGACGCGGAACAGGCCTGGCTTGATCTCTTCGCCGGCAATCACACCGTACTTGTTGGTTTCCTGGGGGTTGACCTCCTGGATCGCAACGATGGAGCACTTATATTGATTGTGCAGCTTGACCATCTGGGCCAGAACGCCTTCGCCGTCGAGATTGACGCACAAGTCATCTGCCAACACCACGGCAAATGCTTCGTTACCGATTAATGGACGACCACTGAGAATTGCATGGCCCAAGCCTTTCATTTCGGTCTGACGAGTATAAGCAAAGGTGCATTCGTCGATCAGCTTGCGAATACCGACCAGGTACTTTTCTTTGTCGGTGCCCTTGATTTGATGTTCAAGCTCGTAGCTGATGTCGAAATGGTCTTCCAAAGCACGCTTGCCACGACCTGTAACGATCGAAATTTCAGTCAAACCGGCGGCTAATGCTTCTTCTACGCCGTATTGGATCAGTGGCTTGTTAACAACTGCCAGCATCTCTTTAGGCATGGCTTTGGTCGCTGGCAAAAAGCGAGTGCCGTAACCGGCGGCAGGGAACAAGCATTTCTTGATCATATAAGTCCTTGAGAGGGCTGGTGGTGTTGTGGCGCAGTCTAATCAGGCG
>NZ_DASWOT010000071.1:0-16646 GCF_036404235.1 Pseudomonas sp.
GCGTTTTTGTATGTCTGACTGATGAGGCATCGGTTGTAGGAGCGAACTTGTTCGCGAAGCGGTGTTTCAGCCACACCGCGTTGGTTGCCTCGCCAACAAGTTGGCTCCTACGGAAATCGGGTGCTCAATCAGAACTTCAACCGCCGACTGCAAGGTCGGGGGCGTTTTTGTATGTCTGACTGATGAATAATCGGTTGTGGAGCGAACGTGTTCGCGAGGCGGTGTTTCAGGCGCACCGAGTTGGTCGCCTCGCCAACACGTTGGCTGCTACAGATTTTGCGGCCAATCTTCACTCCATCATCGCCCCTGCAACACCCGTCAAGATTTGCTCAGCGTCTTGCGCGCCATTCGCAACAACTGCTTGGCCCCCACTTTCAAGCGCCGTTTTAAGCTCGCCTTCTTCGGTGGCGTCATGCCTTGCTGCTGGAGCCAGTCTTTCCAGCGAATGCGTTCGTCGCGCACCACCCAGCCTTCCTGCGCGGCAAAGCTCTCTGCCAGATACAGCCCACGTGTGCTGGCGGGCGTCAGTTTGTCCTGCTTGAGCGTATAGAGCTCGGGTAATGGTGCGCCGTTTTCCAGAGGCATCAGATACAGGTCGGGTTTGCTGCGATTGAGCCGCGCCACCAATTCGTCATTTTCCAGGCTTTCATCGACATGAAACAGGCTCAGCGGTCGTGCCTCCTTTGGCACTTCCAGGCGCATGTCATAGATGAGTTGCAACGACGCTGTGGGCAGATGCACATAAGCGCGCGGGCGCTCGATCAGGGTCATGCTGGCGCAGCGCACGGGTCGTGCCGCGCCAGACAGCGGGCTCAGACGAAAAGGTAACGCTTCACGGTAGTGCAGGGCAGCGGCATACGGCGCGGGTAGCCAGGTGTCGTTGAAGCGCCCGCTCAACCAGCCTTGTGGCGTTTCGATCAGGCATTCTTCGGCGACTTCCTGAATGGCCGTATGCAGTGGCAGGTTCACCTCATGTGCTGGCACATAGCCGGAAATCAGCTTGAGCACCACATCGCCACGGTCCTGCCGTCTCTGCCGTACCAACACCCAGTAATCACGGTTTTGCCAGTTCAGGGTCAGACGCACCGACACGCCCAGATTCGCAAGCTCGGTGGAGAAGCACTCAGGGTTCTCCACTTCGATCTTGCGACGACGTTGCAGGGTCTGGGAAAAATTTAGCGGCATCCCGACACTCTGATAACTCAGGCTTTCGGGAGTGGCTTCGACGAATAACGGCAGGGTTTTAAAGTTGCTGGGGTTTTTTCGAATCAGGGTTCGCGGCATATCGGCTCCTTCTTTCGTTGGGGTCGGCCGCCCACATCAGGCTTGACGGCGTATCACGGCAGCGGCAATCGCCACGTTATGGGTCAGATGCAGCGGATTGATGGTCCCGACGATAGCACCGGTGACGCCGGGATGTTGAAAAAGCAATTCAAAACTCGCTTGCACGGGATCGACGCCGGGGCTGAGGCAAACGTGCCCACTGGCCAGCGCCTTTTTGATCAGAACCCCTTTACCGTGTACAGCAGCGTAGTCGAGGACCGGTTTTTCGTCTTGTTCATTGAGGTTGTAGGTGACCATGGCGCAATCGCCCTCTTGCAACGCCAATAGGCCTCCGTCGACGGTTTTTCCGGAAAAGCCGAAGCCACGGATTTTGCCTTCGCGTTTGAGTTCGGCCAGCGTGTGATAAACGCCTGAGTCGTTGAGGATCGCCAGATCATTGCCGTCTGAATGCACCAGCACCAGGTCGATGAAATCCGTTTCCAGGCGCTTGAGGCTGCGCTCCACCGACATACGTGTGTGTGCGGGGCTGAAGTCATGGCTGGATTGTCCGCCTTCGAATTCTTCACCGACCTTACTGACGATCACCCAGTCTTGACGCTGGCCGCGCAGCAGCGGGCCGAGGCGGTCTTCGCTGGTGCCATAGGCTGGGGCGGTGTCGATGAGGTTGATACCCAGGTCCCGCGCCAGTTTGAGCAACATCTGCGCTTCGTTGTCGTCAGGGATCTTGAAGCCGTTCGGGTACTTCACCCCTTGATCACGGCCGAGTTTGACGGTGCCCAGGCCGATGGGCGAAACATTAATGCCAAGACTGCCCAGCGGGCGATGGAGGTCGTGCAGGGTCTTCATGGCAACAGTTCATCCCAGACAGGTCGCGCAATGGGTGGCTTGGGGAAGTCAGTGAACGCTGGCTGCGGGGTTGGGTGAATGTCGTCCCGCGACAGCGAGGCCAATACGCGATCGGCAAAGTCTGGCGCGAGTGCGAGTTTGGTTGGCCAGCCGATCATCAGACGCCCCTGAACATCCAGAAAAGCGTTGTCCGGGCGCGTCAGCCCCGATTGAGCAGGTTCGGCGCGGTCGACGCGAACGGTGGTCCATTGCGCCTGACTCAGGTCGATCCAGGGCAGAAGTTGTGTGAGTTCTTTCTTGACCGCTGCAATTTGCTCGGCCGGTTCGCGAGCGACTCCCTCAGCTTCGGCGACGTCGCCACCCAGATACCAGACCAGTTGGCCATCGGCTGCCGGGTGCGTGGTCACGGTAATTCTCGGCTTCGGCCCGCCACCCAGGCAATGCGCATACAGCGGCTTGAGCGTCGGCGCCTTGACCAGCACCATGTGCAACGGGCGACGTTGCATGGCCGGGCGTTGGATATGCAGCGCTTTCAACAAATCGCCATTGCCGCTACCCGCGCTGAGCACGATGCGCTGGGCAAAAATATCGCGACCATCGACCCGCAGGCCAACAAGGGCATCGCCGTCATGCAGCGGTTCGAGGGTGTGTCCGGCCAGCAGGCTGTCACCTGCCAGTTCCGCGAGCTTATTAATCAGACTGGGCACATCGACGACCAACTCAGCCAAGCGGTAGACCTTGCCCTTGAAGCGTGGGTCTTGCAGGGCTGGCGGCAGCTCCGTGCCCTTGACCTGATCGACGCGCCCGCGCACGGCCTTGCTGGCAAAGAAGCTGGTGAGGTTGCCGGCCAGGGTGCCGGGCGACCAGAGATAGTGGGCTTCAGAGAGTAAACGCACCCCGGACAGGTTCAACTCGCCCTTGCCGGCCAAGGCTTCACGCCAGCGGCGCGGCATGTCGGCGATGGCTTCGGATGCGCCGGACAATGCACCGTGCAACGCATATTTGGCGCCACCGTGGATGATGCCTTGGGATTTCACGGTTTGTCCGCCGCCCAGGCTTGCGTTTTCCACCACGACTGTCGAGAAACCTTGTCGACGCAGGCGCGCGTTGAGCCAGAGACCGGCGACGCCCGCGCCGACAATCAGAACGTCAGTGGAAATGGCAGATGGCATGTACACCTCAAATGGCGAAACGAATGCCGCCATTATAGGGGAACACGCTTTTCAATGACCGGCGGTTTTCGAGAACAACTGAATGACCACCACGCCCGCGACGATCAAGCCCATGCCGAGCATGGCCGGAACGTCAAGCTTCTGCCCATAGACGAACAGCGCCGCGACACTGACCATCACGATGCCCATACCGGCCCAGACGGCATAGGCAACGCCGACCGGAATGCTGCGCACCACCAGGGTCAGCATCCAGAACGCCACGGCATAACCGACGATCACCAGCAACAGCGGCAGCGGCGTACTCAGACCTTTGACGGCTTTCATGGAAACGGTGGCGATGACTTCAGCGCAGATGGCAATGGCCAGGAAGTAGTAGGCAGTCATGATGAAACTCCTCTTCAGTGTTCGGCATTCTAGAGAACATTCAGATGGGGTACAGTCATTACCTATCTCTATAGCTGATAGGTGGCGCACGTCATGCAATGGAATCTTGAGCAGATTCGCCTTTTCGTCAGCGTCGCGGAACACCGTTCTTTCTCGGCGGTGGCGCGCAAGTCGCGACGTGCTCAGTCGGCGGTCAGTAGCGCGATTGCCTTGCTGGAAGCGGATCTGGGGGTGAGTCTTTTCGACCGCAGCAGCGGTCGTCAGCCACTGTTGACCGAAGCGGGTACAGCATTATTGGAAGAGGCGCGAGAACTGCTGCGCCAGTGCGAGCGCCTCGACGGTCGCGCACTGGCCTTGATGCGCGGCGAGGAGGCGCGTTTGCGCGTGGCGCACGACGAAGCCATGCCGTATCAACCGGTGCTCGACAGCCTTGAGGCGTTGGATGAGCGATTTCCCAGCGTCGAAGTGCAGCTTGCCAGCAGCGCGCAAGGTGATGTGGCACGCAAACTGGTTGAACGCCGGGCCGACCTGGGCTTGTTGTTCCACCATGAGCAAATGCCAGAGGCACTGGAACGTCGGGTGCTGGGCAGTGTGGAAATGGTCACGGTCTGTTCGGTCAACCACCCATTGGTCAACGAGGCGCACATTACCCGCCAGCAATTGGCGCGGCATCGACAACTACTGATTGCACCCCTGCAGAGCGAGTATCCGGGAGGCGAGCAACTGAGCCCGCACGTCTGGCGGGCCGACAGTTTTTACGTGATGGCTGAACTGTTGATGCGCGGGCTGGGTTGGGCCTGGTTGCCTCGGCATGTGGTGCAATACCCGACCTATCAAAGCCACATGGTCGAGCTGACCAGCGAATGGACACCGCCCGCGCTGGTGGTGGAAATGGTCTGGCGGCGCGACGAACCGCTGGGCCCTGCCGCGCGTTGGCTGGCCGAGTGTTTCACCCATCATTTGAAGGCCATTGGCTGATAAACTCCGCGCCCATGAATAGAACCCTCTATACCGTCCTGTTTCACCTTGGCCTGCCCATCATCGCGCTTCGTTTGTGGCTGCGTTCGCGCAAGGCTCCGGCTTACGCGCAGCGCATTGGCGAGCGATTTGCCCTGGGTTTACCTGCGATGCAGCGCGGCGGCATTTGGGTCCACGCCGTTTCAGTGGGCGAGAGCATTGCCGCCGCGCCGATGATTCGTGCGCTGCTGGCGCGTTATCCACAGTTGCCGATTACCATCACCTGCATGACTCCAACCGGTTCCGAGCGCATTCGCTCGATGTTCGCCAACGAGCCGCGCATCCAGCACTGTTATCTGCCGTATGACTTTCCGTGGGCAGCGTCTCGGTTTTTGAATCACATTCGGCCAAAGCTTGGAGTGATCATGGAAACCGAGCTGTGGCCCAATCACATCCACCAATGTGCGAAACGCGGCATTCCGACGGTGCTGGCTAACGCACGCTTGTCGCAGCGTTCCGCACGGGGTTACGGCCGATTCGCCAGGCTCACGCGGCCCATGCTGGCTGAAATGAACCTGTTCGCGGTGCAGACCGAAGCCGAAGCCCAGCGCTTCCTTGAGCTGGGCGCACGACCTGAATGCGTAACCGTGACCGGCTCGATCAAGTTTGACCTGACCATCGACCCCGCGCTGCTGCAGCGCGCTGTTGCGCAGCGTGAACAATGGCAAACCACCCAGCGCCCGGTGTGGATCGCTGCCAGTACGCATGTGGGTGAAGATGAGGTCGTGTTGTCGGCGCATCGCCAGTTGTTGGCAGCGCATCCAGATGCGCTATTGATCCTGGTGCCGCGCCATCCCGAGCGCTTCAACAGCGTTTTTGAATTATGTCAGCAGCAAGGGTTCGCGACTGTTCGGCGTTCGGCAGCAGAACCCGTGACGGCCTCCACTTCGGTGTTATTGGGCGACACCATGGGTGAGCTGTTGTTTCTCTACGCGCTGGCTGACGTCGCCTTCGTCGGCGGCAGCCTGGTGCCCAACGGCGGCCACAACCTACTGGAGCCCGCAGCACTGGCCAAGCCCATCTTGAGTGGCACGCACGTGTTCAACTTCCTCGAAATCGCAGCCTTGCTGCGCAATGCCAGCGCGCTGGAAGAGGTGACCGATGCTGCAAGCCTCTCCATCGCCGTGCAGCGTTTGTTCGATCAACCCGAGTTGGCACGGACCATGGCCGATGCTGGCCTGGGCGTGATGAAGGCGAATCAAGGCGCGTTGCAGCGGTTGTTGGAGGGGATTGGGCGGTTGATGTGATATTTGCTGACGCCCGCACGCCGAGCGGAGATGAATAAGGGTTGACTTGATCCGTTTGCGCCTCATCACTCAATGCGAGTGATTGGCCCGATTTAATCCGCTCACAACCCGCCTGGCGGCAGACGCAAGCAGCGCTGTCGTCAAAATTGCAACATAAGGAAACACCCTACATAACTTGCCTGCCAGATCTGACAGGCAAAACTTGTTTTCACCTTCACGATTGCTGGCACCGAATTTTCGGTGCTGGGGATTTGTCATGGGCGCTGATCCAGCGAGCCTCTCAGCCATCAGGCGGCCTGGACAACCGGGACCTCATGTTTATGAACGATTCTTTGGAGCGGCTACCTCATGACCACCCCTCGTCTACAGCCTGAATTTACTCAACGGATTTGGCCCCGAGGGGAGCAGCGCCTGGAGCGATACGAAAAACATCGGTAAGTGTTGGGGTTGGCCTACAGCGACAGTCCGTTCAGGCACGGCCTCCGCGCGCAACACTTACACATGGCGCCGCGTGAATGAACCCTACCTCTCCGTAGGCCTTTCAAAATTCTTCGCCGCTTCCTTAGCCAGATCCGGCGGCAGGAAGTCTTTGTCGGGGTTGTAGTCCGCTTTCAAGTAGCGCGACAGGTCCTGCAAATCCCCGGGGTTCAACGTCCCCGCAGCCTGTTTCAGGCGCAGGTTGTCGATGATGTAGTCGTAGCGGGTGTTGTTGTAGTCGCGTACCGACGCATACAACTGGCGCTGCGCATCGAGCACGTCGACGATGTTACGCGTGCCGACCTGATAGCCGATTTCGGTGGCCTCCAGTGCGCTTTGGTTGGAGATGATCGACTGCTTGCGTGCCTGGACTTGCTCGACGTCGGTGTTCACCGCGCGGTGCAGGTTGCGGGTGTTTTCCACCACTTGACGGCGTAAACCTTCACGACGCTGCTCGCTTTGGCTCAAGCGTGAGTAGGCTTCACGCACCTGGGAGCTGGTCAGGCCGCCGCTGTAGATCGGGATATTCAACTGCACGCCGATGGTCCGCTGTTCGACATTGCCATGGTAGGCCTGGCCGGTGAAGTTCGGGTTGGTGAAACCCAGCGCGTCGTTGTCGCCTTTTTCTACTTGCGCCACGGCATCCAGTGTCGGTGCGTGGCCAGCCTTGCGCTGACGCAATGTCTCCTCAGCAGCACTGACGGCGTAGTTGCTGGCGAGCAAGTTGAGGTTTTGTTGCGCTGCGGTGTCGACCCAGGCCTTGGCGTCGTTGGGTGTGGGCGCAAGCACCGGCAAGGTGTGAACGATGCCTTCGATAGAGTTGTATTCGCGGTTGGTCAGGGTCACCAACGCTTGGAACGCGTCGTCCACCTGGCGTTTGGCAACGATGCGGCTGGCGCGCGCGGTGTCGTAACTGGCCTGGGCTTGCAGCACATCGGTCCTGTCCGAGAGGCCGACATCGAATCGTTCCCTGGCTTGATCCAGTTGACGCTTGAACGCGGCTTCTTCGGCCTTGGTAGATGCGAGGGTGTCCTGGGCTCGCAGCACGGTGAAGTAATCCTGGGCGCTTTCCAGAATCAGGTTTTGCTCGGTTGCCGACAGTTCAAGCACGGCCTGTTCATTGACGTCCTTGGCCGCTTGCAACTGGAACCAACGGTCAGCGCGAAAAATCGGCTGGCTCAACGTGGCTCGGTAGACCGTGCCGCCACGGTTGATCACGGCTGAAGGTTCATCAAGTTTGGTTCGGGTGCTGTTCACGTCTACACCGCCGGAAATGTTCGGCAGCAGGCCTGCGCGGGCCTGGGGTACGACTTCTTTGCGGGCGTCATAATCGGCGCGCGCGGCGGCCAGATCGGCGTTGTTGTTCACCGCTTCCTGATAAACGCTGACTAATCCTGTTTTGATCGGCAAAGGCAAGTCTGCCGCCCCGGCCATTGCACTTGAAGCACATGACACGGCAATGGCCAGTGAAAGTTTGCGCAGCATAGACATTCCCTAGTAGTTCAGACTGTGTGAATACATAGACGCCAAGGCGGACTCCGATGGCTTTGGCGCTGCGTAGCGAGTGTAGTTGCGCAGGGTGCCGACAACAATCGGGTAAATCGGCCATTTAACAAGCGTTTGAATTGCGCGCTTGGCGTTTGGCGCGCCGGGCGACTAGACTGGCGATGTTCTTGTCGGGGTGCCTTGCTATGAGGCTGAGATCGGATAATCCGGATCCCGTTGAACCTGATCAGGTTAGCGCCTGCGTAGGGAACAAGATTTCTCGTCTCCCGGCGAGTCCTCTTGAGTGTCGTCCGGGGTCGATTGTTCAGCTATTTTTCAACTATTGAACAGCTGAACAACCCTCGTTTTCGATCCTCAGCACTCTTTCAACGGGTGCGTCCGTTAAGATCAGGCTCAAGCTCCGACAAATCTATCCGCTGCTGGATGATGTCTGGAGAGCCCGTGATGAGTAAAACACTAAAAAACGCCAACCTGAGTGAGTCAGCCCAAGTCGATTCCGGGTCGGTTCAGCCGTTTACCCGTTCACAGAAGATTTACGTTCAGGGCTCGCGCCCGGACATCCGCGTGCCGATGCGTGAAGTCACGCTGGACGTGACGCCCACTGACTTTGGCGGCGAAATCAACGCGCCGGTCACCGTTTACGATACGTCCGGCCCGTACACCGACCCCAGCGTCATCATCGACGTGCGCAAAGGCCTGGCTGACGTGCGCTCGCCCTGGATCGAATCGCGCAATGACACCGAGCGTCTTGCCGGTCTGACCTCCAACTTCGGTCAGCAGCGGCTGAACGACCCTGAACTGACCGCGTTGCGTTTCGCCCATGTGAATAATCCGCGTAGGGCCAAGGCTGGCGCCAACGTCAGCCAGATGCATTACGCGCGTCAGGGCATCATCACCGCCGAGATGGAATACGTCGCCATCCGTGAAAACATGAAGTTGCAGGAAGCCCGCGCCGCCGGTCTGCTCAAGCAACAGCATGCAGGTCATAGCTTCGGCGCGAGCATCCCGAAAGAAATCACTGCCGAGTTCGTGCGTGAGGAAATCGCTCGCGGTCGTGCGATCATTCCGGCCAACATCAACCACGTCGAACTGGAACCGATGATCATCGGCCGGAACTTCCTGGTGAAGATCAACGGCAATATCGGTAACAGCGCACTCGGTTCTTCAATCGAAGAAGAGGTGGCCAAGCTGACCTGGGGCATTCGTTGGGGCTCGGACACGGTCATGGACTTGTCCACCGGCAAGCACATCCACGAAACCCGCGAGTGGATCATCCGCAATTCGCCAGTGCCAATCGGGACTGTGCCTATTTATCAGGCGCTGGAAAAAGTCGGCGGCGCGGCTGAAGACCTGACCTGGGAGTTGTTCCGCGACACGCTGATCGAGCAGGCAGAGCAGGGCGTCGACTACTTCACCATCCATGCGGGCGTGCTGCTGCGCTATGTGCCGCTGACTGCCAAGCGCGTCACCGGCATCGTCAGCCGTGGTGGTTCGATCATGGCTAAGTGGTGCCTGGCGCACCATCAGGAAAACTTTCTGTACACCCATTTCGACGACATCTGCGAAATCATGAAGGCCTACGACGTGAGCTTCTCGCTGGGCGATGGCCTGCGTCCCGGCTCGATTGCCGACGCCAACGACGAAGCGCAGTTCGGCGAACTGGAAACTCTCGGCGAGCTGACCAAGATCGCCTGGAAACACGATGTGCAATGCATGATCAAAGGCCCCGGCCATGTGCCGATGCAACTGATCAAAGAGAACATGGACAAGCAGCTTGAGTGCTGCGACGAGGCGCCGTTCTACACCCTTGGTCCATTGACCACTGACATTGCGCCGGGCTACGACCACATCACCTCGGGCATTGGCGCGGCAATGATCGGTTGGTTCGGTTGCGCCATGTTGTGCTACGTCACGCCCAAGGAACATTTGGGGCTGCCGAACAAGGACGACGTGAAGACCGGGATCATTACGTACAAGATCGCCGCTCACGCCGCCGACCTGGCGAAGGGGCATCCGGGCGCGCAAATTCGTGACAACGCGTTGAGCAAGGCGCGCTTCGAGTTTCGCTGGGAAGACCAGTTCAATCTGGGGCTCGATCCAGACACCGCGCGTTCTTATCACGATGAAACGCTGCCCAAGGACTCGGCCAAAGTGGCGCACTTCTGCTCCATGTGCGGCCCGAAATTCTGTTCGATGAAAATCACTCAGGAAGTGCGCGTATACGCGGCCAACCAGAAGATCGAGGCATTGGACGTTTCGGTGCAAGAGGGTTTGCGTGAGCAGGCTGAGCGGTTCAAGAAGGAAGGCAGTCAGTTGTACAAAAAAGTCTGACACCACCGAACTTCTGTAGGAGCGAATTCATTCGCGAGAGGTCAGTACAGCCGACATGAATAGGTTGTCTGGAGCATGTTTCGCGAATGAATTCGCTCCTACAGTTTGATCGCGTGCAAACAGCTAACAATCCTGCGAGATCACATAACGTGAACACACCCGGCACCTACTCTCCCGATATTCCCGTCCCCGCCGCCAAGCGCGTCTTTGGCGGGCGTGATCTGTTTTCTCTGTGGTTCTCCCTCGGTATCGGGCTGATGGTCCTGCAAACCGGCGCGCTATTGGCGCCGGGTTTGGGCATGTCTGGTTCGATGCTGGCGATCTTTCTCGGCACGCTGGTCGGCGTTTTGCTGCTGGCGGCTGTTGGCCTGATCGGCAGTGACACCGGACTCTCGTCCATGGCCGCACTCAAACTGAGCCTGGGCAGCAGGGGCGCAACCGTGCCGGCATTGCTCAACCTGTTGCAACTGGTGGGTTGGGGGGCGTTCGAGATCATCGTCATGCGCGATGCCGCCAGTTTGCTGGGTGCCGGTGCGTTTTCGGACGGCAGCCTGATCGCCAATCCGTTGCTCTGGACCCTGGTGTTCGGTGCGCTGGCCACCTTGCTGGCAGTCAGCGGTCCGCTGGCTTTCGTCCGACAAATCCTGCGCAAATGGGGCATCTGGCTGTTGCTTGCAGCGTGTATTTGGTTGACGTGGAACTTGCTCGCCAAAGCCGACTTGTCTGCGCTGTGGTCGCGCGCCGGTGACGGGACGATGCCATTTGCTGTTGGTTTCGACATCGCAATCGCCATGCCGCTGTCGTGGCTGCCGCTGATTGCCGACTACTCGCGGTTCGGCAAACGTGCCGCTGGCGTCTTCGGCAGCACCGCGCTGGGCTTCTTCATCGGTAATTTCTGGTTGATGAGCCTGGGCGTTGCTTACACGCTGGCCTTCGCGCCCAGTGGCGATACCAATGCGCTGCTGTTAGCGCTGGCGGGGGCTGGGTTGGGGATTCCGTTGCTGCTGATTTTGCTCGATGAGTCAGAGAATGCCTTCGCTGATATTCACTCAGCGGCCGTTTCAAGCGGCATTCTGGTGAAGGCCAAAGTCGAGCACATCGCATTGGTGATTGGCGTGATCTGCACCCTGATCGCCTGCTTTGCGCCGTTGGCTCAGTATCAGAATTTCCTGCTGCTGATTGGCTCGGTGTTTGCGCCGCTGTTCGGCGTGGTGCTGGTCGATCACTTCATCCTGCGTCGTCGCGATGCGTTGGCGGCGACGCTAGGTTTTCGCTGGATGACCTTGCTGGCGTGGCTGGGCGGGATCAGTACTTATCATCTACTGGCAAATCTATACCCAGACATTGGCGCAACACTGCCAGCCTTGATCGTGGCTGGCGTGCTGCAACTGATCCTGGGAAAAGCGATCAGCTCCGGCCGGGGAACAGTTCCGGCTTGAGGATGCCGTTGAGCTGCGGGTAAGGAATCTTCAGCTCAATGTGGCCCATCGAATAGGGCGCAATAGTGGTGACTGGGTATTTAAGAATCACTGCGCCGTAGGTCAGGGCGATGTTGGCGGTTTTTTTGAACGGCCAACTCTGCACGAATGCCGGGTCTTCGCTCATCTTGCTGCTGATCAGCCAGCCTTGATGGGCGAGTTCGGCTTTTTGCCAGAACGCAGCTTCCTGACCAGGCACCAGCATGTCAGCCAGCGTCAGCACTTTCTGCTGCGAGCGTGAGTAGTTGATGAAGGCACGACCCGGATCGCCGTGGGCACCACCGGTGTCGAGATAGCTCGACAGTTCGACCACCACGATACCGTCATGCTGCTCGCGTACTTTGGCCTGTAAGTAACTGCTGTTACGTGCTTGTGCCTGGCTCAGGTATTGCTCCTGATAGGCCTTAAGCGTCGGTGGAACCGGTGCGTCGGAGTCGGTGCGCGCCAGTTGCAGCAGCGTGCGCTGAACAATCGCATCCAGTTTTGGCTCGTCCGGGAAATGCACCGTATCGATATTCACCAGCGGGCAATCGTCGGTGGTGCATCCCGGTTTGATCAGCTCGGAGGCGTCACGCTGAACGGTCAGCGGACTGCGCAAGTTGGGCTGGAACAGGCTTTGGCAGGCGCCCAGTGTCAGGGCCACGCAAGCCAGTGAAGTGATCTTCAGAAACGACATGTTGATCCTTGGCAATGGCAAAGAAGGCAGCTGCATCACGCAACTGCAAGGTGCTTCGACTGCGGGCGGCGCCATCAGTTCGCCGCTCGGCGGATTAGAGTTCTTTTCACCTGCTGTCGTCTACCCTGCTTGCCAGAATTGCCGGAACAGGGGCTGCATCCCTTGTCCCAGCACGTTAGGATGAGGCGAAGACACAGGTGGTCCCGCAGCGAGAATTTTATGACCGATACGACTAAATCGACGCCAACCCGACACGAGATCACTCACCGCGAAGAATGCTTCAAAGGTTTTTATCAACTGGATCGGCTGCACCTGCGCCATGAGCTGTTCGCGGGGGGCATGGGCCCGGAAATCACGCGCGAGCTGTTCGTACGGCATGACGCGGTATGCGTATTGCCTTACGACGCCAAGCGTGACGAAGTGGTGCTGATCGAGCAGTTTCGGGTTGGCGCCGTGGGCAAAACTGCAAACCCGTGGCTGATCGAAATGGTCGCTGGCCTGATCGACAAAAAAGAGCAGCCCGAAGAGGTTGCTCACCGCGAAGGACAGGAGGAAGCTGGGCTTGTTTTCAACGCGTTGTGGCCAATCACTCAATACTTTCCATCACCGGGTGGCAGCACTGAATTCGTTCATCTGTTTCTGGGCAAGTGCGAAAGCGAGGGTGCGGGGGGCTTGCACGGGTTGGTTGAAGAGGCCGAGGACATCCGTGTGTCGGTCTGGTCGTTCGATGATGCATTTCAAGCCGTGAAAGACGGACGCATCGTCAATGCGGCAACTATTATCGCCATACAGTGGCTGGCATTGAACCGCACTGAAATCAGGGGGCTGTGGTCGTGACTCTTTTGCGCGAGCGCTATCGTGTTGACCTCGCCGGGCTGCAAGCAGCCTGTGAGGCTAACTACGCGCGCTTGATGCGTTTATTGCCTGACATGCGCAATGCGCAGCGGTCACGGCGCGTGGCCGTGACGCAAGGCGATCAAATGCTCGGCGTGCTGGCGGTTGAGGTCATCCTCGATTGCCCGTACACCACCACTCTGCAAGTGCGTCAGGAACACAGCTTGCCTTGGCTTCCAGTGCCCAGGCTGGAAGTGCAGGTCTACCACGACGCACGTATGGCTGAAGTTATCGGTGCCGAACACGCAAGGCGCTTTCAAGGCATCTATCCGTACCCCAACCCTGATATGCACCAGCCCGACGAAAAGGCCCAACTCAATCTGTTTCTGGGTGAGTGGCTGAGTCATTGCTTGGCGTGTGGGCATGAGTTTGAGGCGGTGCGTTGATTTTTGTAGTAGCGGAGATTTTTTTGGCGGGTGGTATAAACGAATCCAGTCTCACTCATTGCCCGGCGAGATGGAGATGAAGCTCCTTAAAGTGATCATTTACGGTGTGGCATTAGGGCTGGTCACTCCAGGCGTTTTCGAACTTTTTTTTAACCAAGGCGCGTCTATTCCAGTACTCCACTATTGGCTGCTTGCTTTTGCTGGTTTTTCGGTCGGAGCATTGTCAGCCCTCTATATTTCCTGGGGATGGTTATTGGGGGCTCTGGCTGGAGCTTTCATTGGTCTATATATACCCATACTTCCAATGTTCCTGCTGTGGCCACATAGTCATTATGAAGACGCAATAGGCTGGCTGCTCGTGAGTGCTGGCATCGGTCTGCTTGTTGGTGGTTATACGCTCTCAAAACTCTTCAAAAAGCTCGCCAATCGACGAGTTGCGAATATTAGGAATGCTGCAACTGAGAACCGGTACCCATCCCGACATTTGCCGATCTGCCCTCCAACTACCATAATCCGACTCTATCGACTCCGGGAGATGACCATTACCGAGTGCATCCTCACTGTCTTCGTCCGTGCTCCTGATCCAGTTGACCGACAGCCTGAAAGCCACAATGGATCGGGTCATCGCCAGCGGTAATCGTTCTTCCTCTTCTTATCTGAACTTCAGCGGACTAAACACGCGCGGGAATTTTTGCAGCGTCGCAAAGCGCTGATCAATCCCTATTGCGGTGAGACTCGCCGCGGCGCCGCTGATGGATGCCGGACGACCGATGATCGTCGGATCAAGATCGTTCTCCCCCATAACGGTCGAAACAATGGTCATCCCACCCGAGAGCGAAGCGACACTGTCGGCGATGCTCCATTCGCTGAATGCGCTTTTAAATAAAGAGCGGGAACCCGCTGGCGTGTACGGTTTTATCTTTGCGCCTCTTATTAAATAAGGCATCGGTGTTGTTTCAGGCATTTGGATAACAACGGATTCCATTCTCATCAGTCCCCCGTCGATCAAGTTCTGCATCCGGCCCATCTGGGCGCGTAGGCGAGTCACATTGGTTTTCACCACGTTACGGGTGTTCACAGCTGCCTGTTCACTGACCGAAATCAGCCTCCCCATTCCTGGCGCCCCCAGGCCTTTTCGCACTGAGTCCAGCGGTGCCAGAAACGCCCCGGCTACGCCGGTTCCGAACGCTACCCAGCCGAATGTCTTCGCCAGGTCCGGATTACTATTCTTCCAGTGACACGCTCGCTATGCTGAAAGCCGTCGACACTATGGCAAGGCCCGTCAACGACGCACCAAGAGCTAAACTGCCACCCGCCGTGAATGGAGCGGAAATGATGGCGACACCTCCCCATATAATGGCGTTCATGAGGGGACCATTCTTCCCAAGACTCATGGGCTGCCAGCTATTTTCATCTATGCCGCGCTGTCTGAAGCGTTGACTGATGCTTTTGGTGTGACCTGTGATATCGGTGTGATTGATCGGATCATTACCGCAATACGCATACGGCAAAACGCCTCCTTCTCCGAAAGGGCTCAGGCTGTCGGGCGTGGTGAACATGCAGAGTTCTGGGTCGTAGTGGCGATATCCATTGCCCAAGATATACACCCCTGTTTCTGGATCACGAAGTTCGCCATTCATGCCGATCATGGGAAACGCAGTGGGCACGTTGTCTGAGCCAAATTTCTCTATCAGGCAGCCTGAGTCGAATGGGCAATAACCGAAAGGCGTATAGGTAGGCGCCAACGTCAAGACACCGTCCTTGTCGCAATAGCCGAGTGGAGTGCCTTGAGCGTTTGTGAGCACGTATTGTTGGGTGTCGTCGATCAACGTTGCCGCTGAGGGCACTGCCGGTGCCCTATGAATCCTTTGATTAATCAGCCTGCACCCGCGACTGATATCCGTGAGGCTGACAGTGCGATTGACTTTCTTCGCGTCTAATATTTGCAGGCCCTCTACATAGGGTTTGCTGTCGCTCTCCGAGAGGGCTTGTGTGAAGCCGCTCAAACGGTATTCGTTGTAAAAGTATTCGGTTTTGGTTTTTGTTGAATCGCCTGATCCCATTAATTTATCGTAAGCATCATAGCGGTAATTGTTGTGGATAATACGGCCAAAAATATCGAACGAGCTTACAGGTGTCAATTTTGTGCGCAAGAATGGCGACCCATACCTTGGAATTTGTCCGTAAAGAAATCTTCCGTTTGCATCCTTAAATCTGCGAATTCTCGGATCGGTCCCATAGCCCGAGTCGTCATATGTATCTTCAAAGTCAGGTTCGATATGTAGGAAAAAATCCCACCCATAGAATTCACTGTTCATGGTTATTAAGTACAATTTGGTGGTGTCCTCAGGGTCGTAAAGGTATAGAGTCTTATACTCCCCTCCGGGGTAACGGTTAATATCTAAAGCTAAAGATTTAGTCTGCGCAGGAGAGTATTTTCCATCTGTGAAGTTGTTGAGGACTTCATTGATGTTGCCAGTTTCATTGTAGGTGAAGTGTTGTTTGGTTAGCGATTTTCCTGACGTGTCTTTGGGCTTGTTCGGGCCTGAACAACTATAGCTCTGTAGCTGGCCAGTGTGGGTGTAGGTATACGTTTCCGTTCGACATAAATCTTCATTGTTTTTTAGCGTGGCGGTATGCAAACGCCCATCTGGATTGAAGATGCTACTTAATTCCAGAATCGATGATTTCGGATTCTGCTCCGCGATGTCCGGTAGTATCTCGAACTGACGAAGGATCTCCCTTCCGGATTTGTCGTAGCTATAACGTGTGACCAGATTTTTACCACAAGGTAATTTGAATTTTTCGTAATCCAGTGCTCCATCGGCTCTGTATTTCAGGTGTGTAACACCCCACTCATGAGATATTGAATGGCAGCGCCCATGTTCGTCGTATTCATAGTCAATGCGTGTGCCTAACTCATCGACCGCTGATAGGGGTCTTCCGTT
>NZ_DASWOT010000072.1:0-10825 GCF_036404235.1 Pseudomonas sp.
GGTGCCAGTTTCGAGACGTATGCGGGCATCCGTATCCGTGGCGCGATGCTCGACGAAGTGCGCAAAGGGGACTGGGCACCACGTTCGGTTCACCGAAATACACGCATGGTCAGTGACGCAATTCGCTCAATTGAAGCGAAAACCGGTCGTGACGCTAAAGATCACGAGGTTGCGGCCGAACTCCAATTGAGTCTCGATGATTATTACGGGATTTTGAACGATACCTTGGGCAGCCGGCTGTTCAGTTTCGACGACCTGTTGCAGGACGGCGAACATGAAGGATTGCATGAGGACGGCGCAAGCCAGTCGCTTGAGCCCTCGCGTGATATGGAAGACGAGCGTTTCCAGAGGGCGCTGGCAGATGCTATTGCCAACCTGCCAGAGCGTGAACGCCTGGTGTTGGCGCTGTACTACGACGAAGAGCTGAACCTCAAGGAAATCGGTGAGGTCCTGGGTGTCAGCGAGTCGCGTGTCAGTCAGTTACACAGCCAGTGCGCAGCTCGTTTGCGAGGGCGTTTGGGAGAGTGGCGAGCGCGTTGACAGACAACGCGCGGGTGCGTGTTGCTGTAAGCCGGCTGTGCAGAGCGTAGTGGGAAACATCAGACAAGGCAGGAGCCGGTCGCACGGAGCTATGTCAGGCCCCGTTGCGCTGTGCTTCGCACCTGTTGATTTGCCAAGCCCGTCGTCGTTTAGTGCAGCCCGGTCAGCGCGCTGTGCCGGTTTTGATTGAGTGCGCGTCCAGGTGCTGGACGCGTTAAAGACTGCTTGGAGGTCGAATTGGACAAGAACATGAAAATCCTCATCGTTGATGACTTCTCAACGATGCGGCGGATCATAAAAAACCTGTTGCGTGACCTTGGGTTCACCAACACGGCCGAAGCAGATGACGGTACGACCGCGTTGCCGATGCTGCAAAACGGAGCCTTTGACTTTCTGGTGACCGACTGGAACATGCCGGGCATGTCCGGTATCGATCTGCTGCGTCAGGTTCGCGCCGATGAGCGCCTGCGTCACTTGCCGGTATTGATGGTCACTGCTGAAGCCAAGCG
Organism: Pseudomonas sp.; assembly: GCF_036404235.1. Lineage (GTDB taxonomy): Bacteria > Pseudomonadota > Gammaproteobacteria > Pseudomonadales > Pseudomonadaceae > Aquipseudomonas. The sequence goes on from NZ_DASWOT010000072.1 coordinate 1,050, forward strand.
CGAGCAGATCATCGAGGCTGCCCAGGCGGGTGTTAATGGCTACGTGGTCAAGCCTTTCACGGCGCAAGTACTGAAAGAAAAAATCGAGAAGATATTCGAGCGCGTCAATAGCTGATGTTCGCTGCGAGGGCGCTATGGATTCCAAAGATTCGACAATGGGTGACTTTGAGTCGACCCTGAAGAAACATGCGCGGCAGCTGGTCGAGAGCCTTGAAAAAGGCAAGTTTGGCGAGGCGGTGCAACTTATCCATGAGCTTAATCAGACCCGTGATCGCGGCCTGTACCGGGAAGTTGGCAAGCTGACACGCGAGCTGCACAGTGCAATCGTTAATTTTCAGATTGACCCGCACATGCCGCAAGCTGAAGAAGTGTCCCAGATCACCGACGCCGCCGAGCGCTTGTCGTATGTTGTCAGGCTGACGGAAAACGCGGCCAACCGCACCATGGACCTGGTCGAGCAAAGCACGCCCTTGATGAATGGCCTTGGAACTGACGCCAAGGCACTGAGGGCCGATTGGGGGCGTTTCATGCGTCGTGAACTCGGCGCTGAAGAGTTTCGCGAGCTGGCGCGGCGTATCGACGGTTTCCTGGCACGTAGTGAGCAAGAGACCCACGAGGTCGGTGGTTATCTCAACGATATTCTGTTGGCTCAGGATTATCAGGATCTCACCGGCCAGGTGATCAAGCGCGTGACCCAGTTGGTGACCGAAGTCGAAAGCAATCTTCTCAAACTGGTCCTTATGGCCAGCCAGGTCGACCGCTTTGCTGGTATCGAACACGATCAGGAGGTGTTCCGTCGGCAAAAAGAACACGAAAAACTTCACTCCAAGGGTGAAGGTCCGCAGATTCATGCCGATACACGTGAAGACGTCGTATCCGGTCAGGATGATGTAGACGATTTGCTATCCAGCCTGGGTTTCTAGGTTCTGAGTAAGAAGTGGCTGTGAGCTGACTGCCTGTTGTTTTACCGCAGGCAGCTCACCCTCTGACAACTTTGCGCAAGACCTGGATCGGTTGACGGTTAATTTTAGGAGCATCCCCCCAATGAGCTTCGGCGCCGATGAAGAAATCCTTCAGGATTTTCTGGTTGAGGCCGGCGAGATTCTGGAGCAACTGTCCGAGCAACTGGTCGAGCTGGAAAGCCGACCGGATGACGCTGACTTGCTCAATGCAATTTTTCGCGGTTTCCACACTGTAAAAGGCGGCGCTGGCTTCCTCCAGCTCCACGAGCTGGTGGAGTGCTGCCATATCGCCGAAAACGTCTTCGACATCCTGCGCAAGGGTGAGCGTCGGGTCGACGCAGAGCTCATGGACGTTGTGCTGGAAGCACTGGACACCGTCAACAATATGTTTGGCGAAGTGCGCGAACGCACTGACGTCACGCCTGCGACACCAGAGTTGCTGGCAGCCCTGTCGCGTCTGGCCGAGCCTGCGCCTGCCGCCGAAATAGCCGCTGCGCCAGTGGTCGCTGAGCCGGTCGCCGAAGCACCGTCCGAAGACGTCACCGATGATGAATTCGAACAACTGCTCGACTCGCTCAATGCGGTCAAGGCCCAGGCCGCTGGTGCAGCGCCTGTGGCTGCTGCGCCGCCTCCGGCATCGACGCCTGCTGCTGGCGACGCCAGTGACGATATCACCGACGCTGAATTTGAATCGTTGCTTGATCAATTGCACGGTAAAGGCCAGTTCGCAGTGGACGCGGGCGCACCGCCTGCACCTGATGCCCCGGCGATCAGCCACTCATCTGACGAAATCACCGACGACGAATTTGAATCGCTGCTCGACCAATTGCACGGCAAGGGCAGTTTTTCTGTCGACGCGGGCGCGAGCGCACAAGCCGTTGCAGCAGCACCCGATGCACCTGCCGCCGCGGCGGGCGTTGACAAGCTATCGGACCAAATCACCGACAACGAATTCGAAGACTTGCTTGACCAGTTGCATGGCAAAGGCAAGTTCGAACCGGACGCGGTAGCCACCGCACCTGCCGCCGCTGTTGCACCGGCAAAAAAAGTGGAACAGGCAAAGGTCGAACCTGCGAAAGCACCTGCCGCCAAGCCCGCGCCCGCTGCGGCGCCTGCTGCGTCGAAAGCCCCAGCGCCGATTGCCGAGAAGCACGCGCCGACGGAAGCCGAAACCACCGTACGGGTTGACACCGCGCGGCTGGACGAAATCATGAACATGGTTGGCGAACTGGTGCTGGTGCGTAATCGCCTGGTGCGTCTGGGTGCCAACAGTGCCGACGAAGCCATGTCCAAGGCCGTTTCCAATCTTGACGTGGTGACTGCCGACCTGCAGACCGCGGTGATGAAGACCCGGATGCAGCCGATCAAGAAAGTCTTCGGCCGCTTCCCGCGACTGGTACGTGACCTGGCGCGTCAGCTTAAGAAAGAAATCAACCTTGAATTGGTCGGTGAAGAAACCGACCTGGACAAAAACCTGGTCGAGGCGTTGGCCGATCCGCTGGTGCATTTGGTGCGCAACGCGGTCGATCACGGTATCGAATCGCCGGAAGAACGCGAGGCCTCGGGCAAGTCCCGCAGCGGCCGTGTGGTGTTGTCGGCGGAACAGGAAGGCGACCATATTTTGCTGTCGATTTCCGATGACGGTAAAGGCATGGACCCCGTTGTGCTGCGGGCTATTGCGGTCAAGCGCGGCGTGATGGACAAAGAAGCTGCCGACCGTTTAAGCGAAAGCGACTGCTACAACTTGATTTTCGCACCGGGCTTCTCGACCAAGACCGAGATCTCCGACGTGTCGGGCCGTGGTGTGGGCATGGACGTGGTGAAAACCAAAATTGCCCAGCTCAACGGCTCTATCAACATCTATTCGACCAAGGGCCAGGGTTCGAAGATCGTCATCAAGGTGCCGCTGACCCTGGCGATCATGCCGACTCTGATGGTGATGCTGGGCAATCAGGCGTTTGCTTTCCCACTGGTCAACGTCAACGAAATCTTCCATCTGGATCTGTCGACCACCAACGTCGTCGACGGTCAGGAAGTGGTGATCGTGCGCGACAAGGCGCTGCCACTGTTTTACCTCAAGCGCTGGTTGGTCGGCTCCGCTGCTCACGAAGAGCAACGCGAAGGCCATGTGGTGATCCTTTCGGTCGGCACGCAGCGCATCGGCTTCGTCGTCGATCAACTGGTGGGCCAGGAAGAAGTGGTGATCAAACCGCTGGGCAAGATGTTGCAAGGTACGCCGGGTATGTCGGGCGCCACCATCACAGGCGACGGGCGCATCGCGTTGATCCTTGACGTACCGAGCATGCTCAAGCGTTACGCCTCGCGGCGTATTTGATTCTGGGTTCGCGAGCCTTTCGCAGGCTCGCTGACTCTATGGAGTATTTATGGCAGTCAAGGTTCTGGTGGTGGACGATTCCGGTTTTTTCCGCCGCCGCGTCTCGGAAATTCTTTCTTCCGATCCGACGATTCAAGTGGTTGGTACGGCAACCAATGGTAAGGAAGCCATCGAGCAAGCCTTGGCGCTCAAGCCTGATGTGATCACCATGGATTACGAGATGCCGATGATGGATGGCATCACGGCGGTTCGTCACATCATGCAGCGCTGCCCGACGCCTGTGCTGATGTTTTCCTCGCTGACCCACGAAGGCGCGCGGGTGACCCTCGATGCGTTGGACGCTGGCGCCGTGGATTACCTGCCGAAAAACTTCGAAGACATTTCGCGTAACCCTGAGAGGGTCAAGCAGATGCTGTGCGAAAAGGTGCATACCATTTCGCACAGTAACCGGCGTTTCAGTGGTTATGGCAGCCCGCCTGCGCCTGTAGCCGCCCCCGTGAGTCCGACGCCATCGGCGAGTGCGTCGGTCACGGCGCGTACTGCATCGACACCGACCCCTCGGCCTGTCTCGCACGGCGCGGCCCATCATGCGCCGTCGTCTCCCTCACCCAAGCGCAAGGCTTACAAACTGGTTGCCATTGGCACGTCCACAGGCGGTCCAGTGGCGTTGCAGCGTGTGTTGACTCAGTTGCCTGCCAACTTCCCGGCACCGATTGTGCTGATCCAGCACATGCCTGCGGCGTTTACCAAGGCATTCGCCGAGCGTCTGGACAAGTTATGCAGCATCAGTGTCAAGGAAGCCGAAGACGGCGATGTACTGCGTCCGGGGTTGGCACTGTTAGCGCCTGGCGGCAAACAAATGATGGTAGACGGGCGTGGTGCGGTAAAAATCCTGCCGGGTGATGAGCGCCTTAACTACAAGCCCTGCGTAGACATCACCTTTGGTTCAGCAGCCAAATCCTACGGCGATAAGGTACTTGCTGTGGTGCTGACCGGCATGGGCGCCGACGGTCGCGAAGGCGCGCGTCTGCTCAAGCAGGGCGGCAGCCATATTTGGGCCCAGGACGAAGCCAGCTGTGTGATCTATGGCATGCCGATGGCCATCGTCAAAGCAGATCTGGCAGACGCGGTTTATAGCCTGGACGATATTGGGCGTCACTTGGTCGAGGCGTGTATCTGATGGATGTTTTAAGCCTGATTGGGATCATCCTGGCGTTCGTTGCCATTGTCGGCGGCAACTTTCTGGAAGGGGGCCACCTGGGTGCATTGCTCAATGGCCCGGCGGCACTGATCGTACTCGGCGGCACCCTGGCTGCGAGTTTGTTGCAGACATCCCTGAGTGCGTTCAAGCGTGCGGTTCAGATTTTCGTCTGGATTGTGTTCCCACCGCGTATCGATATGGCAGGTGGCATTGATCGCGTGATCAACTGGAGCCTCACCGCACGCAAGGAAGGTTTGCTGGGACTCGAATCGGTTGCTGAATCAGAGCCCGATTCATATTCACGCAAGGGCCTGCAATTGCTGGTCGACGGTGCTGAGCCCGAAGCTATTCGAAGCATCCTGGAGGTGGATTTCATCACCCAGGAAACCCGAGACATCCACGCCGCCAAAGTCTTCGAAAGCATGGGCGGCTACGCGCCGACCGTGGGCATTATCGGTGCTGTGATGGGTTTGATTCATGTGATGGGTAATCTCGCCGATCCGAACCAACTGGGCAGCGGCATCGCGGTGGCGTTCGTCGCCACCATTTACGGTGTGGCTTCGGCCAACCTGATCCTGCTGCCGGTGGCGAACAAGCTCAAAGCTATCGTGCTGGGTCAGTCGCGTTATCGCGAAATGCTGCTGGAGGGGCTGCTGTCGATCGCTGAGGGCGAGAACCCGCGTTCCATCGAATTGAAGCTGCAAGGCTTCATGGAGTGATGGACTGATCATGGCCCGACGTCGCCGCCCCGAAGAACATGAAAACCACGAGCGCTGGCTGGTGTCCTACGCGGACTTCATCACCCTGCTGTTTGCGTTTTTCGTGGTGATGTACTCAATTTCATCGCTCAACGAAGGCAAGTACAAAGTGCTCTCCGAGGCGTTGGTCGGAGTGTTCAACGAGCCCGAGCGCAGCGTCAAGCCCATCGCCATCGGCGAGCAGAGGCCACAGACCACAAGGCCTACCGATCCGCTGGTGATCGACAGCGAGCAGACCGATGCCGCGCTGGGGCAGGGTTTCAATGATCCGCTAAAGTCCATCTCCGACGAGGTCAACGCCGCGTTCGGCGATTTGATCTCCTCGGATCAGATGACCGTGCGCGGTAACGAGCTGTGGATTGAGATTGAATTGAATTCCAGTCTGTTGTTCGGCAGTGGCGACGCGATGCCCAGCGACAAAGCGTTCGATCTGATCGACAAAGTGGCGAAAATCGTCAAGCCGTTCGATAACCCGATCCATGTCGAAGGCTTCACCGACGATCAGCCCATTAATACGGCGCAGTTCCCAAGTAACTGGGAGTTATCGTCGGCACGTTCTTCGAGCATCGTGCGGCTTCTGGCGATGAATGGCGTCAATCCGGCGCGTCTGGCGTCGGTCGGTTACGGCGAATTTCAGCCGTTGACCTCAAATGCCACCGCTGAGGGCCGAGGGCGCAACCGTCGTGTGGTGTTGGTGATCTCGCGCAATCTCAACGTGCGCCGCAGCCTGACAGGTTCTGGCACTACCGCCAATGCAAAACCCGACGCCGCGTTACGCCGTGCTGGCACACAAACTGCACCGGCACCAGCCAAGCCGTCGCAAGGTGTCAAATCTTCGTCATCCGCCCCATAGTCAGTCTCGGTCATCGCCATGATCGAGGGGAAAACGAAACATGAGAGTGTGGGCAGTCGCTAATCAGAAAGGTGGGGTCGGGAAGACCACCACCTCAATCGCTCTAGCCGGGTTACTGGCCGAGGCGGGCAAGCGCGTGGTCATTGTGGACCTCGATCCCCACGGCTCGATGACCAGTTACTTCGGCCACAACCCGGATGAGCTGGAGCACAGTTGCTTCGATTTATTCCTGAACAAAGGTGTGGTGCCTGCTGGGTTACCCGGCCAGTTGCTGCTGCCCACCAGCGACAAACGTATTGCCTTGCTGCCGTCCAGCACCGCACTGGCGACGCTTGAGCGTCAGTCGCCGGGGCAAAGTGGTCTTGGGCTGGTGATCGCCAAAAGCCTGACGCAGCTGTGGCAGGATTTCGATTATGCGATCATCGACAGTCCGCCGTTGCTGGGGGTGTTGATGGTCAACGCACTGGCGGCAAGCCAGCAGTTGGTGATCCCGGTACAGACCGAGTTTCTTGCCGTGAAGGGGTTGGAGCGTATGGTCAATACCCTGGCGATGATCAACCGTTCACGCAAAGTACCACTGCCTTACAGCATTGTTCCGACCCTGTTCGATCGACGAACCCAGGCGTCGATGAGTACGCTGAAATTATTGCGCGACAGCTTCCCCGAGCATGTCTGGAAAGCCTACATTCCGGTCGATACGCGCCTGCGCGATGCCAGCCGGGCAGGCGTGACGCCTTCACAGTTCGACAACAAGAGTCGGGGTGTGCTGGCGTATCGCGCGTTACTGAAACATATGTTGTCCGAGCAACTCGTCGGGCAGGTGGCGTGACGTGTCCGCCATTCACTTATTGCCGTGCAATGTATTGCTGCATTCAAGTCGGTTGCCGGTGCAGCCGATAAAGAGTTCAGGCAGTCATCGCATCACTTATTCTCGGGCTCCTCTATGAACCGCCCTCTGGACATAGCATCACGACCACGATTGGCGTTGCAGAACTACCTCGATACGTTGCTTCAGGAGGCGACCGAGGAGCTGCTGGACGATCCTGTCGACGATTTCGAAGCGGCGGTACGTGAAGAGCGGGCGCATGACGCTCGCGTGCATGCGACCGCCAAACCGCCTGCCGCGATGGTCAAACCTGTCGCAATCAGCGCACCGGTGATGGCTCGGGTGTTGGAAGTGCAGGCGCCAGTGATGGTCAGCCCGATGATTACCGTGCCTACCATCCCGGTGGTCGAAGCGATTGCACCGAGCGCCACGTTGGTCCAGCCGGTCGCCGAAATCCATTTGCCATCACGGCATCACCCGACACCACCGCCGACCCCGGATGCACGCCCGGCCTGGGCTGCCGAGCCCTTCGAATGCCTGCTGTTCGATGTCGCCGGGTTAACCCTGGCAGTGCCGCTGGTATGCCTGGGTTCGATTTATCCACTGGCGGGTCAAGAGTTGACGCCGCTGTTCGGTCAGCCCGACTGGTTTTTGGGGATTTTGCCCAGCCAGGCAGGCAATTTGAAGGTGCTGGATACGGCTCGCTGGATCATGCCCGACCGCTACCGCGACGACTTTCGTCAGGGGCTGCAATACGTAATTTCAGTGCAGGGGTATGAATGGGGGCTGGCGGTGCATCAGGTCAGCCGTTCGCTACGCCTGGACCCGAGCGAAATCAAATGGCGTTCTCATCGCGGCCAGCGTCCTTGGCTTGCGGGCACGGTGATCGAGCACATGTGCGCGCTGCTGGATGTTTCCGAGTTGGCAGCCTTGATTGCCAGTGGTGCGGTCAAGCAAATGAACAAAACCAGATAAACACAGACCGGCGTACGCAACGCTGTTCGCACAGCACAATAGGCAAGGGGTTGGGTTATGAATAAGTCGTCAGCACAGGGTTCCGAAGATCCAATTCTGCAGTGGGTTACCTTCCGCCTGGACAACGAGTCGTACGGCATCAACGTGATGCAGGTTCAGGAAGTGCTGCGTTACACCGAGATCGCGCCGGTCCCGGGTGCGCCAAGCTACGTGCTAGGCATCATCAACCTTCGCGGTAATGTCGTTACCGTCATCGACACCCGCCAGCGCTTTGGTCTGCCTCCGGTTGAAGTCAGCGATAACACGCGGATTGTGATCATCGAAGCCGACAAACAGGTGGTCGGGATTCTGGTCGATAGCGTCGCCGAAGTCGTGTACTTGCGTCAGTCGGAAGTCGAAACCGCGCCCAACGTGGGCAACGATGAATCGGCCAAGTTTATTCAGGGCGTCTGCAACAAGAACGGCGAACTGCTGATTCTTGTGGAACTGGACAATATGATGTCCGAAGAAGAGTGGTCCGAGCTGGAGAGCATCTGATTGATCCTAGAGGTAGCGGTAATTTTTCTGGCGGTATTGTGGATCGCAAGCTTTGCGATGTTCATGCTCCACACCAAACGCCTGCGCACATTGACCACACAGCGGATTGAAGCTGATTCGCTGCGTGATCAACGCATTCGCGAGCTGGCCCGACGCCTGGAAAACTATCAGGGCGGTACGGTCAAAATGGGCGAGGAACTGCATGAGTTGCGTGCCATCGTGGCACCGTTGCCGGACAAGATCACCATCCTCGAACAGCGCGATCCGTCTACCTTGTCCTTCGCCCAGGCCGCGCGTCTGATCGCAAAGGGCGCCAGCGTTGACGAACTGACCCAGTCCTGCGGCCTGACCCAGGCCGAAGCGCAACTGATGAGCAAGTTGCACGGCAACGGGTGATGGCATTTATTTCCCGATCTGTTGAGTGAGGCCTGCCCTCATGCCAGTCAGTAGAACGCAGTTCAACTTGTAGGAGCCAACTTGTTGGCGAGGCGACCCATGAGGTGTATCTGAAACACCGCCTCGCGAACAAGTTCGCTCCTACAGGGCGTTCTGGCCCCCACCACGTGCGTTTTGGCTGGGAGTCGGGCTTGTCCCGCGACCGGCGGGGAACCCGTCGTAAAACCTGCACACGCGGTGTGACAGGCAAACCGCACACACCGGTTTACAGCAGAACGCAGCTCAATCTGTAGGAGCCAACTTGTTGGCGAAGCGACCAACACGGTGCGCCTGAGACATCGCTTCGCGAACAAGTTCGCTCCTTGGGGCGTTCTGGCCCCCACCACGTGCGTTTTGGCTCTGCACCCCCATGTGGGAGTCGGGCTTGTCCCGCGACCGGCGGGGAACCCGTCGTAAAACCTGCACACGCGGCGTGACAGGCAAACCGCACACACCGGTTTACTGCAGAACACAGCTCAATCTGTAGGAGCCAACTTGTTGGCGAAGCGACCAACGCGGTGCGCCTGAGACAACGCTTCGCGAACAAGTTCGCTCCTACAGGGCGTTCTGGCCCCCACCACGTGCGTTTTGGCTCTGAACCCCCATGTGGGAGTCGGGCTTGTCCCGCGACCGGCGGGGAACCCGTCGTAAACCTGCGCACGCGGTGTAACAGGCAGACCGCGCACACCGGACTTACTGCCGCTGTGCGACAGCCCTCTGGCCCGTCCTTTGCAAAGCACTGTGCAGAGGTAATCAACACCGATTACCATCTTCACGACAAAGGCGCCGTGTGCTCCCCGTTTCAGACGGAGGAGAACAGGGCGTCTTTTTTTTTGGCTTCGGGAAATGGATATGACGAGTCAAAGCGTTGCAAGCGTGTGTCCTTATTGCGGT
>NZ_DASWOT010000073.1:0-53499 GCF_036404235.1 Pseudomonas sp.
TCTGAAAAGGGTGTTACTTGAGCATCTGTACGGCATTACGCACTCGTGCGCAGCCTTCGATAATCGATTGCTCATCGCTGGCAAACGACAATCTCAGATAGGGCGACAGGCCATAGGCCGCTCCGCACACCGTAGCGACGCCCGCTGCCATCAAACAATGCTCGGCTACGTCTTGGTCATTGTTAAGAACCTTGCCCCCAGGTGCTGCTTTGCCGAGCAGATTCTCGACATTGAGGTAGACGTAAAAGGCACCATCAGGTTTGCAGTAGGAGACGCCTTCAATGCCTTCCAGGTGTTCGAGCATCAGGTCGCGACGTCGGGCGTAGGTCGCGGCCATAGTTGCGATGGGCTCTTGAGTCCCTGCGAAAGCGGCCACTGCGCCAGCCTGGCTGATCGAGCTTGGACAGGTGGTTGATTGCGACAGGAGTTTGCTCATCGCCTGGATCAGCGGCTGAGGTCCGGCACCGAAGCCAATACGCCAGCCTGTCATGGCATAGCCTTTGGAGGCGCCATTGATGATCAACAGGCGTTTCTTAAGCTGTGGCGCGACTTTCAACAACGACTGATGTTTGACGCCGAACACAAAGTGTTCATAGATTTCATCGGCCATTACCAGAATGCTCGGATAGCGCTCAAGTACAGCCGCCAAGGCTCTCAGCTCGTCTTCGGTATAAACCGCGCCGGTAGGGTTGTTTGGATAATTGATGACCACCCATTTGGTTTTTGCTGTGATAAAGGCTTCTAACTCGGCGGGCAGCAATTTGAATCCATTAGCCTGCTGACCTTTGATTACAATCGGTTTGGCCTCGTGCAATACCGCCAGATCAGGATACGAAACCCAGTAAGGTGCATGAATGATAACTTCATCGCCTGGGTTTAACGTCGCAGCGAAGGCATGAAAAATAACGTGTTTGCCCCCACACCCCACCACGATTTCATCAGCGGTGTACTCAAGGCCGTTATCACGCTGCAATTTGGTGATGATGGCCTGGCGCAGAGCCAGTGTGCCTGGGGTTGCGGTGTAATGGGTGTCTCCCTTTTGCATCGCCTGGGCGGCGGCTTCAATGATGTGGGCGGGTGTGTCAAAGTCTGGTTCACCCACTGTCAGATTGACGATATCGCGCCCTTGGCGCTTGAGTTCTTGAGCGAGCGTGTTCGCGGCGATGCTGGGGGAAGGGTTAATGCTCTGAACCCGATCTGACAAATAAGTGGACATGTATCAATGCTCCAATAGGCCTTTTGCGGCCAGTGCGTTTTCAATCCAGGTTTGTTATGGGGGGCGCGACCTCACGCAGAACGTTAATCCGTCCCGCAACAGCCAAGCGATGAGGTGGGAGTACGCTGATTTCGCGCTAGGCATGACACCTTCTTGACGCGTGACCAGTAGTGGCTGCCCATACTAGACAGAAGATATGCACACTATTAGCGATATTTATTTATATTAATTAATACTTTTAAGGAATGTTTCAAATAGCGTCTTATCGTGCCTGTGACAAGGTTGCTTTGGTGCTCACTCTATTGTCGGACGCAAAATCCGATGAGCTAGCAGTGTTGGAGGAGGGCCACAACAGCAACGAGCATGGCTAGATCGCTGTCGGAAGGGGAGGCGATAAAGATAATCCGTGAGCGGGCATTGGAGTACGTTATTCCGCTGTTCGCGATGATAGCGGGATGCCACAATGGTTTTTTGTCGTGGTCGGGCGGATCAGATGGATTGCCTTGGGTTTCAGTGTGCCTCAGATTCTTTTATCGCGCAGCAGGTACGCGTTGACCGGTTGCAGCAGTTATTTCTTCAATCGGTGTATGCGGCAGGCGGCAGCTATATGGGCGCAGTCATGCTGTGCTGGTTGTGTTGGGATCGTTTTGAGCACGGTGCCGTTGCTTGGTGGTTGTCTTTGCTGACAGTTTCAACGTTGTTGCGTGTAGCGATGTTTGTTGCCTATTTTCGCGGCCCCAAGCATGAACGCACGCCGCAACGCTGGGAGTTCACCTATTGGTTCACGCTGGTGCTATCGGCAGGCGTCTGGGGGATAGGCGCGTTAGCGGTGATGCCAGCGAACGACCTGTTGGCGCAGGCCCTGGTCATGTTGTTTACGGTAGGGATGTCGGTTGCAGCGGTGTCCTGCTACTCGGCCTATCGGCGCATGACCTTAGTGTCGATGGCGTTAGTGTTACTGCCGTGTACTGTCTGGCTGCTGTTTCAATCGTCAGTGATGCAGGTGGGGATGGCATTGTCGGTCCTGGTCTTCGCTTCTTTTGTGGTCAGCGCGACACGCAAACTTTCTGACGCACTGGAGCAAGCGTTTCGTTTAACCCGTGAAATGGAGCGGGCGCACAGTATTTCCACCCATGCCGCACAGACCGATGAGCTCACGGGCCTTAAGAATCGCCGTGCTTTTTTTGAAGGCGCCCAGCAGTTGTACAGCGACTGCAGGCGTACCCAGCGGTCATTGTGCGCATTGATGTTGGACATGGATCACTTCAAGCACATCAACGACACACACGGTCATCAGGTGGGGGACGAAGTGCTGCGTCAGATTGGCGTGGTCATTGCCGCGTCCTTTCGTGCCGCTGACCTCCACGGTCGGCTGGGTGGCGAGGAGTTCGCTGTTCTGCTCCCTGATACGTCCATGGAAGTTGCCCTGAGTATTGCCGAGCAGTTAGTTCAGACTATTGCTCAATTGAAAAACGAGCCAGTCCACAGTATGACCGCCAGCCTCGGTGTGGCTTTGATGCAGCCCGACGATAAAGACCTGTACCACTTGATGAACCGTGCCGATAAAGCGTTGTATGGCGCTAAAGCGCGAGGACGTAATCGAATCGCTGTCGCGGAGTAACTGTTCTCAACGAACCCTCTATCTTTCTGCGCGCGTTGACGTAGATAACTCGCTCGTTCCCTTAGCCTAAGCCGGGGGAATTGTCGCGAGGATACCGATCCCAATTGTTAATGCCAAAAATCCAACCAGAATAAATGCGAGCTTGGCCATAGTTCCCCCTGAGCGATTAGTGTGCGGGACAGCGAAGCAGAGTTATTAATCAGGTCGGTCCCGCAAGTCCCTGATGGCAACGCTATTGTCGGCCAGGAACTGTTTTCATTACAGACGCAGGTAGGGAAGAAAAATACGGATCAGTGTGGGCTGCACCGAAAAGAAAGTCGGTTAAACACCCAAGCAGTTCATCTTGTATTTATTTTGTGCAGCCGGGTGTTGTGTTGATCGATGTTTGAATCAATCGCCTGTAAGGGCGATTGATTTGCCGGGTAAGTAAGCCTTGATACGAACGATCTTCCAATATTGTCAGCCCCGCACTGGCAGCTTCCAGTTCGGCCGAATGAAGTGGCAGGTGTAACCGTTGGGAATGCGTTCCAGATAATCCTGATGCTCAGGCTCTGCTTCCCAGAACGGACCGGCCGGGGCGATTTCGGTGACTGCCTTGCCAGGCCAGAGACCCGACGCGTCGACGTCCGCCACCGTGTCCTCGGCCACACGCTTTTGCTCGTCGTCAAGGTAGAAGATTGCCGAACGATAACTGACGCCGATATCGTTGCCCTGGCGGTTGGGTGTCGACGGGTCGTGGATCTGAAAAAAGAACTCCAGAATCTGCCGATAACTGATCTGGCTTGGGTCAAATACGATCTCTATCGCTTCTGCATGCGTACCGTGGTTGCGATACGTCGCGTTGGGTACATCGCCGCCGCTGTAACCGACACGGGTGGAAATCACCCCAGGGTAGCGTCGCAGTAGATCCTGCATGCCCCAGAAGCAGCCACCCGCGAGCAGGGCGGTTTCGGTTTGCGTTGTCATGTTTCAATCCTCTCAATCAGTGAGCTGGTCGCTGAAATGCTTCAATCGTCTGACGTTATTTGATGCTGACCGTCAGAAACGCATTCTGGATTAGCGCACCGTCGGTCAATGCATTGGCCGAGGCGATCAGGTGTCAATCATTCCACAGGGTTTTGCCGAAGAAGGTCAGCGTCCGATCCCAGGCCAATTGAGCCCAGACAGGGTCGTATTGAGTGCCTGGAATGCGTCCGAAACCGACAGCGGTTTCGTTGGCAAACGCATGGTGGGCCAGGTAGCGATGGAATTGTGCATTCACGCCGCCTGCTTTTAATTTAGCCTCCAGTTCGTCGACGATTTCGGGCGCGAAGAAGATGTCCTGGTCCGCCCAGTGTGCAAGCACCGGCACCTTGATAGCCTTGGCATCAAGGTATTCCAGCGGAGGGCAACCGTACCAGACCACCCCGGCCGACAACTCGGGAATGGCGTTAAGGGCAAGCAGCGTCAACGCGCCGCCCATGCAGAAGCCGGTCACGGCAACCTTCTGGCTATGCCCTTTGAGGTATTGCACAGCGCCGCGAATGTCTTGGGTCGCCGCGTCGCTGAAGTCCAGCTCGCCCATCAAGTGGTGCGCTTCTTCTTCCTCGACCGTCGACTTGCCGCGATACAGATCCGGTACCAGCGCCAGATAACCTGAGGCCGCGAGGCGGTCGGCGACGCCACGGATTTGATCGTTCAGGCCCCACCATTCCTGGATGACTACAATCGCCGGGGCGCCTTCGGTTTTTTCCGGGCTGGCCAGATAACCGTTGACTTGCTTCCCGTCGGGACGGCTATAGGTGATTGTTTTTCCGGTGCTGGGCAGGGTCGATGCATGCGTCATGATGGCCTCCTGTTGATTAACGATCTGACTCGATGAAGTGCGCACCAGCATACAACGAAGTGTTGCTGCTGGCGCTCACCTCAACCGACCAGATTGAGCTTCAACCATCGTTCGCCGCATTTGATTGTGGGCGGTCTAAACGCCGAAGGCGGTTGGCGTCTTTTTGTTTGCTGCGGTGATCATGCTGCTGCGAGGGTAGCGTGTTGATAACCTACAACCCCTGTCTGGCTTAATAGCCTGCTGCCGCGCCGTTGCTGCGCGGATCGAAGGCCCCTTCAAACGTGCCGTTCGGCAAGGCCACCGCCGCCCCGGCATGGCCCATGGTTTCGCTGAATGCCGGCAGGATTTCCACCTCATGGCCGCGCGCTTCAAGCTCGGCAACCACTTCTGGTGCAATGCGTGATTCGAGCTTGAGCGTATCGGTGGTGTCACCCCAGGTTCGCCCCAACAACCAGCGCGGCGCTGTTACCGCCTGCTGCAAGGGTTGGCCGAAGACCGCGTATCGGCTGAATACCGCCGCTTGCGTCTGTGGTTGGCCATCGCCGCCCATGGTGCCGTAGACCAGGGTCCGGCCGTCATGCAGACGTGCCGCTGCCGGGTTGAGCGTGTGAAAGGGTTTTTTGCCGGGCAGTAGCGCCAGCAGGTGAGTGGCATCAAGGCTGAATGAAGCGCCGCGGTTCTGCCAGTTCAAGCCGCTGGCGGGTAGAACGACGCCACTGCCGAACTCGTGATAGATGCTCTGGATAAACGAAACCGCCAACCCGCTGCTGTCGATGACGCCCATCCAGATGGTGTCGCCCGGTCCTTTGCCTTCACCCCATGTCGCGGCGTGCAACGGATCGATCCGTTCGGCCAGGTCTTGCAGGTAATCCGGTTCCAGGCAGGATTGTGGTTCGATGCTCATATGCTCCGGGTCGGTAATGTGCGCATCACGAACCGCAAACGCCAGTTTGGTCGACTCCACCAAGGTGTGAATATGATCGGCGCTGTCAGCCTCGAACTGACTGAGCCCTGCGTGATCGGCCACGCCCAGAATCAACTGCGACACCAGCCCCTGGCTGGGTGGCGGCAGATTGAACACAGTGCCTGCGCTGTGCTTGAGTTCCAGGGCGCGCACGCGTTTGGCGCGGTATTTGGCCAGGTCCTCACGGGTGACTGGCGCACCCAGCGCCTGCAAGTCGTTGGCGATGGAGTCTGCCAAAGCGCCACGATAGAAGGTGTCTAGACCTTGCTCGGCCAAGGTCTTCAATGTGACGGCAAGGCGCGGCTGTTTGAACAGGCTGCCTGCGACCGGAGGCGCGCCGTCCTGCAAAAATGTCTCGGCGAACCCGGGGATGTCCTGCAGCTCGGCCTGCTTGGCAGAGGTGGCCATATACTGCGAAGGCGTCACCGGAATACCGTCCGTGGCGTAGTGGATAGCATCGGCGAGCAAGCTCGGTAACGGCATGCTGCCACCCCGCTCGGCAGACACCGCCAAGGCTTCCTGCCATCCGCCAACCGTTCCGGCTACGGTCAAGGCCGCAGCGGCGCCACGAATCGGAATTCGCTTCATCCCGGTATATCGTTCCAGAGTCGCCTGGCTGCCCGCCGGACCGCTGGCATCAATGGCCACTGGTGGGCCTTCGGGTGGCACGATCAACCAAAAACCATCGCCGCCCAAACTGTTCATGTGCGGATACACCACCGCAATCGAAGCCGCTGCTGCCACCATCGCTTCGATGGCGTTACCGCCTGCTCGCAATACCGCCAAGGCCGATTGCGCCGCCAGGCTATGAGGTGCGACGGCAATACCGCGTGCCGCCAGAGTCGTGTTAAGCATTGGAAATCCTTTTTGTCACAGGCTACGGGCGTTTTTCATCAGCCAGTTGCTGCGCATACGTTTGAGAACAAACAGCGCCAGTGCGGCAGTAATCAGGTCGAAGCAGATCGCCACGCTGAAGACCGGTATCCAGCTCCCGGTTTGCTGATGCAGAAGGGCCGCGACAGGGCCGCCAAAGATTGAACCGATGCCCTGCGCCATGTAAAGGAAACCATAGTTGGTCGTGGCGTTGCGGGTGCCGAAGGTGTCGGTCAGCGTCGAGGGGAACAGCGAGAAGATTTCTCCCCAGCCCAGAAATACCACGCCCGACAGCAGCACGAACAGCACTGGGTTATCGCTGGTCAGTAGCCACAACGTCATGGCGATACCTTCAAGGAAGAAGGCGAACGCCATGGTGTTTTCCCGACCCCAGCGGTCCGAGATCCAGCCAAACAGCGGCCGGGTCAGGCCGTTGCAGATGCGATCGATCGTCAATGCCAGCGGCAGCGCGGCCAGGCCCATCACCATGACACTGGTCATGCCGAAGTCCTTGGCGAAGCTTGCCATCTGCGATGTGACCATCAGGCCCGAGGTCGACATCATGGTGAACATCGCGAACATCAGCCAGAAGATCGGCGTCTTGAGCATCTTGCTCGGTGGCACATCCGCTACTGCTTTGCCCAGCGTAGGCAGCGGTGTTTCGGCGAGTTTGGCCGGTGGCTGACGCAAAAACTGCGACGCCAGCAAACCCACCACGCCGAGGATCAGGCCGAACGTGATCAGGGTCGTTTCCATGCCCGCGCTTTTCAGGCTGTTACTGATGGGGAACGTCGTCAGCATCGCGCCCATGCCGTACCCGGCCGCCACGGCACCGGCCGCAAGCCCCCGACGATCCGGAAACCATCGCACCATCAAACCGACAATCCCCACATAAACGATGCCGGTGCCCAGCCCACCAAGCAGGCCATAACTGAGATACAGCGAGGTCAACGAGTCAGCCTGGCTGGCCAATACCCAGCTCAGTCCGGACAGCGCACAACCGGTGGCAATCAATTTACGTAAACCGAAGCGGTCAACTAAATAGCCTTGAGCCGGTGAAAAGAACGTTTGCAGAATAATAAGCAAGGAAAAGGTTACTTGCACTTGCGCCAACGATGCGCCAAGTTTTTCAGTCAACGGTCCGGTAAATAATGTCCAGACATACTGCGGGCTGGAGATCGCCATCATGCATATCATGCCAATCACAAGTTGGTACCAGCGTGAGCTGAATGCCTTGGCCTTTAGCGGCTCTAGCGTAAGTGTGGTGTTATCCATCAATGACATTCCCGATTCAAGTGACAATGATTCGGGATTTTGCAAGTCGCATGCCAATTATTATTTGTGGGTTGTTATGAATAATTTGAACGTAACTAAGTTGAGTGGGGGAAGTGCTGTTTAGCCGTAAATTACGTCAATTAACGATAATGACGGATACAGTAGATACTTCCGCGTTCATGGCAGAATAAATAATTTAAAACAGTCAGAAGGTATAACGCTAATGTCGTGAAGGTTCCCACTGTACGCTTGAGCGCAGTGTGCATCTAGCGCTAGTCAGACATAAAGTATCGGCTAAAGGACAACCGCAAAATCACTGCGCCAGACCTCGCACCAAAATGAGTCTGCAGGGTGCTAACGCGCGCTTTGCCGGTGCTCCTACGTCAACGCGACAGTGTTGTACGGCAGCGCAGCAGAAGTTAAGGCTTGCCCAGCGCCTCAAAACCAGACACCACATCGAACAACTCTTCATCGATTGCGCTCTGGCGCAAGCGATGGAAGTCCCGGTTAAGGTCTTCCAATTGTTCGCCTATGTTTTTCTCAGCCCGTTGCATGGCCGCCAGGCGGCTGGCGTTTTCACTGGCCAGCGATTCGGCGCAGGCGCGAAACAGCGAGACAAACAGATACTCGGCAATCAACGCGGGCAATGTGTGCTGCACGCCATTGATGACTTCAGGCAGGTTGTTGGACGGCCAAGGCATGGCCGCCAGATTGCTCTGCCAGGTGTGGTCCAACGGCAACAGCCGCAGGCTGGCCGGTTCATAAATCGAGCCTGACTTGGGACGGTTGTGAAACAGGTAGACCTGGGTAATTTCACCCTGCTCGCGACGGGCCTGCATTTCCAGCAACACGTGGCTGATCAGTGGCGTGATTTCATTGATCGAGGTCGGCAGGGTGAAACTTTGGCCCAGGGGTAAATCGCTGTCGGTCAGGCGCGACTGAATGCGTTCGCCGACCGCCCAAACCTTCTTTTTGCCCGGCAGTTTGTCCAGCGTATCGATGACGAACTCAACCAGCAGATCGTTGAACTGGCCGACCAGCCCCTGATCCGAACCGAAGACGATGGCACCAATGGTGCCTCCCTCCTTGTGCATGTCTTGCCCGCCTGCGCTCGCCCGATCCTTGAAGCACGCCGCCAGGCCCAGTTGCACGGTGCGGTAATAATCATCCAGCGAACTCACGGCGCTTTCATATTGACTGATGCTTGAGGCGGCTACGGCTTTCATGGTGCGCACCACCGATTCAAGGTCGGTGGCGCTGGTGATCTTGCGATTCAGGCTGGCCGGGGTTTCGCTCATGGTGCCTTCCCGGCAGGGGGTACAAAGCTTGCCAGGGTATCGCGGGCGATCTGGATGACTGTCGCCCGATCAGCGTCACTCAACTTGTCTGCCCCGCCAAAACGCGCACTGATCTGGGTCGGTATTGTCGCTGCGGCGGCGTGTATGGCCTGTTCGGCTTGCGCCATCTGCCCGAGCGGTACGTCATCGAAACAGCCAGCGGTCAGTGCCAACAGCACGGTTATCTGTTCGGCCACCGACAGCGGGGCGAATTCCTGTTGTTTGAGGCAGGCACGAATGCGTAATCCATGTTCAATCAGCTTGTGAGTGTCTTCATCCAGGCGGGCACCGAAGCGGGAAAAGGTTTCAAGCTCTTCGAACTGGGCGTAGGCCAGTTTCAGGTCGCCAGTGACGGAACGATAAACGGCCAGTTGCGCCTTGCCGCCGACACGGGAAACTGATTTGCCAACATCCACTGCCGGGAGTACGCCCAGCTCGAAGAGCGCAGGCGAGAGGAAAATCTGCCCGTCAGTGATGGAGATCAGATTGGTCGGGATGTAGGCGGATATATCCTGGGCCTCGGTTTCAATGATCGGCAGCGCCGTCAGCGAGCCACCCCCCAGTTCAGGGCGCAAGCGAGTTGCACGCTCCAGCAGGCGCGAGTGTATGTAGAAAATGTCTCCGGGAAAGGCTTCGCGACCCGGTGGCCGGCGCAGCAATAGCGAGAGTTCCCGGTAAGCGCGGGCATGGTGGGTCAGATCGTCGTAGATCACCAGTACATCACGGCCCTGTTCCATGAAGTACTCAGCGATGCTGGTCGCCGCATAAGGCGCGATGTAGGTCAGGCCAGGAGGATCATTACCCTCGGTGACGACGACGATCGTATAGGCTAATGCACCCTGTTCACGCAGGGTAGCAATGACCTTGGCGGCGCCTGACGCGCGTTGGCCGATGCTGCAATAAATGCACAGCACGTTTTGATCGTGCTGATTGAGGATCGTCTCGATGGCAATCGCCGTTTTGCCGGTTTGCCGGTCACCTAGAATCAGTTCGCGCTGGCCGCGCCCGACCGGGATCAATGCGTCGATGACCTTGATGCCAGTCTGCAAGGGCGCGGTCACCGGCGAGCGATCCATGATGTGCGCCGCAGGCCGTTCGATGGGCAGGCGTGCGCTGGTCAGCAACGGGCCCTGACCATCCAGCGGCCGCCCCGTAGGGTCGATGATCCGGCCAATCAGGCCATCGCCGACCGGCACATCCACCACATGTCCGCAGCGCTCGACCTCATCGCCGGCTTGCAGCGCCCAGTAGTTGCCCAGCAGCACTACGCCGATTTCGTGTTCATCGACATTGAACGCAATGCCGTAGACATCGCCCGGAAATTTCAGGAGTTCCTCAAAGCCCACACCGGGCAAGCCGTTGACCATGGCAATGCCAGAGGCGACCCCGATAACCCGGCCCGTTTCCCGGGGTTGCAACTGCGCCGAGAAAGACTCGCGCACCTGACCGATATCGGCGAAGGCCGACTCCAGAGAGTCCTTGAGAGACTCGCTACTCATGACACTTGCCCTTCTTTTGAGCCAGCGTTTTGTTCCGCTGTCAGTGGCTCGGCGGTGGGCTGCTGCCTGGCTGCCAGCAGTTCGCTGATGCTCCTTTGCATCTGCGCCAGATACTGGGCAATGCTCCAGGCCACTTTTTGCCCCGAGGTGCTCAGTTCAATACCGCTCACCAGGTCCGGGGCGATTTCGAACTGGACGTCTCTGGCCGTGTCTGCCAGTTCGTTGATCGCGGCGTGTAGGGCGCTGCGCTGTGCCTCTGGCAAGTCAAAGGCACTGCGCACGATGACCGGCTCTGTCGAGGCCTTGAGTGCTGTGAGCAACGCTGGTTTTTCCTCGGGGTTCAAAGCCCGCAAGCGCCCGATAAAGGTATCGACCATTCGCTCTTCCAGAGTCGCCCCTGCCAGGTCTTCGAGGGTCTTGCGGGCAATGGCGAAGACTTCATCCTGGGTGCGGCGGCCGATTTCGCTGGATAGGCTGCGGGCTTGGTTTTGCAGATTTTCCTGTTGCTTGGCGTTCAGGTCCGTGGCGTCCTGGCGCGCCTGGTCGAGCAGGCGCTGACGTTGCGTGTTCGCCTCGCCGGTTGCCTGCTCCAGCAGGCCGGCGCGCTCTTTGTCGAAGGCCAGGTTCTTGTTCAGGAACTCATCGCGCGCCGCGTTGGCTTCGGCTTTTTTGGCCTCGGCATCGGCCAGTTGCGCTGCAATACGTTGCTCGCGCGCATCGATGGCCGCCAGGATCGGGTGGTAAAGAAAGCGCTTCAACAACCACATCAGTATCAGGAAGTTGAGCACTTGGGCCGCGACAGTGAACCAGTCGATGAGCATGATTTATTTTCCGGCGACCTGGGTAATGGCGAAATTCCAGAACGGGTTGGCAAACAGCAGAATCATCGACACCACAAAGCAATAGATCGCCACGGACTCGACCATCGCCAGACCGACGAACAGGGTCCGGGTGATGGTCGCCGCCGCATCGGGTTGCTGCGCCAATGAGCTTAAGGCTGTCGCCACGGCACGCCCTTCACCCAGCGCCGGGCCGATGCTGCCAATGGCGATGGTCAGGCCGGCGGTAATGATGGAGGCCACTGCAATAATCGTCATGCTGTCCATGGTTATTCCTTGGGTGGATCAAACAGGTGGGTTCGGTAGGGGAGAGGAGGCTGCAACGGGCTTGCGTGATCGCGTCGCCGCCGCGATGTAGACCGCCGCCAGGATGCTGAAAATGTAAGCCTGGACCATGCCGGTCAATAGCCCCAGGGCACTGAGGGCGATAGGGAAGACAAACGGGGTGATCGTCAGCAGAATCGCCAGGATCATCGTCCCGCTCATCATATTGCCGAACAGGCGGGCGGCCAGCGCCAGGGTGCGGGAGAGTTCGCTGACGATGTTGAACGGCAGCATGATCACCGTGGGTTCCATGTAGGTCTTAAGGTACTGGCCCACGCCGCCATCGGCGATGCCAAACAACGGCACGGCGATGAACACGCAGATGGCCAGCGCCGTGGTCGTCGACAGTGAGCCGGTTGGCGGCTCATAACCCGGCACAATCGTGAACAACGTGGCACACGCGACAAACAGGAACAGCGTACCGACAAAATCCAGGTATTTGCGCGGCTCGACGAGGCCCACGTCACCTAACTGGTTAGTGATGCCGGTGACAATGATTTCCAGCAAGTTCTGCCAGCCGCTGCGTTCCAGACCATGTGACAGCCTACGTGTCACCAGCCTGGAGCCCAGCGCCAGAAATAGCATCAGCCCCCAGGTAAAGGCGATGGTTGCGTTGATTTTGAAAAAACCGTATTGCCAGTAAATGATGTCGTCCGGGCTAAGGTGCATGGCTACCATCCCCTGCCACAAGTGAAGCTGAACGAGTGAGTCGCGTCACCAGAACGCGCGCAATGCTAAAGCCCAACAATGCCGCCAACCAGCGGCGCCAGTCGCTGCCGCAGGCCAAGTAAAAGCCGGTCAATGCGATAACGGTTCGCACCACCAGACTGCCGAAAAACCACAGTGCAACCCAGCGCGAGGACGCGGCGTGACGCACCGTCCACCACAAGCCACCGAAAAATACCGCTCCAAGGACCATGCCCACAACGAGTACCGGGGCCAGATTGAAAAAATCACTCATCCTGATCCGACTCCTGATCGCGAATTTCCCGACCCTCTTTTGCCACCCAATGCCAGGCATTTAAGCAGCCAAGCCCAAGCCCCAGTGCAAGCAGCGCGAGTGTCCACGAATGCCCGCCAGGGTAGTGTTTGTCAAGCCAAAACCCCAGTCCCGCGCCCAGCAGAGTTGGCAGCGATACCGACCAGCCGACCAGCCCCATCATGCCAAGCCCCGACCAGACCGTACGGCTGACCTGGCGCTGCGCCTTGAGCTTGCGCGCAGCCTTGGCTCCAATCTGTTGACTGAACGCGTTGTCGCGGGTGGGTTTGTTTTTTTCGTCTTCAGTCATGGTGCAGGGCCGCCAGACGGAGCACGAAATTGCCTTCCAGTTTTGCCAGAATCTCGCGCATCGTGCGTTCTTGCTCGTCCAGATTGAGAAATTGCTGCTTGACGGCCTCATGCAACTTCCCAAGGTCAGTGCCGCCAACAGCATTGCGTACACAGACCAGCACTTGATCGCCCGCCTTGACTAAAATCCCTTCGTCGACAGCCACGCACACTTCGCCTTCTGCCGCTGTTTCATAGATGAATATGCCCGGTGTCAGGGCGGCCACGCAGTCAAGCCGCTGCGGCAACAGGCCCAGGGAGCCACTGCGCGATTCGGCAACGATGCGCAATACCTCCTGCTTTTGGGCAAAGACTTTAAAGGGCAGGAGGATTTTAAGTTGCATGTGCGTTGCCGGCATTTTTCTCCTCCTCTGGCGCCTGGGGTTTGGCTTTGACCAGTGCCTCGTCGATGGCCCCGATCATGTACAACGCACTTTCCGGCACATCCTTGAACTCATCGCGCAGGATGCGCTCGCAGCCATCCAGGGAGTCTTTGAGGCTGACCAGCTTGCCCTTGAGGCCGGTGAATTGCTCGGTGGTGAAAAACGGCTGGGTGAGGAAGCGTTCCAGGCGCCGTGCCCGCCCGACCACTTTGCGATCCTCGGCCGACAACTGTTCCAGGCCGAGCATGGCGATGATGTCTTTCAGGTCGGCGTATTGCGCGAGGGTGCGGCGGATTTCCTGCGCCAGGGCGTAATGCCGCTCGCCGATGACGCCAGGCATCGCCATCGTCGAGTTCGACAGCAGCGGATCGATGGCCGGGTATAGGCCCTCGCTGGCTCGCTTGCGCGACAGCACGATGGAGGCCGAAAGGTGTGAAAAGGTGTGTACGGCGGCCGGGTCGGTGAAGTCATCGGCGGGCACATACACCGCCTGGATTGAGGTAATGGCGCCGCTGTCGGTATTGGCGATGCGCTCTTCGAGTTGCGACAGCTCCGTGCCCATGGTCGGCTGATACCCCAGGCGCGACGGCATCTGGCCCAGCAAGCCGGACACTTCCATGCCCGCCTGGATAAAGCGAAAAATGTTATCGACCAGCAACAGCACGTCGCGGTGTTCGTCGTCGCGGAAATACTCAGCCATGGTCAATGCAGCATGGCCGACCCGGAAACGCGCGCCTGGCGGTTCGTTCATCTGACCAAAGATCATCACCATGTTTTCCAGGACACCGGCCTGCTTCATGTCGTGGTAGAGCTCTTCGCCTTCACGGCAACGCTCGCCGATGCCGCAAAAGATACTGACGCCCTGGGTCTGACCCACCATGTTGTGGATCATTTCGGTCAGCAGCACCGTCTTGCCGACACCCGCGCCACCGAACAACCCCGCCTTGCCGCCGCGCTCAAGGGGCATCAGCACATCGATGACTTTAATGCCTGTGGTGAAAATTTCGGATTTGGTCGAGCGGGTGGCCAGTGAGGGTGGGTCGCAGTGTACGCTGCGCCACGTCACTTGCGGCGTGGGCAAGCGGTCGATGGCATTGCCGAACACGTCGAACATGCGCGACAGGATTTCCTTGCCGACCGGTGCCATCAAGGGGCCGTCGGTGTCTTTGACAAGCATGCCACGGGCCAGGCCCTGAGTCGGTGTCAGGGCGATCCCGCGCACACACTGCGCATCGAGGTGGGCCATGACCTCGATCCTGATTTCCCCGTTCGTTCCGGTATGCAGCAGGGTACGCACTGCCGGCAAACGCGCCTGGAAGCGCACATCGACGACGCTGCCACGCACCGAGACAATCACCCCGGCATTCAATGAATCGGCCAATGAATCGGCATTGTTGGTCATGCATGCCCTCTGATGTACTGACCCGACGGGGCGACGTGAGTGGTCATTTGGCTATACGTTTGCCATGTTTACACAACGTTTAGGCGCACGCTGCAATTACTGCATGAAATATGTGGAGAAAAATTGACCTGCGTGGGTTGTTTGCACCCTTGGAAGACGAGCGTGATTTTGCGGCGCTATGACCTGTGTTGTCGACCTGAAGACGGTCATCGGCCAATTTAGCGAGGCCCGAGTGTACCGGCAGCGGGAATCAATTGCGCACGGTAATAGGAACTATTACTATCTGCGGCCTATGCACCTACAGCCCGCCGCCATGACTCTCAAGCTGCCACGAAGCAAAGGCTTTCTTGATCATTATGAAGAGCTCATTGGCACCTGGACGCGTCGCCTGAAAAACCGTCAGGAGGCAGAAGACCTCACCCATGATGCGTTCGTCCGGGTTCTTGAGTCAGACAGCACCGGCGTCGAACAACCCCGCGCTTATTTGCATCAGACCGCACGCAACATTGCGGTCGACACCTGGAGGCGGGAGGACCGACGCACCTTGCTGGAAATTGAATCCACCGACAGTTCAGCAGGCCACTGCGGTGACCCGGAGGCGTTCATGCGTGCCATCCAGTTGGCCGACTCCATTGAAATGGCGCTGGCCGAATTGCCGCTTAACTGCCGCAAGGTATTTATCTGGCAGAAGCTGGAAGGTTTGACTCAGCTGGAAATTGCCGAGCGATTGGGCTTGAGCAAAAACATGGTGGAAAAGTATATGATCCGAACCCTTCGCCATTTGCGCGAACGGCTGGATGCATCTGCGCCATGACGCATGCTCACCAGGGGCCGGCCCATCTTTCATTTGCTTTGGATATTTCATGACGACGGACCGTGACGGTGCAGGTGCTGCCGACAATGTACGTGATCAGGCGGCATGGTGGTTCGCCCGGATCAACGACGGTGAGCTGTCGGCGCAGGAGCACGTGCGCTTTCAGGCCTGGCTGAGCGAGCACGATCAGCATGCCCATGAGTACCGACTGCTGCAAAGTCTATGGGGCGCCGCCGACCTATTGCCCAAGGCGCGTCTGCAAGCCTTGTGCGAACCCGATGCACCGGTCGTGTTGCAGCCACCCAGACGCAACACGTTCACCCGTTATGCGGTCGCCGCCAGTCTGGTGGCGGTGGCATTGGGCTCTGCACTGTTTTTCGGTCTCACGCGGCAGCCGGATTACAACGCTGAGTTCACCACGGTCTTGGGCGAACGCCGGCAAATCGCATTGCCTGATGGGTCTGTGTTGGATTTGAACGGCCGAACGCGCATCAACGTGCATTTCGAGCGCGGCAGCCGCCAGGTTGAATTGACGCAGGGCGAAGCGATGTTCAGCGTCGAGCACGACACGTCCAGGCCTTTTGTCGTGCAGACCGGCAATGGCTCGATCACCGTGACGGGGACGCGCTTTGACGTGCGCCGCGATCCTGCGCAAACCCTGGTCGCTGTCGAATCTGGCACGGTCAAGGTCAAGGGCGACGCAGATCAGCAGGGCAATCGGGTCACGCTGACGGCCGGTCTTGGATCGCGAATCGATGCCAATGGCACGGTGACGCCTGCAAGTGCGGTAAACACATCGGCGATCACGGCCTGGCGCAGCGGCAAGCTGGTGTTCAACGACGCTCCGCTCGCCGAGGTCGTACAGGAGGTCTCGCGCTACCGCGACAAACCACTGCGGGTCGCCAACGATAAAACGGCGAATCTTCGTCTGACCAGCGTGTTCAAATCCGACGACACTGACGCGTTGCTGCGAGCGCTGCCCAGTATCCTGCCGGTGGCCGTTCGTACTCTTTCCGACGGCAGTCAGGAAATATTTTCGAAGTAAATTCAGGTTTATTTCGAGTTCTTCGTCTTCTTGTCCAACTGCGATTGCTTAG
Source organism: Pseudomonas sp. (assembly GCF_036404235.1). Taxonomy (GTDB): domain Bacteria; phylum Pseudomonadota; class Gammaproteobacteria; order Pseudomonadales; family Pseudomonadaceae; genus Aquipseudomonas. Next base: position 16,797 of record NZ_DASWOT010000073.1, read on the forward strand.
CATTTAACGGAATCAAAATGCGGCGGCGCCTTTTGCAATCTTCTGGACAAGCCTACGTGAAAAACAAAAAGTTCAACGCGCTTCAACTGGCTGTAAGCCGCTCATTGCCGGCACCTTCTTCGCGCTGGCTTCCTTGGGTGCTGGCCTTTGCGGTCGGCACAGGGGCGAGTGGCAGCTACGCCGATTCGGCACCCGTGGCCGTGCATATTCAACAGCAGCCATTGGGCGCTGCGTTGAGTCAGTTGGGGCAGCAGACCTCGCTGCAGTTGTTCTTCAGTCCTGATTTGGTCGCGGGCAAACAAGCCCCTGCGGTCGACGGCAACATTTCACCGGAGCAAGCCTTGCGCGCGTTGCTCAAAGGCAGTGGCCTGGACTATGAAATATCCGCTGACACGGTGGTGCTGCGGCCTCAAGGCAGCAGCGCGAGCACCACACCGGGCAGCATGGAAATCGCGCCGATGGACATCAAAGTCGTCGGTGACTGGCTGGGCGATGCCGATCAGGCGGTGGTACAGAATCATCCTGGCGCACGCACTGTGGTAAGGCGTCAGGCCATGGTCGAGCAGGGCGCGCAGAACGTCGGTGATGTGTTGCGGCGGATTCCGGGCGTGCAGGTGCAGGAGTCCAACGGCACCGGCGGCAGCGACATTTCCCTCAACGTCGGTGTGCGCGGTCTTACCTCGCGCCTGTCACCGCGTTCCACGGTATTGATCGATGGCGTGCCAGCGGCGTTCGCGCCCTATGGTCAACCGCAGTTATCGATGGCGCCTATTTCATCGGGCAACCTGGAGAGCATCGATGTGGTACGCGGCGCAGGGTCTGTGCGTTATGGCCCGCAGAACGTGGGTGGGGTGATCAACTTCGTGACCCGCGCCATCCCCAAGGAGTTGAGTGGTGACGTCAGCACCACCATCGAAACCAGCAAGCACGGCGGCTACAAGAACCTCGAAACGATGTTCATCGGCGGCACGGCCGATAATGGTCTGGGCGCAGCGCTGTTGTACTCCACGGTTAACGGCGACGGTTATCGCGCCAGCAATAATGACAATGACATCGACGACCTGCTGCTCAAGACCCACTGGGCGTTGACTGACGAGGACGACCTGTCGGTCAACTTCCATTACTACGACGCCAAGGCCGATATGCCGGGCGGTCTGACCCAGGCGCAGTTCGACGCCAATCCGTATCAGTCTGACCGCAACAACGACAACTTCAGTGGTCGGCGCAAAGACGTGTCGATCAAGTACAAGCGCCAGATCGACGAGTCCACCCAGTTCGAAGTGCTGACCTACTACACCGACAGCTTCCGTGGTTCCAACATCGCGGCGCGAGACCAGAAAACCCTTGGCTCATTCCCGCGCAGTTACCACACCGTCGGTGTCGAGCCGCGTGTGTCCCACGTTTTTGATGTGGGCCCCACCACCCAAGAGGCCAGCGTCGGGGTTCGCTACCTGAAAGAAGCCATGCATGAGCAGGCTTCGCGCCTGGGCCTGGTGGACAACATTGCGACCGTGGTCCCAGGCTCGGACGGCCATGTTTACCAGGACCGCACCGGCGGCACGGAAGCGACTGCGGTGTATGTGGACGATAAAATCGACATCGGAAAATGGACCGTTACGCCTGGCATCCGCTTCGAGAGCATCAGCACCGACTGGCATGAACGCTCGGTGTTGGGCACCAACGGCGTGCGGGTGACGGAGAAGGATCGCAGCGTCAACAACAACGAGCCGCTGCCAGCGCTGAGCGTGATGTATCACCTCTCCGACGAGTGGAAGTTGTTCGCCAACTACGAAACCTCGTTCGGCAGCCTGGAGTATTTCCAGTTGGCGCAGGGCGGTTCCGGCAACGAAACGGCCAATGGCTTGCAGCCGGAAAAGGCCCGGACCTACGAGCTCGGCACCCGCTTTGACAACGGCATCTGGGGCGGCGAGTTGACGGCGTTCTACATCGATTTCGACGATGAACTGCAATACATCAGTAACGATGTGGGCTGGACCAACCTCGGTGCGACCAAGCACCAAGGTATCGAAGCATCGGCGCATTACGACTTGAGCGATCTGGATTCACGGTTGCAGGGCCTGACCGCCAATGCCGGTTTTACCTACACCCGAGCCACCTACGAGGGCGAAATTCCCGGCTTCAAAGGGCGTGATTTGCCGTTCTATTCGCGTCAGGTGGCGACGGTCGGCCTGCGTTACGAGGTCAACCGCTGGACCTACAACATCGATGGCTTCGCGCAATCCAAACAACGCGCGCCGGGCACAGGCACAAACGCTGACGGCAGTTTCACCGGCAATTACATCACCGAGCCGAGCGCTGACGGGCAATACGGCAACATCCCTGGTTACATGACCTGGAACCTGCGCGGGGCCTATGATTTCGGCAAGCAAATGTCCAACCTCAAGCTGGGTGCGGGGGTGAAAAACGTGTTCGATCACCAGTACTTCACGCGCTCGAGCGACAACAACTCGGGGATCTATCTGGGCCAGCCCCGGACGTTCTTCGTACAAGCGAGCGTGGGGTTTTAAGCACCCTATATTGCGTTTTCCGGGCTGACGATTCGCGGGCAAGCGTACTTGTACAATTGCTGCGAATCCTCGGCCGCAGGGTGTTTGCCCGCGATGAGCCAGTGGTAGTGGCCAACTCAACCTAGCCGATTGACGCTATCCTCTGGACCCACTCCGTCACCAGGATTGCGCCCTGATGCTGCAAAAAAACCTCATCCGTCGTCTTGATCTGATCACCCTGCAGGTGTTCGTTGCGGTACACGAAGAGGGCACGCTAACCCGTGCTGCCGCGCGTGAGGCGATTGCCGTGTCGGCGGCCAGCAAGCGCCTGATGGAATTGGAGGCCGCGCTGGGCATTGGATTGTTTGTGCGCAACGCCAAAGGCATGACCCTGACCGCAGCGGGCGAGACCTTGCTGCACCACGCCAGGCGCATGCTGTTCGACGTCGAGAAAATTGGCCTGGAGCTGGGTGAGCATATTCAGGGCCTGCGCGGTTACGTGCGGATGCTGGCGAATCTGTCGGCGATCATTCAATTTCTGCCCGAAGATCTGCACGACTTTGTCGCCAGCCATGCCCAGGTGAAGGTCGATCTCGAAGAGCGTCCCAGCGATGGTGTGGTGCAGGGCATCGTCGATGGCGTCGCCGACATCGGTATCTGCTCCGAAGACACCGACGTGCAGAATTTGCTCAGCGTGCCGTATCGACGCGACAAACTGGTGGTGGTGATGCGTGCCGATCACCCGCTGGCCGGGCTCGAACGGTTGGGGTTTGCCGAGACGCTGGATTTCGATCAGGTCGGGCTGCATGCGGCCAGCTCAATTAACATGCGAATCCATGCGGCAGCCAGGGCGGCGGGGCGCATGTTACGTTTGCGCATCCATGTGCCTGGCTTCGATGCGGTATGCCGGATGGTCCAGGCAGACATGGGTATCGGCGTGCTGCCGCACAAAGCGTATGAACTCTTCGGCCGAGCGCTGGGTTTGAGGGCCGTGCCGCTGAGTGACGACTGGTCTGAACGCACCTTGATTCTGGTCACCCGCGAGCACAATACCCTGTCGCCGGTGAGCCGGTTGTTGTTCGAGCATCTGCGCCGGGTTGAAGCATGACCGAGGTCTGTCGTACAACACACTGCGAAGACTGAGAAACACGCACGCCTATAACGTATCTCTGTAGTCTGTTCTGGCCCCATCGCGAGCAAACGGAACGCCGCCCGGCTCGCTCCCACTGTGAAATGTCTAGAGTCCTTGACCACGCGCCTGCTCGCGAACGCAGTGTTCCAGACTCAGAAGATTTGAAGGTGAACCAAGATGACCAGCAACGTCGATCTGAACAACCGCCCCGACTACGACCAGGTTCTGCAGGACATCGCTGATTATGTCCTGAACTTCAAGGTCGACTCCCAAGAGGCGCTGAACACGGCGCGCAACTGCCTGATGGACACGCTGGGTTGCGGTCTGCTGGCACTGCGATTCCCCGAATGCAGCAAACACCTGGGGCCTATCGTCGAAGGCACTGTTGTGCCGTTCGGGGCGCGAGTGCCGGGTACTTCCTTTCGTCTGGACCCTGTGAAAGCCGCCTGGGACATTGGCTGTATCGTTCGTTGGCTGGACTACAACGACACCTGGCTGGCCGCCGAATGGGGGCATCCTTCGGACAATCTGGGCGGCATTCTCGAAGTCGCCGATCACCTGTCGCAGAAGCGTGTCGCCAACGGCGATGCGCCGCTGACCGTGCGCGACGTGCTGGATGGCATGATCATGGCCCACGAGATTCAGGGCGTGATCGCGTTGGAAAACTCCTTCAATCGTGTCGGCCTCGATCACGTGCTGCTGGTGAAAGTCGCCTCGACCGCTGTCACTGCAAAACTGATGGGGGCTAATCGCGAGCAGATGCTTTCGGCCTTGTCCCATGCGTTCGTCGATGGCCAGGCGCTGCGCACTTATCGCCACGCGCCCAACGCCGGCTCGCGTAAATCCTGGGCGGCAGGCGACGCCAGCAGCCGAGGGGTACGTCTGGCTGACATCGCGATGCGCGGAGAGATGGGCATCCCTGGCGTGTTGACCGCGCCGCAATGGGGGTTCTATGACGTGCTGTTCAGTCATACCAACAAGGACCTGGCGCTTAAACCTGAGGACAAACGGAGGTTCAGCCTGTCCCAGCCGTTTGGCACTTACGTGATGGAAAACGTGCTGTTCAAGATCAGCTTCCCGGCGGAATTCCATGCGCAGACCGCCTGTGAAGCCGCGGTGACGTTGCATCCGCTGGTGCGAAATCGCTTGCAGGAGATCGACAGAATCGTCATCACCACCCACGAGTCAGCGATCCGTATCATTTCCAAGGTTGGCCCGCTGGCCAACGCGGCAGACCGCGATCATTGCATTCAGTACATGACCGCCGTGCCACTGGCGTTTGGCAATCTGGTGGCTGAACAGTACGAAGACAGCTTTCACGCTGCGCATCCGATCATCGATGTGCTGCGCGACAAGATGGTGATTGTCGAAGATGAGCGTTTTAGCCGTGAATACCTGGAGCCCGACAAGCGCTCGATTGCCAACGCAGTGCAGGTGTTTTTCAAGGACGGCACGAGCACCGAACAGGTGGTGGTCCAATACCCGATCGGGCATCGGCGCCGCAGGGCTGATGGGATTCCGTTGCTAGAGGCCAAATTCAAGGACAACCTGGCGACACGCTTGGCGGGTCAGCGCAGCGCCGAGATTTTTGCCTTGTGCAAGGATCAGGCGCGGCTGGAGGCCACGCCCGTGCATAGGTTTGTGGATTTATTCGTTATTTGATTCAGGTGATATTGCCGAGCTGGTCGCCGCCAGGAAATCAGTCTTGGCGCATGAGCCCGCCGATTATGCAATGACCGGCTCTGGCGGCATCAACGTTGCAATCAACGCTCTAACAGTCCCCGGCAATGCATCCAGTTCGCGGACCAGAATACTGCGCTCGCGAATCGCCCATGGCTCGTCCAGCTCGATGGTCACCAGTTGCATGGTCCGGCTGTGCCGCACAGCGGCGGACTCGGGGATGATGCCAATGCCGACCCCAGCCTCGACCATTCGACAGATCGCTTCGAAGCTCGACACCTGAATCCGCAGCGACAGGCTCTGGCCGATCCGCTCCACATGGTCGCGCAGAAAACTCAGCAGTGTGCTGCCCTCATGCAAACCGATGTGCTGGAACGCCAGTGTTTGTTTCAGGGTGATTTTCTTCTGGTTCGCCAGCTCATGCCCCACGGGTACTGTCAGCACTAGCCTATCGGTGCTGAAATGGATCACCTGTAGCCCGGCGGCCTCGACGGGCCCGGCGATGATCCCCATGTCAGTGCTGCCATCGAGCACGCCGCGCACGATGTCTCGCGACAGCCGTTCTTGCAGATCCACCGTGACCCCCGGCCGTTTCGCCAGAAAACCCGCCAGCACTTCCGGCAGGAACTCAGTGACCGCCGTGGTATTGGCGAAAATGCGGATATGCCCTGCGGAGTCAGTGCCGAAATGGGTGAACTCGCTTTTCAGGTAATCCACCTGGCTCATGATCAGCCGCGCATGCCTGAGCAACTTTTGCCCGGCCGGTGTCAGCTCCACGCCACGGCTGTCGCGATACAGCAAGCGGGTCCCGAGTTGACCTTCCAGCGCCTTGATCCGCGCACTCGCGGCGGCAGGCGAAAGAAACGCGCGACGGGCGCCCTGGGTCAGGCTCGGTGATTCACCGATATGAATGAAAAGACGCAAATCAGCCAGGTCGAAGTGCATGGTTGTATCCGAGCATTACAGAAGGCGTTCAGGATACATGAACGCCGCCTTACGCAAATGCAAATTCACAGAATGCCAAGCCCCTCGCATGATCTGCCGATAACAACAAACGCAGAGGCTGCTTAGTTATGAGTGCTTCAGATTCGCCTACGGATTTCAGTGCCTGGATCGGTCGTACCGAAGAGACTCAGGATCACCTGAGCCATAACCTGATCAAACGCATCGCCGCGACGTTTGGCGAGCCTACGCCCGCCGATGGCGATGTGCTGCCGCCATTGTGGCAGTGGTGCTTTTTCCAGGAGCCGGTATTCGAGCCGCAACTGGGTACGGACGGTCATCCCGCCCGTGGCGGCTTTCTACCGCCTGCCGATAACCGCAATCGCATGTGGGCCGGCGGCCGGGTTGAGTTCATTGAGCCGCTGAAAGTCGGTGCCCAGGCCCATCGTTTGTCGACCATCCTGCACATCGAAGAAAAGCACGGCCGCACCGGTTCGCTGTTGTTTGTCACGGTGCGCCACGATTATTCGCAAAACGGTCAGCTGTGCGTGCGTGAAGAGCAGGACATCGTCTATCGCGAGCCCAACCCTCCCAAGCTCAACAGCGGCGAAGCGCCGGAGCAAGGCGATTGGAATGAAGTCATCTCGCCAACCCCGACCTTGCTGTTTCGCTACTCCGCCGTGACCTTCAACGGCCACCGCATCCACTACGACTATCCCTATGTCACCGACGTTGAAGGCTACCCGGGCCTAGTGGTTCACGGTCCGATGATCGCGACCTTCAATCTGCGCGCCTTCGCGCGCGCTAACCCTGAAAAACGGGTGCGTCACTTCGCCTATCGCGGCGTGCGCCCGTTGAACGCGCCAACGCCATTTCGCGTCGGCGGCCGCATCGTCGAGCCCGGCAAGGCGCAGCTGTGGGCGGGCAACGAAGCCGGTGTGGCGCAGAGCGCCGAAGTGACGTTCGACTGACCCCCATTTTCCGATCTCGTCGCCCATGAACGATGGACGGCGGACCCTGACAGATCCCGAGAGCACAACAATGAATCCGTACGACGACGAAGACCTGAATGCCATCCGTGAAGGCGTGCGCGCCTTGTGCGCCGAATTCGATGCGGCCTACTGGCGCAAGATCGACGAAGAAAAGGGCTTCCCTGAAACTTTCGTCAAGGCGCTGACCGACGCCGGCTGGCTGTCGGCGATGATCCCTACCGAATACGGTGGTTCGGGCCTGGGCTTGGCCGAAGCCTCGGTCATCCTGGAAGAAGTCAACGCGTGTGGCGGCAACTCGGGCACCGTCCACGGCCAGATGTACAACATGTTCACCCTGCTGCGACACGGCAGCGAGGCGCAGAAAAGCTATTACCTGCCCAAACTCGCCAGCGGCGAACTGCGCCTGCAATCGATGGCCGTGACCGAGCCCACCACCGGCACCGACACCACCAAGATCAAGACCACCGCTGTGAAACAGGGCGACAAGTACGTGATCAACGGCCAGAAGGTGTGGATCTCGCGGGTTCAACATTCCGATCTGATGATCCTGCTGGCGCGCACCACGCCGCTGGCCGAGGTGAAGAAAAAATCCGAAGGCATGTCGATTTTCATTGTCGACCTGCGCGAAGCCATCGGTAAGGGCCTGACCGTTCAGCCCATCGCCAACATGGTCAATCACGAAACCAACGAGCTGTTTTTCGACAACCTTGAGCTGCCAGCCGACAGCCTGATTGGCGAAGAAGGCAAGGGCTTCAAGTACATCCTCGACGGCCTGAATGCCGAGCGCACGCTGATCGCCGCCGAATGCATCGGTGACGGTCGCTGGTTCATCGAAAAAGCCAGCGCCTATGCGCGTGATCGCGTGGTGTTCGGTCGTCCAATCGGGCAGAACCAGGGCGTGCAGTTCCCGATTGCCGAAGCGCATATCGAAGTGGAGGCCGCCGACCTGATGCGCTGGCGCGCCTGCGAAGAATATGACAGCGGCAAGAACGCCGGTGCCAGCGCCAACATGGCGAAATACCTGGCGGCCAAAGCGTCGTGGGAAGCGGCCAACGCCTGCCTGCAAACCCATGGCGGTTTTGGGTTCGCCTGCGAATACGACGTCGAGCGCAAATTCCGTGAGACGCGCCTTTATCAGGTGGCCCCAATCTCCACCAACCTGATTCTTTCCTACGTCGCCGAGCACTTGCTCGAACTGCCACGCAGCTTCTGAGGACATGCACATGAGCCACACTCAAGCCTTGGCGGCGTTCCTCGCCGACCTGAAATACGAGCAGATTCCGGGTGCTGTACTCGACCGTACCGAAGACCTGTTCCTGGACTGGATCGGCTCGGCGCTGGCCAGCCAGGGCGCCCGTCCGATTCCGTTGTTCGAGCGTTACGCCCAACGCATGGGACCGGCTGAAGGTCCTGCGAAAATCCTGGTCAGCGGACGCGGCACCTCAGCGTACTTCGCGGCACTGGTCAACGGCGCGTCTTCGCACTTGGTCGAGCAGGACGACTTGCACAACAGCTCGGTCTTGCACCCCGCGACGGTGGTGTTCTCGGCAGCGCTGGCAGCGGCGCAAGACCTGAACACGTCCGGTAAGGATTTGCTGTTGGCCTCGGTGGCCGGTTACGAAGCCGGGATTCGCATCGGCGAGTTCATGGGCCGCTCGCACTACCGGATTTTCCACACCACCGCCACGGTCGGCACCCTGGCGGCGGCTGTGGCGGTCGGCAAGCTGCTCGACTTTGATCAAGAGCAGTTCATCAACCTGCTGGGCACTGCGGGTACTCAAGCCGCTGGCCTGTGGGAGTTCCTGCGTGACGCCGCTGATTCGAAACAACTGCACACCGCCAAGGCGGCTGCCGATGGCTTGCTTGCGGCGTATATGACGCAAGACGGTCTGACTGGCGCACGCAACATTCTTGAAGGCGATCAAGGCATGGCGGCGGGGATGTCCACCGACGCCGATCCGAGCAAATTGTCGGACCGCCTCGGCAGCCGCTGGGCGCTGGTGGAAACCTCGTTCAAGTTCCACGCTTCTTGCCGTCACACCCACCCGGCCGCCGATGCGTTGTTGCAGTTGATGCAGCGCGAAGGTTTGCGCCATGACCAAATCGCCAAAGTAGTGACCCGCGTACATCAGGGCGCTATCGACGTGCTCGGTCGGGTGGTGGTGCCGACCACGGTGCATCAGGCGAAGTTTTCCATGGGCGCCGTGCTGGGCCTGATTGCTGTGCATGGCAGTGCGCAGTTGATCGAGTTCCGCGACCTGGCGTTGACCGATGCCAATGTTGCCGCCTTTCGCGAGAAGGTCACCATGGAACTGGACCCTGAAGTCGATGGCGCTTATCCCGCACGTTGGCTGGGGCGAGTGATCGTCACCACCACTGACGGTCGCACCTTGACCGCTGCGATTGACGATCCCAAAGGCGATCCGGGCAATACCTTGTCGCGCCCTGAACTGGAGGACAAGTTCCAGCGTCTGCTGGCGTTCTCCGGCGCACGTACGGTTGAGCAGGGGCAGGCGTTGATCGACAAGGTCTGGCATCTACGTGATGCGCAGACATTGGGTGATTTGATCTAAAGCAACCGTATTCCCCTGTAGGCGCGAACGTGTTTGCGAGGCGTCGCGCCTGACACACCGCGTTGTCCGACTCGCCAACAAGTTGGCTCCTACAGGGGGGCCGTGCAACGGATAGGTAAACCAACATGACTCAACACAATCCCCGTCCGCTGGACGGCATCACGGTCATCAGCCTGGAACACGCCATCGCGGCGCCGTTCTGCACCCGGCAACTGGCCGATCTTGGCGCTCGGGTGGTGAAAATCGAACGCCCTGGCAGCGGCGACTTTGCCCGTGGCTACGACCAGCGCGTCGACGGCCTGGCTTCGCATTTTGTCTGGACCAACCGTTCTAAAGAAAGCCTGACCCTGGACCTGAAGCAGGACGAGGCGGGTGACATCCTTCAATCGTTGCTGGGCAAGGCTGACGTGCTGGTGCAGAACCTGGCGCCGGGTGCGGCTTCGCGCATGGGGTTGTCGTTCGAGGCGCTGCATGAGCGTTTTCCGAGGCTGATCGTCTGCGACATCTCCGGCTACGGCGAAGGCGGTCCGTATGAAAAGAAGAAAGCCTACGACCTGCTGATCCAGAGCGAAGGCGGCTTTTTGTCGGTGACCGGTGGCCCCGGAGAAGACCAAATGGCCAAGGCCGGTTGCTCGATTGCCGACATCGCTGCCGGCATGTACGCCTACACCGGCATCCTGTCGGCGCTGATGTTGCGTGACAAGACCGGTGTCGGTAGCCGCATCGATGTGTCGATGCTGGAAAGCCTGGTCGAGTGGATGGGCTACCCGATGTATTACGCCTACAACGGCGCGCCGCCTCCGCCACGTGCCGGTGCTTCGCACTCGACGATTTATCCATATGGGCCGTTTCCCACTGGCGATGGCGGCACTCTCATGTTGGGTCTGCAGAACGAACGCGAGTGGGCGCTGTTCTGCGAGAAGGTGCTGCTGGACAAAGCGTTGGCGACCGATGAGCGTTTCTCGGCCAACTTCAAGCGTTCGGAAAACCGCGATGTACTGCGCCAGATCATCGTCGAGGGCTTCTCGCGGTTGACGGTCGACGAAGTGGTGACGCGCCTTGAGGAGGCGCAAATCGCCAACGCGCGGGTCAACGACATGCAGGGCGTGTGGGACCACCCGCAACTCAAGGCCCGCGACAGCTGGCGCGAAGTGGACAGCCCGTCCGGCAAACTACCAGCGCTGCTGCCACCAGGGCGCAATGCCGCGTTTACCCCGCGCATGGATGGCGTGCCTGGGCTGGGGCAGCACACGGGCAGCATTCTCGACGAGCTTGGATTTTCTGCCGATGAGCAGGTGCGGCTGTTGGCGGCCGGAGTGGTTTAGCGCGCAGCCTGGCAAACGCTGCTGCCTCCCCTGTAAATGGATTAAGGGGACTGGATTAAGGGGACTGATTTATTTACATCGCTTCACCGTAAATTAATCTGTCCCCGGGGCGGGCATATGAGTTCGGCGGGGACAGATTGATTTATCAAACAGCACGATAAATAAATCAGTCCCCTTAATCCCCGCCTTAATCCCCCAGACCAAGCCTCCAACAAGGTCCAGAGTTTGCTGCGCGACGGGCGATCTCCTACAAGGGAATGCGCGGCCTTTTGATTCACAAACGAGGAACAACAACCATGTCCCGATCCATCGTCCGCTCCGCACTGTTTGTGCCCGGTAGTCGACCCGAGCGTTTTGCCAAGGCGTTGGCTGCAGGCGCCGATGCGGTGATCGTAGATTTTGAAGATGCCGTCGAAGAGCTGCTCAAGCGCCAGGCCCGAGATAACCTCGCGGCCTTCTTTCAGAACAACCCACACGCGTCGGTCTGGGTGCGGGTCAATGCGCCCGATCATGCCGAACACGCTGAAGACCTGGCCTTCTGCAAACAGCATGCAGGTGTCGCGGGGGTATTGCTGCCAAAAGTCGAAAGCGCAGCCCATGTCGCCGCCGTCTGGCAGACCGGCAAACCGATCTGGCCGATCATTGAAAGTGCCAAGGGCCTGTTGGCACTCGGGCAGATTGCCCATGCCGAAGGGGTCGAACGCTTGTCTTTTGGCGGTCTTGATCTGGCACTTGATCTCAACCTGAACACGGGGACGGCGGCTGCACAACGGGTCCTCGATCAGGCGCGAATGTCAGTGCAACTGCATTCGCGGGGCGCTGATTTGCTGCCGCCCCTCGATGGGGTGTTTCCGGCGATTGGCGACCCACAAGGACTGCAACGTGCAACACGCCACGCTTATGACATGGGCTACGGCGGCGCGCTGTGCATTCATCCGAAACAAGTGCCGGTGATTCACCAGGCATTGGCACCCAGCCCCGATGATTTGAGCTGGGCGCAGAAGGTGGTAGATGCCAGCGCGCGAGCCAACGGTGCAGGTGCGTTTCAGCTCGACGGACAGATGGTCGATGCCCCGGTGTTGATTCGCGCTCAGCGTTTATTGGCCCTGGCGGCGGTTTGAGTGCCCACAGGGATGAAGTTTCACGTTTTTACCCCGTCTCAATAGTGGCACTTTGTTGTTGGCCTGCTAACTTTCGAGGGGTATTACGCGTGCGCTGCGGGCGTTGCGGCAAAAAAGTAGAAAAGCGTTCAGCAATTCCGAACGCCGGCTTACATAAAAGCTAATTCTCTAAACGCATTGGATTGAGCCATCTTTAGGCCACAACCGCTTTGAAACATTGCTTCGAAACAAAGGCCCTTCAGAGGCTGAATGCTCCTAACAACAATAAAAAGGTGATATCGATGTTGAAGCTGACCCAGGCGCTGTTCTGCGCCGCCGCAGTCTCTATGGCCAGCCTGGCTCAGGCAGCCGATCCCATTGTCATCAAGTTCGCTCACGTCGTGGCGGAAAACACTCCGAAAGGCCAGGGCGCCTTGATGTTCCAGAAGCTGGTCGCCGCTGACCCGCAACTCAAAGACAAAGTGAAGGTCGAGGTGTACCCCAACTCCTCGCTGTTCGGTGATGGCAAAGAGATGGAAGCACTGCTGCTGGGCGACGTGCAGATGCTCGCGCCTTCGCTGGCGAAGTTCGAGCAGTACACCAAAAAAGTGCAAATCTTTGACCTCCCGTTCCTGTTCAATGATCTGGCCGCTGTCGATCGCTTCCAACAAGGTCCAGAAGGTAAAGCCCTGCTGAGTGCGATGGACGATAAAGGCATCCACGGTCTGGCGTATTGGCACAACGGCCTGAAGCAGTTGTCGGCCAACAAAAAGATGATCGAACCCAAGGATGCTCGCGGCCTGAAGTTCCGCGTGCAGGCTTCCAGTGTTCTGGAAGCGCAGTTCGTGGCCCTGCATGCCAACCCGCGCAAGATGAGTTTTGCCGAGGTCTATCAGGGCCTGCAGACCGGCACCGTCAACGGCACCGAGAACACTTGGTCGAACTATGAAAGCCAGAAGGTCAACGAAGTCCAGCCGTTCTTCACCGAAACCAACCATGGCTTGATCGACTACATGGTGATCACCAACTCCAAGTTCTGGAACGGCCTGCCTGAAGACGTGCGCGGCGAGCTGCAGAAAATCATGGATCAGGTCACGGTTGAGGTGAACAAACAGGCCGAAGCGCTGAACCAGACTGCCAAGCAGAAAATCATCGACGCCAAAACCAGCGAAATCGATTCGCTGACCCCAGAGCAACGGGCGAAATGGCGCGAAGTCATGAAGCCGGTCTGGGACAAGTTCGCCGATGAAATCGGTGCGGACCTGATCAAGGCTGCTGACGACTCCAACAAGGCGCCTTGAATCAACGGTTGTTCTATAGAAGCCGTGATCTGTACAGGCAGTGATGCCTGCGTGACCACCTGGTTCGGGGTGGTCACTCTCTCGACGTTCGGAGAATTCTTATGCAATCGCTCAGGCGAGTCTGGGAGCATCTGGAGGAAGGCATGATTGCCTTTCTGCTGGCGGCCATGACGCTGGTGACATTTGTCTATGTGGCGCTGAACAACATCTACACGCTGTTTTATACCCTCAGCGATCAGTGGGCGGTCAGTAGCGACTTTTTTGCAGGGATTGGCGATCACTTGATGGGTTACGCCCAAGGCATGACCTGGAGCGTGGCGCTGACCAAGGCCATCTTCGGCTGGCTGATTTTCTTCGGCATCGCCTACGGCGTGCGCACGGCGGGCCACCTGGGCGTGGATGTGCTGGTCAAGAAAACCAGCAAACCGGTGCAGCGCGTACTGTCGATGCTCGCGTGCCTGTGCTGCATGGTTTACGCCGGGCTGTTCCTGGTGGCGAGTTATAAATGGGTGTCGGCCCTGTTCGTGGCGGGCATCGGCGCCGAAGACCTCGACCGCTATGGCATCAAGGTCGCCTACATCACAGTCATCGTGCCTATAGGCTTTGCGCTGATCATCGCCCGTTATCTGGAAATCATGTACCGCATCTATACCCATCGCCAGACAGGCCTGGGCCTGGCTGACGAAGCGGCAGAAGCGAGCAAACTGGCGCACCCTGGCGAGGAGCAACACTGATGACGGTTATCTGTTTGTTCCTGTTGCTGTTCGTGTTCATGTTTCTGGGCGTGCCCATCGCGATTTCGCTGGGTTTGTCCGGCGCCGTATCGATCCTGATGTTCAGCCAGGACTCGTTGAGTTCATTGGCAATCAAGCTGTTCGAAACATCCGACAGCTACACTTTTTTGGCCATCCCGTTCTTCCTGTTGTCGGGTGCATTCATGACCACTGGCGGGGTCGCGCAGCGGCTGATCGATTTCGCCAACGCCTGTGTCGGCCATATTCGTGGCGGTCTGGCGATTGCCGCGGTATTGGCGTGCATGCTGTTTGCGGCGTTGTCCGGGTCCTCGCCAGCCACGGTGGCAGCGGTGGGCTCTATCGCTGTGGCGGGCATGGTGCGTTCCGGTTACCCGAAGGAATTCGGTGCAGGGATCATCTGTAACGCCGGGACCCTGGGGATTTTGATTCCACCGTCGATTGTGATGGTGGTGTACGCGGCAGCTACCGAAACGTCGGTCGGCAAGCTGTTTATCGCGGGTGTGGTGCCAGGCATTTTGTTGGGCGTGATCCTCATGGTGGTGATTTACATCGTCGCTCGGGTCAAGAAACTACCTGCCCAGCCACGAGTGTCTTTGCGCCAGTGGTTGCACACTGCGCAACGGGCGTTCTGGGGTCTGCTGTTGCTGGTGATTATCCTTGGCGGCATCTACAGCGGCATGTTCACCCCGACTGAAGCGGCGGCGGTGGCGGCAGTGTACTCGGCGTTCATCGCGCTGTTCGTCTACAAGGACATGAAGCTCAAGGACTGCCCCAAGGTGCTGTTGGAGTCGGGCCGACTGACGATCATGCTGATGTTCATCATCGCCAACGCGATGTTGTTCGCCCACGTGCTGACCACTGAGCAGATCCCACAGCAGATCACCAACTGGGTGATTTCCGAAGGGCTGACGCCCATTGGCTTCCTGATCATGGTCAACATTGTGTTGCTGGTCGCGGGCAGCTTCATGGAGCCCTCGGCGATTATCCTGATCCTGGCGCCGATCTTCTTCCCGATTGCGATGAAGCTGGGCATCGACCCGATTCACCTGGGGATCGTGATGGTGGTGAACATGGAAATCGGCCTGGTACACCCGCCGGTGGGGCTGAACCTGTTCGTGACCTCGGCGGTGACCGGGCTGACGCTGGGGCAGACCATCCGCGCGGCGCTGCCGTGGTTGTCGATCCTGTTGCTGTTCCTGATTTTGGTGACCTACGTGCCATTCATTTCCCTGGCCTTGCCAAATTGGTTGGGGATGCCATAACCGGCGTATGGCGCCTGAAACTGAACTGTGAGCGCAGTGCCTTGGTCCTCGTCGACGTGAGTTGATGAGGGCCTTTTTGTAGGCAGTGTTTAGTGACAGTACTGCGTGGGAGTCAGAACGTAGATCTAGAATTCAGAAAGCAAAAAAGGGAGCAGATACCTGCTCCCTTTTTTGGTTATCGATTGATCAATGCATGAACAGCGCAATCAAAATGATCACAGGGATTGGCACGCCGAGGAAAAACAACAGTAATGAGCGCATGGGTTTTCTCCTGATTAACGAATAGGTGCCGCGCTGGTGGACGCGGTGCCGGTATAGCGGGGGTCTTCCAGGTACGTCACGGCATCACGGCGGCGACCACCCCAGATGGCTGCAAGGCTGGCAATGAACGCACCACACAGCAAGGCAACGAAGGTCCACAATGCGGCCATCGCAGCGACTTTGGCGGCGGTGTCGGCCGCTTGTTTCGCTTTGAGCTTGACGTCTTCAACGGCTTGACGAGTCTGGCCGTACACCTGATCGACACGTGCTTGCGCGTCGGCCTGGCTGAGGTTGGTCCGTTGCGCAACCAACTGAGCCAGATAGGTGCGGTCTTCAGCCGTCAGTTGACCGTCGTTGGCCAGGGTTTTGGTGAAGATGCGCACCACAACGCCGCGCGCTGCGTCGTCGCTGACGGCAACCGGGCGGTTGTCGCGCAACAGGCTGTCGACGAAGTAGCCGTATTGATCGCTACTGGTGTTGGTCGCGGCGGTGCCGGCGACCTGAGTTGCAGCACTGGCTGCGCCTGAAACCACGCTCGCGCCTGCTTTGACACCTCCACCGACAAGGCTGCCCACGGAGCCTACGACCAACACCGCGGCGACCAAGGTGGCGACCGCCCAGGACAAGAAGCCATGAGCGGTATCACGGAAGTACACTTCGTCACCGTGTAGGTTGGCCCACTTCACGCGCAGGCGACCGGCGAGATAGCCGCCCATGCCCGAGGCAAGAATCTGAGTCACTGCCAACCAGACCACGGTTGAAATGCCCAGCCCTTTGGCGCTGGCCCCTTCATTGGCCCACGGCGACATCGCCGAGAAGCCCAATCCAGAACCCAGCAAGATCAGAATCAGAGACAGTGCAGCGGCGCCTGCGGCCCCCGCAAATATGGCGCCCCAGGAAACGCCTGAGGCGTTGGTGGCGTGTTCTACAGCGGCAGGGTAAGTATCAGGTGAGGAGTTCATCGTTGTGCTGCTCCGTGCAGATAATGTTGTTATGTCTTTGCGATATTCACAGGTGCAGAGGCTGTGCCAGTTGCTGTTATAAAAAATTTCTATAAATATCAATGTCTTAAAAATGATAATGGCACTCCTGCTCATGCAAAATGCATGAGCGATCTTTTTTTTACAGGCGTTCTGCCCGGTCATTAATGCCAATGGCATCAACGAGTTGCGTAGCGCTTTTACAGTCAGCCTTAAAGCCCAGATAAGGCGTTAATAGCAAAAACGGGCTGTGGATGACCGCTAAAGCGCTCTGCGGGATATGTTTATGAAACGAGCGCGCCAAACCGTCTCTCTCATGCCGCGTTTGTCCTATAGTTTGCTTTTGCGAACCGATTCTTCGAGAGGTTAATCGCCCATGTTTTTGCACCGTCCCCTGGAAGAAAAAGACATCCCTGTCATTTGCGATATGCCGCAGTCCGTCGACGAGCTGTTTTATATGTTTCCCAAAGCGGTCTTCCCCCTGACGCCTGCGCAACTGAGGGATTCCATTGAGCAGCGTTCGGATAACACCGTTATTGAGCTCAACGGCGAGGTCGTCGGCTTTGCCAATTTTTCCCGCTACGATTTCCGCGGGCGTTGCTCACTGGGTAACGTGATTATCGCGCCGCATGCTCGTTCCAAGGGTGTGGGCCGATACATGATCGGATGCATGATTGAGTTGGCGTTCGGCAAACATGAAGCCAGTGAGCTGACGGCCTCCTGCTTCAACCATAACGTGCCCGGCCTGCTGTTCTATCCAAAGATGGGATTCAAGCCGTTTTCCATCGAAGAACGGCAGGACAAGAGAGGGGCTCGCGTCGCATTGATCCATTTGCGCTTGCCTAAGGGTTAGCGGTTCCCGGCTTCGTCGGCAAATGATACTTGCCGACGAGTGGTCGGATCTCTGGAGGGGTGGGTATTTTGTTTTTTATTCCTCCGCGCAGTGCCTGAAGCGACAATCAAGCGCGTTTTCACCCATTTACGTTTAGTGAAACGTTTTTTCTTTCTGTGTCGTGTCGGGATCACTGTTGTAGTGCAATGTCGTCTCTTAGTTGCTTCAAATTGGGGCCGGGCGTATAACTTACCTACTCCCCAATTGTGCGAAGTAAAGCGTACAGCGAGTGGATAAAGTCCCCGAGAATGCCATGAGCAAGAATAAATCGGCACATGTCCGGCATTTGACAGTGTGCCAGGAGGAAAAGCCAATGATCGCTTGTAGGCTGTCCGATCTTGAATTACGTAGCATTATTGAAAGTGCGTTTCTGCCTTTGCGTTGTAACTGCACCGTGTCGACGGG
The DNA here is from genome assembly GCF_036404235.1 of Pseudomonas sp. Taxonomy (GTDB): domain Bacteria; phylum Pseudomonadota; class Gammaproteobacteria; order Pseudomonadales; family Pseudomonadaceae; genus Aquipseudomonas. The sequence goes on from NZ_DASWOT010000073.1 coordinate 34,904, forward strand.
CAAATCGATGACGGTTGAGGTCATTGATCCCCAGACCGAGCAGGTTAAGCTGTTCGTAACCGGGATTGCCCTGGACAAGCTGGACACCAGTCGCGCGCTCTGCGACCTGATCATCCAATTGCGTTTAGACTTGGGAAAACCCCCTCCCACGCACGCACTGGCCAGTTAATAACGCTACGTTGTACCTAATAACCGTTTTCTATTGCTCCTGCGCCCATGGTTCTTTACGAACGATGGGCGTTTTATTTTGTCCTTTATCCAGGCGACGAGTGGCCGAAAATTTAACTGAACTAACGCGAGTACGTAAGCGTTAACCTCGGTTGTTATAGGTCAGGTGAAGATTATTCCAGTGAGTAAATGTATTTGTCGTCTGTGCAGGTTTCGCATCGTGTAGCGTCACTGCTTTTACGGGGTATTTAAGAAGTGTTCATTTGAACGCGCAAATCCCTGCCGCCGGGTTCGGCCTGCTGGGTGACGGATCGAAGTGTTTGATAGTGCAGGGATTGACCATGTGGTTGGGATGAAGCAAGGTTCGTCCGTCCCTGAGATTGACCATCAGGACACCATAAAGGGGGAGGGAATGGTTACTGACGAGCAACGGGTTCTTCTGGGCTATATGCGTACGCGCGTTAGTCGGCGCAAGGTGCTGTTGATGCTCGGCATTCTGATGCTGGTCGTACTCATTTGCGTTGCCGCTATTGGTCTGATGCTGCGGCGGCTAGAGGCACAGAACGCAAGCTTTCATCCGCCCATGACCGAGTCGGAGCGTGAACAATTACTGCCTCCTGAGCCTCGACTGGAGGTTGCGCCGAGTGTCGACGGCTTGCGGTATGGAAAACAGGTTGGGCTGCAACGCGATAACGTCGACTCACTGAGTGAGGAGCCGAGCGCTGAAAAGGGATTGCTCGACCGTCAGACCTTTCACGGCTATTCCAACGGTGCAGGCAATCATTCCGAGGACGTCAGTCGCGCTCACTGATGTCCTGCGTTCTTACAGCCTGAATCGGTCTGAATGATCGCTGATGTGACGTCAACTTTGGTCATGTTGACGGCGAACAGAAAATCCGGCGTCATTTCTTTATTATCCGCAGATTCAGACTATTTCGCAATAACACGGAAGCAGGTTTTGCAGTAACGACGTTTTCAGGCGACAAAAAACTGCCAACTAATAGAGCTCTCTCTATAGTGCAGGCCGGCAACTCCTTAAAAAATCAATGTGGTTTATTTTATAAATGCATGGTGGGCCTGAGGAATCATGTATTTATGGCGTCAAAAATTAATATCACTGATATTCAATGGGTTGCAATGCTTAAGTTGTCTTTGTGAGGATTTCACGAAAAATTGACACTTGCCTGATTTTTTGAAACTATCTGCTCAAGTTTCGCGCTGGTAATTACTTGCAGTAGTTGCGAGAGGCGCGGGGCACTCTCACCTGAAAGGCCTGATCCAGAGGTACTTGGCGACGTGGCGGTAGCATCCCTGATTACTTGCCCGTCACGCCGTTGCCGTGCCCACGTTGCAGTCGGTCAGGCCTTTTTCTTTTGATGTTTGTTTTTGTTGTACTGCCGCCAAGGCTACAACAAGGCGGGCGTCCGGCATGCTACTGGAAATGAATATCTAGTGTGTTGACGTTTGTCGAGGGCCTGCTCTGGCACCTTGTTACGGTAGTTATGTCTTGCATTGCCGAGCGTTACTTCGTCGTTGTATGTCACTCGGTTTTACTCTTTGAAAGGTTGCCAGTAGAGCAGCCAAAAATACTGCCTTCATTCATAACCCAAGAAAAATTTGGGCAGCGCTAACACATCGATAATTTGGAGTAAGTGACTATGTACGGAGATCATCTGGAAACCGTTTGCGGTTGTGTCGTCGGAGGAGCCGGACCTGCGGGAATGGGCATGCTGTTCAACGCGTTGAAAAGCGGAGCAATGCCGGAAATGGCCAGGGAAGGCTTGATTATTGTCGATGCGAGCGCTGATCCTGGCACCGGGCGCTTGGGTGAGTACAACATTACCGCTAACTCTGTGGGCGATGTCTTCCTTGACTGTTTGCGTGACCCGGCCTTGCGTGATGTGTTTGAACCTCTGGAGCACTCACCGGCCTATTGGCGCATTCGTCGTCAGGCCCAGAGCGCGCCGCAGTTGTCGGACGTTGCCCAATTGCTCGCTGAAGCGTCGAAGCGAGTTCTGGATTTCATTGTCGAGCACTACGGGGTGAAGTTGTGGCGCAGCACGACCATCACCGAAGTGGTCAGTGATGGCGACGAATATCAGGTTTGGGTCGAGTGCGAAGGGCGGACTCGGCGCATACGCTGTCGTTCGCTGGTACTTAACCTGGGTGGGCGTCAGGACCCGCAGCATTTACTGCACAGTCTGGCGGATCAGGGCCTGGCGATACCACCGTCGGCGCAGATCCAAAGCGCCGACGAACTGTTGCGTATGAATGCTGTGCAGCTGCGCAACTATTTTGCGCCGACGTTGGCGCGCAACGGCAGGATCACCGTTGTCGGCGGTTCTCACAGCGCCTTCTCGATGCTGGAAAACCTGGCGGACGCGCTTGAGTTTGCTGGCCTAAAGGAAGTGACGTTGGTTCACCGCTCACCTATCCGCTTGTTTTATGAAAGCGCCGAAGCGGCGACCCAGGCCGGTTATGTGTTCGATCCGCAACAAGACGTCTGCCCGATTTCGGGACGTATCAACCGTTCCGGAGGTCTGCGTTATCGCGCACTGGATGTTGGCCGGGAGGCGTTGTCTTGCGGGCGCATCGGCAAGACTGGGGTACGCGTTCATCTGTTCCAGACTGAAAACGGCCCGCACGCGCAATTCGAGAATGCCCGCCAGGCATTGGCCGAATCGGACGTGGTGGTGCAATGCACCGGCTATCAGCCACGGTTGCCAGCACTTAATTACGCCGGTGGTGGCGCCATAGACTTACTCGAAGTAAAAGGCGGCCTGGATTCGGATCCGTCCGGATGCCCATTAGACAGCAACGGTCAGCGCCTTTACGGATTGCACCTGTTCGGGCTTGGGGCAGGTTTGGCTGTCGATCCTCATTTGGGCAGCGAGGCTTCATTTGATGGTCGCATTTATGGTGTCTGGCAGTTTCACCATCACGCCAGTGGTGCGGTGATCGATGCGGTGCTGGCGCGCTTACAAGAACCAATGTTTGAACCCATCAGTCTCAGCCGTAAGCTAGTACCCAATCGCGAAGAACACCGGATGCCATTTTTGTGGTCGGCATTGGCCAATGCGCATTCCTGATCGCCTGGGTGGTGAAAAATCCCGGAGAACCTGATGGGTTCTTCGGGATTTTTTTTGCCCCTAAGGTGCGCTGTTTCGTGTGAATGCGCGACGCCAGAGAGGCGCAGGACTGAAAAATAAGATGTTGGCCGTCATCTAGCTTTTGGTTAGAGTTTGGACATTCATCTATTCTTGTTGCGTTGGCAGCATCTTGATTGGCTTGGAAGGGATCGACGGCACATGCGCATATTGATCGTGGGAGCGGGGGCTATAGGTGGCTATTTCGGCGGGCGATTGCTGGAGGCCGGGCGCGATGTCACCTTTCTGGTCAGGCCGGGGCGAGCCGATGAGTTGGACCGTGACGGTTTGGTCGTACGCAGTCCGTTGGGCAATATTGGCTATCCGTCGCCTCCGTATGTCCTGACACACATGCTGGATCAGCCTTATGACTTGATCGTGCTCAGTTGCAAAGCGCACGACCTCGATGCCGCCATGGACGCGTTTGCGGCTGCAGTAGGCCGCGACACGCTGATCTTGCCACTGCTTAATGGCATGGCCCATCTTGATCGTCTCGCTGAACGGTTCGACCCCGTCAATGTGCTCGGTGGGCAGTGCCTTATTTCGTTGGATCGAGATGTTTCGGGCGCCATCTTGCATCTGAACGACACCAACCAGCTGTCGTTTGGTGAACTCAGCGGCGCGTTGACACCACGTATCCTGCGGGTCGCCGAAGCGCTCGCTGACGCAGGTTTTGACGCCAATCTGAGTCAGCAGATCGTTCAGGAAATGTGGGAAAAGTGGTGTTTCATTGCCACCGGCGCGGGCATCACCGGGTCCATGCGCGCCAGTGTCGGTGACGTGCTGGCGTGCGGAGGTGAGTTCTTGGTGCTTAAGCTGTTGGCTGAGTGTGCCAGTATTGCCGAGCATGCCGGTTATGCGTTGCGCAGTGAGGTTCGTCAGCGTTTTCAGAAGATGTTGACCACGCCTGGATCGAAGATGACCGCCTCGATGTTGCGCGATATCGAGCGCGGGGCACCGATTGAGGTCGAGCATGTGATCGGTGACATGCTGGCAAGACGCTCAGCGATTGGGCATGAAAAGCCACTGTTATCTGCGCTGGATTTCATCTACCTGCATTTGAAATCGTACGAAGCGCGCAGGTTGCGCGAGCGCTAGCCGGCCATCGTTCGTCGACATCGGCTGGGGGCATTTGCTCTCTACTCGTGAACGCCCCGAACCTTTTGCGTGAGCTACCCTCATAACTCAACGTTCAATCGCTGTTAAAAGAGAGGTGCCTCATGCCAGTCAAGCACGATTTATTTGCGGATTTGAGTATCAGCAAGCAAGACCTGACCACCCGTCGCAACAGTGACCGGAAATTGAACCAGCTGGTGACTCAGTACGATGAAATCGATGCAGAAGTGGTAAAGGCCGAATCTGGATCATTAGGGGATATCTCTGACGATCAACTGAAAAAGCTCAAGGAAAAACGCTTGTTGGCCAAGGATAAAATCGTCAAGCAACTGACCTATCCGGTTTGATTTATCGTTCTGAATCCAAACGAATGCGGCCGGTAAATAGTCCGGTCGCCTTTGTTTTTGAGGGTTTTGCGGTGCTGCAATTGGCGAACACGCGTCTTGCGCACCGTTTCAGAAGGTGCAGCAACACAAGGGACAGTGTTAGCGCGGGAGGAGGGTGTAGGAACAGCGGGAAAAGAAGCGGCAACAGCGGTACGAAAATGTTGCCGGAACCTGCGCTTGCATCAACGGATGCCGTATATACAGCCTGCTTGCGGGTGAAGCAGACTGCATTTCAGAGACAGTCAGCCCGTGTTATTGGGGCTCTTGATTAGGTGCGATCTCGGCCTGAATACGTTTATAAATCTCTTCACGGTGAACCGATACGTTTTTCGGAGCATTGATACCGAGCCTTACTTGCAGGCCTTGTACGCCCAGAATGGTCACGGTGATCTCGTCACCGATGTTTATGCTTTCGCCGACTTTGCGGGTGAGTATCAACATAATCTTTTCCTTGATGGCCTCATGAAGCGCCTCTACCAGGAGGCTGGCGTGAGCCTTTGGGTGGTGGATATTGCCGAGTTCATCCAAATGCGTCCATCAGTATGACGTCATCGGTACGACTTTAATTCCCCAGGTTCTTTTTCTTGTCATCGGTATGGGTCTGTGGGGACAAACGGCATGCGAGTTCTACCTGCTTTTGGCAGTGAATCCCCGTGTTTACTGGCGTAAAGTTCGGTTGCCGAGTCCGGGGCGGCGACTATTGCACACTCCTTTCACATTTAATGCAAAGAACTCATGCCGTGGGGTGAAGAAATTTTCATTCCGTGGCTTGTAGGGTATCTCGTGGCGTAGTGTAGGAGAATTAACAATTGCGTGAAGGTCTAAGATAGCGACTTTGGAAGGAATTTCGTCAGCGTGTTGTTTTAACGGCGTTACAACGGGCTGGCTGGCATTGCAAAAGAAGACGCGTGTGGGCTGCTACGGTGCTGATTGCCGCTCAAAGGAAAGCGCAGGTGTCGGGAGAGGAAGGGGAAACTACCTGCACAACCCGTTATGGGGTGTGCAGGTTAAGGTTCATTCAGCGTTAAATCACACCACCAGCGACAACAGCATGATGAGGATGATGCCGACCACCGAGAGGATGGTTTCCATCACGGTCCAGGTCTTCAGCGTTTCAGCGACGGTCATGTTGAAGTACTGCTTCACCAGCCAGAAACCAGCGTCGTTGACGTGGGACAGGATCAACGAGCCTGCGCCGGTGGCCAATACCAGCAGCTCACGGTTTACCCCCGGCACCATGCCGACCACAGGCGCGACGATCCCGGCACCGGTAATGGTCGCGACGGTAGCTGAGCCTGTTGCCACGCGAATCACAGCTGCCACCAGCCAGGCCAGCAGGATCGGTGAGATCTGTGCCTGCACGGCCATGTGCCCGATCAGGTTGCCGACGCCGCTGTCCACCAGCATTTGCTTGAAACCACCGCCGGCACCGACAATCAGCACAATTGCAGCCACTGGCGCCAGGCTCTGGTCCAGCAGTTTGATGATTTGCTCACGGCTGAAGCCACGCGCCGAGCCGAACGTATAGAACGCCAGCAGCAGGGCGAACAGCAGGGCGGCAATCGGGTGACCGATAAAGTCCATCCACACGCGGAACATATGGCCGTTAGGCAGCACCACGTCAGAGAAGGTCTTGAGCAGCATCAGGAACACCGGCAACAGGATCGTCACCAGGGTGATGCCGAAGCTTGGCAGGTTCTCGTTGGTGGACTCCTTGGCGATTTGGTCCATCAGCTCCTTGGATGGATTACCAGGGATATATTTGGAGATCCATTTGCCGTAGATGGGGCCTGCGATAATTGCGGTCGGCAGGGCAATAATCAGCCCATAGAAAATAGTCTTGCCGATGTCGGCATTGAAGATGCCGATGGCCAGCAAAGGACCAGGGTGTGGAGGCACCAGGCCGTGGACCGCGGACAGACCGGCGAGCAGCGGAATGCCAATTTTGACGACGGACACGCCACTGCGACGCGCCACGATGAACACCAGCGGAATCAGCAACACAAAGCCGATTTCAAAGAACAGCGGGATACCGACCAGAAACGCCGAAAACATCATCGCCCAATGCACGCGCTCTTTACCAAAGCGACGGATCAAGGTCTGCGCGATCTGATCGGCACCGCCCGAATCGGCCATCAGCTTGCCGAGCATGGTGCCCAGGCCAAGGATGATACCGACGAAGCCCAGTACGCCACCAAAGCCGTCCTGGAACGACTTCATGACCTTGTCCACCGGCATGCCGGACGTCAGGCCGAGAAAGCCCGCTGCGATGGTCAGTGCGACGAAGGGGTGAACTTTGAATTGGGTGATCAACAGCACAAGGCCGATGATGGTCACCAACGCATCCACAAGTAGATACGTGTCTTGGGTCATACCGAACATGGTGGGGGGTTCTCCGTTGTATTTTATTTTTTGGAGCTATCGTCTGACGCTGTCGTCCACACTCATTATTGCCCTAAAGACAGCGCTGTCTTTGCCGCTCACACCTGAACTGCAATCAAGAGCCGGTGAGAGCGTCCGGGGTGGATTCGGTTTTTGAAGCGCTCCACCAATCGGCGGCTTGCTTGCCGATCTCTTCGATCGACTGCGTGGCATCAACGATCAGCGTTCGGTCTTCACCATACGGCGGCTCAAGGGTGGCGAACTGGCTGTCCACCAGGCTGGCTGGCATGAAATGCCCTGGGCGATGGGCGCACCGCTCGGTCGCCTCTTCCTTGCTCAGCTCCAAAAACACAAACCCCAACTCGGGCACTGCCGCACGCAAGGTTTCACGGTAGCGACGCTTGAGCGCGGAGCAGGTCAGGATGGGGTGCTCGCCGTTGCGCAGGGCCGCGGCCAGTTCTTCACCCAGGCGGGTCAGCCAGCCTGCGCGGTCTTGGTCATTGAGGGGGTGGCCAGCACTCATCTTGTCGATGTTGGCCTGGGGGTGGAAGGCGTCGCCTTCGATCAGGCGGCCTGCGCTGTTCAGGGCGATTTCAGCGGCAACGACACTTTTGCCGCAGCCGGAGACACCCATTACCACAAGGGCAGAGATTGTAGGTTGAGCTGTAGTCATAAAAACCTCGTCCCGAAGACAGCGCTGTCTTGCTCGCATGCCACGCAATGGTCGGCACACTGTGTCCGGGTATAGTCATTGTTATGGGTATCTCGGTGGTTCATGAGTCGCATCGATCCTGGCCAATTGGCGTGCAAAGAAAGCGTTGCGAGACTCCCAGAGATAGCGCTACCTTAGAGTCCATTCGACACATTTTGCAACCCCTTCGGCTTTTGTTCCTATCCAGTTGGCAACGCATGACACGTAATGGTTCCCGATCCACCGGTCGTCCTACGCTCAATGAAGTCGCACAGTTGGCGACGGTGTCTCCCATCACTGCCTCACGGGCGTTGCGCGGGGTCGTCACGGTCGCGCCGGAGTTGGTAGAAAAAGTCCGCGCCGCCGCGCTGAGTCTAGGCTATGTCGCCAACCCGGCCGCCCGAGCGTTGGCCTCGTCGCAGAGCCAGACGGTGGTGGTGCTGGTGCCGTCGTTGTCCAACCAACTGTTTATTGAAACCCTGGAAGCGATTCAGGCGGTCTTGCGTCCGCGCGGCCTGGAGGTGGTCATTGGCAACTACCACTATTGCCCGCAGGAAGAAGAGAATTTGCTGCGCAGCCATCTCGCCCAGCGTCCACGGGGCATGTTGTTGACCGGTTTTGATCGCAGCTTGGCGGCTCAGCAATTGTTGGCTGCCAGCGGTGTGCCCTGTGTACACATGATGGAGCTCGACGCGCATCGCGCCGAGGCTTGCGTCGGGTTTTCGCAGCAGCAGGCCGGTGCTGCCGCCGCACGTCATTTGTTGAGCCGCGGACGCCGTCGTCTGGCCTATGTCGCGGCGCAGTTGGACCCGCGAGTACTGCAACGGGGGACCGGCTTTCGCGCCGTGTTGGAGGAGGCCGGGGTGTATGACGCGACGCTGCAGGTCTCGACACCGCAGCCATCTTCAATTGGGTTGGGAGGGGAACTGTTCGCCCGGTTGCTTGAGCAGCACCCCGATGTGGACGGGATTTTCTTCTGTAACGATGACTTGGCCCAAGGTGCTGCCTTGGAAGCGCTGCGTCGGGGGATCAAGATTCCGCAGCAAGTTTCGTTGATCGGGTTCAACGACCTGCCCGGTTCTGCGCACATGGTGCCGCGCCTGACCTCCATTCGCACCCCACGCGAAGCTGTGGGCCAGCGGGCCGCGCAATTGCTCTTGGGATTGTTGGATGGCTCGGTGCAACAGTCCCAGATTGATCTGGGGTTTGAGTTGGTGGTGCGCGAGAGTACGTAGCAATGCCCGCGCATACCCTGTAGGAGTCAACGTGTTGGCGAGAGATTGTTGCGCAGTGTCAGGCAGCATGCCTCGCGAACACGTTCGCTCCTACAGAGAATCCATTCTCATGCAGGAGCGCCTGAATCACTGCTTGTTCTTGAACGCTAACCTGAACGCATGCAACAACGGCTCGGTATACCCGCTCGGCTGTTGCCTTCCCTTGAACACTAGATCCTTCGCTGCCTGGAACGCCACTGACTTATCGAAATTGGCTGCCATCGGCGTATAAGCCGAATCGCCAGCGTTCTGCCCGTCCACTACCTTGGCCATGCGCTCCAGGGTTTCGAGTACCTGATGCTCGTCAATCACCCCATGACGCAGCCAGTTGGCGATGTGCTGACTCGAAATACGCAGCGTTGCGCGGTCTTCCATCAGCCCGACGTTATGGATGTCAGGCACTTTGGAACAGCCGACACCTTGCTCGACCCAACGCACCACATAGCCCAGCAAACCTTGCGCGTTGTTGTCGACTTCCTCGCGAATCTGCTCGGTCGTCCACTTGGCTTCGGCTACCACGGGAATGGTCAGCAGGTCGTTGAGGATCTCGTCACTGACGCTGTCCAGACTGACCTTCTCCAGCTCCTGCTGAACCGCCCGAACGTCGACCTTATGGTAGTGCAACGCGTGCAAGGTCGCCGCAGTAGGCGAGGGGACCCAGGCAGTGGTCGCGCCTGATTTGGGGTGACCGATTTTCTGTTCCAGCATGTCGGCCATCTGGTCGGGCATCGCCCACATGCCTTTGCCGATCTGCGCTCGACCGCGCAGGCCGCACGCCAGACCCACCAGCACGTTGCTGCGCTCGTACGCCTTGATCCACGGGGTGGCTTTCATGTCGCCCTTGCGCAGCATTGGACCGGCTTCCATCGCCGTGTGAATTTCGTCGCCGGTACGATCAAGGAACCCGGTGTTGATGAATGCCACCCGTGCGGCGGCCGCCGCGATGCAGGCCTTGAGGTTGACGCTGGTGCGTCGTTCCTCATCCATGATTCCCATCTTCAGGGTGTTGCGCGGGATCTTCAGCAGGTCTTCGATGCGGCCGAACAACTGATCGGCAAACGCGACTTCTTTCGGGCCGTGCATTTTCGGCTTGACGATGTACACACTGCCCGCTCGCGAGTTGCCACGCAGTTGCAGGTCATGCAGCGCAATCAGGCTGGTCATCACACCGTCGAGAATACCTTCGGGGATTTCCTTGTCGCCGTCGTAAACCACCGCCGGGTTGGTCATCAGGTGACCGACGTTGCGGATGAACAGCAGCGAACGGCCATGCAGTGTCAGGGCGTTGCCATCGGCAGTGATGTATTCGCGGTCGGCGTTGAGGCGGCGGGTGATGGTTTTGCCGCCCTTGACCAAATCTTCGGTCAGGTCGCCCTTCATCAACCCCAGCCAGTTGCGATAAATGACGATCTTGTCCTCGGCATCCACTGCCGCAACCGAGTCTTCGCAGTCGATGATGGTCGACAGTGCCGCTTCCAGCAGCAGGTCTTTAACGCCTGCCGGGTCGGTACTGCCAATCGGGCTTTTCGGGTCGATCTGGATTTCGATGTGCAGACCGTGATTCTTCAGCAGGATCGCCGTTGGTTGGGCTGGCTGACCCTGGTATCCGACGTATTTCTCGGGTTGCGCCAGTGGTGTCTGGCTGCCATCTGCAAGGGTGATCAACAGCTTGCCGCTGTCGATTGCGTAAGCCGTGGCATCAACATGGGAGCCGTTGCTCAGGGGGGCGGCGTCGTCAAGCAGCGCACGAGCGAAGGCGATGACCTTGGCACCGCGCAACGGGTTGTAGCCAGCAGTGATTTCGGCGCCGTTGGCGCTGGAAATAGCATCGGTGCCATACAACGCGTCGTACAGCGAACCCCAGCGCGCATTGGCAGCGTTCAGGGCATAGCGTGCGTTGGCGGCAGGTACGACGAGTTGCGGGCCGGCTTGCTCGCTGATTTCCTGATCGACCTTGCTACTGCCGGCCTGGACTTGCGCAGGCACCGGTTGCAAATAGCCGATCGATTCGAGAAAGGCGCGGTAAGCGGGCATATCTTTGACTGGGCCGGGACGGGCTTTGTGCCATTTGTCCAGCTCGGCCTGCAATCGGTCGCGTTCGGCCAGCAGCTCGCGGTTGATCGGTGCCAGATCATGCACCAGCGAATCGAGGTCGGCCCAGAAAATATCCGGGTTGAGTCCGGTTCCGGGAAGCACGTCCTCGTCGACAAAACGTTGCAGACTGGCCGCTACCTTCAGGCGCTGGCGGTTGACGAATTCGGTCATCTCGGGTTCTCCGTTTGTATAGTTCAGTCGATGCTTGATCTGTAGGAGCTGATGATTTGAAGGCTGCGATCCCGGTGTGTCAGGTATACCGCTTCGCAGCCTTCGTCAGCTCTTAAAGGGGATTGCGCAGGGGCAGGATCAGCCCGCATTCACCGCCGCTACACCGGCCTTGGCAATCTGTGCGTCCTGATCGGCTTTGACCCCGGAAATACCCACGGCGCCAATCACTTCGCCGTCGACGATCACTGGCACGCCGCCTTCGAGCGAGGTCAACAGGGGCGCTGTGGTGAACGCTGTTCGGCCATTGTTGATCATCTCTTCATAACCCTTGGATTCACGACGCCCCAAGGCCGAGGTGCGGGCTTTTTCGATGGCAATGTAGCCGCCAATCGGCGCACAACCGTCGAGGCGCTCGAAGCCCAGCAGGTGACCACCGTCGTCGACCACTGCAATGGACACCACCCAGCTGTTGCTCTGCGCTTCTGCGCGGGCGGCAGCGATGATCTGGGTGACTTCGGTCTGGGTCAGTACGGACTTGGTTTTCATGCGGTTCTCCTAACGGTGTTGTAGGTTTTGAGGACGTCTGCGTTAGTGCAGAGCATCTTCGATCAGTTCGATCCAATGCTTGACCGGGGTGCGGCCAGCACCGCTTAGATGGGTCTGGCAGCCAATGTTGGCGGTGGCGATGACTTGCGGCTTGCCGCTTTCCAGCGCATTCATCTTGTTATCGCGCAACTGTTTCGAAAGCTGTGGCTGGGTGATCGAGTAGGTTCCTGCCGAACCGCAGCATAGATGACTGTCCGGTACGCTGGTCAAGTTGAAGCCCAATCGTGTGAGCACCGCTTCCACGGCGCCACCGAGTTTCTGCGCATGTTGCAGCGTACACGGGCAATGGAATGCCAGTTTCTGGCTGGTACAGGAGCCCAGTTTTTCCAGTGGTTCGGCGCGCAGCACTTCCACCAGATCCTTGGTCAGCTCACTGACTTTCGCCGCTTTGCTCGCATAGGCCGGATCGTCACGCAGCAGGTGCCCGTACTCCTTGACGAACGCGCCACAGCCGCTGGCGGTTTGTACGACAGCTTCGGCGCCAGCTTCAATCGCTGGCCACCACGCATCAATATTGCGCCGAGCGCGATCAAGCCCCGCGTCCTGCGCATTCAAGTGGTAATCCACTGCGCCACAGCACCCTGCCTGCGTAATGGATTTGACGCTGATACCCAGACGGTCCAGCACCCGTGTCGTGGCCGCATTGGTATTGGGCGACAACGCAGGCAATACACAACCTTCAAGCATCAACACCTGGCGCGCGTGTTGCTGCGTCGGCCTGGCTTTTGCCGGACGAATATCACTGGGTAACTTGGTTTTCAGGCTACCGGGCAGCAGTGGCCGGAAGGCATTGCCGATCTGCGTCAGCGATTTGAACAATCCGGCGTTTGGCACAACCGCACGCAAGCTGTCGCGCAGCAAGCGCTGGCCGAGAGGGCGCGGTACGGCGGCGTCCACCACGGCGCGGCCAATGTCCAGCAGGTTGTGATAGTTGACGCCAGACGGGCAGGTGGTTTCGCAGTTACGGCACGACAGGCAACGGTCCAGGTGCAGTTGGGTTTTCTCGGTGACTTCGTTGCCTTCCAGCACCTGCTTGATCAGATAAATCCGGCCGCGCGGGCCGTCCAATTCATCGCCCAACAGCTGATAGGTCGGGCAGGTCGCGTTGCAAAACCCGCAATGCACGCAGCTGCGCAGAATGCTTTCGGCTTCTTCGCCACGGGGCAGGCGTTTGGCCTGTTCGCTCAAGGTGGTCTGCATGGTCAGATCTCTGCGTACATTCGGCCCGGATTGAAGATTCCGTGCGGATCGAGTTGGGCCTTGAGTTGGCGGTGATAGCGCAGCAGAGGTGAGGCCAGCGGTTGAAACGGGCTGTCGTCCAAACCGTGGCTGTAGCACATCGCATGGCCACCGACTTCGCTGACGATGGCGCGGATTTCGCTGCCCGTGGCGTCGGATTTCAACCAGCGTTGCGCGCCGCCCCAATCGATCAACTGATCGCCCGGCAGGCTCAGTACGCCGGTATTGTTCGGTACCGACAAGCGCCACAACGGGCGGCCGTCGGTAAAGAACTCAAGGCGATGCGCATTCAGTTCGCCCCAATAAGCGGGGTCGATAGACTCGCCGCCCAAGCGGTCATGTGCTGCCGCCACTGAGCCTTCGCCACCTTCCAGGCGCAAGCGCAGCACACGGCCGTCATGGCTGGCCGCGCTGATTGGCAGCGGCTGTTGGCCCCATTCCGACAAACGAGCGAGGGCATGATCAACGTCCATTTCCAATGCGATGCTGGTACACAGGCGCGGTTTCGGCAGGACTTTCAACGAGACTTCGGTGATCAATCCCAGGCAGCCAAAACTGCCGGCCAGCAAGCGCGAAAGGTCGTACCCTGCGACATTCTTCATGACCTCGCCGCCGAACTTCAGGTGTTTGCCGTGCCCGGTGATGACGCGGGTGCCGAGTACATAGTCGCGCACCGAGCCCGCCCATGGGCGACGTGGCCCTGACAAGCCGGCAGCGACCATCCCGCCCACTGTTGCGTCAGTAACGCCGTTGTCGCTGAAGGTCGGCGGCTCACAGGGAAGCATTTGCCCAGCGGCATCGAGCGCTGCGGACAACTCACTCAGTGGCGTGCCGGCGCGGGCGGTGATCACCAGCTCAGTCGGGTCATAGGTGACGATGCCCCGATGTTGCCGGGTGTCGAGCACTTCGCCGGCTACTTCTCGACCGAGAAACGCCTTGCTGTTGGCGCCCTGAATGCGCAGCGGCGTGCCAACCTGAATCGCCTGATTGACTTGTTCGAGCAATACTTGGCTGGCGTCGTGATCCTGCAGCGTGTTGTGTGGTTGACGTTCGGCGCCCATCAGAAACGCTCCAGTTCAGGGAAGGGCAGCTTGCCCATATGCACATGCATCGCACCGAATTCGGCGCAGCGATGCAGTGTCGGAATGTTCTTGCCTGGGTTGAGCATGCCGCTGGGGTCGAAGGCCGCCTTGATCGAGTGGAACAAAGTCAGTTCGTCGCTGTTGAACTGCGCGCACATCTGATTGATCTTCTCGCGGCCGACGCCGTGCTCGCCGGTGATACTGCCGCCGACCTTCACGCACAGTTCGAGAATCTTGCCCCCCAAGGCTTCGGCCCGATCCAGTTCGCCTGGCTGGTTGGCATCGAACAGGATCAATGGGTGCATGTTGCCGTCACCGGCGTGAAAGACGTTGGCGACGCGCAAGCCGTATTCCTCAGACAGCGCGGAAATGCCCTGCAACACGCCCGGCAATTCCCGACGCGGGATGGTGCCGTCCATGCAGTAGTAATCCGGCGACAGTCGACCTACCGCCGGGAAGGCATTCTTGCGACCGGCCCAGAAACGTACCCGTTCGGCTTCGTCTTTGGCTTGGCGTACTTCGGTGGCGCCGGCTTTTTCCAGGACCGCGCGTACGCGGTCGCAGTCGTCATGCACATCGGCTTCGACGCCATCGAGTTCGCACAACAGGATCGCTTCGGCGTCCACCGGGTAGCCGGCGTGAATGAAGTCTTCGGCGGCGCGAATGGCCAGGTTGTCCATCATCTCAAGGCCGCCAGGGATGATCCCCTCGGCAATGATGTCGCCCACGGCGCGTCCGGCTTTTTCCACCGAGTCGAACGCCGCCAGCAGTACCCGCGCGACTTGTGGCTTGGGCAGCAACTTAACCGTGACTTCGGTGATGATCCCGAGCATGCCTTCGGAGCCGGTGAACAGCGCCAGCAAGTCGAAGCCGGGAGAGTCCAGCGCTTCGGAGCCGAGCACCATGCGCTCGCCTTCGACCGTGAGGATGTCGACCTTCAGCAAGTTATGAACGGTAAGGCCGTATTTCAAACAATGCACGCCGCCCGCGTTTTCGGCGACGTTGCCACCGATGGAGCAGGCAATCTGTGAGGAGGGGTCGGGTGCGTAATACAGGTCAAATGGCGCGGCGGCTTGAGAAATCGCCAGGTTGCGCACCCCAGGTTGTACGCGGGCAAAGCGTGCGGCGGGGTCGATGTGCAGGATTTTGTTAAAGCGCGCCATCACCAGCAACACGCCTTTTTCCAGAGGCAGGGCACCCCCGGAAAGTCCGGTGCCCGCACCACGTGCGACCACCGGTACATTGCGTGCGTGACACAACTTGAGCAGGGTTTGTACCTGTTCCATGCGTTCTGGCAGTACCACCAGCATCGGTTTGGTGCGATACGCAGAAAGGCCGTCGCATTCGTACGGACGCAATTCTTCGTCGCGGTAAAGGATGTCCAGATCAGGCAGAGTGGTCTGCAAGGCTTGCAGCAACTGGGCTTTGTCAGTGGCAGGCAACGCGCCATCGACGCGTTCGTCATACAAAATATTCATGTTGGGTTCGCAACCCTGTTTGTTTTTATCAGGCCGTTCTATGGATGAACGTTCTACTGGCTTGCATCATTGGCCGTTACGGCTTTACTGTCCATGCTTTCGAGCAGTGGTCGAACCAGTTTATTTTCTGGATAAGCAACAATTGTTTATATAAATCTATATAAATCAATTAATTGAAATTAGGACGAGTGCTTTTAGTTTTTATTAGCGCTGCTGGTCATACCAGTTGGAGTCACTATGCAGAACACCGCAATACCACGTGCGCCGCAGGTCGCTGATGTCGTTAGCGAACGCATTGAGCGGCTGATCGTCGACGGCGTTTTGAAGGTCGGCCAACTGTTGCCGTCCGAACGGCGCCTGACCGAAAAACTAGGTGTGTCGCGCACCGCCTTGCGCGAAGGGCTCAAATTGTTGCGGGCCCGAGGCATCATCGATACCCAGCAAGGCAAGGGCTCATTCGTCGCCCGGATGAATGGCCTGACCACCAATTCGCCACTGCTGCATTTATTCGGCTCGCAGCCACGCACGCTGTACGACTTATTCGAGGTTCGCAGCTTGCTGGAAGGCGAGTCGGCCCGGCTGGCAGCATTGCGCGGAACCGACGCCGACTTTGTATTGATTACCCGCAGCTATGACGCATTGGTGGCAGCCCACGACAAAGAGCTCGATGCATCCAGTCACGCGCGCCTCGATCATGCCTTTCACTTGGCTATCTGCGAGGCCTCGCACAACCCGGTGCTGGTACAAACGTTGCGTTCACTGACCGATTTGCTGCTCAACACGGTGTTCGCCTCGGTCAACAATCTTTATCACCGTGAAGCGCAAAAAAAGCAGATCGACCGCCACCATGCAAGGCTTTACAACGCGGTGACCGGCCGCCTGCCGGAGCAGGCACGCAAGGCCGCTATTGCGCATATCCAGAGTATTTGCGAGAGCCTGCGCGAGATCGAGAACGAAGAGCAGCGGTTGGTACGCGCGACGTTGCGCCTGGAGGGCTGGACGTGAGTTGGGCGTCTTTCCCACAACAAATACATCCTCGTGTGTAGGCGCTGCCGAAGGCTGCGATTGCGGTGTGCCTGACCCATTGCATCGCAGCCTTCGGCGGCTCCTACGGTGGCTTGGTCTGCGCTTGCGCACATCGCCATGCCTTGACAGTCGGTGGTCAAACCCGCAATTTACGCAATGCGTAAATAGATTACGAAAATATCCAAGAACAACAACGTAACGGCAGGCAAGCACCGTGGACCTCTTCACTTATTACCGCTCGACCTCCAGCTACCGGGTGCGTATCGCATTGGCGCTCAAGGGGCTGGACGTCAACGCCATCCCGGTGAATCTTGTTCGCGACGGTGGCGAGCAGCATATGCCTAACTACATCGCCATCAATCCCCAGGGCAGGGTGCCTGCGCTGAGGCTCGATTCCGGTGAGGTCATCATTCAGTCCAGCGCGATCATCGAATACCTTGAAGAACGCTTTCCGTTGCCAGCGCTGTTGCCGGACGGCTTGCTACATCGTGCCCGGCACCGCGAAGTAGCAGCGCTGATTGGCTGCGACATCCATCCGCTGCACAACATCGCGGTCCTCAATCGATTGCGCGGGCTGGGTCATGATGACGATGAGGTGCAGGCCTGGATCGGCCATTGGATCAGCGAAGGTTTCAAAACGGTTGAAGCCCTGATCGGCGACGAAGGCTTCTGCTTCGGTGCAGTGGGGTTGGCGGATGTTTACCTGCTGCCTCAGTTATATGCGGCACGACGTTTCAATGTCGACCTCAGCGGTTTTCCGCGTATCTGTCGCGTAGAGCAATGGACGCTTGAGCATCGCGCTTTTCGGCACGCCCATCCAGATGCGCAACCTGATAAGCCGGAGTAACCTCTTTCCCATGAAAAACTTTGGTCTGCAGTTGATCTTCGGCGATTTTCTCGCCCGCAGCGTACGGGGCATTCCCTGCGCGCCACCCGCTGGAAAGTGACATCGGCTTCCCCCGCTTTTCACTTTTCCCGGAGCACGACCATGACTGACCTTTATGAAAACCCGATGGGCCTGATGGGCTTTGAGTTCATCGAGTTCGCCTCGCCGACGCCTGACACACTTGAGCCCGTGTTCCAGATAATGGGCTTCACCAAAGTCGCCAATCATCGTTCGAAGAATGTGTCGCTCTACCGCCAAGGCGCGATCAACATCATCCTCAACAACGAGCCCCACAGCCAGGCGTCGTATTTTGCGGCGGAGCACGGCCCTTCAGTGTGTGGCATGGCATTGCGGGTCAAGGATTCGCAGAAAGCCTACAACCGGGCGCTGGAACTGGGCGCGCAACCGATCGAAATCGCCACCGGGCCAATGGAGCTGCGCCTGCCCGCGATCAAGGGCATTGGCGGCGCGCCGTTGTACTTGATCGACCGCTTCGGCGAAGGCACATCGATCTACGACATCGACTTCAATTTCATCGAGGGTGTCGACCGTCACCCAGAAGGCGCCGGCTTGAAGTTTATTGACCATCTGACCCACAACGTCTATCGCGGACGCATGGCGTATTGGGCGACCTTCTATGAAAAACTGTTCAACTTCCGTGAGGTTCGCTACTTCGACATCAAGGGCGAATACACCGGCCTCACCTCCAAAGCCATGTCCGCACCGGACGGCATGATCCGCATCCCATTGAACGAAGAGTCGTCCAAAGGTGCGGGGCAAATTGAAGAGTTCCTGATGCAGTTCAACGGCGAAGGTATCCAGCACGTCGCGTTCTTTACCGACGACCTGAT
>NZ_DASWOT010000074.1:0-27212 GCF_036404235.1 Pseudomonas sp.
GTTGATCGGGGTGACGCTGTTTCTGCTGCTATTCCAACAACCGTTCGGCTTCGTGGCGATGCTGGGCACCATCGCCTTGTCGGGCATGATCATGCGTAACTCGGTGATCCTGGTGGATCAGATCGAGCAGGACATCGCGGGTGGGCTGGACCGCTGGCAAGCGATTATCGAAGCCACCGTTCGGCGTTTCAGACCCATTGTGCTGACGGCCCTCGCGGCGGTGCTGGCGATGATTCCGCTGTCACGCAGCGTGTTCTACGGGCCGATGGCCGTGGCGATCATGGGCGGATTGATTGTCGCGACGGCGCTGACGTTGTTGTTCTTGCCTGCGCTGTATGCGGCGTGGTTCAGGGTGACGAAAGGAGAGTGATACAACCTTTTGCAGGAGCCAACTTGTTGGCGAAACAAGCGCTGCGGTGTGTCAGGCAGTACGTTTCGCGAACAAGTTCGCTCCTACACTGTGTTCTGATCCTGACCCCCCATGTTGGAGCCGGGCTTGTCCCGCGACCGGCGGGGAACCCGTCGTAAAACCTGCGCATGCGGTGTGACTGGCAGGCCGCACGCGCCGGGTTTGCTGCCGCTGCGCGCCAAGTCGTGGGACAAGCCCGGCTCCAACAACTGATCACCCGCCACATTGAAGACATACGCCATCCGCAGCGGTGAAGCATTTGATACGGCCAAGCTTCTCAGTGAAAAACATCGGCTCAAAGCTTGACCGGGAACAGAGTATCTACACGGACTGTGAGCCCGCCGTTAAAGGGCCCCAAACACCTTCTTCGCTAGACTCGTCGCAGCACCGGCGGGATTGGAGCGGATGCTTTCTTCTTGCTTGGCGATCATCTCGAACAGCCCGTTCAGTGCCTGCTCGGTCACGTAGCCTTCGATGTTCGCACTTTTGGCATCCAGCACGCCCAAGCTCGCTGCCTGGCTGGCAAATGCGTTGTACTTCTGGGCCAGCCCAACCTTGTCGGTGGACTGCTTAACAATCGGCAGGAACTTGGCGCGGATCTGCTCGCGGCTGGTCTTGCTCAGGTACTCGGTGGCTGAGTCCTTGCCGCCACTGAGAATGCCCTTGGCGTCAGACACGCTCATCTTCTTCACGGCATCGACCAACAACGCCTGCGCTTGTGGCACGGCGGCTTCAGCGGCCTGATTCATACTGGTTTCCAGTTGATCGACCTGCGCGCCCATGCCGAACTGCTTCATCTTTTTCGCGACTTTGCCCAAATTGCCCGGTAGCTCGATGCGCACGTCCTGGTTATTGCTGAAGCCGCCCGGCACGCCCAACTGCTTGACCGCGACTTGTGCGCCTTGCGTCAACGCATCCTTCAGGCCGCCCGTGGCGTCTGATTGCGAGAGATCACCGAGCGACAAAGCGAAAGCATTGGCTGATAGCAGCAGGCCGGCACACAGACCGGTAACGGTGAGAGAGCGAAGCAGCATGGGGCAGCGTCCTTTTTCAGAAGTAGGGGGCAATGATGGCGCTTAGCGTGCCGGATTCAAACGAATGCGCACGGGCGGTTTTTCTTCCAGCGTCAGGTCGACGTTGTAGCGTTCGGTGCTGATCATCAGCAACTTGCCGTCCACTTCGATGCGCGCACTGACCGCGTAAGTATGGCCCTGTTGGACCTGTTTCTGGTCGTAGGTCAGGTGAAACGGCAGGGGCACCTGATTTTTGATCGGCCCACTTTGTTTGGCCAGGGTTTGTGCCGGAGCGTCAGCCCGGGACACGTCCTGAAGGCTGACCGTCAGCGTTGCTGTCGGTGGCAGGGCGATGCGTTGCAGATAGAAAACTTCGCCATCCAGGCTGCCTTGAACGTTGTTGGGAGCGTGTGCGCAGGCGGCGAGCAGCGTCGCTATCAGTGTCAGGAAAACAGGTTTCATGAGCGGGTCTCTTTATCGTCAGGCGCCTGCAACGGGCGGGTCGCCTCTTGGGTAGATGTGGTCAGCTCAGACATCGGGGACGCTTCTATGACATCCTCATTGCGATGCAGTGCCACCTGGCGAATCGACAAGCGAATCTCTGCGGGTAACACGCGCTTGGCTGCACCTTCGGCCAACTCGCCCAGCAGTTCGTGATAACCCAGCTTGCCGGCTTCGTCCTTACGCAGCACGCCCTGGTCGAGCAGCGACTGAATGAAATGTCTGAACAGGCTCTTGTCGAAAAACTCCGGGGCGTTCAAACCATGCAGAATCGACAGGCGCTGAGCCATCACCGTACACAGGTCTTCCAGTTCTTCGGCGCTCAGTGTGTGTTGGCCGCTGTTGAGCAACAGCGCAATCGCCATGTAGAAACGCTGAAGCGTTTGGGCGATTGCGCGGGACAACAGCGTTAACAACACAAAATGACGTGAGCTAGGCGCGGGACGCAGGTAGACGTCGTTTTCTAAGCGTAGCAAACCCTGTTCGACGAACGCCTCCAGCCATTGATCAACTACCGCATCCAGTTGATCCAGCCGCCAGCGAATGAACAGCTCCGACTGCAAATACGGATACAGCGCGTGGGTGTAACGCAGGATCTGCTCGCGGCTCATGCGCGACGAACTCTGGAAGAAGCTTGCCAACAACGACGGCAAGGCAAAGATGTGCAGCACGTTGTTACGGTAGTAGGTCATCAGGACGGCGTTTTGCTCGTCCAGATACAGAATCTTGCCAAGCGCGTCTTTCTGTTCCGACAACAGGTCCATGCTTTTAACGTGTTCAATCAATGCGCGGCCGTCGCCTTCCGGCAAGGTTGTGTGCGGCGAGTACGGCACACGACGCAGCAGGGTCAGATACAGGTCCAGCACGCGCGCCATGGCCTGATCATCCAGCGCCAGCTTTTGCGTCGACAGCAATGCCAACGCCACCAGATTGACCGGATTGATCGCTGCAGCTTCGTTCAGGTGCTGGGCCACACGCTCGCCCAGACGTTGGGTGGTCTCATGCAACCAAACCGGGCGGAAGTGCGGGCCCAGGGCCTGAGCGCGCCAATCCGGTTGCTCATGATCAAGGAACTCGGCCAGCTTGATCGGCTCGCCGAAGTTGACCGACACCTGCCCGAAACGCTGCTTGAGCGCCCCGATGACTTTGAAGATGTCAAAGATCGATTCTTTCTTCTTCGCAGCGCCACGCAGCTCACCCAAATAGGTTCGGCCTTCGAGCACGCGTTCGTAACCGATGTACACCGGGACGAAAACAATCGGCATTCGCGAGTTGCGCAGGAAGCTGCGCAGGGTAATCGCTAACATCCCGGTTTTGGGCTGCAGCATGCGTCCTGTGCGCGAGCGACCACCTTCGACGAAGTATTCGACCGGGAAGCCTTTGGTGAACAAGGTGTGCAGGTATTCGTTGAACACGGCGGTATAGAGCGGATTGCCCTTGAACGTGCGGCGCATGAAAAACGCGCCGCCGCGCCGCAGCAGACTGCCAATCACCGGCATGTTCAGGTTGATGCCTGCTGCAATGTGCGGTGGGGTCAGGCCGTTGCGGAACAGTAAATAGGAGAGCAGCAGGTAATCGATGTGGCTGCGGTGGCACGGGACGTAAATCACCTCATGCCCCTGAGCCACGTTTTGTACGCCCTCCAGGTGACTGACCTTGATCCCGTCGTAAATCTTGTTCCAGAACCAGCTCAGTACAACTTCAAGAAAGCGGATTGCCGTGTAGGTGTAGTCCGAAGCAATTTCGTTGCCATAGTACAGCGCCTTTTCACGCGCCTTGGCTTCGGGGATTTTCTCGCGTTCGGCTTCATCAAGGATCGCTTGCTTGACCAGAGGGTCAGCCAGCAGCCCCTTCACCAGATTACGTCGATGCGACAAATCCGGACCGATGACGGCAGTTTTCAGGTTGCGAAAATGTACCCGCAGCAAGCGTTGCGCCATGCGCACGGTGCGCTCATAGCCTTTGTTCTCGTTGACCAACTCACGCACATGGATCGGCGCGGAGAACTGCACACGAGTCTTGCGCCCGAGAATCAGGATGGTGATGAACTTGCGAAGACGCCCGGTGACCGCCCAACTGTCGGCGAACAGAAGCTTCCAGGGGCTGCCTTCCTTGTCTGGGGATTGGCCCCAGAACACGCTGACCGGAATAATTTGCGCGTCTTGGGTCGCGTCTTGCGTCACTGCTCCGACCAACCGCTCCAGCGTCGGCGGCGCCCCGCGTTTGTCCTGACGGCCCAGCCAGTCGGGCGCAGGTGTCAGGTAAAAAAACGCTGCTGGCTCCGTCAGATTGCCCACCGCGACCGAGAGCACGGGCCTGGGCAAGCCGGCTTTGCGGCATTCGGTATCGAGGATGGCAAGGTCGCTGATGGAGGGGTTTTGCAGGGCATAGAACACAGGCCGGCTGCGGTCGAGATTGAGGGTGAACGACGACTGATTGATCGTCTCCGAGCGAACCCAGAGGTAAAGCAATCGACGCACAGTGCCAAACACAAGGCGGTGAAACGGGGAGCGGGTCATACGTAATCTGCTGAAAAGGGGCGAGGCCCGCGAGGGCGCCAGTTTGCCGTATCTGGGGGGAATGGGCAAAAGCGTACGCATACGAAAAGGCCGAATACAGACCTCAATTTAAGCGTCGAGGGAATATACAGTGTAAGAAGTTAATTTTTTAAATTAATCAATAGGTTGATTGATCTTCTGTAGGAAAATTGAATGAGGCTACATAGATAAAGGAAACGTCTTACTTTGATAATTGAGCGGGTGTAGATATCTTGGTTGCCGATGTTTAGGTCCGCACTGGCAGGCGAAGAATGGGTGTTTAGGTTGTAAAGCCCCTTGGTTGTAAAAATAACGGGTTCTGTCATGGCGGCGATCAACTACAAGAATAATTCAGATCAGGATCTGTGCAGTATGTATACTCATTCGAAAGACGTAAATAATTTAGCGGAAGTCTCGAAAGTAGCGTTCAGTGAGCAGCAGTCACATCAGCTGGAACTGCTTTCTAAAGACTTGGCTACTATAGGAGGTCCACGAGCACAGGGCAGTCAGGCTCTTGCTCGGAAGTATGCAACCAGATTGTTGGCGCTGCTAAGTCCACAGCAGTGTTTAATATTGAAAGCTTATGCTGAAGGGCAGCTGTCATTGCTCGTATTTACCGGTATGGTTATTATTAAAGAAGATGCCTGTCCGGACAGTCTACCCCCTAAGGCAGAACTTGATAATGACTTTCAGTGTGTTCGGTTAGCTGCGCGCAATCAGCTACTGCTGTGTTTGGTGCAGCATAGAGCGTTTGCATTTGATATGGATAACGGAGGGGAAATTATACGGCTTGTGGGTAATTTCAAAGGCGGAGGCCTAGTTGCGCGTGAGGACGAAGAGTCTTTTTCAGTCATAGAGTTGAGCTCCCATGCCGGTTTAAAGTTAGGGCCGCATACCGAGGCCCCCTATCATTGCTCGGTTAAATCACAAGGCGGGCACTCTCCTGCTCCATCCTCACTTATTTTGAGTGCTCGCTGGAATCCGCTACACGAGCTCACACATATCATTCCCTTGAACAGCGTCATCGATAAGTTGAGTGCCAAGACAGCTTTGGCACTGGCCTCGAATTCATTCCACTACACGCGAAGTGACTCATTCGTGGCTGGCAAAGGTGGGCAAACCAGTGGTGTTTCGATACTTGAATTTGATCAGCGCGGTGAGTTTTCAGTTCGATATAACGACTACCGATTTTCGGTAATGCCTACGGCAAGTTCATCCGTAGAAAAAGCATTTTCGATATTCAAGGGCCATATTGCTGAAGCGCGACCGATCCGTATTGACTTGCAACCGTCGTCGGCCATTATTATCAATAATTGTCGAGCTTTACATGGTCGAGAGGTGATTAGAGATAACCGTCGACTACTTGTGCGTCTTTTTGGTTACTCTGAATGCGCAGACCCCATTGTTCTTAACGAAGACCCGCTCTTGGTCAAAGGTTAATTTAAAGCAGACCTATCACGTCGTCAGGAGGACGAATTTTGTTGGAAGTTGAGATGTCGATTGTTATAGGGCTCGCAATGGTGGCCTTCTTTGCAGGTTTTTTTGATGCCATTGCCGGCGGGGGAGGGTTGATTACGTTACCTGCGTTATTGATAGCCGGTGTTGATCCTGTTGCAGCCATTGCAACGAATAAGTGCCAAGCCGCCTCGGCAACGGTTTCAGCGACGGTCGCTTTTACCCGTAAAAGAATGATTGAGTGGCGCTCAGGTCTGCCGATGGCCGTTATGTCGTTTATTGGAGGCGGACTTGGCGCATATTCTCTCAGCTACCTGCCTAAGTTGGCACTTGAGACGTTAGTGCCCGTGCTGCTGATTGTTGTTGCGCTTTATTTTTCTTTTGCACCCCAACTTGATAGTCAGAGCCGGAAGGCAAAAATCCCAAGTATTGTCTTTTGCTTATTATGTGCCCCGTTCATTGGTTTTTATGACGGTGTTTTTGGACCAGGCGTCGGTTCGTTTTTTATGGTCGCGTTCGTCATGATCATGGGGCAGGGCATTCTGCAAGCCATGGCCAACAGTAAGTTGCTGAATGCATCTTGCAACCTCGGTGCATTGCTGGTGTTTTCGATGCTCGGTACGATCATCTGGCCCATTGCCTTGGCGATGGCCTTTGCTGCCTTTGTGGGCGCACAGCTAGGCGCACGGTGTGCGGTGCGATTCGGCTCGCGCCTGATCAAGCCATTGCTGATCACAGTGTGCTGCATCATGGCAGTTAAGTTACTGCTGACGCCGGGTAACCCTTTGGGTCAGTTCCTATCTTCCGTGTTTAGCTGACGGGTATTTCTACCGAGCCAGCCTCGAATCTAAAGTCGAAACACGATCAGCTGTCATCCCGCAGGGCAAGGGGGATGACATCCAGGTGTGATGACTGAGATCAGTGAGTCCGCCAGGTGATCTCTTCTTCACCGTCGGCACTGATCCGAATCCAGCGATCCGCAGCTTCGTCGGCTTCTTCTTCAATCCAGGTGCCTGGTGCGCAGCGGACTTCCACATTGAGCGCAGCAAAAGCGGCGCGAGCGCAGGCGATGTCGTCTTCCCACGGGGTTTGATCACTTTCCAGCAACAGGCTGTTCCACTTGCCTACCGCTTTGGGGAACCACGTCACCGGGATGCCATTGGCGCTGCATTTCCAGGTCTGGCCCTGTTGGGCCCATTCGCTACACGGTCCGATCGCCGTCGTCAGCCAGGCAGTAATGGCCTTGTGGTCAACGTCGCTGTCTTTCAGGTAAATCTCGATATCAGGTTGGCGCATGGATGCCTCGTCAGTGATCTTGAAAATCCATTCGCGGATTCAGTCTTGAAGCTCGGATCGGCCTGTCATTGCAGGACGAAATAATCGTAGCGCATCAATACAGTGACCTCGAAAGGCTCGGCCTGATCGATGACATTAGCCCGGCGTTCGGCACTGGCGCGCCAGCCGTGGGGCGTCATCGCCAGCAGGTTGGCGCGGGCCTGACCCTCTATCAGGGTCAACTCGAAACGCAGGGTTTCGCTGTGTTCCAAAGCCATGCCTTCCGGCACCAATGCCAGATGCTTGTCGTCAGCGTAGTCACGCACTTCATCGTAAAGCCGCTCGCGCAATTGGATCAGGTGTTCATTGGTTGGCCCTACACGCATCAGCCCGCCGCCCTTGCTCAACAGGCGTTTGGCTTCTTGCCAGTCCAGTGGGCTGAATACGCTGGCAATGAACTGGCAACTGTCGTCGGGCAACGGCACGCGGGCCATGCTGGCGATCAACCAGGTCAGCTTTGGGTCACGACGACATGCGCGTTTGACTGCTTCACGGGAGATATCCAGCGCATAACCGTCCGCATTGGGCAGGGCCTTGGCAATCTGCGCAGTGTAATAGCCTTCTCCGCAACCGATGTCCAGCCAGCGCTGCGGCGCGTATTCGGCGGCAAGTTCGGCAAGGCGTTTAGCCACGGGTGCGTAATGCCCGGCGTTTAGGAAGTCACGGCGGGCCTCGACCATGGCCTGATTGTCGCCAGGGTCACGGCTGTTCTTGTGCTGCACCGGCAGCAGGTTCAGATAACCCTGGCGTGCGCGGTCGAAGCGGTGGCCGAGGGGGCACACCACGCCGTTATCCGCTGCATCAAGGGCGGCCGAGCAAATCGGGCATGTCAGCATCACGCGAGCAACTTGACCAGGGTTTGGTAATAAATTTCGGTCAGCACATCGAGATCGCTGGCGAGAATCCGTTCATTGACCTGATGAATCGTCGTGTTGACCGGACCCAACTCGACTACTTGGGTGCCAAGGGTGGCGATGAAGCGACCATCCGAGGTGCCACCGCTGGTAGACGCCTTGGTTTCACGCCCGGTGACGCTGCGGATGCTCGCTGCGACGGCATCCAGCAAAGCGCCGGGTTCGGTCAGGAAGGGCAGGCCGGACAGTGCCCATTCGATGTGCCAGTCCAACTGATGTTTGTCGAGGATAGTGGCGACACGCTTCTGTAGGCCTTCGACCGTCGATTCGGTCGAGAAGCGGAAGTTGAACACCGCCACCAGTTCGCCCGGAATCACGTTGGTCGCGCCGGTGCCGGAGTTGAGGTTGGAAATCTGGAAGCTGGTGGGCGGAAAGAAAGCGTTGCCATTGTCCCAGTGCTCAGCGGCCAGTTCGGCCAGCGCAGGAGCGGCGAGATGAATCGGATTTTTCGCCAGATGCGGATAGGCAACATGGCCCTGAACCCCGCGCACGGTAAGGGTGGCACCGAGCGAGCCGCGTCGACCGTTTTTGACCACGTCGCCTACCAGTGTGGTGCTCGACGGTTCGCCGACGATGCACCAGTCCAGACGCTCCTTGCGCGCGGCCAGACGCTCGACCACGGCTTTGGTGCCGTGATGCGCCGGGCCTTCTTCGTCACTGGTGATCAGGTAGGCGATCTTGCCTTTGTGGTCAGGATGGTCTGCGACGAAGCGCTCGGTGGCGACGATCATCGACGCCAGGCTGCCTTTCATGTCCGCCGCACCACGGCCGCAGAGCATGCCGTTTTCGTCGATCAGCGCGTTGAAAGGGTCGTCTTGCCACGCCTGAACCGGGCCGGTCGGCACGACGTCAGTGTGACCGGCAAAGCACAGCACCGGACCGTCTTGCGTGCCATGCGTGGCCCAGAAATTATCCACATCCTCGATGCGCATCGGCTCCAGGGCAAAACCTGCATCGCCCAGGCGTTTCATCATCACGGTCTGGCAATCGGCATCCAGTGGCGTGACCGACGGACGACGGATCAGGTCGCAGGCGAGTTGGAGAGTGGGCGAAAGGTCGGCTGGGGCCGTCATGTACAAAACTCCGGTAAACAAGCGCAGGTGTCTCTGTTGAGCTGCCAAGGGCTGCGATGGCCTTGGCCACGATAGCGTTCTCAAGAGGATCGCAGCCTTTGGCAGCGCCTACAGCGCTCATACAAAAGGGGGGGTGGAAAAAGGCGACTATCTTAAAGCAAAACGACGGTCCGAAGACCGCCGTTTAGTCACGCATTTACCGGTTTCAGACCGTCTTAGGCTCTGTCACCGTTTTGGGTTTGGGCAATGACGACAAAAACGCCATGACCAACGCCGCCAGGTACGGCAACGATTGCACCAGCAGCATCACCACCCATAAGCGCGTATCGTTGCTGGGCAGACCCTGTACTAAGTAAATCCCCAGCGCCGAGCCCCACAGCAGCAACATGATGAACAGCTCTTCACGCGCTTCTGAAATCGCCACCACTAATCCGTGGCTGTCGGCGTTTTTCGGGGTGCGGAAGAACGGGATGTTGGTGGTGACCAAACCGTACAGCACCGCTTTGGCAATGGTGTGGTACAAGGCGATCCCAGCCAAAATCGCAGCCAAAGCATCTTTGATATCACGCGAGACGAAACGGTCATATAAATAGAGTGTTTTCACCGAGATCAATAGAAGCATCAATATGGGCGAGGTCGAAAAAATCCACGGAAGCGGTTCGAATTTTTGTGGCGCAGCAATAATGAGAGTGGACCAGAGAATGGCTCCCGCCGTAAACAGCGAATTTATACCCTGCACACACCAAGGTACCCAACCCGCGAGGAAGTAATAACGCTGTGCGGGCGAAAGCTTGCCGGTGTTCCCCATTATCAGGCTGCGCCTATGTTGTTTGATAATTTGAACTGCACCATAGGCCCAGCGGAAACGTTGTTTTTTAAAGTCGGTAAACGTGTCAGGGATCAATCCTTTTCCGTAACTGTTTCGTATATACGCCATGGAGTAACCCTCCTGAAGCGCTCGCAAGCCTAATTCGGCATCTTCACAAATACACCACTGAGCCCAGCCGAGTTTCTCCATTACCGATTTTCGAATCAGGGTCATGGTTCCATGCTGAATAATTGCGTTATGGTCGTTACGGATGACCATGCCAATATTGAAAAAACCTCGATATTCCGAGAAGCAAAAATTTTTGAATGTATTGTCTTTGTGGTCTCGATAGTTTTGAGGTGCCTGGACCACCGCCATCGACGATGATTTGAAGTGCGGCACAGTGTGTTTCAGCCAGTTGCGATCGACGCAATAGTCGGCGTCAATCACGGCAATGATTTCGGCGTCAAGCGCTGTTTTCGGAATAAGATAATTTAAAGCACCTGCTTTGAAACCTGAAAGCTTATCGACATGGAAAAAATTAAAGCGTGGTCCGAGCCGTTCGCAATGTTCCTTGATGGGTGTCCAGGTTGAAGGGTCTTGAGTGTTGTTGTCGATTACTAATACTTCAAAATTTTCGTAATTTAACTCGGCTAGCGAATTTAGCGTAATTTTCACCATGTCCGGGGGTTCGTTGAAACACGGAACATGTATCGAGACCTTCGGTCGGTCGGCTATCGGTTCTTTCATGGGGGCAAAGAATCTGGATTGCCCGGTTGTCCAGGCTGTTTCTATGAATTCATGGAACTCGACGCCCACAACCACTATCGTTGCAGTTGCCCAGAGAAACGTCAGCGGGAGGCACACCAGTAAGGGAAGCTGCTGGCTGTATTGGTAGCCTGCGACGAGGAGGGCTATGTGACACGCCAATATAAGAAGCAGAAGGTGCTTTCCTTGCACGGGGCCTGAGCGCAAGCCTGCAATTAACTGCGAGATAAACGTCTGCCAGCGAAAGGGTTCAGGTATAGCACCTGAAAAGACAAGTTTTGGTGTGCGCTGTGTATTGAAAACTCCCCAATGCGGGCCCTCTGAACCCTCGTCCTTTTTCCATGCCTGATCGAAGGCTTCAATAACGAAATACTGAAAATTAGCTTTATTGAGTTCATGCACTTGAAAACGCAGGTACGCGCTCTGGTCGGCTTGTGACGATTTGGTTTGTCTCACTGAGCCTCCTTCGCTAGGCCAGCCTATCTCCGACAGTAAAAGTGGTTTTTGTGGAAAAAGACTTCTGAGTTTATGGGCTTTATCGATAACAAATGCGGGGGCGTCAGCAACAGGGACGTTTTCCCAGAAAGGCAATACATGAGCTGCAATGAAGTCCACATACTCGGCAAGTTCTGGAAAGTCAGTCCAGATGTGCCACTGTTCAGACGTACTGACAGGTACATTTACAGCGCTGCGCACGCGGCGTAGGTAACTCAACATTTGGAACTCTGAAATATCATGGCGAAATAGCGATTCATTCCCGACAAGCACTCTGACAATGCTTGGGATGATGTTGGCCAGATTGATGCTGAGCGCTATCTCTCGCTCGTTTCGGTCTTCGTCCCTGGAAATCCATATTCCCAATGTCACCTGTAAACCAAATTCACCAGCCAGTTCAGGGATATAGCGCAGCGTGCCTTCAACTGAGTAAATTCGGATGTGTTTGGTAAAGCCACTTATGATTCTCAAGTCCTCGCGAATTTCTTCGACGGTCGGAAACTTGTTTTTTAAAGGATTTTGACCGTTGCGGAAGGGTGAGTAAGAAAATCCATTGATTTCAGTCGGCCACTCTGGCGCCTCTATCAGTTTATTACGTCGAACATAAAATATCAGAAACGTAGTGCAGATCCCTATAGTGCATGCAATGCCAAGAAACGACAGCATCATGATGAATTCCATTTCAACTATTATCGGTCTGGTTGAGTATGGAAGATGTCGTGCTATACCTTAGACTTTTTCTCTATTAAGCAGGCTGAGCTTATTAGGTTGTGTTTTAATCTTGGATTTAACTTGAATCAAAGGGCGCTGACTCGGTCTCGTCATGTGTAAGCTTAATTGAAAGTTGGCGATGGACGGCTTGGTCAGCGAAGACAAAACACCCTGATCAACGCCGCCAGGCGCGGCATCGCTTGCAGACCAACGCAAACGCTGTTTCTTGAAGTAGATGAAGGTATTGGGCATTAACTCTTTGTCAAAGCTGTTTGTGCGTAGGTGGCTGATCAGGCTTTGTCGAGCGCGCGCAGGCCCTCATACACAGGCTGTTTGAAAACTACTGTGCTCGATAATCCTGCGTTAAAACAGGTGACAAATACTCTTTTAGAGCACCTGGAGTTGATCGCCACCCCAGTCGTTTTTCGTCTGCTTTCGCGTTGTCTTCCGTTCGTTTGCTGCGTTTTCACACGGCCTGTACAGGTTCCCTGGCGTCCTACCACTGTGTTTCTGACAAACACCCACATCAGACGGCTGTCTCAAACTGATCTGCGGCCTATAATGCGCGCCGGTTTTTGGGGTATTGGTCATGAGCACAGAAGATCCGCGTTTCGCTGGCGTCGCCCGTTTGTATGGCATCGAGGGTTTGGCGCGGCTGCGCGCGGCTCACGTCGCGGTTGTCGGTATCGGCGGCGTGGGCTCGTGGGCCGCAGAAGCCATGGCCCGGTGCGGTGTTGGCGAGATATCTCTGTTTGACCTGGACGACGTTTGCGTCAGCAACAGCAACCGCCAACTGCATGCGCTGACCAGCACCGTCGGGCGTCCGAAAGTCGAGGTGATGGCCGACCGCCTGCGTGAGATCAACCCCGATTGCATTGTTCATGCGGTGGCCGATTTCGTTACTCGCGAGACCATGGCCGAATACATCACGCCGAACATCGATTGCGTGCTCGACTGCATCGACAGCGTCAACGCCAAGGCCGCGCTGATCGCCTGGTGTAAGCGCCGCAAGATTCAAATTATCACCACAGGTGGTGCGGGCGGGCAGATCGACCCGACGCTGATTCAAGTCTGTGACCTCAACCGTACGTTTAACGATCCGCTGGCCTCGAAAGTCCGTTCAACCCTGCGCCGCGATTACGGCTTTTCCCGCACAGTCACTCGCCATTACAGCGTGCCGTGCGTGTTTTCCAGCGAGCAACTGCGCTACCCAAAACCCGATGGCAGCATTTGCCTGCAAAAAAGCTTCGTCGGCGATGGTGTCAAACTCGACTGTGCGGGTGGTTTTGGCGCAGTGATGATGGTGACCGCCACGTTTGGTATGGTCGCGGCCACCAAGGCGGTCGAGAAGATAGTTGCCGGTATACGGCGTCCGGCCGACAGAATCAAAGCGAACGAAGCCGCCGCTCAGCCCGCCAGTTGACGCATCCTTTGCAGCACGGCGTTTAGCCCATTGCTGCGAGAGGGAGAGAGTTGGCGAGCTAAACCCAGCTGATTGAACCAGTCGGTCAGGTCAATGGTTTGCAGCTCAACTGCCGACAGACCGTTGACGCGTGCCAGCAATAACGCCACCAGCCCACGAATCAGTCGCGCATCGCTGGCCGCACGAAACCGCCAGTGCCCTTCAGCGAAATCGGCCAACAACCAGACTTTACTCTCGCAACCCTCTACCAGATGTTCGTCGGTCTTGTCATCGTCAGCCAAGCCGGGCAATCGGTCGCCCCACTGCATCAGCAGGCGAGCACGCTGCTCCCAACTCAACGATGTGCTGAACGTCTCCAGCGCGGCCTGTGCATCAGCAGGCAAGCTCATTGCAGCAGCTCCAGCGCCTGATCCAGTGCGTTGAAAAATCGCTCAAGATCATCGGAATCGTTGTACATCCCTAGCGACACCCGAATGGCCCCAGCCAGCCCAAGACTTTTTAATAACGGGATGGCGCAGTGATGGCCGGCGCGAACCGCAATGCCCTGTTCGGTCAACAAGTGCGCCAGATCAGCGTTGTGTATGCCATCCACCACAAAGCTTGCCAGCGCCAATTCCGGGCTGCCCAGCAACTGCACGCCTTCACGTGCCAGCAGACCCTCGCGCAGGGCTTGGTGAAGCCCGGCTTCGTGTTTGGCGACGGCTAGCGGGTCCAGACTGTTCAAGTAATCGAGCGACGCGCCCAAGCCGATCACGCCGGCAATCGGTGGGGTGCCCGCTTCAAAGCCCAGCGGTGCGGGGCGGAATGTCGCTTCGTAATAATTGGTTTGCAGAACCATCTCGCCACCAAATTGCCAGTGACGCAGCGTTGCCAACGCCTGATGACGGCCATACAGCACACCTACGCCATCCGGCCCGTACAGCTTGTGGCTGGAGAACACATAAAAATCGCAACCCAGCGCCTGCAGATCCTGTCCACCGTGGACCACGCCTTGTGCGCCGTCGACAACCGTCATCGCGCCTTGCGCCCGGGCCTGCGCAAGTAACTCGGTCAGTGGTTGCCACGCGCCAAGGACGTTGGATAGCTGGCTGACTGCCAGTAATCGGGTACGTGGGCCTATCAGGCAGGCGGCGGCCTCGACGTCAATCAGCCCCGTTTCGGTCAGCGGCAGCACTACCAGCTTCAAACCCCGACGCAATGCCAATTGCTGCCAGGGCAACAGGTTGGCGTGATGCTCCAGGGCGCTGATGACGATTTCGTCGTCGGGTTCGAACACATGCTCCAGGCCATAAGCCAGCAGATTGAACGCCGAGGTCGCACCGTGGGTGAAGACGATTTGCCCGGATGAACCGACATTGAGCCATTGGCTGACTTTGTGGCGAGTATCTTCGAAGGCTTGAGTCGCCAGCGCGCCAGGCAGGTGCTGAGCGCGATGCACATTAGCGGCGCCGTTGGCGTAGTAATGAGTCAGGGCATCGATCAGGGCCTGAGGCTTTTGCGCAGTGGCTGCGCTGTCCAGATAGGTCTGACCTTGCCGTTGCAGGGCGGCGATGGCCGGGAAATCGGCACGCCAGGGAGAGGGAAGCAGCATATTCAAAGACTCGGTGAAGGGAGTCCGGAGCCCCGAGGGACGTCCGAACTCCCACGCAGCTTCGATCAGTTGTGGGCGTGCAGCGCTTCGTTCAGCTCAATGGCTGACTTGTGGGATTTGCACTCCACGGCGCCGGTCTGCGAGTTGCGACGGAACAGCAGGTCTGGTTGACCGGCCAGTTCACGTGCTTTGAGCACTTTGACCAGTTGGTTGTTTTCATCCAGCAGCGCGACTTTGGTGCCTGCGGTCACGTACAGACCGGATTCCACGGTGTTGCGATCACCCAATGGAATGCCAATCCCGGCGTTTGCGCCAATCAGGCAGCCTTCTCCGACCTTGATCACGATGTTGCCGCCGCCAGACAGGGTGCCCATGGTCGAACAGCCGCCACCGAGGTCGGAGCCCTTGCCGACGAATACGCCAGCCGATACTCGGCCTTCGATCATGCCCGGGCCTTCGGTGCCGCCATTGAAGTTGACGAAACCTTCGTGCATGACGGTGGTGCCTTCGCCGATGTAAGCGCCCAGACGCACACGCGCGCTGTCAGCGATGCGCACGCCGCTTGGTACGACGTAGTCGGTCATTTTCGGGAATTTGTCGACGGAGAAGACTTCCAGCAACTCACCCTTCAGGCGTGCTTCAAGCTGATGTTCGGCCAGTTCCGCGAGGTCCACTGCGCCATGGCTGGTCCATGCCACGTTTGGCAGCAGTGGGAAGATGCCGGCAAGGTTCAGGCCGTGTGGCTTGGCCAGGCGGTGCGACAGCAGGTGCAGCTTGAGGTAAGCCTCAGGGGTGGATGTCAGCGCAGCGTCGTCGGCCAACAGTGTGGCAACCAGCGGTTTGTGGCTTTCGGCCAGACGAGTCAGCAGGGCCGCTTGACCTGCGTCGATGGATTTCAGCGTTTCAGCCAGCTTCGACGCCAGGTCGGTATTGAACGCGATGGCCTGGTTGCCGCCGGTGTAGCCCAGTACGGGTGCGATGGCGGCGATCAACTCAGCCGATGGATTGATCAGTGGCTGAGCGTAAAACACTTCCAGCCATGCGCCTTGGCGGTTTTGAGTGCCGACACCGAAGGCCAGGCTGAACAGGGATGTGGACATGAAAATACCTCTTGCGAATTAAGGGCTATCGGAATCAGGCGATAGCCGCTGCATACAGTTCGGGTTTGAAACCAATCAAGGTTTTGCCGCCCAGATCAAGCACTGGGCGCTTGATCATCGACGGCTGTGCGAGCATCAGTTCGATGGCCTTCTCTTGGTCGAGATCGGCTTTCTGGGCATCGTCGAGCTTACGAAAGGTCGTGCCAGCGCGATTGAGCACCACTTGCCAGCCATGCTCGATGCACCACTGGGTCAGGTGCCCGCGATCAATGCCTACAGCTTTATAGTCGTGGAAATCGTAGTTCACCGATTTTTCGTCGAGCCAGGTGCGAGCCTTCTTCATTGTGTCGCAGGCTTTGATACCGTAAAGGACGTAAGGCATTGATATATATGGGGTGATCGGGTCTCCCCAAAACTCCCCCAATTCTCCTCCAAAACAATTGCGCAGGATTATGCGACATCGATCCATTCGGCGCCACGACTGTCACGGTACAGATCGGTCATTCTGGCCGAGCGGTGACCAAGCAGCATTTGTGGGTCTCGCCCTTCTGCTGCGTGAAGCCTGGCCGCAAGAGACCGCATTTCGTGGAAGGTGGGCGGTGTCTTGCCCAAATCCAAACCCAATCGAGCTGCGGCTCTTTTACGCGCCGATGAAAACTCCTTGCTGATCGTGTCGAGCATTATCGGGGAGCCGGCTTTTGCCCGGCTTACCGTGCGAGAATGATGCACCAGGTGCTGTGACAGTACGCGGTCACGGCACTGCCTGATCACTGCGCCGAGTTCGAGGCCTAGCGATTCAAGTCGGATGCTGGTGCTGATCCTCAAGCGCGCCTTGGTTTTCGACTGGACCACATGCAGGTATCCGTCATGTTCGTCCTTGAATACCATGCTCGCGATATCCTCCCGGCGCTGCCCAGTCAGCACAGCCAGCTCCATGGCGCGCTTGAGCCATGGTTGTTTCGCTTCTTTATAGATTTCCTTCCATAAGTCGAGCGTCAGTCTCTCCCGCTTAATCGTCACCCGCGCCGCCTTCGTTACCTCAACGGGATTGGTGTCAGTCCAGCCCGCCGCTACAGCCTCCATGAATACGTCCCGCAGGAGTGACCGCATTGCGCGCGCCATTTGTGCCTTGCCTGCTTTAGCCAGGCTGCCCAAGTAGTTGGCGATCACCATCGTCGATACGTCGCGTATGTCGGCCTTTCCAAACTCGGCATCGAGCCTGGTCAGTCGCATCAGGGCCGTTCGCACGCTCGATGCTGCCAGGCCGCGCTCTTTGTAGATCAGTCTGTACTCTTCGATCCATCCACCGAACGGTCGTGCCGCCGGCTGCTTGGTTTCGACCATGCGCTGTGCCAGGGTCGGACGCACGCTGTCGGCGAAGTTGGCAGCCATGGCCTCGCGTATCGCTGTCTCCTTGTCCTTGCCCAGCCCCAAGACGCGACCGCTCACCGGGTCACGGTACGTGAAGTAAGTGACCCCGCTGCGGCTATCCTTCTTCTTGTAGAGGTTAGGCGGAAGATCTTTGGAGCCTGGGTTACGCGGCCTCGGTGCCATGGCGTGCATTCTCTATTCGACTGATAAGGCTGCCGCCCGCGATTCGCTCGGCTGGCTTTTCTGGTTCGCTGTAATGGGCATCAGCTTCCACATAGTAGTTGCGCCCGTGCTTTACCGGAGCTGGTGCAATCCGCCCTTCGCGAGCCCATTTACGCAGCGTGTCTCGACTCGGCGGGGTTCGAAATTGGTCCGAAGCCCATTCAGCAAGCGTTACCTTTGCCATGCCCACCTCAATCCTGACTCGTCAGGTTTTCTGTATGCGCTGAAACTGTCGCGTCACGGCTGCGTGTCACGTTGCGTTTCTTCAAGCACGCCTTGCAGCGCTCCCAGTTGCCCATGCCGAACATCGGGGCTTTGTCGTGCGTTACCGCCTCGGCGCCACATTCCGCTTTCCAGAACCGGTGCCGTCCATACTTGCCGATGGCGTCCGCCGAAACCTGGACAAAGTAATGGGCGCGCTTGCCGTGAAAGCATGGCTTGGCCCAGCCTTCTGTCTGCTCCAGCTTGCCGTCAGATATTTGTATGGCGCGACGGGTTAGTTCGTCGAAATCGCCAGCCTGCTGCAGAGCGATCACTTCGTTCATGTCGATCATTCTGCCTCCCAGTCCCAGGACAGTTTCGGGTTGATCGGCGGGGTGCATTCCAGGCTGGCCAAGTTGATCAGCGTGAAGTGCCCACCCATCCAGGCGCCGGTATCGATGTGATAGACGTTGCCGAGTACAGCTGGCTGGCGCGTTGGTGTATGGCCGACAACTACAGCGCGGATGTCGCATACGCCGTCATAGTTTTCATCCTGGATACGGGTGCGTGACCACTGTGCCTTGGCTTGAAGATGAACTACCTCGGCTGGCCCGGCGTTTTGAAGGGCCCGTGTGAATTCCTTCCAGCTTTCGTAGCCACAGTCCGCATGAACGATGCCGATCAAACCGTGGGGTGTCATAACCTCGATCACCAGCGGCAGGTCGGCCAGCAGATCAACGAAGCGCTGGATATCGGCAGAGAAACGACCGTATAGCCATGTCCCTCCATTTCCCAAATGCAAGTTCCTGATGTTCCCATTTCCTGACGGATCGAAGCGGTGAGCCTCAATTGCCATCTGCTCATGGTTGCCGCGCACGGCGTGGAACCAAGGCTTGGCCAGCCACACATCGACATGTTCAGACTCAGGCCCGCGGTCGACCAGATCGCCAACCGAGAACAGGCGATCAACCGCCGGGTCGAACTGAACAGCATCCAGAGCCGCCTGCAGCTTTGTGAAGTGACCGTGGATGTCGCCGACAGCGAAGTCGCGGCCAGCGGTGTTGATATCAAAGCGTTCGATGATGCTCATGCTCGACTCCCGATTGCGGCCAGCGCTGCCACCAGTTCGTCAGTGCGCCCATAGAAGCGCCCGGTGTCCTCGTTCACGAAACGCTCAAGCACGTTTTCGATATCGGGGTGGCCTAAGAACCTTACCGGCTGGTACGATTCAATCGCTTCGTCCGGTGCGTCGAGGATTTTGACCGGCTCATGGATGATCAGAATCGTGCGCACCGGACGGACACCCTTGCACCCGCTCACCCAGTTGGTATCCGGCACACACCAGGGCAGCATGTGCAGGCACCATGCGGTGGCGGCGTTCTCTTTCTGTGAACTTGACCAGTACTCATGGTGACCAAAGCTCTGTGGCGCATCGTGGTTTCTGCCGCTTGGCCCATACCCCCAGTCATCGAGCTGGAGCAGGTTCGAGCGCATGATCTGCAGTTCTTCGATAGATGGAATATGCCAGCCCCAGGTGCCGCGAATGTTCATGCCCAGCACCTTGGTGGCTATTGCACTGCCTTCATCAGACATTGCCTTGGTGTTGGCCAACCCATCAAAGCGCGATGTGGCTCCATGAATGCGTGGGCGGGGGCCAGTCTGATTCCACCAGTGAGCCGCACATTCGTAATTGTGACCTGAGTCGATGATTGCGTGCTCGGCGCCATCGAAGTAAATCCGACCAGCGTAGAAGCCGCCCAAGAACGGCTGTCCAATTGCGGGCAGTGCCGCTGCTGAGATTGCGCGTCGTTTCATGGCTGCTCTCCCGATTCCGCCACGGTGCGCAACCTCAGCGCGATACCGCAGGCTTGGGCCAGCCGAGTCAACTCGCCAACCGTGGTGGTGTCTTCCTGGAGCGCTTGACCGAAGCGAATCAAGCGGTCGCCAAGTCTTTGAAGCTCTGACTTGAGGTGCATCTGCGATCCGTTGGTGGTTATGTTCATAGCTGAAATACTTCCTCAGGCCGGCGCGGGGCAGGGGTGCTCGCTTGTTGGCGCGGATTCGCCTGATCAGGTAAGCATGAAAGGCCGCTGGCGCCGACCAGGCTCCAGCAAGTAACTCCGGCTTGATCGTCGTGATAGCGCAGCAGATCCCGACTACCATCACGCGATTGGGATGGGCCGCAACCAGCTAGGCTGACCAGCACGATCAGAATCAATCCGCGCATGGCTCGCCCTCCATCAGATTGCCGGTGGTCAGCCCAAACACTTCTGCTTCAGTGCCCAGCGCTTTGCGGCCGTACGGCAGCAGATCAATCAGCGGAGCAGCAGCCTGGATATTTGGCAACTTGAACACGACCGTCAGGAATGAAGCTTCGGCAGCCACGGCCCTGATGCGGTCGTCAATGTGCATCGACTCTGCAATTACGGGATTTTCCGTAATTAAACTGCCTGGAATTTGGGTAGTTTGGTTGACGTTTTCGCCCGTTCCGGAAATCTGGTTGACATGGTCTTTGTCAACCGAAGCGAGAAGATTCCTCGCTTCGTTAACCCCCATATCCCCGGTAGCAATGAACTGACCGAGTACTTGTCGCACGCCAGCAACATCCCCCACACCTGGGGCATTGAACAGGTCCGGCTCCAGCAGCTTTTCCAAACGCTGCTTGAACATCACCAGCACGCGAATCGCTTGGCCAGCCGCTTCTTCCGCCATTGCCAAGTCATCACCGTCGTCTAGTGCCGACTGCTTGACCTGGTCTGCCACGGCCAAATACAGCGTTGGTACGTGATCAATCACGCGCCGGATAGCGGGCAGGTGATCCTGATCGCGCATCAGCGCACCGCGCCGCATCGCCGCCTCGGCCAGAATCACCTGGTTCTCCAACTGCTCAGTGCGTTCCGCCACGTCGCCTTCGTGGGCGCCAGCGATAACGCCAAGTGCGCGACCGACACCTACGGGCATACCCAGCTTTGCGTACCGCTGCAGCTCTTCAATGGTTGTGCCGGCATGTGGCTTCAATACCAGGGTGATTCGATCAGTTGCTGGCATGAGTAGTTACCTCGTTGCGTGGATTGGCGATCTTGCGTGCGCGAATCTCGGCACGATCTACGGCGACATGGGCTGGCGCCTCAATGCCAAGGCGGATCTGGCCATCACGACCACTGATGATGGTGATGCGAATGTCGTCACCGATAACAAGCGATTCGCCGAAACGGCGGGATAAACAAAGCATGATTAATCTCCCTTTTTTTGGGCAAGACGATAGCGCGCCGTAATACATGGCTTTCAGTTAGAGTTGTGGCGTTACTTTGTTGTTACAC
Source organism: Pseudomonas sp. (assembly GCF_036404235.1). Lineage (GTDB taxonomy): Bacteria > Pseudomonadota > Gammaproteobacteria > Pseudomonadales > Pseudomonadaceae > Aquipseudomonas. The sequence goes on from NZ_DASWOT010000074.1 coordinate 21,248, forward strand.
CTTGAACAGTTTGAAAACTTCCCGCTTACCTTTGCCCATTAGCCCCGATAGTGCAGAGACTTTCACTTGTGCATCCGTGTGACGCTTTGCTTGCTCAGCATCAAGTTCTGCAACTCGTGTGTGCTTCATTACTTCCTGACACTTTGAGAACTCGCGACGCACTCCGCGCATTGCGGTATCGATAGCAATAAACGCCTGATCGGATGGCGGAACAATTCGATATCCTTTACCGCGCACACTGACTATATAAATTTGATGTTGTGTCAGTAGAGCTTCTTTGAACTGTTCGACGCGATCCAATATCACGAATTGGCAGTTGACCATTTCCTTTGCGGTTTTTGGTTTGGGCAAGTTAAGTGCCCAGGTTAGCCAGTCATGGCTAATCAACTGGCCGTCTGTGAATTTGTCGGCGAGGAATTGTTCGATCGCCTTCTCAAGACTCCAAGAGTTCGGCTTGAGCGGAACAATGCTCATAACAGCACCTCGACGGTGAAACGTCCGAATTTCGGGCGGTAGTCGCCGACGCCGCAGTATTGGCCCGCGTCTTCCAGGCATTTCAAAACCTGGGCACGGTCGATAGATTCTTGATCGAAAGCTATCTCGCAGATGGTTGACCATTCGCGAAAAAGTGGCCGATATCGTGTGATTCTGGCCGTGCCAACTTTGACCGAACGAGCATCATAGAATGCTTCATCCCAAAGACCTTCGACTGTGCGCGGGCCTTCGTAGATAATAGGGCAACGGGAATCCATGATTTCCACGGAGCGTTTAAGTTGAGTACCCATCTTTGAAAGTTTTCCCCCAGCAACAAGCGAAGACTCAATGTTAATTCCCGGCAGGAACGGACCTATATCATCGGCGAAATAAAGCCCGCCACGCCACTCGCTGCGTGCGATAAGCTCATGATCTTCATCGGACTTCTTGCGTTTCGAAGTCAGAACTTTATGAGCTTTGGTCAACTTGTTTAACGGATCGGCGAACACATCCGCGTGAATTAAAAGCGGACGGGTGCCGATGATCTTAACTTCCAAAACCTGCATGATGGTGCCTCTTAGTTTCGCTGCGTGTGCCTATTTGCCCTGTGCGATGCACTTTGCTTTGCGTGTTGAACCTCAAAACAACCTCTTAGAAGTTGCTTTGAGGTTGTCACCAGCAACGCTGATGACCCCGTGCGGATTACCGCCCTCGCCTTGCCGAGCCTTACCTAACCCTGCCCCGCCTCACCATGCCGGACCGAACCCTGCCAAACGGCGCCTTCGCACCGCAATACCGACTGCTTCCAATCGGCATTACGCTGACCAGCAGCTCATGCCTCGCCAAGCCCTGGCATACCCAGCCTGACCACGCCACAACCCGCCGCGTGATGCTTTCGCACCGCAATAACCTCTCTGAGAAAGGCCATTACGCTGATTACAGCCCATGCCTTGCCGGACCTCGCCCCGCCCTGGCCTGCCTAGCCGCAGCACACCAAACCACAACTTCGGTACTCAGTACCGGAAAGCACCCTCTGTAAAGGTGCTGACCGCTACGTTGTAGCCCTTGCCGTGCCAAGCCTCACCGTGCCAGGCCCTAGCACGTCGAGCCTTACCGTGTGTCGGTCAGCCCCGACTTGCTCACCACTGCCCAGGTGACGGACTTTGCGCTAGGCTGAGTGCTCTCACACAACACAGCCAGCAAAGGAGGGCGCAACTTGGGATTATCCGTAGTTGCAAAATTCATCGCGGATGAATGGTTCAAAATCATGGCGATTCTGTGTTTCTTCTTGCTCGTCGCATCGCTCACTGTTGATCTGAAAATCGACAACGGATTGGTAGGGCTCTTTTCGCTCGCCGGACTGCTTTGGGGTATCGGCGAAATGGCCTGCCGACCGTTCGTATCAGGGATGGCCCCGCACCCATACCAGCTCGGTTCGGTCATCATCAGCGGAAGGCCGCGCAGGCTGAACAAGACGGGCATTGTTCTGTTCCTGATCGCATTCGCAGTTGCTGTTCTCGGATGCATTCGTGCCTACCCCTTCGTGATTTCCATGCTGAACGTTAACGCTGTCGTTTCTTGACTTGTTCCGCATCGTAAATGGCTCTCGGGTGAAAGCCATTTACGCTGCGTTGCAGCCCCTGCCTCGCCTTGCCATGCCGTACCCAACCCAGCCGAGCCATGCCGGGCTACGTATTGCTATTTGCACTGATCTGCCTTCCCGCAGAAGGGCAGACCGCTGTAAACAGCCCTTGCCGTGCCGGACCCCACCTGACCCCGCCAGGCCTAACCAGGCCCAACCTTGCCAAATGATGCTTCTGCACCGGACTGCGTCCCCATCGGAGGCGCAGTCCGCTGGATCACGCGATGAGAACGCCGTCATGCTGGCTGTCGCCTTGATGGTTTTCAGGGGTTGGATTTGTGGGGCAGGCAAAGCTGATCAGGCCAAGGGCGAATGCTTTGGCGACGAGAGCGGCGCGGCTCGAAACGCGAAACTTGAAGAAAATACGCTCGATGGTCTTTTTCACGGTTCCAGGGGCGCAGCCAAGCGTTTTGGCGATTTGCTTATTGGAGAGGCCTGAACAGACTGCCAATGCAGCCCGCAGTTCTTGCCCAGCGAGTAAGCCGGTGCGTCCTTCGAAATTTTGAAATTTGATCACTTCGCTCACCTTTTTCATCCGAATGCATTGCTAGTGAGAAAAATATAAGCAAATTGATAGAAGTGAGCAAGCAGTAATTTAAATAATTTTAGTAGTGTGCTTTTTTTTGAATTGCTGAGAGAAAAAAACCCGGCAAGCCGGGCTGTGAAGCGGTTGGACCCCGCTAATAAAAAGAGGCACCCCAGAAGACCCGGCCAATGATTCGAATCTTGGCCTCCTCCATTTCGCGAACTGAGTAGGACTCGTCGGGATGCTCCGTCACGTTGTAGCTTCTCACCCTGATACCGCCCCCAGGCAGGCGATAGAGCGCCTTGACCCTGATTTGACCGCCGTGGTCGATAACATACATTTTTCCGTCAATAACCTGTGTTTCAAGCAGATGAGCAACGACAGTACTGCCATCTTGCAGAACGGGTGTCATTGAGTTGCCTGAGATAGCCACGGCAACGACATTTTTGGGCAGAACTTTTTGTTTCTCCAGTATTTCGATGCTGAGGTCAAGCTGAACGCTCACACTGACCTGGACTACCCTCCTTGATGGGTCAAGTGGGTCATCGAGTTCAATAAGATAGGGAATCTCCTCCGTGAGCAGCGAGTTTGAAGGGGCGTATCTACTTACGTTTCTCAGGTTCTCAATCCGCTCCCGCAAGGAGTTATTTAGCGCCGCATCGTCCTCATGTTCTCCACACATGATCTCTTCGATTTCGTTGCTCAGGGAGGTTAAAGTATCTTCGGTTAAATTCATTTCGCCTTCCCCCGACGCCAACCAAACGCTGTTCACTTTGCACGATCGAGCTATCTGAATCAGATAGGACGAGCGTAGTGTTTTCCCTGACTCGAGCTGACTGATTGCTGTCTGCGCAATGCCCACCGATTCGGCGAGCTGAGACTGCGTGAGGTTCGCTTTTTTACGGGCAAGCTTGATACGTTCTGATAGGTCCATCCTGTGATCCTATAAAAATACTTATGGGGTTGCAAAGAAGCCTGCTTCTGTGCAGTCTATAAAAAGACTTATCAGGAGCGGAATTCGTGAGCGATTCCATCAGCAGGCTTATTTCCTATTTCGGCAGTCAGGCATCGACAGCGAAGGCGCTTGGCGTTTCTCAGCCAACGGTCTCGTATTGGCTTTCCGGTCAGCAAAGAATCAGCCCAGAGAAAGCGCTGCTCGCTCAAACCCAGACTGACGGCGCCATTTTGGCATCTGACCTGAGCCCCCTGATTGCAGAGGTTGCAGCTCTGCAAACCTTGAACAAATCATGCCCCCAAAAACCCGATCCTGCACGTGGGTCTGGTGGCGCTGTAATTCCATCCAGTATCGGAGCGGAGCAGTGACCGGCCCGCCATTGTCGGTGCGTCCGCTGGCCGAGGTTATCGCTGAGAAGGGAAGGCTGAGCACCGCGAAATTGCTCGGCTGCACTGGCCCAGCCCTCGCAAACGCACTGAGCGCCGGTAGGACCATTTTTGTGGCACAGGCGGAAGATGGTTCAGCGATAGGGATAGAGGTGAGCCGCTTCCCTGGGAAAAAGCGGGTTTTCCTCGGTAGCAGCACACTGGCTGTTGTTTGCTGAGATACTGCACGTATCTTGAAACTACTGGCTGAACGAACAGTATTTTGAAAGGAATAATTTTGAACGTAGATAAGCGCAAGACATTTCGAATTACCGGGCCACCGTAAGGTAGTGGCTGCATAACTCTGTCTTTCTGAGCTCCAGAAAGCAGAAAACCCGCTGTAGGGGCGGGTTTCCAATTAGCACTTGTAAGAGCAAGTGCTTCGTACTGCATCGTCTTAGGAGGACGAATCAATGGCGCACCCAAAAAATAGCACCGCACCACAAAAGGCGCAAGACCCTGTAACCGGCGTAATGCCATTCAAAGTCATAAATCCGGGCGGCGACCATATATTCCAAGTCGCACCGGGCGTCTGCGTCGTCGACGCACTTGAAGATAGTTCCTGCCTGCTTAGCGAAGTGCTGCTCTTCATCCAGGAGTACAACGATGAGGATACCGGCCTGAAGAAAGGCGGCGTTTATTTGATTCAAGAGATTTTGGTGGATGCCAAAGCCATCGTTGATTCGTCCGTATGCGGACTGATGGCCGCTCAGCGCGCAGGGGGTGCTGCGTGAATACACCAACCCTGAAACGTATCAATTTCGCCGGCCCCGAAAACGACCTCATGCAGGTGACTGCCGGCGGCAGCGTTGAAGAGGCGCTGGAGCTCGCCGCCACACTGGCTCTGGGCGTTGAGCGGCTTTGTAAGCGTCTCGACTTCGCCATCAACATGAACGAAGACCCGGTCGAGTGCATTGAGTTGCGCGCCATCGCATTTCTTTCCGCCGCAACTGGTTCGCTGCTTCAGGCGATGCGCTACGGGACGAAGGCTCAAGAGGAGGCTGCGCAATGAATGCCCTCAATCTTGACCGCTTCAAGCGGGAAGCCCAGGCAAATCACGACGCCGCATATTTCGTGGGCGCGCTCGCCAAGCTGATCGACACCGTTGGTTCCGATGATCCGTGTCTTTGCGCGAAAGCGCTCGACGGGTACGTCGTGGGCGGCCTGGTCGCTGGCTTGCGAATTGTGTCCGGAGAAATGATGGTGCGTAACGAAGGGATCATCACGCTGATCGAAGCGCAGGACTCCGCGCCACAAAACTCCAACTTGCCAAATCGTGGCGCGGAATTGGAGGTTAGCCAATGAACCTGATCACCATCAAGCCCGCGACGATGGACACCAATGCTCTGCTAGTGCTGGTCAACGAAGCCCGCGCCGAGTTCGGAGAGACGGCAGTCCGGCACAACGATTTTGTCGCTCGCTGCCGTGATGAGCTATACGGCGAATATTACGAAACTTTCGTAATAAAGCTTGAGGGGCGCGGCCGACCATCAGAAGCGCTTCGCCTTACCCGCGATCAATGCAAGTTGGTCGCGATGCGCGAATCAAAAGGCGTTCGGCGTCGAGTGTTGGCTCGACTGAACGAACTTGAGAGCCAGGTGCGCCATCCGGTTCCTGATGTGACCTCACAGGAAGGAGCATTACTTGCGCTGCAGGGATCCGTCGAGCAGCAGTTGGCGCTTATCGCAGATAACAAGCGCATTGCCGCCGAACGTGATCACGCCATCGAAACGAAAGCTGAAATTGGCACCCGCCGTGAAGCGACAGCCATGGCCACGGCCAGCGCAGCCGTGCGTGAGGCAAACCGCCTGCGCGACGAGCTCGGGTTCAGCGCTAGGCACGCCACCATCCTCAAGGTCGAGGCAGCACTCAATCGCAGCTTCAGCTACGTCAACCTTCGGCGCTGGTGCAAGGCGAATGGTGTCACCCCTGAAATCGTTCCA
>NZ_DASWOT010000075.1:0-40807 GCF_036404235.1 Pseudomonas sp.
TCAGCTCGCCTTTTTCGACTTGGTCGACGACCGACAATTTAAAAGTCAGCGTGTAGTCTCGCTGACTACGCCTTTTTGCTGATTCCATTACGCCCTCCTGAAAATAGATCAGAAGGTGTAAACCTTATTCAGGACGGGACAGTGCGCATAAAAAAGGGAGCGAATCACGTCGCTCCCTTCGGCCTATCCAGGCAACCCTTATTCGTCATACCCAAGATTAGGGGCGAGCCAGCGCTCGGTCACGCGCATGTCCTGACCTTTGCGGGCGTTGTAGCTTTCGACCTGATCCTTGTCGACCTTGCCCACGGCAAAGTACTGCGCTTGCGGATGTGCGAAGTACCAGCCACTGACCGCCGCCGCCGGGAACATCGCGTAGTGCTCGGTCAGGAACACGCCGCTGACCCCCGGTTTGCCGTCGCCCTGAGTCGGGTCCAGCAGTGCGAACAGCTGCGCCTTTTCGGTGTGGTCCGGGCACGCCGGGTAACCCGGAGCAGGGCGGATGCCGAGGTATTTCTCTTTGATCAGGTCGTCGTTATCCAGCGTTTCGTCCTTGGCGTAACCCCAGTACTGTTTACGCACTTGTTGGTGCAGCCATTCGGCGCACGCTTCGGCCAGACGGTCGGCCAGGGCCTTGACCATGATCGCGTTGTAATCGTCGCCCGCGTCCTGATAGGCCTTGGACACTTCCTCGGCGCCGATGCCAGCGGTGGTGATGAAACCGCCGATGTAATCGGTGATGCCGCTGTCCTTGGGCGCGACAAAATCGGCCAGGGAGAAATTGGGCTTGCCGTCGGTCTTGATGATCTGCTGGCGCAAATGATGCAGCCTGGTCAGTGGCTTGCCGTCATCGTCGTAAACTTCCAGGTCGTCGTTATCCACCTGATTGGCCGGCCAGAAACCGAACACCGCACGTGCGCGGATCAGCTTCTCATCGATCAGCTTGCGTAGTAGCTGCTGGGCGTCGTTGAACAGTGAGGTGGCTGCTTCACCCACGACCTCATCGGTAAGGATGCGTGGGTATTTGCCGGCCAGATCCCAGGAAATGAAGAACGGGGTCCAGTCGATGTACTCGGCCAGCACGTTCAGGTCGATGTCCTCCAGCACCTTGGCGCCGGTGAAGGTCGGCTTGACTGGCGCGTAGCTGGCCCAGTCGAACTGCGGCTTTTTGGCAATCGCCGCGCCGTAGCTCAGGCGCTCGGTGCGTGCGCTGCGGGCCGAGGTGCGCTCGCGCACTTCAATGTATTCCAGCCGGGTTTTCTCGATGAACGCCGGTTTCAGCTCCTTGGACAGCAGTTGCGTCGCCACGCCTACCGCGCGGGACGCGTCGGTGACGTAAATCACCGCATCGTTGCTGTATTTGGGCTCGATCTTCACTGCGGTGTGCGCTTTGGAGGTGGTGGCGCCACCGATCATCAGCGGCAGATGGAAATCCTGACGCTGCATCTCGCGGGCCACGTGGACCATTTCATCCAGCGACGGGGTAATCAGGCCGGACAGGCCGATGATGTCGCATTTCTGCTCCTTGGCGACCTGCAGGATTTTCTCCGCAGGGACCATCACGCCCAGATCGACGATGTCATAGCCGTTACAGCCCAGCACCACGCCAACGATGTTCTTGCCGATGTCGTGGACATCGCCTTTCACCGTGGCCATGAGGATCTTGCCCTTGGCTTCGGGTTTGTCGCCTTTTTCTTCTTCAATGAACGGAATCAGGTGCGCAACCGCCTGTTTCATTACGCGGGCGGACTTCACCACCTGCGGCAGGAACATTTTGCCTGAGCCAAACAGGTCGCCGACGATGTTCATGCCTGACATCAACGGGCCTTCGATGACCTCGATCGGGCGCTTGAACGACTGACGCGACTCTTCGGTGTCTTCAACGATGTGCGTGGTAATGCCCTTGACCAGCGCATGCTCCAGACGTTTGTTGACGTCCCAGCTGCGCCACTCTTCGGTTTCGGCTTCCTTGACACTGCCGTCGCCCTTGTACTGGTCGGCAATGGCCAACAGCGCTTCGGTGCCTTCCGGTGTGCGGTTGAGCACCACGTCTTCCACGGCATCGCGCAACTGCTGAGGGATCTGATCGTAGATTTCCAACTGGCCGGCGTTGACGATGCCCATGCTCAGGCCGTTGCGGATCGCATGCAGCAGGAACACCGAGTGAATCGCCTCGCGCACCGGGTTGTTGCCGCGAAACGAGAACGACACGTTGGACACGCCACCAGACGTCAGGGCGTGTGGCAGGTTATCGCGGATGTAGGCGCAGGCATTGATGAAGTCGACGGCGTAGTTGTTGTGCTCCTCGATGCCGGTGGCGATGGCGAAGATGTTCGGGTCGAAAATGATGTCTTGCGGCGGGAAGCCGACTTCGTTGACCAGAATGTCGTAGGAGCGCTTGCAGATTTCTTTCTTGCGCGTTTCGGTATCGGCCTGGCCGTCTTCATCAAACGCCATCACCACCACGGCCGCGCCGTAACGCTTGCACAGTTTGGCGTGATGAATGAACTGCTCGACGCCTTCTTTCATGCTGATGGAGTTGACGATGCCCTTGCCCTGAATGCACTTGAGCCCGGCCTCGATGACTTCCCACTTGGAGGAGTCAATCATGATCGGCACGCGGGAGATGTCCGGCTCGCCAGCAATCAGATTGAGGAAGGTCACCATGGCCTTCTTCGAATCCAGCATGCCTTCGTCCATGTTGATGTCGATCACTTGGGCACCGGCTTCGACCTGTTGCAGGGCGACTTCCAGGGCTTCGGTGTAGTTGTCCTCGCGGATCAGGCGGGCAAAACGGGCGGAACCGGTGATGTTGGTGCGCTCACCGACGTTGACGAATAACGACTGGCGATCAATGGTGAACGGTTCCAGGCCCGACAAGCGACAGGCTTTCGGGATGTCCGGAATCACCCGTGGCGCGTAGCCTTTTACTGCGTTGGCGATGGCCTTGATGTGCGCGGGGGTGGTCCCGCAGCAGCCGCCGACGATATTCAGAAAGCCGCTCTGGGCGAACTCCTCGATCACCGCCGCAGTCTGGTTGGGCGCTTCATCGTATTCGCCGAATTCGTTGGGCAAGCCCGCGTTAGGGTGCGCGGAAATGTGGGTATTGGCTTTGTTCGACAGCTCTTCCAGATAAGGACGCAGTTCGCTGGCGCCCAATGCGCAGTTCAGTCCCACGGAGATCGGATTGGCGTGGCTTACCGAGTTCCAGAATGCTTCGGTGGTCTGGCCCGAAAGGGTGCGGCCGGAGGCGTCGGTGATGGTCCCGGAAATCATGATCGGCAGCTCAAAGCCGATTTCGTCGAACACGCCTTGCACGGCGAAAATGGCAGCCTTGGCGTTCAGCGTATCGAAAATGGTTTCGATCAGGATCAGGTCCGCGCCGCCTTCGATCAAGCCTTTAGTGGCTTCGGTGTAATTCTCCACCAGTTCGTCAAAGGTGACGTTGCGGTAGCCTGGATTGTTGACATCCGGCGACAGCGAGCAGGTGCGGCTGGTCGGGCCGAGCACACCTGCGACGAAGCGCGGTTTGTCAGGGGTTTCAAGGCTCTTGGCGTCGGCTACCTTACGGGCCAGGCGTGCGCCTTCGACGTTCAACTCATACACCAGCGCTTCCATGCCATAGTCGGCCTGGGACACTTGGGTGGCGTTGAAAGTGTTGGTTTCTAGGATATCGGCACCGGCGTCGAGGTATTCTTTCTCGATGGCACCGATCACATCCGGGCGCGTCAGGATCAACAGGTCGTTGTTACCCTTGACGTCACTTGGCCAGTCGGCAAAGCGTTTGCCGCGATAGTCTTCTTCCTCCAGCCGATAGCTTTGGATCATGGTGCCCATGCCACCGTCGAGGATCAGGATCCTCTCTTTGAGAGCCTGCTTGAGTGCTTGAAGACGGGCGCTGCGATCTGACATAGGGCTACCTGGATGAAGAAATACTGAAAATAGGTGATCACTAAAAGTGAGAAATAATAGCAAACCTGCGCCGTTTTAAACCGTGCGCGGTTTTACATGAATTCTGCTCATGTTGATGGCCGTTCGCTACGGGTAGAATCGACGCGTTTTAATTTCAGGACACCTGTTCTATGTTGCATCGCTTGCTCGCCAGCTTTATGGCCCTGATGTGTTGCGGTGCAGCATTCGCGCAGTCACCGATTGATCTTTCCGCGAATCCGTCGGGCATTTCCTACAGCCGGGACATTCAACCGATCTTCACCGAGAAGTGTGTCGCGTGTCATGCCTGCAACGATGCGGCGTGCCAGTTGAATCTGGGCAGCGGAGAAGGGGCCTTGCGGGGGGCGTCGAAAGTCCAGGTTTATCAAGGCGAGCGCAGTCAGGCGATTACACCAACACGGATTTTCTACGATGCCCAGGGGCCGCAAGCCTGGCGCGTCAAAGGCTTCTATTCGGTGCTCGATGGTCAGAGCAACCAGGCTGCGTTAATGGCGCGAATGCTCGAATTGGGGCACAGCACGCCATTGGTGCCTAATGCCAAATTGCCGGATGACATCATGCTGGGGCTGAATCGGGAAAACCTGTGCCCGATGCCCGCTGAATTCGACGGCTATAAGCAGGCGCATCCAAAAGAAGGCATGCCGCTGGCAGTTACCAGGCTGACCGATAGTCAGTACCAGACGCTGCAACAATGGCTGAAGGCCGGTGCGCCTGTCGACCAGATGCCGATTCAAGCCAGCCCTGGCGAAGCTGCCCAGATCGCAGAGTGGGAAGCGTTGCTCAATCGTCCCGGTTCAACCGAGGCGTTGGTTGGGCGTTGGCTTTATGAGCACTTGTTCCTGGCGCACATCTATTTCACTGGCGGGGAGCCGGGGCATTTTTTTCAGTGGGTGCGCTCGCGTACGCCTAGCGGCCAGCCGGTTGACCTGATCGCTGCTCGACGTCCTGATGACGATCCGGGTTCGGAGTTCTTCTACCGCCTGATGCCGGTGCAAGGTGTGATCGTACACAAGACCCACATCACCTACCCGATGGGGCCGCAGAAAATGCAGCGGGTCAAGCAGCTGTTCTACAGTGGAGACTGGCATGCTGACGCGCTGCCTGGTTATGGCCCACTGCACCGCGCCAACCCGTTTGATACGTTCAAGGAAATCCCGGCCGTCGCCCGTTATCAGTTCATGCTCGATAACGCCGAGTACTTCGTGCGCACCTTCATTCGCGGGCCTGTGTGCCGCGGGCAGATCGCCTCCGATGTGATTCGTGACCACTTCTGGGCGCTGTTCCAGGAGCCGGCCCACGACCGTTATGTCACTGATGCCGTCTACCGCGCCAAGGCTACGCCGCTGCTGGCGATGCCGGGGCAAAACGACGACGTTGGCAGTGTACTGAGCGTTTGGCATGACTACCGGGACAAGCGCAATGAATATGAAGAGCTGCGCACAGATGCCTACGCAGACATCTCGCCACCTGGCTGGGCAACGTTATGGGCTGGCAACGACAATGCGCTGCTGACCATCTTTCGGCATTTCGACAGCGCCTCGGTCAACAAGGGCTTGATCGGCGATTTGCCGAATTCGGTGTGGCTGTTCGATTATCCGTTGCTGGAACGCACCTATTATCAATTGGCGGTTAACTTCGACGTCTACGGCAACATTTCGCACCAGGTGCAGACCCGCCTGTATTTCGATCTGATTCGCAATGGTGCCGAGGTCAACTTCCTGCGCTTGATGCCTGCTGACAAGCGCGACGAGATCCTCGGCAATTGGTACCAGAACGGCGGGAAAGTGAAGATGTGGCTGGATTACCAGCGCATCGACGACAGCACACCGACCGGAATGAAGCTGGACGAGAAAGACCCCAAGCGTGATTTCGAACGCAAGCTGGTCGAGCGTGCCGGGACGCTAAACGCAACGCCCGATCCGATCAATCGCTGCGCCGGCGCCTATTGCTCGCGGCCAGGTATTGATCCGGTATTCGCTGACGTCGAGCAAACGTTAAGTCGTCTGGTGTCGCGTCCGGCGGCGGGGTTGAAAGTCATCGATCAGCTTCCTGAAGCGACCATGTTGCGTATCCAGGACGGCAGCGGTAAACGCATCATGTACAGCATGCTGCGCAACCGGTCCCACAGTAATGTGGCGTTTCTGCTGGGCGAGGCGTATCGCTATCAACCGGGACTGGACACCCTGACAATTTATCCCGGCGTGCTGAGCAGCTACCCGAACTTCATGTTCAACGTCCCGGCTAACGAGGTGAGCGAATTTGTCGCCGCCATGGAGCAGGCCAGACACCAAGACGCTTTTGATAACATCGTCCAGCGTTGGGGCGTGCGCCGTAGTCATCCGTTGTTCTGGACGTACTTTCATGATCTGGAGCGTTACATCCAAGAGACCGAGCCACAGGAAGCGGGGGTGCTGGACATGAATCGGTACGAGAATCTTTGACCGCAAGGGGGCTGATTTTTGCCTCGCTTTGCCGCGAATCAATCTGTCCCTGGTTGGAGCGTCGAATACCGCCGTCGGGGACAGATCAATTGTTTAAAAAACGCAAAAAATAAACCAGCCCCCCTTATGCATGCCCCCTGCATACGCTGTGCATCACCGCCAAACCCTTGTAGAACATGGCCTGCCGCCATTAGACACCCCGTCAGGCTGCGCGAACCTTTTGAACCGTATGGCAGTCGGAAACTGCGAGTCGTCCTTGAAGTACTGGCCTTCATAAGTGCCTTGGGTCGAGGTTTCCGGTGTAAGCGGCAAGAGGTTAGCGATGTTGATTTCGGTTCAAGCCCTGCGGGCACTCGCCGCGTGGGCTGTTGTGTGTCATCACTTCATGCAGATTTTTTTTGACTTCCATCCAAGCGGTCCGTTGGGGGAGTTTTTCACCGCGAAGGGCGCCGTCGGCGTCGACATCTTCTTCGTCATCAGCGGCTTGGTCATCTACCTGTCGACTTTCGACAAAGACATGCCTGTCGGCCGGTTCATGCTCAACCGCATCATTCGTATCGTCCCGGCATACTGGCTGTACACCGTGGTCATGGGATTGCTGGTATGGATCGCCAGCCCGTTGCTGCCGCATCAGGTGGTCGATTGGCAAAGTTTCATGTTGTCTTTGCTGTTCATTCCTTCGGAAAATCCAGGCGGCTACGGGCTGTATCCGACCCTGAACGTTGGCTGGACCTTGAATTATGAGATGCTTTTTTACGTGCTGTTCTCGATGGTTTTTTTGTTCCAGCAGCGCCATCGGCCTTTAATCATCGCCGCTGCGCTGTTTGCGGTCAGTGATGTGCTGGGGCGTTCTGGCCTGATCAGCCGGTTCTATGCCAACGACATTGTTTATGAATTCCTGCTGGGGATCGGTATAGGTGTCATCTACCGTCGCGGGTGGATCAGCCAGCGCCTGTGGTTGCCGTTGCTGGCGATTGTCGGGGCGGTGATGATCATCAATCAGTTGGAACCGACGGTGCGAATCATCAACTGGGGCCTGCCAAGCGCGGTGATTGTAGTGGCGTGTATCTCGCTGGAACCCTACTTGCGTGGCAGCCGTCTGTTGAAGACGATGGGCGACTGCTCCTATTCGGTGTATCTGTTGCACGTGTTGGTGCTGTACGGCGGTTGGCTGGCGAGCGAACGGTATGGTTTTAACCCTTACGCGGTGTTTGCCGTGTGTGTCCCGATCATTGCCCTGGGGGCGTGGGCCAGTTACGAAGTGATCGAGAAGGGCCTGTATCGACGGATGAAAGGCTGGCTGGATAACCGCAGACTGGCGAAGGAAGCGGCGCTGTCTTGAGTGAGGGGCTGGTCTTGGCTTTGCCCTACATTTTTTTATCCTAGTAAAACACTAGGACTTTGTAAGGCGCTGGCGATTGGCGTAAACTGCGGCCACGTCTGCGAGGAATTTTCATGACCGCTATTACTATTACCGATGCCGCCCACGATTATTTGGCTGATCTGCTTGAAAAACAGAACACCCCGGGTATTGGCATCCGCGTGTTTATTACCCAGCCTGGCACCCAGTACGCTGAAACCTGCATTGCCTATTGCAAACCGGGTGAAGAGAAATCCGAAGACAAGGCCATCGGCCTGAAAAGCTTCACGGCCTGGATCGACTCCTTCAGTGAAGCGTTTCTGGATGACGCCGTTGTCGATTACGCAACCGACCGCATGGGCGGCCAACTGACCATCAAGGCGCCAAACGCCAAGGTTCCGATGGTTAATGCCGACAGCCCCATCAACGAGCGGATCAACTACTACCTGCAAACCGAAATCAACCCAGGTTTGGCCAGCCATGGCGGTCAGGTCAGCCTGATTGATGTGGTCGAAGAAGACAACGCCAACATTGCCGTGCTGCAATTCGGTGGTGGTTGCCAAGGGTGTGGCCAGGCCGATGTGACGCTCAAGGAAGGTATCGAGCGCACCTTGCTTGAGCGCATTCCCGAGCTGAGCGCCGTGCGCGACGTGACCGACCACACCCAGAAAGAGAACGCCTACTACTGATGGGTTCGCGCTGTTAAAAAAATGCCCTGACTGGTTCGGGGCTTTTTTGTGGGTGCAGGATTTGCAGACGCGCTCTTGCCAGGTCGTTGAATACCGCTGATTTACCGCCTAAACACATGCGCATGTCCGGCGCTATACAGCGATGACTCGCTGAACACCTCATTGCCCAACACTCGCCCGACCAGGATCAATGCAGTGCGGCGAAAGCCCTTTTCCTGCACCTTCACTTCGATGTCCGCCAGCGTACCCCGCACCCAATCCTGATCCGGCCAACTGGCACGATGGACCACGGCAATAGGGCAGTCGGCACCGTAGTGGGGTGTCAGTTCGGCCACGATTTTGCCGAGGTTGTTGACCCCCAGGTGGATTGCCATGGTTGCCTTGTGCCGCGCCAGATCGGCCAATGCTTCGCCTTCCGGCATCGATGTCTTGTCGGCATAGCGGGTCAGAATCACGCTCTGTGAGAGGCCCGGCAGGGTCAGTTCGGTGCCCAGCAGCGCAGCACACGCAGCGGTGGCGGTGACGCCTGGGATGATTTCAAACGGGATATCCAGCTCGCGCAGGTAACGGATCTGCTCGCCAATGGCGCCATACAGACTCGGGTCGCCAGAGTGGACCCTGGCCACATCCTGGCCTTGTTCATGAGCGGATTTCATCAAGGCGATGATTTGTTCAAGGTGCAATGGGGCGCTGTTGGTCACTTGAGCCGCCCGATGCCCCTCAAGTACTGCCTCTGGCACCAATGAGCCAGCATAGATAATGACCGGGCACGAGCGGATCAGGCGCTGGCCTTTGACGGTAATCAGTTCCGGATCGCCGGGACCTGCGCCAATGAAAAAAACCGTCATGGGGGCTCCAGAGTAGGTGATGACCTATAGGCGCCAACTTATTTTATTGGCGAGGCAGACGATGATGAAGTGCTCCAGGCAAGGGCTTCGCCAACAAGTTGGCTCCTACAAGGAGATGCGGCCAGCCAGTGCGAATGTCGCGTGACTGTTTTTACGGCGTTCTATCAATAAGCGCGGCGCTGATCCCGCCAGGCGTGTAGCCAACGCCAATGCCGCGCTCTCGGCTACGCCATGACACCCGGTCGCCTCAAAGGCGCTCTGCGAGCGATGAGTCAATTGTCCGTCAAACACCGATAACTCATAGGCACTGAAAAACACCAAGGGTAAACCCAGCGTTTCGGCCAGTTCAAGCAAGCCCGGTTCCGATGCCTTCAGGTCGATGGAGGCCAGGGCAGTGATGGCCTGAACAGTCAGGCCTTCACGCTTGAGGCTGTGGTCGATCAGTTCGAGCAACGAGTCTGCCGAGCAACCTCGCCGGCAGCCTAGCCCAGCCACCAGGATGGGCGAGTTGCCGGGCGGTATCATGCGGCGTGCGGCAATTCTGAGGCGTGCAGTTCAGGATTGTTGCGGCGGAACAACCAGGCGCTGATCACGCCCATGGCAACCCAGAACACCGCGTTAGTCAGCAGGGAGGCGATTTTGAACTGCGACTCCAGGGCTTCCGGTGCCAGGCTGGCGTGAACTTGCGGCTGAGGTGCGCCAATCACATGCGGGACCAGCAAAATCGCTACACCCAATACCTTGAGCATCCAGCTCTGCGCGAAGACCAGCAACGCCAGCGCCACCGCAGTCGATGCGGCAGTGCCAATCCACCAGAGTTGACGCTGGGTCAGATCCGCGGCCGCGGTGCCCGGTAATTCAGGTGGCAGGCCAAGGGTCGGGGCCAACACGAACACGGCAAAACCGGCCAGCCCCCAGAGGGCGCCTTGTGAGGTCCGGCCTGGCGCACGCAAGGTGTAAAGCGCAGCGAGCATCAGCGCGAAACCCACAGCGACCACCAGATTACCGCCGGTGGTGGACAGCACGCGCTGCCAGCCGTCTTCAGGTTCCCAGGCCTGTGCGTCATGCACATGGCCGGGCATCGCGCCTTCTGCGTGGTCATGAGGTTGGACTTGCGCGGCAGGGGCTTTTTCATAGGTTTCCGCCTGAAGAATCAGCGGGGCGACCCAGAGGCTTTGCAGCAATGTCAGCAACAGGGCCGCGAGCAAGCCCGTGAAGCCTGCGGTTTGAGCGATACGCTTGAACATGGCGTCAGGTCTCAATGGCAAGGAAAGGCTGCGCTGTGACGGGTGTCGTGCGCGGCATTGTGTACCGCATCGATGTGCGAGAAACCGGCGAAGTAGACCAGGCAGGCGCCCAGGATCATCGCGCTGACGGCGGCGGTCAGGCGTTGGGTCTGGGTGGCTGTGGTGCTCGAAGGGGTAGTTGGGCTGGTAGTGCTGATCGACATGGCGCTTCCCTCTGAAATGTCAGCGAGCAGGAAAGCGCAATGGAACCCGCTGACAGGCGTCAGCAGAGACTCAACAGCGCCCGCCCACCGCGGGTTTGTTATGTGAATGTTTCGGGCCGGTCTCCGGGCTTGCGAGGGATTGCGCGTACACACGCTCAATCACCAAGAGTCGCCTTCCCATGTCGCACGCCTATAGCCATGACGAACACAGTGGATTTGACCCTTCACTCGCTTACCGTTGCGGGGGCAGCGCCGGACTTGCACAAGCTTGTAGCTCATACGCACCGGTTTCCCGTTTCACCCTGTGAAGGGCACCCGTAACAAGGCGTGTAGGAGAGCATGGTCCGACGGGCAGCGTCAATCCTGAGGGCTGACCATTGAATGACCGGTTCGGTGATTGACCTGTGCAAGGTCACTGCGTAGCCTTGCGCAGTCGAGGTTAGCCGGCACGTAGCTGGCGTCAGGGACTTGTACGAGAAGTGGCGAGCGTCGCGAATGCAGCCAGTTGTCGCCCAGGGCCCTGGAAGGGAATGCGGTTGAATGCCGCAGCTGCCCCCGCAACTGTAAACGGTCATGTTCATTGCACAGCCACTGCGCAAGCGGGAAGGCGCGATGAATGCCTGTCGGTTTTCTCATTGAACACCGCATGCCACCGTCAGCCAGGAGACCTGCCTCGACCTGGGCATCATGCCCTAAGCATTCTCACTACAACCGGGCGGGGTGATCCGGTGGCGAATCGAACTGCCAGCCAGTGTGCTGCGCTGTTCTCGTCCTGTTTGCCCGCCGTAATGTCAAAGGGCATCAGATGAAAACGCTGGCCAAACTCCCCGTCACCATCGTTACCGGCTTCCTCGGCTCGGGCAAAACCACCTTGCTGCGGCACATGCTCGACAACGCTCAAGGTCGCCGTATTGCGGTGATCGTCAACGAGTTCGGCGAACTGGGCATTGACGGCGATATCCTCAAGCAATGCACCATAGGCTGTACCGAAGAAGAAGCCAACGGGCGCGTGTATGAGTTGGCCAATGGTTGCCTGTGCTGCACCGTTCAGGAAGAGTTCTTCCCGGTGATGCGCGAACTGGTTGCCCGGCGTGGCGACCTCGACCACATCCTTATCGAGACCAGTGGTCTGGCCTTGCCCAAGCCGTTGGTGCAGGCCTTCCAATGGCCGGAAATCCGTAACGCCTGCACCGTCGACGCGGTGATCACGGTGGTCGATAGCCCCGCCGTACTGGCCGGCACCTTCGCAGCCTTCCCTGATCAGGTCGATGCGCAGCGCAAACTCGACCCAAACCTGGACCATGAATCGCCACTGCACGAGCTGTTCGCCGATCAACTGGCCAGCGCCGATCTGGTGATCCTCAACAAGGCCGACCTACTCGATGCCGCATTACTGGCTGCCGTGCGCGCCGAAGTGGCTGAAGAGCTGCCGCCTGCGGTGAAGGTCATCGAGGCCAGCAAAGGTCAGTTGCCGATCAGCGTCCTGCTGGGCCTTGGCGCCGAGTCCGAACAACACATCGACAGCCGCAAGACCCACCACGATCACCACGAAGGTGATGACCATGACGACCACGATCATGACGCCTTCGATTCGATTTCCATCAGCCTGCCGCAAGCTGATGAGCGCCTGCTGCTGGATGCTCTGACCCAAGCGGTCGTGCAGCACGGCATCTTGCGTGTCAAAGGCTTTGCGGCGATTCCCGGCAAACCGATGCGCTTGCTGGTGCAAGGCGTCGGTACGCGTTTCGACAAGCACTTCGATCGCGCCTGGAAGGCTGACGAAGAACGCCTCACGCACCTGGTGCTGATCGGTCAGAAACTCGATGCCTCGGTGCTTGAGGCTCAACTGCGCGCTGCGGTCGTGGCTGTAGCGATCCAAGGTTAAGGCATGCACCTGCTCAGAACCCAGCCCGGCGGTTTTGTCCCGGACGACAGCATTGCTGATCTCGGGCAAACCCCCGCCCAATTGGTGATTCTGTGCAGCGGCGACTCGCATCTGGCGTTGCTCGCCGAAACCGCGCAGCAACTGCCGGACGATTATCCCAGCCTGCGTCTGGCCAACCCGATGCAGGTGCAGAACCACGCCTCGGTCGACCTGTACGTCGATCAGGTGTTGCGGCACGCCAAGGTTATTCTGATTTCCCTGCACGGCGGCATCGGCTATTGGCGCTACGGTGTCGAGCGCTTGGTCGAACTGGCCGCGCGCGGGGTAACGCTGATTCTGGTGCCCGGCGATGATCGTCCCGACCCTGAGTTGAGTGGCCTGAGCACCGTGCCGGCCGAGGATGCCGAACGGCTGTGGCATTTCTTGCGTCAGGGCGGCAAGCACAACGCGCTGCAACTTTATCGGTGTCTGGCCAGTGGCTGGCTGGGGCGCGACTATTCGTGGTCCGAGCCGCAAGCCTTGCCGCGCACCGCCCTCTATCACCCGAAAAAGGCCAGCGCCGAACTGCTCGATTGGCAGGCTGACTGGTTAGCCGGTCAGCCAGTGGCGGCCGTGCTGTTTTATCGCTCGCATTTGCAGGCGGCCAACACCGGCTTCATCGATGTGTTCTGCGAGTGCTTGTTGGCGCAGGGCTTGAATCCCTTGCCGATTGCCGTTGCCAGCCTCAAAGAGCCTGCGTGTCTGACGGCGGTGCAGGACTGGATGGACGAGGCCGACGCCCAGATCATCCTCAACACCACAGGCTTTGCCCAATCAAGTCCGGAGGCGCCGCACCTGCGGCCGTTTCGCCGCAACATCCCGGTGATCCAGGCCATCTGCGCGCAGGATAACGAACCGGCGTGGCGGGCCAGTGAGCAAGGGCTCGGCTCCCGCGATCTGGCGATGCACATTGCTTTGCCAGAGCTGGACGGGCGCATTATCAGTCGGCCGATCAGTTTCAAGGATCTGGCGTGGCACAGTGAGCGCAGTCAGTCGGACGTGGTCTGCTACCGGGCTCAGCCCGAACGCATGGACTTTGTCGCCGAACTGGCGCGACGCTGGACTCTACTGGCGCGCGTGCCCAATCAGGACAAGCGTGTGGCCTTGATCCTGGCCAATTACCCGACCCGCGATGGGCGTATCGGCAACGGCGTTGGCCTTGATACACCCGCAGCGGCGCTCAATATCCTGCGCGCCCTGCAAAACCAGGGCTATCCGCTGGCACCGTTGCCTGATACCGGCACCGAGCTGATTCACGCATTGCTCGGCGGCGTCACCAATGACCCTGAAAGCATGGATCAGCGGCCTTGCCACCAAAGTATGGCGATGGACGAATACCTGGCCGCCTTCCAGGCATTGCCCCAGGCTAATCGCCAGGCAGTGATCCAGCGCTGGGGCCTGGCGCACACTGACCCGATGTGCCGCAGTGGCCGGATGATGGTCGCTGGCCTGCGTTATGGCCTGACCTTCATTGGCATCCAGCCCGCACGGGGTTATGACGTTGACCACAGCGCGGTGTATCACGACCCCGATTTGGTGCCCACCCACGGTTATCTGGCGTTTTACTTCTGGCTGCGTAAAAGCTATGGCGCCCATGCCGTGATTCACGTTGGTAAGCACGGCAATCTGGAATGGCTGCCGGGCAAAGGCGTGGGCTTGTCCGAACACTGCTGGCCGGATGCGATCCTCGGCGCCATGCCGAACATCTATCCCTTCATCGTTAACGATCCGGGTGAGGGCGCTCAGGCCAAGCGCCGCACCCAGGCGGTGATCATCGACCACCTGATGCCGCCGCTGACCCGCGCCGAAACCTATGGGCCATTGCGCAACCTGGAACTGTTGGCGGACGAATACTACGAAGCGCAGTTGCTCGACCCGCGACGCGCCCGTGAGCTGCAAAAAGACATTCTCAATCTGGTGCGCGAAACCCACATCGATCGTGAACTGGCCCTGGATGAGAGCCTCGACAGCGAGGTCGATGCTGCAATCTGGCTGCCGCGACTCGACACGTACCTGTGTGACCTAAAGGAATCACAGATTCGCGATGGCCTGCATGTTTTTGGCGAGTCCCCGACCGGGCGTCTGCGCATCGACACCTTGCTGGCGCTGCTGCGCATTCCACGAGGCGACGGCAAAGGCGCGCAGGCGAGTTTGTTGAGGGTGTTGAGCAAGGCGTTCGGGCTGGGAATCGACCCGCTCGATTGTGTATTGGGCGATCCATGGACTGGCCCGAAACCTCATGCATTACATGAGGTCAGTGACGAGCCATGGCGCACGGCGGGCGATACCCGTGAGCGTCTGGAGTTGTATGCAGCCCGTTTGATTGAGCGCGTACTGAGCGATAAATCTGAATATATTTCTTTAGAAAACAAAGAACTATCGCTGATAGTTGATTCTTTACACGAAGTTGTGGCGCCGCGCCTGGACGCATGTGGACCTGCGGAAATGAGCGGTTTGCTGGATGCCCTGAGCGGGCGTTTCGTGCCGGCAGGCCCCAGCGGCGCACCCAGTCGCGGACGTTTGGATGTGCTGCCAACCGGGCGTAACTTCTTTTCGGTGGACGTGCGTAACCTGCCGACCACCACTGCGTGGCGGATTGGCTTTCAGTCGGCAAATCTTTTGCTGGAAAGGCACTTACAAGACAATGGTGATCATTTACGTCAACTTGGGCTGTCGGTCTGGGGCACCGCCACCATGCGTACGGGCGGCGATGATATCGCCCAGGCGATGGCCTTGATGGGGGTTCGTCCGGTGTGGGCCACAGGCAGCCAGCGTGTCGATGATTTCGAAATCTTGCCCTTGAGCCTGCTGGACCGCCCGCGTGTCGACGTCACGCTGCGTGTTTCGGGTTTCTTTCGCGACGCGTTCGCCAACCTGATTCGGTTGTTCGATGCGGCGGTACAGGCGGTCGCCGCGTTGGATGAGCCGGACGACATGAACCCCCTGGCTGCCCGCGTACGTGAGGAGCGCGCCGAGTTTCAGCGCGCAGGCGCCACGCCCGAGCAGGCCGCACGTCAAGCCGGTTGGCGCATCTTCGGGTCCAAGCCGGGTGCGTATGGCGCGGGGGTGCAGAACGCCATCGATGGTCGCTTGTGGCAGACCCGCGATGACTTGGCCGAGGTGTATCTGAATTGGGGCGGTTATGCCTATGGCGCCAGCGATGAAGGCACCCCCGCACGCGAACATTTCGCCCAGCGCCTGAACCAGGTGCAAGCCGTGCTGCAGAACCAGGACAATCGTGAACACGATCTGCTCGACTCCAACGATTATTACCAGTTTCAGGGCGGCATGTTGGCGGCAGCAGAAAGCCTGCGCGGTGCACAGATCGCCAGTTATCACGGTGATCACAGTCAGCCGGACTTGCCAAGGATTCGCACCCTGAAAGAAGAGCTGAATCGTGTCGTGCGGTCGAGGGCGGCCAATCCGAAATGGATCGAGGGGGTCAAACGCCATGGCTACAAAGGCGCGTTCGAAATGGCGGCGACCGTGGATTTCCTGTTTGCCTTCGACGCCACCACCGAGCTGATCGACGATCACCAATACGCGCTGCTGGCGGACGCGTATTTGCTGGACCCCTCGACGCGCGAGTTCATTGCGCAACACAATCCGCACGCACTACGCGAGATGACAGAGCGCATGCTAGAGGCTCAGCAGCGTGGCTTGTGGCAGGACCCTGGCCAATACCGCGAGGCGTTGGAAAATCTGCTGTTGGACATTGAAGAATCGTGATGGGCGTCAGCTACACGCTGTCAGCCGCACGACGGACGCGAGAACCGTGCAATGAGTGAAGTACCGCATTTTCCATTGGCGGCGGTGGTGGGCGCCGATGCGTTGAAATTGGCACTGTGCCTGACGGCCATTGACCCGCAGATCGGCGGTGTGTTGATCGAGGGGCCACGGGGGATGGCGAAGTCCACCTTGGCGCGCGGGCTGGCCGATTTGCTGGCCAGTGGTCAGTTCGTCACCTTGCCCTTGGGCGCAACCGAAGAGCGTTTGGTGGGTACGCTGGACCTCGATGCTGCATTGGGGGAGGGACGCGTAGCGTTTTCACCGGGCGTGCTGGCCAAGGCCGACGGCGGTGTGCTGTATGTGGATGAGGTCAATCTGCTGCCGGATCATTTGGTCGACCTGCTGCTGGATGTCGCCGCCAGCGGGGTCAATCTGGTGGAACGTGACGGCATCTCCCATCGCCATCCGGCGCGTTTTGTCCTGATCGGCACCATGAACCCTGAGGAAGGCGAATTACGTGCGCAGTTGCTCGATCGCTTTGGCCTGAACGTGGTGTTGAGCGGGCGTACCGCGCCGGTCGAACGCAGCCAGATCATCCGTCGTCGGCTGGATTTCGATGCTTCGCCCGAAGCGTTTTGCGAGCGATGGGCCGAACAGCAAAACGCCTTGAGGGCCCGTTGCGAACGTGCGCGGGTATTGTTGCCGACCATTGCGTTGGACGATCACAGCCTTGAATTGATTACTGAGCGCTGTTTTGCGGCGGGTGTGGATGGGCTGCGCGCGGATCTGGTCTGGCTGCGTGCAGCACGTGCGCATGCGGCCTGGCGTGGAGCAGCGGCGATTGCCGAGGAGGATCTGGACGCAGTGGCCGAGTTTGCCTTGCGCCATCGGCGTCGTCATTTGCCTGAAACGCAACCGCCCGCGTCACAGCAGCCCTCTAAGCCTGGCAACGAGCCAAGCGGGCAATCACCCGGTCACGACGAGGGCGAGGGCAGTTGGGGTGAGCTGCCAGCGCAACAGGTCGCCACCGGGAAACGTCGAGACATTCCGAGCTGGCCAAAAAAGCCGTAGGCATCCGCCCTCGTTCGATCAAGGGGGCGGATGCCAGCCCCCGGCCCGGTCGACTTAACGCAGGCAAAAGCGGCGCGGCGCGGTCTGGGGTCGAGGGTGCGATTGCCTGGCTGCCGACCTTGTTACGCGGACGGCCAAAGGTTTGCTCCGATCTTGTTCGCCAGCCTCGCAGCGCACGGCCACAAGCGTTGTGGTTGGTGATTGTCGATGCATCGGCGTCAACCCGGCGGCATCAGGCGTTGAGCCTGGCCAAAGGGCTGCTCTCTCAGCTATTCGATGACGCCTATCGACATCGCGTGCGGCTGGCGTTACTCACCGCCAGCGGCAACCATGCCCGCTGGCAGCACCAGGGCTTGAAAGCCAGTGCGGCGCTGCAGCCATGGCTGGATGCGTTGGGCGCCGGTGGTGGCACGCCGTTGTTCGATGCGCTGGATCAAGCGGCAGAATGGTTGCATCAGCGTCACAAACGTTATCCGGCGGAGTCACAGCGGGTGCTGGTGCTCACTGATGGGCGCGTCAAGCAGTTGTCGTCATTGGCAGCGTTTGAATGCCCCAGTCTGCTGATCGATATGGAAAAGGGGCCAATACGGCTGGGAAGGGCGGCTGATATCGCAACGATGCTCGGCGCCGAGTATCGGCATATCGATGAGCTGTAAGCCACAAGTCTCAAGACTGATCAAAAAGGCCGCCAGCGCCTCGGCCCCCAGGTTCAATCGTTGCGCTGGAACCGGCCCAGGTACAGCCATCATTAAATTGCGCGGCAAACCGAAGTCTTCCACTGGAAAACCTTGGACATCGTGCTCCACCAGCTTACGCAGCGACGAAACCGGCGCGAAATAGGTCCACACCGGTTTGCTCAGCTCCACCGCCATGCCGACTTCAAGCGCGGTGCCGGAGTCTGGCTCCAAGCGGCGAAACACATTCAAGTCGGCAAGTACAGCCGTGCAATGTCGAGTCATCGCAATGTTCAACGAACAGATTTCACGGGCGGTCTGCCGGGGCGAGAGGTTGGGCGTGACTTCGTTGTCGAACGGATAGTGCGTCAGTTAAAGCTGGCGCAGGATAGTCGATGAAAGTTCGATACTGGTAAGAAATGGCGAATCAATCAGACCCGGAGTCATGCATGTTGCACCGCGAGGTGCAGGGTGAAGCGTTGACAGGGGAAACCGATGGGCCAGCTATTGAGCCACATAATCAGGGATTCGGGATGCCGATGCTGTTACGCGTTCAGAACGATCTTCACGGTACCGGTCTAAGTGTTCACGGTACGGGCCAGCCAGCATTTTGCGGATGGGTCGAAGTGTCGAGCCAGCAAGTGCCGGAAACTCATGATCGTGGTCTTCGGGGATTGATGCACTCAGCGTCAGGCGTGCGAACTGACGCATCGGTGTGGTTTCGTAAAGCGCTTCTTCCTTGGCCGGATTTCCCAGGGAAAACCAGTTCTGCAACAGATGAGTGCGCAGCATGGTTTCCAGCGTGTAGGGTTTACGGCCCGGGTATTGGCCATGATCCTGGCACTGTCGCCCTGCTCTGGCATCGGTACCCAGTTGGTCGGCATGCAGACGATATCCGCGCCTTGTATTGCCAACAGCCGATATGCCTCGGGGAACCAGCCGTCGTAGCAGATGATCATTCCCAATCGGCCAAAAGGCATATAGAACAAGGGTAAGTCGAGATCCCCAGCCTCGAAGTACAGATGCTCGTCGCCCCAGAGATGGAGCTTGGCGCAAACCCGAAAGACCTTTCCTGTCGGTGACTGCCAAGATGCTTTTGAAGCAGGATTCCTGTTGAGGATTCAGCAGCGGATAAGCAGTCTTCGTCAAGACGAGACGTCCTGAGTTCAGTGGAGAGAGGCGATTTTTGGTGAGTTACAGCAAGGGCACTGCAATGACATGATTTGAAGCTCCATGGTGGGGATGTCATTGTTGTGATGTAGTGTGTAATTTTTTCGACTTGAATTGTGTTGTACATGTTTTCATGTGGGGAGAGCGCACAAGCGGTCGCACCGAAAGTCCGGATGTCGGAGTGAAATTTCTCCTTAGAACTGTCAAAGATTGAAACCTTGGCGATTTAAATGGCGTCCATGTAAGTGCAGGGTGGGGCGACAGTCATTCCTACTGCGACTCATTAAGCGAGCGTGGTAAAAGTGGAGATTGTAGTGATGGCATGTTTATTTAGTTTCACCAGGTATTGCTCTGCCAATGGCTCTGTTGCGAAAATCTCGGACTATGTTTAGGAATGAATTAAGGATAGGAGAACAGTCATCGGCCCGATAAATGCAGCTCAAATCGATTTGGGCATTGTCGGGTGCATCGCTCAGCGCGCGATATACTACCCCAGGCAGAGTAAGGACTGAAGCCGACTCAGGAACCAGGCAGACGCCAAAGTTACTGGCCACCAAGGCCACTCCGGTCACGGTATCATCGACCTCCTGTACAACCTGTGGGATGAACCCCGATTTTTCGCACATGCTCATTACTTTATCGACAAAGTTTGGACGCGAACCCGTAGGAAACAAGATCAATTTATGATCGGCCAGTCGGTGAAACGGGACGATGGTTTCGCGTGCCAGAGGATGCTTCTCGTTGACTGCCAGCAACAGCTTTTCCGTGATAACGAGTTCATTGGCAATATCGGGTGACGGAATGATAAATCGGTTGAAGCCCGCGTCTATTCGACGCTGACGCAAGGCATCGATTTGTTCGTCCTTATTCATGTTATGTAGAACGATTTTTACGTCTGGATGGCTGTTGCGGAATGTCAATAACAGCTTGGGGATGGTATCAAGAATGCCCGAGCCAAAGATTCCGATATCCAGCTTGCCCAGCATCCCCTGACCGGCTCTCTGCGTTCGCTCAGTTGCCTGCTCGACCACAGAGTGAATATTGCGGGCTTCAGCGAGGAACAATTCACCGGCCTGAGTCAGTTCCATACCACGTGGTGTGCGAATGAATAACTGTACGCCCAACTCATCTTCCAACTGCTGGATCTGTCGAGTCAACGGAGGCTGTGAGATATGTAGACGGGTGGATGCCCGGCGCATATTCAGTTCCTCCGCAACAGCGATGAAGTAGCGAATATGGCGCAAATCCATGTGAGGCAGCCTTTTGGGTGGTTGCTCAATACGCTAGAGGTACTGAAGCAAACGTTAATGATATTGGAGTTGCACGCGTTCAACCAATATATTTTGTCCTGATTGCGTTAGCCGGTTGCGGGCGCCGGAATACGCTCAAACATGCTCCGTCAATGCGTGATCAACTGATCCTCCTGCTGTCCGCGTTTCGCCGCGGCCCACACCTGAGTGGGAGATATTCCACAACGGGTAGCCGCCACGAGCATAGCGATACCTAATAGGTATCGGATTGGCAGATTTTTGGTATTGGACGGTAACTCTCAAGAGCAATAGTTTTGTGCACATCTTCTGTTGAGAAGCGCGAGGCAAATATTCGCGGGGGCAGAACGAAAAATACAAAAACAAAAAAAATCAAGGAGACGACATGGGTAACAATACCTATCAGTCAAATGCTTCCTTTGGCTATCGCTCAGCCTTGGCATTTGGCGTACTCGCTGGATTGTCGATGAGCAGTGCAACCTATGCATTTCAGATCGATTCCGGTAATCCTGACATCCAGATGTCATTGGATAACACCGTAAAATACAGCGCTGCATGGCGGGTTCGCAGTGCAGATTCCGATGTCGCTAATAACTCAATCGGCGTTCAGGCCAACACCAACGATGGTGACCTGAACTTTGACCGTGGGCTTATTTCCAATCGCCTCGATCTGCTATCTGAATTCGACATACGGTACAAACGCAATTTCGGCTTACGCCTCAGCGGTGCAGCTTGGTATGACGATGTCTATAACCAATCCAACGACAACCCAGGCGCGCTCAATGGCGCACTGGTGAATTCGCATTCGGTCCGTTATGACAAATTCACCTCGGACACCGAGAAGTTGCAGGGCCGTAAGGCGGAAATGTTGGATTCGTTTGTCTACGGCAGTTTTACCCCGGCGGACATGCAGCTCAACATCAAGGCAGGTCGTTTTACCCAGCTCTACGGCGAAAGCCTGTTTTTCGGCAGTAACGGCATTGCGGCGGCGCAAACATCGCTCGACTTGATCAAGGCGCTTTCAGTCCCAAACTCTCAGTTCAAAGAGATACTTCGGCCGATCGATCAGCTCTCCGGCCAATTGCAGCTCAATTCAAACGTGTCAATTGGCGCCTATTACCAGTTGGAATGGCGCAAGAGCCGTTTGCCCGCCGCAGGTAGTTACTTCAGTTTTGCCGACTTCATTGATGACGGTGGCGAGTCGCTGATCATGGGGCCGGGCGTCTCTTTTTCCCGCGGGCATGATATTGATGCTAAGAATTCGGGGCAGGGCGGAGTTCAACTAAAATTTAGTGTTGGTGATGTGGAATACGGTGTTTATGCAGCGCAATTTCACGACAAGATGCCACAGTTTTATGTTCACCCTGATACCGGCTCTTACGAGGAAGTCTTCGGCGAAAATATCCGTACGGTAGGCGCTAGCTTCAGTACCTTGATCGGTGAAACCAACGTCGCCGGAGAAGTCTCGTTTCGTAGCAACATGCCGTTGGTGGCCAGCGGCAATACGGTGATTGTGCTGGCCAGTCAGGGCGCGGATGGCGATAACAAAGCGGCCTTCCCGGTGGGTCGTACTATGCATGCCAACTTGTCAGCGATTGATGTGTTGGCCGCCACGCCATTTTGGGATGGCGCCTCCTTTATCGGTGAACTTGCCTATAACCGACTGTTGAGCGTCACGGAAAACCGAGATCAGCTTGATCCTGAGGCGACGCGCAGCGCCAGTGCGTTGCAGTTTATTTTCACGCCTGAGTATTTCCAGGTAGCACCGGGTCTGGACCTTCAGGTTCCGATGGGTGTGAGTTATGGGATTTCCGGCCGCTCCGCCGTCAACGGTGTGTTATTTCCCTCAGAGCACGGCGGCAATATCACCGTGGGGCTAAAGGGCGACTACATGAAAACCTGGCAGGCCAGTCTCAATTACACACACTACTACGGGCCGGAAGGTTCAATTATCAAGTACGACACTGACGTACCCGAACTCTCCTATAAAAACTTTCATGGCGACCGTGATTTCATTTCGTTGTCGGTTCAACGCACTTTTTAAGTTCGGATTTTTTCCCGCCTGAGGGGCATCACAATGTATAAGAAAAGCGTTTTATGGGCGGCAATCGTTGCCAGTTTTCTTGCCACGCAAATGGCGCAAGCTGCGGTGGGCGCAGACGAAGCCGCGCAGCTTAAAAGCAGCCTGACCCCGCTGGGCGGTGAGATGGCGGCAAATAAGGACGGCAGTATCCCGGCCTGGAGCGGGGTCAAGGGGTTGTCTGTTTCCAGTGAGAAAATCGGTGATATCCCGGTCAAGTTATTTGCCGATGAGAGACCACTGATAAAGATCACCGCACAGAACATGGGGCCGTATGCGGATAAGTTGTCCGAAGGCACTCAGGCGTTGCTGAAAAAGTACCCCGATACCTTTCGCCTGGATGTTTACCCCACGCATCGTACGGCGGCGGCGGCGCAGTATGTTTATGACAACACCCTGAAAAATGCCACCCAGTGCAAGGTTAAAGATAATGGCATGTCGTTGGAGGGTTGCTATGGCGGAGTGCCGTTCCCTATTCCCAAGTCAGGTGTCGAAGCTATCTGGAATCACTTGTTGCGGGTCGAAAATGAAGCCACTGAGGTAGCGAACTTCAAAAACATCATTTTGACGTCCGATGGCTCACGGGCCATGGCGACGATGAACGATCAGTCCAATCAATATCCGTACTACTACAAGGATGGTTCGGCAGATAAATGGAGCGGTGAATATTTCCTGCAACGTTTCAGCACCATTGCGCCGCCCTTCAAGGCCGGGGAGTCTCTGGTGTTTCGCGACAGCATCAACGTCAGTCAGGCACGTCAGGCCTGGCAGTATCTGGTCGGCCAGCGTCGTGTGCGCCGGGCACCGACGGTGGCGTATGACACGCCGGACTTCGTGGCCTCGGGTGCGAACTACTTCGATGAAGTCATGGGCTTGATGGGGCATGTCGACCGCTATGACTGGAAGTTGGTGGGTAAGCGCGAGATGTATGTACCTTACAACACTAATGAAGTGGTCACCTCTTCGCTGGATCAGGCCTACGGCAAGCATCATTTGAATCCTGACAAGGTGCGTTGGGAGCTGCACCGCGTGTGGGAAGTGGAAGCGACGGTTGCTGCTGGCAAGCGTCATGCGGTGCCCAAACGTCGTTACTACCTGGACGAAGACTCCTGGATGGTGCTGCTGATGGATGGCTATGACAGTGAAGGCAAACTGTGGCGTACCACTCAGGTGACGCCTTTCCTGTTGCCATCCGTGCCGATGCTGGGCCTCAAACCTGCGCATGTTTTCAACTTGCAGGCCAATACCATGAGTTCGTCGCAATCACTTAACGAAGCCACTTTCCATGTGGTGGGGCGCAAGCCAGAGACGTACTTTACCGGCGACTCAGTGGGTGCCGAAGGCGTGCGTTAAATCACCCGGTTGCCGTGTCGCTACTTAACCCCACGGGCAGGGTAGCGGCAGTCCCTTCTCATCATCCTTTTGCCTGGCCATGCAGTGCTTGACGCTGCGATCCAGGCACAGGGATGTAGTCGAGTACGTTAGATGCACATGTTAAATGCGCTCATCAAAAGGTATGCGGTGTTTGCCGTCGCCGCACTTTGTTTTTCCTGCCTGACCAGCCTTTGTGTTGCCGCAGGCCAGTCGGTCGTGCCCGATGTGCTGGACCTTCCCGCACAACAGAACAGCCGGGCACAACAGGGCCTGCTACTGGCGGCGGCCCATGCGGGCCAGCGCCTGGTGGTTGTCGGCGAGCGTGGCAGCGTGCTGCTTTCAGACGACGCCGGGCGCTCGTGGCGTCAAGCCAGGAGCGTGCCGGTAAGCGTGCTGTTGACTGATGTGGACTTTCCCACGGCAACCCAGGGATGGGCGGTGGGACACAGCGGTGTGGTGCTGCACAGTAGCGACGCCGGTGAAACCTGGCAGCGTCAGCTTGACGGTCGTCAGGTCGCGCAGGTGATTCTCGATGATGCCCGTCAGCGCGCCGCCGCAGGCGAAGAGGGCGCCGATGCAGCGGTGCGCAGTGCTGGTTTTCTGGTCAGCGATGGCCCAGACAAACCCTTTTTGAGCGTGCGCTTTAGCGATGAGCAGCATGGCTATGTGGTTGGCGCTTATGGCATAGCCCTGGTCACTGCCGATGGTGGTCAAAGCTGGCAGTCGCTGGTGGGACGAATCCCCAACCCACGCGGCAAACACCTCTATCAGGTACAGATCGACAATCGACAACTGCTGATTGCCGGTGAGCAAGGCGCCTTATTTCGCTCTGCGGATGGGGGTGGCCACTTCAGTGAGATCTCCACGCCCTACATAGGCACCTTCTTCGGGGTGCTGAATCTCGATGGCGATACGCTGCTGGCCTATGGTCTGCGCGGCAATGCCTGGCGCAGCCCGGATCGTGGGGCCAGTTGGCAACGGGTCGCGCCGCAACAGTCGGTGACACTGAGTGCCGCAAGACGCCTGCGCGACGACTCCCTGTTGCTGGCGGACGAAAGCGGGCGACTGCTGCGCAGCACCGACGATGCCCGCAGTTTTGTGGTCCTCAACACCCAGGCGGGAGCCGGGCTTTGCGGTCTCATCGAGGCAACGGATGGGGCTCTGGTCATTTTCGGCGCCCGCGGGCTGTCCCGGATCGAGCCGGCTACATTAGTTTCGGGAGTTCAATAATGAATCATGCGCAGCGTGTTCCCTCGGACGCTGTCATCAGCGACTTGAAGGCGTTCGATAAACAGTCAGGAACCCTCTGCGAGCGGTTGCTGTTCAACAATCGCATGGTGATCGTTATCTTGTGCTTGTTCATAACGCTGTTGCTGGGTTATCAGGCGCGTGGGCTGTCGCTCAATGCCGCGTTCGAGAAGATGATCCCGACCAATCACCCTTACATCGTCAACTTCCTGGAAAACCGCAAGCAGCTGTCGGGCATGGGCAACACGCTACGCATAGCGGTTGAGTCTAAAAGCGGCACTATTTTCGATGCTGAGTATCTGGAAACGGTACGCAAGCTTAGCGATGAAGTATTCCTCCTGCCGGGTGTCGATCGTCCTTATATGAAGTCGCTGTGGGCGCCAGCCGTGCGCTGGACCGGCGTGACCGAAGAGGGGCTGGATGGCGGGCCGGTTATTCCTGATGACTATGACGGTTCGGCGCCAAGCCTTGAGCAGGTACGAATCAACGTGGAGCGCTCTGGTGAAGTTGGCCAGTTGGTGGCGGCGAACTACAGGTCGAGCATCGTGCTGGTTCCTCTTCAGGAAAAAGTCTCTGAAACCGGTGAGCGGATTGACTATCACGCACTCTCCCAGCGCGTTGAACAATTGCGCGCCAAGTACGAGTCGGACAAAGTTGCAATCCACATTACCGGCTTCGCCAAGGTAGTGGGTGACCTGATCGATGGCCTGAGACAGGTTCTGGTTTTCTTTGCCGCAGCCATCGTTATCTGTACCGTGGTACTTTTTTGGTACACCCGCTGCCTGCGTAGCACCTTGCTGGTGGTGTTCTGTTCGATGGTCGCGGTGGTGTGGCTACTGGGTCTTTTACCTACGCTTGGTTACGAGCTTGATCCTTACTCGATCCTGGTGCCTTTTCTGGTGTTCGCTATTGGCATGAGCCACGGTGCGCAGAAGATGAACGGCATCATGCAGGACGTCGGGCGTGGGACGCACCGATGGGTGGCTGCGCGCTATACCTTTCGACGCTTGTTCCTGGCGGGCATGACCGCGTTGCTGGCCGATGCAGTCGGTTTCGCGGTGTTAATGGTGATTGACATCCAAGTCATACGGGATCTGGCTATCACTGCGAGTATTGGGGTTGCTGTGCTGATTTTCACCAATCTGGTGCTGCTGCCAATCCTGCTTTCTTACACGGGAGTCAGCCCTGCGGCAGCGAAGCGCAGCCTCAAGTCAGAGCTGTCGGAAAACAACGATACACAGCATAGAAAGCACCCGTTCTGGGCGTTCCTGGACCTGTTTACGCGAGGCTTCTGGGCGACCGTGGCTGTGGCTGTGGGCCTGGTTTTTGGCATAGTCGGTCTGGCGGTGAGCTCCCATCTGAAAATTGGCGATACCGATCCTGGCGCACCGGAGCTGCGTGCGGATTCGCGTTACAACCGTGATAACGCCTTTATGGTGGACAACTATGCGGCGAGTAGTGATGTGTTCATCATCATGGTCAAGACACCGCAATACGCGTGTGCTCACTACAGCACGCTGATGGCTGTCGATGCGCTGTCGCATGAACTGCAGAAATTGCCTGGGGTTGAGGCTATCAGTTCGCTGGCAGGTATCGCCAAGGTGGCTAACGCAGGGATGAACGAAGGCAGCCTTAAATGGTTCGAAGTGCCTCGTTCGCAAGACATGCTCAACGCCATCATTACCCGCGCCCCGCGTGAGATGTTCAACCAGAATTGCGACTTGCTCACGGTGTATGCCTACCTCAAGGACCATAAAGCCGATACGTTGACAAGCGTGGTCGGCGTGGTGGAAGGCTTCGCGGCTAAATACAACAGCGATGACATCCGCTTTCTCAATGCTGCGGGCAACGCCGGCATAGAGGCCGCCACCAATATAGTGGTGAAAAAGGCCAACGTTCAAATGCTGTTCCTGGTCTACGCGGCGGTGATCGTGCTGGCGTTCATTACCTTTCGCTCATGGCGTGCGGTTGTCTGTGCTGTGGTGCCGCTGATGATTACTTCAGTACTGTGTGAAGCGTTAATGGTGTGGCTGAATATCGGCGTCAAGGTTGCCACTCTGCCGGTAATCGCCCTCGGTGTGGGTATAGGGGTGGACTACGCGCTGTACGTGATGACCGTGACTCTGGCGCGGATGAAGGAGGGCATGTCGCTCTCGGAGGCTTACTACAAGGCGTTGATCTTCACCGGCAAGGTGGTGGTGTTAACCGGTATCACCTTGGGGATTGCGGTAGCGACCTGGGTCTGGTCGCCGATCAAATTCCAGGCTGACATGGGTATTTTGCTGGCGTTCATGTTTGTCTGGAACATGCTCGGAGCGCTGATCTTGTTACCCGCGCTCGCCCACTTTCTGTTGAAGCCCAAGCAGGGCGTTGCGATCTGACCGGCGAGAAGGGTGCAATGACTATGAGCACTATCACATTGGTCTTGGGTTTCACTGAGGCCATTGGCACGGCGGATCGGCAGTCGGCGCTGGCGGTGAACTCAATGGTCGAAGTCCAAGGTATGGCTGAGCGCGCTCGGGCCACGTCGGGTGAAGCCCTTGCACTGGCCTGGGCCACTACCAATGCTCGTAATCAGGTGTCTGCCGCGATATAAACTAAGACCCATGCAGCGAACGATCCCAGATCGCACGCACAATAATAAACGCAATCGATCTTGGTGAGCTTTACCGTTTTCAAGATCGAAAGGCTCGTGCTTCGTTACGCTTTAGGAATGTTCATGATCGAGCAACCCCTTATCGAACGCTTCAATTTGCGTTCACGGCTGCGCTTCAATATCGAGAGCGGGCAGATCTGGCTCGACGAAAACCGCATGCTGCTGCTTCACGCCAAGGCCTTCGGGGCCTTGCGCCAAGAGTTGTTTGAGTCGCTTGGGGCCAGGCGCGCCGAAGGACTTTTGTTTCGCATGGGTTTTGCAGCTGGCCAACATGATGCCGACCTCGCGCAAAAGCTCTATGGTGCGGGTGACGACTATGACGTTTTCAAGATCGGCCCTGAGCTGCACGCGTTTGAAGGACTGGTTCGATCAACAATCACCGAAGCCAAAATAGACTGGGAAAAAGGGACATTTTTCGGCGAAGTGAAATGTGAAAACTCATGGGAAGCTGAATCGCATCTGCAGTTATTCGGCGCTGCCAATGAGGTCGCTTGCTGGCACCTGTCGGGCTATGCGTCGGGCTATACCTCTCGATTCTTCAAACGTTTCATCGTTTTTCGTGAAACCA
Source organism: Pseudomonas sp. (assembly GCF_036404235.1). Lineage (GTDB taxonomy): Bacteria > Pseudomonadota > Gammaproteobacteria > Pseudomonadales > Pseudomonadaceae > Aquipseudomonas. The sequence goes on from NZ_DASWOT010000075.1 coordinate 28,499, forward strand.
AATGCGTGTGTTGTGGTGACGCTAACTGCGTACTGGTTGGCAAACCGGTGGAAGAGTGGGGAGATGACCCGTTCCTCGAACACTGTCTGGAAGCAAAAGACAAGGAAACCTCTTTTGAGCAGTTGCAAGAGGAGCTGTGGCAAGTACGTGGTCGTCAGCGCGAACAGCGCCCACCCGGCAAACTGGTGGGAAGTTCCCCTGCGTTTAGTGCCGCTTTCAGTTTGCTCAGCAAGGCAGCCAGCAGTCCTATAACGGTTTTACTCTTGGGTGAAACCGGGGTCGGCAAAGAGGTATTTGCCCAGTGGCTGCACGAAAACAGTGATCGTGCAGATAAGCCGTTTGTAGCCATTAACTGTGCAGCGATTCCCAACGACCTGATCGAATCAGAGCTTTTTGGTGTGCAGAAAGGAGCCTATACCGGCGCGCAGAATTCACGACCCGGCAAGTTCGAGCGAGCCGATGGTGGCACGCTATTCCTTGATGAACTGGGTGAGCTTTCTCCTTCGGCCCAGGTGAAGCTTTTGCGGGTACTGCAAGCCGGAGAAGTCGAGCGACTGGGCGATGACAAGCCCCGCAAGGTCAGTGTGCGGCTGGTGGCCGCCACCAACGTCAATCTGCAACAAGCCATTGCTGATGGTCGTTTTCGCGCCGACCTCTACTATCGCCTGGCGACCTATCCATTAGAGATTCCACCCCTGCGCAAGCGCAAATCGGATATCCCGGTGTTGGTCTCGGTGCTTATCGAAAAATACTCACCGCTCTATCACAAGACCATTCATGGTATCAGCGATCTGGCGATGCAAGAGCTGATGGCCTATGACTGGCCGGGCAATGTTCGTGAGCTTGAAAACCTGGTTGAGCGCTCTGTTTTGCTTGCACCCTCCGGGGGGCAAATTGATGTGGAACATCTGTTCCCTGGCATGGCCCCCGTGACTGCGCTCGGCGCTGTTATTGACAGGCAGGGGAAGGTCGGCAATGCGGATGAAGCCCGGAAAGATAAACTTTACGAAAGCTTACTCGATGAGGGCTTCGATCTTCAGGCACATGAAGCTCGTCTTTTGCAACTCGCTGTTTTGCGGGCCAATGGCAACCTCACCCACGCGGCGCGTCTACTCGGTATAACCCGTCGTCAGTTGGCGTATCGGGTGAAACAGGTGTTGGGTGATATCGAACAGTCCCCGAATAGCGCCTGACAAAAGCGTACACCGATCACTCCATGGGCGTTCTTTGATCCAGGCATTCCAGTGACATGACCGCGAAGGCGGTGGGAATGCCTGTTTATTGAGAAGCCTTATGCCAAACACGTCGCTCGACGTGTTTTTTTGCCCATTTATCGGTCACTCCAGGCTCATTTGCCAAGGGGCGGGCATCGTTTTGCTTGGAGCATCGCGTTTTGCTGATGTGCGGCATTACGTTTTTGTAAGGCGTGGGTGGCGAATGGACAGAAACGTCATCTTGTGAGGGGGCTTATTCTTTTGTTTTTATATTAAATTACAATTAAATCATTAAGTTACGATTGTTGGCATCCTCTATGCAATGTTAGATCGAGACTGTAAGTCCGGCTTGTCGCTAGCCCGAAAGGGCACGCGTAGAGCCAACCTCATCTAGCCAATAATGGAGACAACAAATGGCGATGACAGGTGTATTGCGTCCAGGGCATGCCCAGGTGCGCGTGTTGAACCTTGAAGAAGGCATCCACTTTTACCGCAACGTGCTTGGCCTGGTGGAAACCGGGCGTGATGACCTGGGGCGCGTGTACTTTAAATGCTGGGACGAGCGTGATCACAACTGCTATGTGATTCGTGAAGCGGATACCGCTGGCATCGATTTCTTTGGCTTCAAGGTGTTGGACAAAGCCACTCTGGAAAAACTTGATGCCGACCTGCAAGCATACGGTTTGGTCACTACCCGCATCCCTGCAGGTGAAATGCTGGAAACCGGCGAGCGCGTGCGCTTCGAGTTGCCATCCGGCCATCTGATCGAGTTGTATGCTGAAAAAACCCGTATAGGTAACGGCATTCCCCAAGTCAACCCGGCTCCGTGGAACACTCAGCGCGAACATGGCATCGCCCCTATTCAGCTGGATCATTGCTTGCTGTATGGCCCAAACATCGCCGAAGTGAAGAAGATTTTCACCGACGTCCTGGGCTTCTTCCTGGTTGAGCGCGTACTCAGCCCGGATGGCGACAGTGACATGGGCATCTGGTTGTCCTGCTCGCACAAAGTCCATGACATCGCCTTCGTCGAGTATCCGGAGAAGGGCAAGCTGCACCACTGCTCATTCCTCCTTGAGTCGTGGGAGCAGGTGTTACGTGCTGGCGACATCATGTCGATGAACGAAGTGAACGTTGATATTGGCCCTACCCGTCATGGCGTCACCCGCGGCTGCACCATCTATGCGTGGGACCCCTCAGGCAATCGTTTTGAAACCTTCATGGGCGGCTACCACCCTTACCCGGATTACGAGCCGCTGTCCTGGACCTACGACAACTTCGCCCAGGGTCTCGACTACCCGCAGCGCAAACTGCACGAAACTTTCCTGACTGTAGTGACCTGAGGGCACATCCATGACTTTGCCCGATGAGTCACTGGAAATGCAGCCGGCCGACCTGGATACGCAAAAGCGTTTTGTACGGGTTACCGGCAATCGCGGGAGCCGCTTTGTCGAGTTCGACTTCGCCATTGGCGAGCCCGGGTTATTCGTTGAAATGATCCTGACTCATGAAGCATTCGTCGAGTTCTGCGCTACCAACAAGGTTGCGTTGATGCCCGCGCCGACTTCGGCTACGGACGAGGACGATGTTTCGGCTGATTGGGATTGGCGACTCGCTGACGCCACACAGGTTCGTTTCAAACACTAATCGAATTGGGTGTTTCACCTTGGGTGAAACGCTGGTGGGAGATACACATGCATATAGATCTTCGCACGGTCAGCATCCAGCCATTGCGACAGACGTTTGACCACTTGGCCCGCCGTTTTGGCGACAAACCCTCTTCGCGCTATCAGGAAGGCAGCTACGACATCCAGCCCGAGGAAAACTTGCACTACCGGCCGACCTGGGACCCGGAGCAGGAGCTTTACGACGCCAGCATCACCAAGATCGTGATGCGCGACTGGTACGCCCTGAAAGACCCGCGTCAGTTTTACTACAGCACCTACACGCTGGCGCGTGCGCGTCAGCAAGAAAACACCGAAGCGAACTTCAACTTCGTCGAAACCCGCGGCCTGGCCGACATGCTTTCGGACGATCTGCGCAGCTGCGCGCTCAATCTGCTGGTGCCGCTGCGTCACGCTGCCTGGGGCGCCAATCTCAACAACACCTTTATCTGCGGCTACGGCTACAGCACGGTGTTTACCCAGCCTTGTATGTACCACGCGATGGATAACCTGGGTTCGGCTCAATACCTTTCGCGGATTGGTCTGCTGCTGGGTGGCACCGAAGCCCTCGAAGAGGGCAAGGTCGCCTGGATGGAGGGGGACGCCTGGCAAGCACTGCGTCGTTATACCGAGGACTGCATGGTGGTACGCGATCCATTCGAGCTGTTTGTCGCGCAAAACGTGGCCCTGGATGGCTTGCTCTATCCGCTGGTGTATGGGCGCATCGTGGATGACCGGTTCGCGGTCAATGGCGGCTCGGCAGTGGCCATGCTCACGCAATTCATGAGCGACTGGTTTGAGGAGACCCGCAAATGGGTCGATGCGGTCATGAAGGTAGCGGCCGCGGAGTCCGAGCAAAACCGCGAGCAGTTGCAGGCCTGGACAACCGTTTGGCGTGATCGCGCCGCCGCAGCCTTGCTGCCGGTGATTGAGCAGGTTTTTGCGGACCAGGCCGATGAGGTCATGGCTGAACAATTGATCGCCTTCAAGGCTCGCCTTGAAAAAGTCGGCATCGTGGTCTGAGAGGTTTCTATGTCGACTGTGTTTATTGCATTGCAAACCAATGAAGAGACTCGCCCCATTATCGAGGCGATTGAAATAGATAACCCCGAGGCCGTGGTCAATCGTGAACCGGCGATGGTCAAGATCAATGCGCCTGGCCGTTTGGTCATTCGCCGAGAAACCATTGAAGAACAGCTGGGCCGCAGCTTTGATATGCAAGAGCTGAATATCAACCTGATCACGCTCTCCGGCAACGTCGTTGAAGACGAAGACTCCTTGACCCTGACCTGGGGCAACTAAGCGAGAATATTTAGCATGGACATGAAAGCAAATAATAAAAAAATGAATGCGAAAGAAAAGTACCGCTTATTGACGCGTGACTTGGCATGGGAACCGTCTTATCGCACCGAGGAAGAAATCTTTCCCTACATTGCCTATGAAGGGCTGAAGATCCATGACTGGAACAAGTGGGAAGATCCGTTCCGCTTGACCATGGATGCATACTGGAAGTATCAGGCGGAAAAAGAGCGTAAGTTTTACGCGATTATTGACGCCCATGCGCAGAATAACGGCCATCTGAATATTACCGATGCACGCTATCTGTCAGCCTTGAAAATATTTCTGCAGGCCATCAGTCCGGGTGAGTATGCAGCGCACAAAGGGTTTGCCCGTGTGGGCCGTGAGTTTCGCGGTGTAGGGACGCAAGTGGCCTGTCAGATGCAGGCCATTGATGAAATTCGCCACGCCCAGACGCAAGTCCACGCACTGTCCAACTACAACAAGTTCTACAACGGTTTCCATGCGTTTGCTGATCAGCGTGACCGCATCTGGTACACGTCCGTGGCGCGTTCGTTCTTTGACGATGCGATGTCAGCCGGTCCGTTCGAGTTCATGATCGCCATCGGCTTCTCGTTCGAATACGTGCTGACGAACCTGCTGTTCGTGCCGTTCATGTCCGGCGCAGCTTACAACGGTGACATGGCCACGGTGACCTTCGGTTTCTCGGCCCAGTCGGATGAGGCACGGCACATGACCTTGGGGCTTGAATGCATCAAGTTCATGCTCGAGCAGGATCCGGACAACCTGCCCATCGTTCAGGGCTGGATCGATAAGTGGTTCTGGCGCGGCTTCCGGGTTCTCGGCCTGGTCAGCACCATGATGGATTACATGCTGCCCAAGCGCGTCATGTCGTGGCGCGAGGCGTGGGATATTTATGGCGCAGAGAACGGCGGCGCGCTGTTCAAGGACCTGGCGCGCTACGGTATTCGTCCACCAAAGAGCTGGGATGACGCCGAAGCAGGCATCGATCACATGTCGCACCAGTTCATGTTAGGTCTTTACCAGTGGAGCTTTGGTACCGCCTTCCATGCATGGATCCCCTCGGATGAGGATCTGCAATGGTTATCTGCCAAGTACCCCACCACGTTCGACAAGTATTACCGGCCGCGCTGGGAACATATCAAGAAGCTGGCGGACGCAGGTACGCCGTTCAAGAACTATGGCCTGGCTAAACTGTGCCAGTGCTGTCAGTTGCCGACGGTATTTACCGAGCCAAATGATCCGACGCTTACTTGCCATCGTGAAGTTGAATACAAAGGCGATAAGTACCACTTTTGCTCTGATCATTGCCTGGAAATCTTCAATAATGAGCCAGAGAAATATATCCAGGCCTGGCTGCCCATGCCTGCACTCTTCCAAGCGCCGCTCAATGGTGATCTGGCTGCCTGGATGGAGTGGGTTTCGCTGAAAGATGGTCAGGACAATGGTGATTTTGCCGACTCCCAGGACCGCCACAACTTCGAACGGTGGCGTGGTCTGGCAACGTCGAACCAGTAAGCCTCTAAAAGGGGGGGTCGTTAGTTGAAGCGGCCGTGTCCCAACACAATAATAAGGAGAACAAAATGCCTGTAGTCGCCCTTAAAGAGTACGTAGGCGTTGCCCGTGATCGCGTTGAGAATTTCAACGGCAAACAACTGGTGTACGTCAGTTGGGATCACCATCTGCTTTTTGCTGCCCCGTTCCTGCTTTGTCTGCCGCCGCAGACTACCTTCGCCGAGTTGATTCAGGTTGCGCTCGAGCCGCTGCTGCAAGCGGATCCGGACACTGCAGCGATCAACTGGCGCACTGTCCAGTGGCTCAAGGGCAATCAGCCCTGGGTGCCCGACTTCGATCTCAGCCTGACCGACAATGCTATCGGCCACAAAGATCAGCTGCGGTTCAGTACGCCGGGCCTCAACACTATTTGCGCTGTTAGCTGAGAAGGGGACGGGCTATGAGTTACGAGCTGACGATTGAACCACTGGGTCAGACCATCGATATTGAAGAGGGTCAGACCATTCTCGATGCGGCTCTGCGGGCTGGCATCTACCTGCCTCATGCCTGCTGCCACGGTTTGTGTGCGACCTGCAAGATTCAGGTGGTGGATGGCGAGATTGAGCACGGCGAGGCCTCCAGCTTTGCCCTGATGGATTTTGAGCGCGAAGAGAAGAAGTGCCTGGCCTGCTGCGCTACCGCTGAGAGCGACCTGGTGATTGAAGCGGAAATCGATGAAGACCCGGATGCCGAGAATCTGCCGGTACGCGACTTCCCCGGTACGGTCAGCCGCATCGAGACCCTAACGCCCACCATCAAGGGTGTATGGATCAAGCTCGACGATCCGGCTGGAATGCGCTTCCAGGCCGGTCAATACATCAATCTGCAGTTGCCTGACGGTATTGGCAGCCGGGCATTTTCGATTGCCAGTGCGCCTACGGATGGCGGCGAAATTGAGCTGAATATTCGTATCGTGCCAGGCGGTCGTGGTACGGGTTATGTGCACGAACAGCTGAAGGTCGGTGAACGCATGGGTGTTACCGGCCCCTACGGTCGCTTCTTTGTGAAGAAGTCGGCGCATATGCCGGTGATCTTCATGGGCGGCGGTTCCGGGCTTTCCAGCCCGCGCTCAATGATTCTGGATCTGCTGGCGGAAGGCTTTGAACTGCCGATCACCCTCATCTATGGCCAACGCCATCGTGGCGAGCTGTATTACCACGACGATTTCCTTGCTATGGCTCAGCAATACGCGAACTTCAATTACGTGCCCGCGCTTTCCCATGAGCCGGAGGACTCTGGCTGGGAGGGCTTCCGTGGCTTTGTCCATGACGCGGCCAAGGCGCACTTCAATAACGACTTCAGGGGACACAAGGCTTACCTGTGTGGTCCGCCTCTAATGATTGACTCCTGCATCAGCACGCTGATGCAGGGACGCCTGTTTGAACGCGACATCTACACCGAGAAGTTTATATCGGCGGCAGATGCTCAGCAGGTCCGCAGTCCCTTGTTCAAGGCTATCTGATCGCACCGACAAGCCCCCCTATAGATGAGTTGGGGAAGCTTGTTCTGGCTGATTTCGTCACCCTAGTATCAATACCCTGTGGGTATCAGGGCTGGCAAAATAAAGTATTAGCCGGTATTGCCTGGCTTTTCTAGACTCGTTTCAGGGACTAATACCCGCTGACCTGGGGAAGGTGCAGCGGGTAGTCATACAGAACAACACCCCGGAGCTTCCATGCGCCAGATTGAAAATTTCATCGCCGGTGAGTTCGTCGGCGCTGCCAGTGGCAAACGTTTCGACAAGCGTTCACCGGTCGATAACAGTGTTATTTGCTCGATCAGTGAAGCCGGACGCGGAGAGGTAGATGCTGCCGTCAGCGCTGCGCGTAGTGCCCTACAGGGCGAGTGGGGTGGTCTTACCACGGATCAACGCATTGAGTTGCTCTACGGCGTGGCTAACGAAATCACCCGCCGCTTCGACGATTTCGTTGAAGCCGAGATGTCCGACACCGGCCAGCCGGAGCACGTCATGAAGCACGTATTCATCCCGCGCGGGGCGGCCAACTTCAAAGTGTTCGCCGACGTGATCAAGAACGTTGCCAGCGAATCTTTCCAGATGGAAACGCCTGATGGTCGCGGCGCCTTCAATTACTCGATTCGTCGCCCCAAGGGTGTGATCGGCGTGATCTGTCCGTGGAATGCCCCGTTCATGCTGATGACCTGGAAAGTAGGTCCGGCGCTGGCCTGCGGTAATACCGTGGTGGTCAAACCGTCCGAAGAATCGACACAAACGGCGGCACTTCTGGGTGAAGTGATGAACGCCGTGGGCATCCCCAAGGGTGTCTACAACGTAGTGAACGGATTCGGGCCCCACTCCGCTGGCGAGTTCGTCACCCAACACCCGCACGTCGATGCCATCACCTTTACCGGCGAGACCCGCACTGGCGCGGCCATCATGAAAGCTGCTTCCGAAGGCATGCGCGATGTGTCGTTCGAGCTGGGTGGCAAGAACGCCGGCATCGTGTTTGCCGATGCCGACTTTGATGCGGCGGTTGAGAGCTTCTCACGCTCGGTATTCCTCAACTCGGGCCAAGTCTGCCTAGGCACCGAGCGAGTGTATGTCGAGCGTCCGATTTTCGAGCGTTTTGTCCAGGCCCTGAAGGTCAAGGCGGAGGCGGTCAAATATGGTCGTCCCGATGATCATCATGCCAACTACGGCCCGCTGATCAGCCAGGAGCACAAGCAAAAGGTATTGTCTTACTACCGCAAGGCCGTGGAGGAGGGCGCCACCCTAGTGACGGGAGGCGGCGTGCCTGATATGCCAGCGGATCTGGCCGAAGGTGCCTGGGTGCAACCCACTATCTGGACCGGCCTGCCGGAAACAGCTTCCGTTGTGCAGGAAGAAATTTTCGGGCCGTGCTGCCACATTTCGCCGTTCGATAGTGAGGACGAAGTCGTGCAGAAAGCTAACGCGACCGATTACGGCCTGTCGACCACCATCTGGACCTCTAATTTATCTCGTGCCCACCGCATGGCGGCGCGGATTGACGTCGGCATCACCTGGATCAACAGCTGGTTCCTGCGCGATTTGCGTACTCCGTTTGGGGGTTCCAAACAGTCGGGCATTGGCCGTGAAGGCGGTGTTCATTCGCTGGAGTTCTACACCGAAACCCGAAATATCTGCGTGAAACTCTGAGGCCCTTATGGACAAGCAAAAGATCGAGCATTACGGCGATGAACTTTACCAAGCTTTCGTCTCCCATCGCGCCGTTGCGCCACTGCTCACTCGTGAGCCAGAGATCACCATTGAGGATGCTTACCGTATCCAGGAGCGCTTTGTCGCTCGGCGGCTGGCGGCGGGTGAAACCATAGTCGGCAAGAAAATCGGTGCGACCAGCAAGCCTGTGCAGGACTTTCTCGGCGTCTATCAGCCGGACTTCGGCATGCTCACTTCGGCCATGGTTTTTCAAGAGGGCGACACCATCGACCTCAGTCTGTTGATTCAGCCGAAAGCCGAAGCCGAGCTGGCCTTTGTCCTGAAGCACGACCTCAAGGGCCCGGGCATCACCGCGATGGACGTGATCCGTGCGACTGACTACGTAGTGCCTTGTTTCGAAATCGTCGATTCGCGCATTACCGACTGGCAGATCAAGATCCAGGACACCGTTGCGGACAATGCCTCTTGCGGCGTGTTCGTCCTGGGTAAAACCAAGGGCGATCCGCGCAAGCTAGATATCACTCTGGCTGGCATGGTGCTGGAGAAGAACGGCGAGTTGTTCTCTACCGGCGTGGGTGCTGCGGTGCAAGGTTCACCGGCGAATGCTGTGGCCTGGCTGGCCAATACCCTGGGTGCGTTGGGTATTCCGTTCAAAGCAGGCGAGGTGATCCTCTCGGGTTCCCAGTCTTCGCTGGTACCGGTGATAGATGGGGATGAGTTGGTGTGTACCGTCGGCGGTCTTGGTAGCTGTCGCGTCAAGTTTTCCGGGAGGAGCGCAGTATGAGCAGCAACCTGACACTGTTGCGTGAGGACATCGTTCGCCTGTGCGAGCGGGTTGAAGGTGCGCAGACCCGCGCCTATGCCATCCCCAAGCTGACCGACGAATACCCGAACATGACCATCGCCGATGGTTATGCCGTGCAGAGCGAGCTTCGTCGTCGCTTCATCGAAAAAGGCCACAAGCTGGTGGGCTGGAAAGCCGGGCTGACGTCAAAAGCCAAGATGCAGCAGATGGGAGTCAACGTGCCCTCGATCGGCTTTTTGACCGATCGCATGGCCCGCCCTGAGAGCTCGGCCATCTCCACTTCGGACCTGGTGCATCCACGGGTTGAATGCGAAGTGGCTTTTGTTATGAGGAGTGACTTGCAGGGGCCTGGTTGCACCGCCCAGGACGTCTTGGCGGCGACCGACTACGTTCTCCCAGCGGTTGAAATCATTGATTCGCGATTTTCCGGATTCAAGTTCGATCTGGCCAGTGTGATCGCCGATAACGGCTCTTCCGCGCGTTTTGTTGGGGGTGGACGGGCACGTTATGTCGATGATCTGGATCTCAAGACCCTCGGCGTGGTGATGGAAAAAAATGGCGAAATCGTCGCTATGGGTGCCTCTGCGGCAGTGATGGGCCATCCGGCGGAAGCCATCGCCATGCTGGTGAATATCCTGGCGGAGATGGGCGAGATACTGCCGGCCGGCAGCTTTGTGATGAGTGGTGGCATCACCGAGGCCCTCGCGGTGAAACCAGGCGACAGCATTGTGGCTCGCTTTCAGGAGCTAGGTACCGTGTCGATGCGTTTCGTTGAATAACGACAAAAACGAAGAGAGTCAAGCATGCCAATTATCGAAATGCACATGGTCGAAGGCCGCACCGCAGAGCAGAAAAGCCGCGTTGCAGCCGCAGTCACCACGGCGGTTTGCAACAGTCTGGAGTGTGCTCCAGAAACAGTGCGCATCCTCATTACCGAGCACGGTAGCGACGAGTTTTACGTCGCCGGTATGAACATGGCACAGCGCGCCGCGAAGAATAAGGAACAATCTCAATGAAGAAGATCAAGTGTGCACTCATAGGCTCAGGCAACATCGGCACTGACCTGATCTACAAAATCTTGCGCAGCCCAGTGCTTGAACCCGTCTGGATGGTCGGTATCGACCCAGAATCCGAGGGGTTGGTGCGCGCTCGTGCCATGGGTTTGAAAACCACACATGAAGGCGTGGATGGTCTTGTGCCGCACGTGCTTGAAGATGGCATTCAGATCGCCTTTGACGCTACCAGCGCCTATGTCCATGCCGAAAACAGCCGCAAGCTAAACGCCCTTGGCGTGTTGATGATTGACCTTACCCCAGCGGCTATCGGCCCGCTGTGCGTGCCACCAGTGAACCTGCGAGAGCATGCGGAGAAGCTGGAGATGAACGTCAACATGATCTCCTGCGCGGGCCAGGCCACTATCCCAATCGTCAATGCCGTCTCGCGTATTCAGAGCGTCGAGTATGCCGAGATTGTCGCCAGCCTGGCGTCCAAGTCGATTGGCCCGGGTACCCGTGCCAACCTGGATGAGTTTACCAACACCACCTCAAGCGCCATTGTGAAAGTCGGTGGCGCTCGCAAGGGCAAGGCGTTGGCCATTATCAACCCGGCCGACCCGCCGATGATGATGCGCAACACCATCTACTGCCTGACAGATGACGAGCCGGATAGAACCCGAATCACCGAGTCGATTCTGAAAATGATCGTCGAGGTGCAGAAGTACGTGCCGGGCTACCGCTTGGTCAACGGACCTGTTTTTGAAGGCAAGAAAGTCTCTGTGTTCTTGGAAGTGGCGGGGCTGGGCGACTACCTGCCGACCTATGCCGGCAATCTGGACATCATGACGGCGGCCGCCACCCGCACCGCAGAGATGTTTGCCGACGAAATTCTCGCTGGCAAGATTCAGCTTAAAGCTTCGGAGGTCGCGTAATGAGTCAGTCCACCCGTTCCAGCCTCAAGGGTCGCAAGGTAGTCCTGCACGACATGTGCTTGCGCGACGGCATGCACGCCAAGCGTGAACAGATCAGTGTCGAGCAGATGGTCAAGGTCGCAACCGCGCTGGATGAGGCTGGCGTGCCTTACATTCAGGTGACCCATGGCGCTGGTTTGGGCGGCAATTCGCTGCAGCATGGTTTCGCCCCTCATTCGAATGAGGAGTACATCAGCGCGGTGGTACCTAAAATGAAGCAGGCCAAAGTATCGGTCCTGCTCATTCCGGGGCTTGGCACCATGAAGGAACTGCACTCGGCGTTCGACTGCGGTGCGCGGAGTGTGCATGTGGCCACCCACTGCACCGAGGCGGACACCTCGCCCCAGCACATCGCCTATGCCCGCAAGCTGGGGATGGATACCTCAGGTTTTTTGATGATGGCGCACCTCAATGATGCTGCCGGCATCGCCAGGCAGGGCAAGCTGATGGAGTCCTACGGCGCGCAGACGGTGTATGTCACCGACTCTGCAGGCTACATGCTGCCTGACGATGTAAAAGCACGTATTGGTGCCTTGCGTGAGGTGCTCAATCCAGAGACCGAGATCGGTTTCCACGGCCATCACAACCTAGGCATGGGTGTGGCCAATTCCATCGCCGCCATCGAAGCG
>NZ_DASWOT010000076.1:0-32408 GCF_036404235.1 Pseudomonas sp.
ATCAACTCCACCCGGCGGTTGCTCGCGCGCCCTTCGGCTGTTGTGTTATCGCCCAAGGGGTGGGTGTCTGCGTAGCCGACGGCGGTGAGGCGATCACTCTTGATACCGTTGCTTTGAAGGTAACGCACGACGCTGCCGGCGCGAGCACCGGAGAGTTCCCAGTTGGAGGGGAAGCGTGAGCTGCGAATGTCCTGTGTGTCGGTGTGGCCGGTGACGATGACTTTGTGCGGGACGCTGCCGAGTACCGGTATCAGGTGTTGTAGGACTCTCAGGCCACCCAGGTTGAGGTCGGATTGGCCGGAGGAGAAAAGGATTTCACTGTTGATCCGGAAGCTGACGGTGCTTTCGCCGGTGACGACTTCAATATCACTGCCCAGTTTGTCCAGCGGCAGTTCTTTGAGCAGGTTATCAACACTTGGGTTAGCGGGGGCGTGGGGCGTGGGTTGGTTTGCAATGGCGGGTTCGGGCGCTGGAGCCTCAGACGTTGCGGCGATTGATGCGGCTGCGCCCAGTGATGCAATTTCTGTTGAGGTGATCGGCTTAGGTGTCGGTTCTGGTTCGATCGGTGTTTTGGCCTGTGACACGAGCAACAACTTTCCTGGCGGATCCAGTTGGGTCAGGTTTTTGCCACTGAAGATCGGGTTCAGATTGAGGTCGGCCTTACGGTTGTGGTCATGGACCTTGCCAGCCATGGCCAGCATTGCCATGGTGACCACTAGCAACAGCGTCATCATGTCCAGATAGGTCATCATCCATGCCTCGCCCCCGGCGTCGTCCACTGGGGGGATGCCGGCAACCGCCGCCGCTGTTGCGGTTCTCCGTTTCAGGCCGCGATGATTCTGGCGAGCCTGCATGAGCTCGATTTCAAGGGCACGCTGACGGGCCAGCCAGTGCTGATGGTCGGCTAGAACGTCCACTGAGGCGGCTCTATTGGACGCTCTCATACTCGCGGGTTCCACTTGAGGGGCATCAATTTACGGCTTAGGCGAACGGGTTCGTCACGCAATTCGTTCTGATGCTCGGCGACGAAGGATTTCAGCGTTTCACGCATCAGGCCTGGGCTGCGTTTGTTGGACATCATGGAAATGCCTTGCAGGATCATGTTCATCACCACCACCCGCTGTTCAGTGCGGCGCTCCAGTTTGACCGCGACGGGTTTGAACACCAGGTTGGCGAACAGCACGCCGTAAAGGGTGGTCATGAGGCCTACGGCCATTTGCCTGCCAATGGTCACCATGTCGCCATCGCCGAGCACGAACATAAGGTTCACCAACCCCACCAGCGTGCCCAGCATGCCGAAGGCCGGGGCATAGCTGGCCATGACCCGAAACAGCTGTGCTTCGGCGTGTTCTTTGGCGCGCAGTCGGGAAATTCGCCATTGCAGCAGCTCGAGGATGTCGTCTTCAGGCGTCTTGTCGATCACCAATTGCACACCGGAGCGCAGGAAGGGATTTTTTACTTGATCCAGTGCCTCCTCAACTGCTCGCAAGTCACCGTCAACCCACAGACGCGACAGGCTGACCAATTCATTGATGTCCTCCTGGGTGTACTCGCGCTCGTTGCGAATGACGGTCTTGATCAGGCTGAAGATACGCAGCACTTCGCTCAGCGGATAGCTGATGAAGGTCGCGGCAAAAGTGCCGACGACCACAATGCCCAGGCTCGGCAGATCAATGAACAATCCGGGTTGTTGCGCGGAGAACACCAGTAGAACCGCCAGCAGTAAAAGGCTGGCGAGCATACCGATCAGGGTCGAGGGGTTCATGCAGCACTCCTTGAAACAGCACTCGGCACCCACGCCGGGGCGTTGGTGCGATTGAGATAAAGGGAGGCTTTATAACCTGGCGGGGGTTGATTCAAATCCGTTAATACAGCCACATTCCCTGGCGAAATCAGCACTACGGGAAATGGCTGTCGGGTCGGTGGGCAGCAGAAGAGCGTGTGTGAAAATTTTTTAAGGGCTGGCTAAAGGTGGGTGATCGGGTCGCCGATGTTCGCAATGTCTTTACGGCAACGGCGCTGAAAGCAACGGGCGCCGCATTTTGAATTTGTCATAAGCGCCTCACCCACGAGAAGGAACTGCAAAATGTCAGTTATCAATACCAACATCACCTCGCTGATCGCTCAACAAAACCTGAGCTCTTCGGAGAGCAGCCTGAGTACCTCGATCGAACGCCTGTCGTCCGGCCTGAAAATCAACAGCGCATCCGATGACGCCGCCGGTCAGGCGATCGCCAACCGTATGAGCTCGCAGATCACCGGTCTGGAACAAGCGAGCAGCAACGCCAGCGACGGTATCTCCCTGGCGCAGACCACTGAAGGCGCCCTCGATCAGGTGAACGACAACCTGCAGCGTATTCGTGAGCTGGCAGTTCAAGCCTCGAACGGCACCAACTCCCAGTCCGACTTGCAATCGATTCAGGATGAGATCACCCAGCGTTTGGACGAGATCGACCGTATCTCCGAGCAAACCGCGTTCAACGGCGTGGATGTGCTGGCTTCCGATCAGACGATCACCATCCAGGTCGGTGCCAACGATGGTGAGACCATTGATATCTCGTTGAGCGAAATCAACGCCGAAACGCTGGGTCTGGGCGACTTCAATGTTAACGGCTATGACACCACGCTGACCGCGACCACCCTGTCGGACGACTCGGGTACCGCGATTACCTCGACCAATACCAGTTATGTCGATAAGTCCGGCACCACCATCAGTGGCGGCACCTTGTCCACGGACTCTGACGGTGACTACTTCTTGACCGTAGGCGGTAAAACCTATGCAGCCGAAGTCACCCTGACGACCAGTGGCACGACCACCACGGCCAGCATCAGTATCGACACGGATAATGCCGTCACCAAAAAGTCGACAAACACCCTGACCACCCTCGACAGTGCCTTGAACACCGTCGACTCGATGCGTTCGGACTTGGGTGCGGTGCAGAACCGTTTCGACTCGGCGATCACCAACATCTCGACCACGACCACCAACCTGACGTCTGCCCGTTCGGGTATCCAGGACGTTGACTACGCCACTGAAGTGTCGGCAATGACCAGTGCTCAGATCCTTCAGCAAGCAGGCACTTCGGTATTGGCTCAAGCCAACTCCATGCCTGAGCAAATGCTGTCGCTGTTGCAGTAATCGCTACTCAACCGTAGCACGCGACACGAAGGGGCCAGCACACGCTGAGCCCCTTTTGTTGTTGGGTGCTCGACGCGCAATAGTCTCTAATCCCACAACTGCGGTGGGCTTATCCGGGCTTTGCCGCTGGAGGTGCCGCGATAGCATTCAGGGCAGACTCTTCCTTCACAAGGCTGCCTTTCATGCCCAAACCCCTGCGCCCCAGATCGCACCAGAAAACCCTCACCCTGGCGTCGAGCCGCGCCGCTGACACTCGCGGCCTCACCCAGGCGCGTCGGCTAAGCCAACAGCGTCCGCGAGACCCGCAAGTGTGGCAGGCGCTGGGTAATCTGGAGCTCAAAGCCGAGCCTGAACGCGCACTGGCCAGTTTCGAGCGAGCGCTGAGCCTGTTGCCCGACGACCCGCAAGCGTTGGAGCTGGTGGCCAAGGCGGCGCAAAAACTCGGTCAGGTAGATCGTGCCCGGGAGCTTGCCATCAAGGCCTTGGGCATAAACCCTGATTTCCCCCCGGCCCATCATCGTCTGGCCACGCTCTACTTTGAGAAAGGCCAGTTCGCCCCCGCCCTGCAGCATATTCAGCAGGCGCTGGACAGTGTCCCTGATGACTGCCGTATGCTCTCCAGGAAAGGTTTGATCCTCAACCGGATGGAGCGCCACGGCGACGCCATCGCGGTGTTCGACAAGCTGATCGAACGAGAGCCGGGGGATTACAGTCACTGGAACAACGCCGCCAACCTGTACAAGGACATCGGCCAGTTGGCTAAGGCCGACAAGTACTATCAAAAGGCAGTGTCGCTGGCCAGGCGCAAGGATGTGCTGCCGTACTCCAATCGCCTGACGTCGCTGCACTATGATCCTGACCGCAGCCGCGACTATATCTTCGAGGTCTGCAAGGAATGGCAGTCACGCTTCGGTCCGAAATCCGTTCCCGCACGACCAGACGTGCAGGACCGTGCGTTGAACCGCTGCCTGCGCATCGGTCTGGTGTCCGACGGTTTGCGCCAGCATCCGGTGGGCAACATGATTGTGGGTGTGCTGGAAAAATTGCCGCGTCATCAGTTTGAATTGTTCGCCTACAGCACCAGCCAGGTCAGCGATCATCTGACCCGGCGCATTCAAGCAACAGTTCATCAGTGGCTCGCGATCAAACACATGGACGAGCACACGCTGGCCCAGCGCATTCGTGATGACCGGATCGATATCCTGATCGACCTGTGCGGCCATAACGCCGGTAACCGCATGGGCGCCATGGCGCTGCAACCGGCGCCGTTGCTGGTGAAGTGGGTGGGCGGGCTGATCAATACGACAGGGCTGGACGCGATCGATTATTTGCTCAGCGACAGTATCGAGTCGCCTGAAGGCGAGGATGCGTTCTACACCGAAAAACTCATCCGTCTGCCCGACGATTACATCTGTTACGACCCGCCGCCCTACACACCGGACATCAAGCCATTGCCGGCGCTGGAGAGTGGCTTCATCACCTATGGGTGCTTCAATAACCCGACCAAAGTCAACGATGTCTTGCTGGTCCAGTGGGCCGAATTGATGCGGGCTACACCTGATTCGCGCTTGCTGCTCAAGGGCGGGGCGTTCAGCAACAGTGAGCTGCGCGAGCATGTGCAGGCCGTAATGGCGGTCCAGGGAATTGCGCCTGAACGTGTGCTGGTCGAAGGGCCGGTAGGCCACAAATCCCTGCTCGAGACCTACAACCGCGTCGATATCGCGCTTGACCCCTGGCCCTATTCCGGCGGCCTGACGACCTGCGAGGCGTTGTTGATGGGTGTGCCGGTGGTCACGCTGCCCGGCCCGACATTCGCCGGGCGTCACTCGGCGACGCACTTGGTCAACGCCGGGCTGCCAGAGCTGGTGGTTAATAGTTGGGATGAATACCGTCAGCGCGTCATCGGCCTGACGGGGGACCTGAACAGTCTCTCCCGCATTCGCGGCCACCTGCGCGATGTGCTGATGCGTTCGCCGGTCTGTGACAGTCAGCGCTTTGCGAGCCATTTCAGCACGGCCATGCGGGCCATCTGGCAGCGCTATTGCGAGGGCAAACCTACTGCCGCATTAACGCTGAGCAAGGATGGGGGTGCCCGGTTCCAGGACGAAGCCGAGGCCGTGGACATCCAGCACCCGGTTGAGCCGGTCAAGCAGGAAGGCTTTAGTTTCAAGTTTCAGGGCAAGATCGTCACGCTCGATCACGGTGCGACGCTGGTGGGTTCGGCGCAGTTTGTCGCGCTACAAAAGCTGGGCGCCTTCTCGACGATAGTGTTCGACCCGGCCAGTCGCATCGATAATGCCAGGCAATTGGCACAACTCGGCGAGCTGCATTATTACCCGCATGCGGCGCTGGGCAATGGTCAGGCGACTACCCTCTACGCGTGCCTCGATCCGACGATGACGGCGACGTTGGAGCCTCTGGCCGCGCAACGTCCGGGTGCCAGTACCCGCGTACTGGCCCAACTTGCGTTGCCGACCCTGAAGCTGGACGTGATCAACGGCTTGTCGTCCGTTGACTGGCTGGTGCTGGACAATCTGAACGACAGTCTCTCCGTCATTGAGCACGGGCAACGGACGCTGAACGATACGCTGCTGGTGCAGGCGCGCGTCAACTTTGCGCCGACCCATCGCCAGCAGCCCGATGTGGGCCTGATCAGTCAAAGCCTTGCTCGTCTGGGTTTCAGCTTTTATCGGTTGAATAAACTTCAACACGTCAGCCATCGGCCGCAGGGTGAGTGCCCTGATCAACTTCGGGCCTCGCATCTGGTCTGCGCCGATGCCTTGTTTCTACCCGACTCGGCGCGCTTGGCGGCACTGTCGGACAACCAGCGGCTGAAGCTGGCGTTCATCCTGCACACGGTTTACGGCGCTCACGACGTCGCAACGCAACTCCTCAGTGAACTAAACAGCGGTTTGGCCGAGCAGTACCTCAAGCATTGTCAGAACACGTCATCAGCCTCGAAACCCGGGTCAAACCAGGCCGAAACGCTTGCCGCCCGACAAGATCAAGACCAGCGGGCGCCGATGCAGGAACCTCAGGTGACATTCCCCGAAGAGGTCGCCGTTTACCTGAAGACGATCTATGCAGAGGCCTCGGTGATTCTGGAGTACGGCAGCGGTGGGTCGACAATCATTGCCGCCAGAATGCCGGAAAAATCGGTGATTTCGGTCGAGAACGACGCCCGCTGGGCCAAGGACATGCAGGCCTGGATTGCCAGCGCTTCGCTGCCATCGCCGCCGGTGATTTATCCGATCGATGTCGGAGAGACCGGCCAATGGGCGCGTCCGAAAAATGCCCGGGCCTGGAAAAAATTCCACACCTACCCGCTGAAGGTTTGGGATGAACCGTTCTTTGAGCAACCGGATGTGATCCTGATCGACGGGCGTTTTCGGATTGCCTGCTTCGTGACTGCCTACCTGCGGGCGACCAAACCGATGATCGTGCTGTTCGACGACTACCTCGATCGTCCTCACTATCACGTGGTTGAGCGGTTATTGGCACCGACCGAGTTCGTCGGTCGAATGGCGCGATTCGACCTGCGTCCTCTCGCCGAAATCCCCCGGTCAGAACTGACCTGGCTGGTCGCCAGTTATAACGAGGTGGCTTACGCCGAATGAGTATTTGGCAGTGATGAACTGAGCCGTGCGCGTTGATGGGTAGGGACGCGCAGGGCTCAGGACCTGCCGATGGCCGAATAGGTCAAACCGGCTTGCGCCAATGCCTTCGGCTCGTACAGATTGCGCCCATCGATCACCACGGCCAACTTGAGTTGCTGTTTGAGCCAGGTGAAGTCGACGCTGCGAAAGGCTTTCCATTCCGTGCAGATCACCAGCGCATCGGCGCCCTTGACTGCCTGGATGCGATCCCCGGCCAGCACCAAGTCGTCTCGCTCACCGTAAAGGCGCCGACACTCCTGCATCGCTTGCGGGTCGTAGGCCTGCACTCTGGCGCCGGCCTTCCACAGGGATTCCATCAGGTCTCTGCTGGGGGCGGCGCGCATATCATCGGTATTGGGTTTGAACGCCAGCCCCCAGACGGCAATGGTTTTGTCCGCCAGCTGACCGTCCAGCGCCCGTTCAAGCTTTTTGAACAGGGTGGTTTTCTGTCGCTGGTTCACCGCTTCGACCGCCCTCAGCAGTTGCGGGTCGTAGCCCACTTCCTGGGCGGTGCGGTTCAGGGCTTGAATGTCCTTGGGGAAACACGAGCCGCCATAGCCGCAACCGGGGTAGATGAAGTCATAACCGATCCGTGGATCGCTGCCGATGCCATGGCGGACCTCTTCGATATCCACGTCGAGGTATTCGGCAAGGTTGGCCATTTCGTTCATGAAGCTGATTTTTGTCGCCAGCATGGCATTGGCGGCGTACTTGGTCAGTTCGGCGGCACGCAGGCTCATGAACATCAGCTTGTCGTGATTACGGTTGTAGGGCGCGTAGCACTCGCGCATGAGGGTTTGGACCTGCTCCGATGCGGTACCGATGATGATGCGCGCGCCACGGGTGAAGTCTTCGATGGCGGCGCCTTCCTTCAGAAACTCCGGATTGGAGCAGACATCGAACGGTAGCTGTACACCGCGATCGGCCAGTACCTTGCGAATGGTCTCTTGGACTTTTTCCCCGGTGCCCACGGGGACAGTCGATTTATCGACGACCACTTTGTAGCCCTGCATGTGCTGGCCGATGGTGTGTGCGACGGCCAGGACGTATTGCAGATCGGCACTACCGTCTTCGTCGGCCGGGGTACCCACGGCAATGAACAGCAGGTCGGCGAAGGTGACGGCTTGCGCGGCATCGGTGGAGAAGAGCAGGCGCCCGGCCTGAACGTTGGTGTGGGTCAGCGTGTTCAGGCCGGGCTCGTGAATTGGTATTTCACCGCCCTGCAGCCGTTCGATGCGTTGCGGGTCGATGTCCATGCACATCACTTGATGGCCGACATCGGCCAGGCACGCGCTTGCCACAAGACCCACATAGCCGGAACCGAACACACTGATTTTCATGTGTCGTTATTCCGTCATGCTGGCGCGCAGCCGGGCAATGGCCTGGCTGTGCAACTGACAGGCGCGCGACTCGCTGACTTCCAGCACCAGGCCAATCTCGCGCAAGTTGAGTTTTTCGTGATGACACAGCGCGAGCAGCAGTCTTTCCCGTGCCGGAAGGGCGTCAATGGCGCGCATGAGTTGGGCGCGGTTGCGATCATTGACCAGCTCGGCAAAGGGGGTGAGATGCTTGGAACTGATCGCATCGATATGCTCTTCGCCGACATCGTCGATGGGCAGCAGTTGACTGCCATTGGTGTCATTGAGCACCTGATGGTATTCAGCCAGCGTCAGCCCCATCGCGGAAGCGACTTCGCGTTCTTTGGCCGGTCGCCCCAGGCTTTGCTC
Source organism: Pseudomonas sp. (assembly GCF_036404235.1). Taxonomy (GTDB): domain Bacteria; phylum Pseudomonadota; class Gammaproteobacteria; order Pseudomonadales; family Pseudomonadaceae; genus Aquipseudomonas. The sequence continues at coordinate 8,523 of NZ_DASWOT010000076.1, forward strand.
CACGCGGTGCATGGCATCCTCCAGCGCACGTGCATTGCGCCGCACGCTGCGGGGTACCCAGTCACGGGTGCGCAGTTCATCGATCATCGCGCCACGGATACGTTGCGAGGCGAAGGTGCCGAACGTCGCCCCGACGCTAAAGTCATATCGGGTCATGGCATCGAGTAAGCCGATGCTGCCGGCCTGAATCAAATCGTCCAGCTCGATATTGGCTGGCAGCCGGGTTTTCAGAACTAGTGCTTGCCGCCGGACCAAGGGTAGGTACTGCTGGAGCACTTCCTGCTGGTTCATCTTGCCCTGTGCCGTATACATCGTGCGCGCCTGCGAAAGACAAAAAATGGCAATGAGGCATCCGCACAGTTGGAAGCCGCGTGACGCCTGGAGTCGTATGGTGAGGATTATTACTGCTCCCCCGAGCCCCTTAAGCGCGGAACAGCCATGCACTACACGACATGTTCCCCGCTTAGCTGCGGCGGCAAATAACGAATGGCTCAGTCACTGATTTCATCAATGAGCAACAACCGAACGCCCAGATAACGGTGGGCCGCTTCTCGCAAGTTGTTGAGCAGGCCCTGCCGGGGAAAACCGGCGTGCAGCGCCAGCACGTGGTCGGGACCGCCTTGTTCGCTGAGTTGGCGCAAGGTCTGGAAGGCTCGGCGGAAGGCGTCAAGGTCGCTGTCGATCCATAGCCCCCAGCGCGGTTGTTGGCGGGTCAGGGTTTGCAGATCGCGATGATTGTTATCCACAGGCAACATGCGCCAGCGGGCGGGGTGGCCGATCCATTGATGGCCTTGCTGATGCCAGCGCTCCAGGGTTTTATGCGCCGGGCCTGCCGCCTGCGTTGGGCCGAACAGGATCAGCGTGCGATCCGGCGCGGGCGGCGATAACGGGGCAACTTCGTGGGCGGTGGCGGTGGGATGAGCCTTGTTTTGTTCGGCCCAGCGGCGCAGGCCGGCGGCCTGATCCAGTGTTTCCACCGCCGGCCGGGTGTCCGGATCGTTCATGTGAAGGCGCTGTTCTGAGTGCTGCCCATGCGTGTAAAGGCATCGCTGACGGTCAGCAGATGCAGCAAACCTTCAAGAATGCCCGAAGCATGACCGGCCTGCTTTTCAGGCAACAGCCCCAGCAGTTGCGCGCGAGCCTGGAAGGCCCAGTCATCGCTGGCGTTGGTCAGTCGTACGGCGGTCGCGGCCAGTCCGCTTGCCAGGTATAAGCGCAGTTCGGCATGCAGGTGCGGCTGAATGGCGACCAATAGCGCCCAGCCACGCCCGGTGAGCTTTGCCAGTTCGTCGTGTTTCAGCTGCAGGATGAGGTCGGCCACTTGATCCTTCAAAGCGCCTTGTGTGTTTTCCCCTGCCAGCCACCTGCGTTGCCCCAGGCACTGGCCGCTATGGCTGTCATGCAGCGTACCGAACCAGGCACGCAGGGGGGCTTGAGTCGAGCCCTTGAGCGTGACCGGTAGATGACTCAGGTTCAGACGCACGTTACGGTTGCGGTAGCGCAGTTCACGAACGCCGAAGTCTTCGCCGTGTGCGGTCAGTGTGCCGAGGCGCTGATGTTCGCCTTGATACATGACGCGCTGGCTGCCCTTGACTGCGCTCTGCCACGACTGGCCGTTGTTATGCAGCGCGTCGAGGGTGGCGCCGCTTGGGCAGGTTGCCCACACATGGCGGTGCGTCGGCCAGCGAGGCTGACACCAACTCAGGCGTGGCTGCGGGCCAATCGGCATGCAATGCGTCAGCCAAGGGCGGGCCTTCAATTGACCGGCGTCGTCCACCGTCAACAAGGGCATGCTCCATGAGGCTCCGGCCGCCGGGCGCGGCGCCCCCCACAACAGCAGACCGTTCGGACTGGCCGGCGTCCAGCGCTCCTGCGCATCCAGGAATGCTGCCCAGCGCTGGTGTTGCTCCGCTTGGGGCATGCCCATCAATGGCCAGACATCGAGCAACTGCTCAAAGCCCTCGATTCGATGGATCAGGCTGTCGCGCAAGGTCGAGACCGTCCGGCTCTGACCCAGTAAACCGCGCACCAGCGCATCCAGTCGCTGGGCCGTCGAGGCACTCGGTTTTGCTGCAAACAGGGAAGGGCGCGAGATATCCAGTGCCTGTTGCAGGAAGGTCGAGGCCATGGGGAGCTGCAAGTCTTCAGGGACTTGCTGACCGGCGGACAGGTAGTTCAGCCGCAGACCGTGACGAATCACGGTATCCAGTGCCGGGCCCAGCCGTGCGGCTTCATCGCATTTGCTGATGATGCAGTCATCCAGTGGGCAGCCGGCCGCCTGCGCGGCGTCACGATAGGTGTGCACCACTTCTTCGAGGGTGTCGCCATGGCTGGCCGCGTTGATTACCAGCATCAGGCGCAACGCTCGGCCGCTGGAACCCAGTTGGTTGATTTGCGTCAGCAGGCGTTGGTCACGCTGGCTCATGCCCACGGTGTCGATGATCACCAGTCTCTTGTCAGCCAGTTTGGCCAGCAACGGGCTGAGCGCTGCCGAAGGCCCCAGGGTGTGCAGGTCGACACCCAGCAGTTGGGCATAGATTTTCAGCTGTTCGTGGGCGCCGATACGGAAGCTGTCAGTGGTGACCAGGGCGACCTGACTGGCGCCATGACGCATGACATAACGCGCCGCCAGTTTAGCGGTCGTGGTGGTTTTGCCGACCCCGGTCGGCCCCACTAGGGCAATGATGCTCGTGTTGTCGAACAACTCGGCCTCATCGCCAAGTTGGTTCAATTGACTGTCCAGTTTTTGCGTCAGCCAGGCGTGCAACCTTGCAGGTGTGGCGTCGGTCCCGTGGAGTTGCGGCGGTGTCGTGCCGAGCAACTCTTCACTCAGACGTGCGCTGAAACCTGCATCGAGCAGCCATTGGATTAGTTGAGGTCGACCACTCTGGTCGCTGACTGCCCGTTCTGCCTGGCGATCGATAAGCTGGCGCAGGTCCTGGATTTCGTTCAGCAGACGTTCACTTAGCGCGGTGAAATCCAGGGCGGTTGCGGGCGTCCGGTTCGCCGCAACCGGCGTATCGACAGGCTCGGGGCGTGTCGAAAATGGGCTGATCTGGTGGGCGTAAGCGGCCGCGGCGTGGTGAAGGCTGACCGGCACTGGGTCGTCGTCTGATTCCGTCGGGGTGGCAAGGTGCGGCGCGATAGCTTGCGCGGGTGTGTCTTCGGCCAGCGCCATGATCTCGACGCCTTCGTCAGTCATGCGACTCGACAGGATCAGGGCCTCTTCACCCAGGATGAGACGCACCTGATTCATGGCCTCGCGACTGTTGGCACCGATAAATCGTTGAGCACTCACTTGGGTGTTCCTCCGATCACGTTAATCATTCGAAGTGTGCGGTCATCCGGTACTTCGCTGAGGGAGATCACCGTCAACTGACGCAGGCGTCGGCGCAAGAAACGCGACAGCACCGGGCGCAGCTTGTTCGGCACCACCAACACGGGCGGCTCGGTGCTGGCTTCCTGGCGTTTGAGGGCCAGTGAGGTTTGTTGCATCAGGTTGTCCGCCAGACTGGGTTCCAGCGACCCGCCATTGCCGACGGCCTGCATCAGCACCTGTTCAAGGTTGAAGTCCAGCCCGATGACTTTCAGTTCGGATTTGTTGGCAAACAACTGATTGACGATCGAGCGACCCAAGGCGATGCGCACGACGGCCGTCAGCTCCTGAACATCGGGTGGTTGTTGCACGCCGCCGTGTTCGGCCAGGGCATCGAGAATGGTACGCATGTCACGGATCGAGACGTTTTCTTCCAGCAGGTTCTGCAGCACGCGTTGCAATACCGTCAACGACACCAGCTTGGGCACGACTTCGTCGATCAGCCCTTTGCTGTCGGGACCGAGCTTGTCCAGAAGCTTCTGGACTTCACCGCGGCCCAGCATGTCTTTGGCGTACTGATGCAACAGATGGTTGAGGTGGGTGGCTGTCACGGTGCTGGCGTCGACCACTGTGTAGCCATAAATCTGCCCGTGCTCGCGCAGGTTCGGATCGATCCAGATGGCCGGTAAGCCAAACGCCGGATCCACCGCCTCCGTGCCTTCAAGTTCATTGGTGACCTTGCCGGGATTGATCGCCAGCCACTTGCCGGGAAAGACTTCGCCACGGCCGATCTCGACGCCTTTGAGGCTGATGATGTAGGTGTTGGGAGACAATTCCAGCTTGTCGCGCACATGCACCACGGGCGGTAGAAACCCCACGTCCTGGGCGAACTTTTTGCGCAGGCTTTTGATGCGGGTGATCAGTTCGCCTTGTTGGCGCGCATCCACCAATTGAATCAGCCGGTGGCCGACGCGCAAGCTCAGCGTATCCACCAGTTGCACATCATCCCAGGAGGCTTCGGAACTTTGTGATGCCGATTTGGGCAGCGGGGTCTGGGTGGAACTTTCTTGCGGCAGCTCCTCTTGTCGGGAGAACCACCAACCCAGCCCGCCCAACAGTCCAGTGAGAACCAGAAATACCAGGTTCGGCATGCCCGGTACCAGCCCGAGCAAACCCATCACGCCCGCCGTCATCATCAGCACCTTGGGTCGACTGAACAGTTGGCCCATCATCTGCTGGCCAACGTCTTGTTCGGTATTGACCCGCGACACCGTGACACCGGCGGCAATCGAGATCACCAGGCCAGGAATCTGCGCCACCAGACCGTCGCCGATGGTCAGCATGGTGTACGTGTGGGCTGCGTCGGCGAAGGCCATGTCGTGTTGCAGGATGCCGATGGCCAGGCCGCCAATGATGCAGACGCCCATGATGACCAAACCGGCCACGGCGTCGCCTCGCACGAACTTGCTGGCACCGTCCATGGAGCCGAAGAAATCGGCTTCCTGGGCGACTTCCTTGCGGCGTTGACGGGCTTGCGGTTCGCCGATCAGGCCAGCGTTCAGGTCGGCATCGATCGCCATCTGCTTGCCGGGCATCGAGTCCAGCGTAAAGCGCGCGCCGACTTCAGCGATTCGTCCGGCCCCCTTGGTGATCACCATGAAGTTGATGGTCACCAGAATCAGGAACAGCGCCAGACCCACGGCAAAGTTACCGCCCACCAGAAACTCGCCGAAGGCCTCAATGACCTTCCCGGCGGCGTCGGTGCCGGTGTGGCCCTCCATCAGAATCACCCGCGTCGAGGCCACGTTGAGTGACAGGCGCAGCAACGTGGTAAACAGCAGCACCGAGGGAAACGCCGAGAAATCCAGTGGTTTCTCCGTGAGCATGCTGACCATCAACACCATGATCGCCAGCGCGATGTTGAAGGTGAACAGCAAGTCCAGAATAAACGTCGGCAGCGGCAGGATCATCATCGACAGGATGAGAACGATCAGCACGGGCCCGGTCATGATCTTCAGGTCGGTTCTGGCCAGCCAGGAGTCAGGGCCGAGTAAATCGGTCATTCCTTTCATTCGTTCTGTTCATCCTCAGGTTTAGCATTACGCGGGCCACGCTGGTCCATACCCGGCGGCACGGACAGGTTCACCGGGGTCGGTGGCACGTCACCGCCATCCTCACTGACGCGCTTGAGGCGTATGGCCCAGGCCACGACTTCCGCGACAACGGTGTATAGCTCAATGGGAATTTCACGATCGAGATCGACGTGGAAGTAAAGGGCGCGGGCCAGCGGCGGGGCTTCGAGGATGGGCAAGTGATGTTCCCGTGCAATGTCACGAATACGCCAAGCCACATCATCGGCCCCTTTGGCGACCACCCGGGGAGCGCCGTTCCGATCCTTCTGATAAGACAGGGCAACGGCAAAATGGCTGGGGTTGGTGACGATGACGTCGGCCTTGGGCACCTTGCTCATCATGCGTCGCCGGGCGCGTACCTGTTGCAGCTGACGAATCCGCGCCTTGATATGGGGGTCGCCATCAGCGTTTTTGTGTTCCTGGCGCTGCTCTTCCTTGGACATGCGCAGGTTCTTCGCGTAAGTCCACAACTGATAAGGTGCGTCCATGCCAACCACGATAGTCAGGGCGGCCACGCACATTGCGCAGGACTTGGCGGTTAACCCCATGACCGCCGTCAGGGCTTGCTGCGCCGGCATTTGCGGCAAGGCCAGCAGCTGGCCGATGTGCGCTTTGAGGAAGAAATAGACCACCGTACCGATTAGCGTTGCCTTGGCGATGGCTTTCGCCAGCTCAACCAGCACCTGCACGGAAAAAAGCCGCGCCAGCCCGCTGATCGGGTTAACCCTTGAAAACTGCGGACGCACTGCCGCCAGGGTAATCACCAGTCCGCCCAGCAGCGCCGGGGCGGCCAGGGCCGCGAGGGTCATCAGGGCGAAGAATGGGATCAAGGCGAACAGCGCGATCTGGCTCAATGACCAGAGCCCACTGAGCATACGTGCCGTGTCGAACAGTTGTGCCCGGTCGAACAACAACGCTTGCTCCATGACCTGTCCCAGGCTGTCATACAGCTTGCCACCCATGATCCACAGCCCGCCGATGCCGGCCAGCAGCATGACGAAGGTGTTCATTTCACGAGAACGGGCGACCTGACCCTGTTCACGGGCCTTCTCGATTCGTCGCGGCGTCGCCGCTTCGGTCTTGTCCTCTCTGCTGGTCTCGGCCATGGCTCTCCGGGCGCCTGCGGCGACCCGCGCGACATGTCAAAGGTCGTCATTGTGCGCAGCACCAAGGCGTACTGATCGTAGAAACACCACGCACAATCAAGCGCTAATGTCGGGTTTGTTCCGCCGGTTTGCTTGTGGAGGGCTCGGGAGCTGTCGGCTCCGGCACTTCCAATGGGCCGTATTCGTCCTGAGATAAAATCTTCTGCGCAGCGCGGCTGTCCAGAACGATGATTTCGATCCTGCGGTTGGCGGCGTCATAGGGGCCGGCGCCGTGGAAGCGAATGCGATCGGACATGCCCGAGACACGCAATAGCTTGTCCGAGTCCAGGCCACCGGTGACCAGTTCCTGGCGAGAGGCTTTGGCGCGGTCGGCGGACAAGTCCCAGTTGTTGTAGCCGGCCTCGCCGCTTGGATACGGGTGGCTGTCGGTATGCCCGCTGATTTGAATGCGGTTGGGCAATTCGTTGAGCACCGGCGCGAAGGTCCTCAGAAGTTTGCGTAAATACGGCGCAACATTGGCGCTGCCCAGTTCGAACATCGGGCGATTGTCGGTGTCGAGCAACTGCACGCGCAAACCTTCCGGGCTCAGCCCTATCGAGATCTGTTGCTTGAGCTCCCTCAGTTGTGGGTCGCGTTCCACCGCGCTTTCCAGTCGAAGTTTGAGTGACTCCAGATGACGACGCTCCTCGCTGGACAAGCGTCGTGGGTGTTGATCCCTTCGGGCTCGCTCGCCTTTAGAGAAGCGTTGGTCGGGGCCTCCGCCGGGAATGGCGCTGGTGCTTGCCGAGTTGCGATCGCCTTTGCTCATGGCGACTAGCAACGGTGTACTGAAGTATTCGGCAATCGCTTCCTTATCGCTTTTGCTGGCGTTGGACAGTACCCACAACACCAGAAATAGCGCCATGAGGGCGGTCATGAAGTCGGCGAAGGCAATTTTCCAAGCGCCGCCATGGTGCCCATGGGTGGTCTTTTTCTTGCGCCGTATGATGATCGGTTGATCGCTCATACTCATTCGGTTCCAGGCTGGCTACTGCTGGTCGCACTACTGCTACCGCCACGCACATAGCTTTCCAGCTCCAGTGCGCCGGGTCTTTCGCTGGTGTGCAGGGCCTTGCGACCGAACTCCACCGCTAATTGTGGAGGCATGCCTTGCACGCTCGCCAACAGTGTGACGCGGATACACTGCAGCATCTTGGCGGATTCGGCGGCCTGTCGATCGATACGACTGGCCAACGGCGCAACCAGGCCGTAGGCCAGGTAAATCCCGAGGAAGGTTCCGACCAGGGCATGAGCAATCATCTGCCCCATCAAATCAGGACCGACGTCGACGGAACTCAGGGCTTTGACCACCCCCATGACGGCCGCGACGATACCGAAGGCCGGCAAGGCATCGCTGACTTTGTACAGGGCGTCGGCGGGCAAGTGGGCTTCGTGTTCGAACTCTTCGATTTCGTGCAGCATCAGTTCGTCGAGTTCATGGGCCTGCATCGCGCTACTGACCAACAGGCGCAGGTAATCGGTGATGAAATAGATGATCATCGGGTCGGACACCAGCCGTGGATACTGGGCAAAAATCGGGCTTTGGTCGGGCTCGTCGATGTCCCTTTCCAGGGACGACATGCCTTCACGTCGTGCTTTGCTCAGCAAGGCATACATCATTGCCATCAGTTCCAGGTACAACGTTTTGTCGTACTTGGCGCTGCGCTTGAATCGCGAGACCGCGTTGAGCGTGGCCCTGATCGCCTTGCCGTTATTCGCGGCGATGAATGCACCAATACCGGCCCCTCCAATCATCAGCAGTTCGGTCGGTTGATACAGTGGGCCGAGGCTGCCACCGGACAGGACAAAGCCACCGAACACCGACAAAAGTACAACGATAAGCCCTAATGCGATGAGCACGTGGTCGTTCCTTGAATTTAAGAAATAAATAACCTGCCGGATATCGGCAGGTCTTTCTAAAACTTGAAATTATTTCTTTCGGGACGAGCGATGGGGGGGGCGAGGTGAAAAGGGGTAAGCCCGATCCGTCGGATTTACCCGTTTTTTGCGTGGGGTGAGGGCGTTGGTGCGCAACGCTGTGATCGTTTTACGCTTTGCGTACAGGCGGTAGGCTGTCGAGTAGTTGGGGGTCGAGGTCTCGACGTTTCAGGGTTTTACCGGCGCGCGAGGGCGGTTGGCAAATGCCGCAGACGTAGTGCTGCGTTGGTGCATGAGAGTGGGCGACGAACTCGCCCGAACAACACGAGCAGCGGATCAGCTCAAGCATGTCGCTTTCAAAAAAACGCACGAGGGTCCAGGCCCGGGTAAGGCCGAGTACCAACTCCCCTTCTTGATCACCCACCTGCTCCAGATACAGGCGATAGGCTTTGACGAACGCATCGATCCGGTATCCGCCTATTTCGATCATGCTGCGATACATGCCGTAGAACAGGGACGAGTGAATGTTCGGTAGCCATGTCACGAACCAGTCGGTGGAGAAGGGCAGCATGCCCTTGGGGGGAGAGGCTCCTCGAACTTCTTTATACAGGCGGATCAGTCGACCCCGGCTGAGCGAGGTCTCGGTTTCCAGCACCTGCAGTCGCGCACCCAGTTCAATCAGTTCGATTGCCAGTTGCACCTGCTGCATTTCGGTAACCAGGCTTTTTTCTGACATGGATCAGCCTTCCACGATTCGCATATCGCCTGAGCGATCGGCGGCGGCCATCAGCAGTGCAGAATGAATTTCCACCATGCCCAGTTCGCGAGAGTTGCCCAGGACCCTGGACAAACGGTCTGTCTCTTCGAAAACGGGGCGACAAATCAATTGATTGACCCGGGCTAGCTGGGTCATTTGCTTGCTGCTCAGTTTGGTTAGCAGGTCCGCCATTTTTTCGCTGAGTTTCAGGCGGAAAATGGCGATATCCCGATCTTTACGCAGCAGGTTTTGGGCCAGTAATAAATAGGAAAGATTCAGATCCTGGATGTCTTCAAGCTCAGTGTTGGTATTTGGCAACTTCTACCCTCCCGATGGGTACTACAGTTCGGCACGCCTTGGCGGCGTGACCTCTGGCAGACAGGTGCTGCAAATCGACAAGTACTTAAAACAGGGTGCTGTTGCTTTGAAGGCAAGCATCCTGTCGTATCTTTTTTATTCGGCTATTCACACGCTCGACCGTCCATTCGCAGGTCGTGAATACCTATTTTTAATTTTTTCTAAAGTATCAATTGAAGCGTACGATAACCGATTGACGCAGACTATTTGTTATCTGTTGTCAGGGTTTTTTTGCACCTCAAAGATAATTTCACATCAATGTGTCGTGACTTGATGTGGCTTGTACGCTCCTGTTATTTTTTTCGATACAAATAGCGGATGATGGGTATCACGCTGTTGGTTGATGCCCGGTAAGCCGTGTTCAGATCGCTCTTTCGACGATTGATCTGCATGAGTTCACCCAAGTCATTCTGGCGGGCATGCAAGAACGAATTTACCTGTTCTTCCAGCATCAGAATTTGGCTGATAAGTTCAAACTTGTGTTGCTGGCCGGCATCGTCAAGGTCGACTTGATCTTCGGCACGGCGCAAGTAGGCGGCATCGATCAGTCCTTGGGACTTTAAGGCGAAGATGCCGTCCCAATCGGATTTTTCGGCACATTCGAGCAGGCGTTGTGATTGTTTGAGTAGTTGTTCATAAGCGGCGATCAATTGTGCTTGCATCATGTCTACCGCTCTTCCTCGATGTGCGAACCGATGGCTAGCCAGGCTGCGGCGACAGGTTCCAGCAGATTGGCGGCAGTTGTGAGCGCTGTTTCGTCATTGTTGAGATTTGCCCGAAGCAGCACACGAACAACATAGTCGTAGAGCTGGTCAAGTTGCACGGCAACGTCGCCCCCTTGTTCGAGGTCCAGCGAGGCGCGTAATCCCTTACTGACAATATTAATCGCCTTGGTAATGGCCTTGCCTTTTTCGGCGATATTGCCGGCCTGCAGATGCAGGCGTGCGATACGAATCGATGCCTGGTAACTATCGAACAGCATCATGATCCTTTGGTGAGGAGAGGCCGCCAAAATGCCGCTTTCTACGCCCACCTTGGCGTAAGCATTCGCGTCTCGAATGGAACTCATCTAATTTGCTCCGCAGTAGGGTCGTCAATCATCGCTGTTAAGTGCATCAAACTGGGTTGTCAGATAGTCAGCCGTCGAGTTCAACTGCGATATCAAGGTATCAAGTTGGGTGAATTCGTCGGTCCAGCGCGCCATCTCGGAGTCGATCAGCGCCTGCTTCTCTTCATAACGCTCCTCCAACTGCTCCAGTTTGGATTCCAGGCTGTCGGTTTTGGCGACGATCAAACCGTTATCTTCGTCCAGGTAGTTGTCCAGGTCGGTCGACATCTGGGTAATAAAGCCGGTGGTGTCATCGGTGCCTATAAAGAACTCCGAAACACCCTCTATGTTGTCTTCGATGGCGCTCGTCAGCGCGTCTTCGTCAATCAACAAGGTGCCATCGACTTCCAGGGAAATCCCCAACTGCGAGAGGTAGCTATACGTCCCGCTGCCGATAGCGCTGTAGAGATCACTGCTCAATTCACTGCTGATTCGGCGGGTGGTCGAGTCTCCCAGTAACTCGCCTGCCGTTTCAGTATCCGCGTCATAAGAGGTCAAGTCATCCACGGTCGTGACGTAATCGTTGTACGCATCGACGAACGTGGTAATGGCATCGAGAATCGAGTCGGTGTCCTGGGTAATCGTCAGGGTTTGTGAGCTGCCGACGGCGGACAGGCTCAGGGTGACTCCTTGCAAGGCGTCTTCGACGGTATTGCTCTGGCTACTGATGGCGATGCCGTTGATCGTCAGTTCTGCGTCCAGGGCTTCGACCGTCTCGGTCATGTTGCCGGTAGTGCCGTCATAGCCCAACAGGCTCGACGCTTCGTCGGTACTGTCCGTGCCGGTGTAGGTCACGGTCATTGCTGATTCGGTACCGGTGCTGTCGGATGTCAGCACCAGTCGGTATGGGGTGTCGCTGCCGTCATTGACGATCGAGGCGGTCACGCCGGCATCGGCCGCGTTGATTGCGTCGCGGATACCTTCCAGCGTGTTGTTGCTGCTGTCGAGGGTGATCGACACCGCCTCTTCTGTACCCACTTGCAGGGTCAGTGTGCCGGTGCCCAGTGCGGTGGTCTGGTCGGCGATGCCATCGGTGGTGAGGCTTTGTGCCTGGGCCAGTTGTGTCACCTCTAGCTGGTAGGTGCCAGCCTCGGCTTCGCTGGTGGTTGCCGCCGTCACGCCGCTGCCGGACAGGGTCGTGGTCAATGACTCGTAAAGGCTCTCATCGGCCAGGGCTTCGACCGCTGATTGCAGGGTGGTCAGCGCACTCGTCAACGTACCGTAGGCCGATATTTCAGCATCCACCGAGTCCTCTTGTGCGGTGATCGGGTCCAGCAGGCTGGTTTCTTTCGAGTCTTCCAGGCTTTCCAGAATGCTGTCCAGATCCAGCCCGGAGCCGACGCCCAGGGAGGTGATGGTTGCGGTCGAACTGGTGGAGGTGGTCGTTGCCATGTGCGTGCCTTTCCTGGTTTGTGCCTGGCCTTGCTCGTTGAGCAAGGTGCTGTGTTCACACTCAAAGGGGTGCGTTTGAATGCAACATCGGCAACCGGCAAGCCCGTCTTTAGGGCTTACTCGTTGTTTTCAACGATTTCATCAACAAGGCTGTCGAGCGCCGTGCCACGAAACCCGCCAGGCACCGCGGGTTCAGACCTGCATGGCCATCACATCTTTGTAGGCGGTGAGCAGGCGATTGCGCACTTGCACCCCCATCTGAAAGGCCACGCTGGCTTTCTGCGAGTCCGCCATCACGTCACTGAGCGACACCGCAGCACTGCCCGCCTGGAAGGCGTTGGATTGGCTGCTGGCGGTTTGTTGCAGTTGGTTGATGCGCTGCAGCGAAGCCTGCAGTTCTCCGGCGAAACCACTGGCGGGTCCGCTGCTGAAGCTATGTGTGTTCGCGCCTTCGGCTTGCTCGGCGAGGAGTGTCAGTTGTTGCAAGGCGTTGGTAAGGGCGGAAGAGTTCATGGTGCAAGACCCATATGCAGCGATTAGGCCAGCAGATTACCAAGCCTGGCGGCCCGCACATTCGTTCAATTGACCACAAAACAGACGGCTTTTCCGGCCTTTAGCTTCCGCCCTTTTCGCCAGAATGAAGTCCTGCCGGCCGTCCCGATTCGCTGCGGTACCCCTGGGTGCTGCCTGAAACAGGAGGCTGATCGACTACTACTGCTACCGGACTCTGCAATGTCTTTCGTACAGACCCTATCCTCGCTATCGAGGTGTTCGTGAGTACCGCAGTCCTGGCCAAAGGCGCGCAAAAAAACCTTCCGCCCCGTGCTCCGGCCAGGCCGTTGGAAGCATTGTCGACGTTGTTTCGCAGTCAGCCCCTGTTGCCCTTGCTGTTGGCGGGCGCGGCGGTCATTGCGATCGTGGTGGCCCTGCTGCTGTGGGCGCGCGAACCGGAGTATCGCGTGCTGTTTTCCGGTCTCAGTGAGGCGGACGGCGGGCAAATCATCGGTGAGCTGGACAAGCGCGCCATTCCTTATCGGCTGGGCGAGGGTGGCAACACCATCATGGTGCCCGGCGACAAGATGAACGCGTTACGCCTGCAACTCGCCGAGCAAGGGTTACCCAAGGGCGGCAGCATTGGTTTCGAGTTGCTGGACAAGCAGGCCTTCGGTGTCAGTCAGTTTGCCGAGCATTTGAATTATCAGCGCGGCCTTGAAGGCGAGTTGTCTCGCACCATCGAGTCCCTGGGGCCGGTGGCCAAGGCGCGTGTTCATCTGGTCATGGCCAAGCAGTCGGTGTTTGTCCGCGACCGCGAAGCGGCGCGCGCGTCTGTCGTGTTGACCCTGCAACCCGGTCGAGAGCTGGGGCAGAGTCAGGCCAACGCGATTGTGCATCTGGTGACTTCCAGCGTGCCGGAGTTGAACGTCGATGCCGTCACCGTGGTCGATCAGAACGGTCGCCTGTTGTCGCAGACCCACGGTGACAACCCAGGCCTGGATGGCTCGCAGCTCAGTTATGTGCGTGAGGTCGAGCGCTCCTACCAGCGGCGCATCGAAGACATCCTGACGCCGCTGCTGGGCAATCAGAACGTTCATGCGCAGGTGGTTGCGCAGATCGATTTTTCCAGTCGCGAAAGTACCGCCGAACGTTACTCCCCCAATCAGGACCCCAATGAGGCGGCGGTACGCAGCAAGCAGACGTCCGAGCATGTACTGGAGGGAGACGACGCAGGTCGAGGCGTTCCCGGGGCGCTGACCAACTCGCCACCCAACACCCCCGCGCCGACGCGCGCCACCGCACCAACGCCCGCTGCCAACGCCACGAACACGACAGTTGCCAACGCGCCCAACGCAGCCGACACCAAGGGCGGCAAGAACGAAAAGTCGCTGCAGAGCGAGCGGATGATCAACTACGAAGTCGACCGCAATGTCGAGCACGTCAAGTCGAGCCTGGGCAACATCGAGCGCCTGACGACGGCGGTGGTGGTCAACTATCGCACGGTGATCAAGGACGGCACGCCGACCCCTGAGCCCCTGAGCAAGGAAGAGCTGGAGAACATCAACAACCTGGTTCGCCAGGCCATGGGCTTCACGGAAAGTCGGGGCGATGCGCTGCAAGTGATCAACAGCCCGTTTGTTGAAACAGACGTTGCCGTGGCCGAGCCGACGTGGTGGAAAACACCCGAGGCATACAACCTGCTGATGGGCGCCATGCGCTATCTGTTGGTCGGCTTTGCCGCGCTGACGCTGTGGTGGCTGGTGCTCAGACCGATGCAACGGCGCAATGGCGACATGGCCCGGTCGGCGCTGGCGAGCGGGTCTGAGCCGGGGACGGCACTGGCCCCGACGGCCATGGGTACCGCTGTCATGGTTGCCGGCCAGGACCCTGCGCCGCATGCCCTGCCACGCAAGTCGGCGGTGTATGAGCAGAACATGCAGAGCTTGCAGCAGATCGCTGCCGAAGACCCGAGGCTGGTCGCCATGATCGTGCGCGGATGGATGAAGAAAAATGACTAACAAAATGAGCGGGTCTCGCCGCAGCGCCATCCTGCTGCTGTCGCTCGATGCTGACAGCGCGGCCGAAGTGTTCAAATTCCTGCCGAGCACGGATGTCGAAGCCATCAGCATGGAGATGGCGCGTCTGAGCCAGGTGTCTCATGAGGAAATGCGCCAGGTCCTTGAAGAGTTCATGGACGAGACCGATCAATATGCGGCCATCAATATCCAAACCAGTGATCATATTCGCGCGGTCTTGACCAAGGCCCTGGGCAGCGAACGCGCGGCCAGCCTGATCGACGATATTCTGGAGAGCACCAACACCGGTTCCGGCATCGACAAGCTGAACCTGATGGAAGCGTCGATGGTGGCCGAGATGATTCGTGACGAGCATCCACAGATCATCGCGACCATCCTCGTGCATTTGGAGCGTCATCAGGCTTCAGACATCCTCCAGTTGCTGCCCGACCGTCTGCGCAACGACATCATTCTGCGAATCGCGACCTTCAGCGGCGTGCAGCCGGTGGCGTTGCAGGAACTGACTGAAGTGCTGGGCGTGATGCTGGATGGGCAAAGCCTCAAACGCAGCAAAATGGGCGGCGTCAGAACGGCGGCGGAAATCCTCAACCTGATGAGTTCCACGCACGAAGAGTTGGCCATCGAAACCGTGCGCCAGCACAACGAAGACTTGGCGCAGAAGATCCTCGACGAGATGTTCCTGTTCGAAAACCTCATCGAGGTGGACGATCGCAGCATTCAGACGCTGCTTCAGCAGGTCGAAAACAACTCGCTGGCGATTGCCCTCAAAGGCGCACCGCCGGCTTTGCTCGAGCGCTTCCTCAACAACATGTCGCAGCGTGCCGCGCAATTATTCCGAGAGGACATGGAGGCGCGCGGACCGATCCGCATGTCGCAGATCGAGTCTGAACAGAAGGCTATTCTGCAGGTGGTTCGACGCTTGTCCGACAGCGGTGAAATCGTGACAGCACGCGGTAATGACGCTTATGTCTGAGTCCTCTCGCGCGCCGGACAGCGACCGTTGGCAACCCTGGCAGATGGGACCGCTGAGCTGCATTGAATTGCCTGCCCATGATCCGGACATGAGCCATCGGGAACGGCTGCGCAAGCAAGCCTTTCAGCACCGGCTGGAAATGCAGGTGCTGCGCGAAAAGACCCTCAACGAGGCGCAGCAGGTTGGCCATGCGCAAGGGGTGGAACAGGGGTATGCCCAAGGTCTGAGCGAAGGTCGTCAGGCCGCCGCGGTGGAGTTGCAGCAGCAGGTTGTGCTCACCTTGCAACCGTTGCTGGAGCTGTGCCGGAATTTCGATCAGGCGCTCAAGCAGATGGATGGGCATATTGCCCGCCAGTTGACCCGGATCGCGCTTGATGCCGCGCAGCAATTGGCAGGAGAAGCCCTGACCGCCCGGCCGGAGCAGGTGATCGCTATTGTGCAGAAAATGCTCAACAGCGACCCGGAGCTGACCGGCAAGCCGCGCCTGTGGCTGAACCCCGATGACTTGCAGTTGGTTCAAAGCAGCCTTGGCGAGCAGATTGATGCGGCGGGTTGGGCCTTGCACGCGGACACCACGATGTTGCCTGGCGGCTGTCGAGTGGTCAGCGCCAGCGGCGAGTTGGACGCCACGCGCCAGTCACGCCTGGGGATGCTGAATCGCAGCACCGCGCGGGTGCTGGAGGACGCCGTGGCGATCCTCGGCGAGCAGCCATGATCCCGGGCAACCTGCATGTCGAGCGCTGGAGCGGCGTGCTGGACACGTTTCAGGGCGAGCCGCTAAGGGTGGCGCACTACCTGCGCAGCGGGCGCATCACCCGCGCCACCGGCATGGTGCTGGAGGCAGTGGGCCTGCGCCTGCCGTTGGGCGGTGCCTGCCGTATCGAGCTGTCGGCGCACAGTCACGCCTGCCCGACCCCCGCTTATGCCGAGGCCGAGGTGGTCGGTTTTGCAGGGGAAATCCTGTACCTGATGCCGCTGGAAGAAATCCACGGCCTACAACCGGGGGCGCGGGTCTTTGCCTCTGACGACGGCCTGACGGGCGCGGCCGGCGGTCGTTATTTTCCGCTGGGTCTGTCGCTGCTCGGCCGGGTGCTGGACAGCAGCGGGCAGCCACTGGACGGCAGGGGACCGTTGTTGGGTGCCCATCACGCCAGTTTGCACACGCAGCCGCTCAACCCCCTCAAGCGGGCTCCGATCGATCGTCAGATCGATGTCGGCATTCGCGCCATCAATGCTTTGCTGTGTGTCGGTCGTGGCCAGCGCCTGGGGCTGTTTGCCGGTTCCGGCGTCGGCAAATCGGTGCTGCTCGGCATGATGGCCCGCTACACCCAGGCCGACGTCATCGTGGTCGGACTGATTGGGGAGCGGGGCAGAGAAGTGCAGGATTTCATCGACAACATCCTGGGCGAAGAAGGCTTGCGCCGTTCTGTGGTCGTTGCGGCACCGGCCGATACGTCGCCGCTGCAACGTTTGCGGGGCGCAGCGTACGCGACGCGCCTGGCCGAGGATTTTCGCGATCAAGGCAAGGACGTTCTGCTGATCATGGATTCGTTGACCCGCTACGCCATGGCTCAGCGCGAAATCGCGTTGGCCGTGGGTGAGCCGCCGGCAACCAAGGGCTATCCGCCATCCGTGTTTGCCAAGCTGCCCAAGCTCGTCGAGCGCACCGGCAATGGTCCGCCCGGCGGCGGGTCGATTACGGCGTTTTATACGGTGCTCAGCGAGGGTGACGATCAGCAGGATCCGATCGCCGATGCGGCGCGGGCGATCCTGGATGGGCACATTGTCCTGTCGCGTCATCTGGCCGAAAGCGGGCATTACCCGGCCATCGATATCGAAGCCTCGATCAGTCGGGCGATGACTGCCATCGTCAGTGAATCGCAGCAGCGCAAGGCGCAACAGCTCAAGCAGACCCTGTCCCGTTACCAGCGCAATCGCGACCTGATCAGTGTCGGCGCCTATGCGCCGGGACACGATGCCCAGCTCGACCGCGCCGTCGGTTTGTACCCGCACATCGAGCGGTTTCTGCAACAACGCATCAATGATCGCGCCAGCGTGGAAGAGACCCTGTCCGGGCTCAACCTCTTGTTCCCTGGCAAATAATTTTTTTCTTGTCCCTGGCGAGTAATCACCGATGGCTAATCAATCGCTTGACCTGCTGATCGAGTTGACCGGCAAAGCGCGGGACGTCGCGGCGCGCGCTTTGGCGCAGAGCCGTCGCGCCGAACAGCAGGTGGTCAATCAGTTGAGCACGCTTGACCAGTATCAACAGGAGTACCGCCAAAACCTGCAGCAGGAGTTGCTCAAGGACGGCATGAGCCCTTCTGCGCTCACTAACTATCGTGGCTTTCTCCAATCACTGGAAGAAGCCGTCGATCGCGCGCAAAAAAGCCTGGAGCGTCACCGCAAACAGGTGGCCCTGCACCAACAGACCTGGCTGGAGCAATGGCGCAAGGTCAATGCCATAGAAGCGCTGTTGAGTCGTCGGGCTCAGCAGGAGCGGCTGCAGGCCGGGCGTGTCGAGCAGCGCCAAACCGATGAAATGGCCAGCCAGTTACGTCGGCGGCCCGGGCATTTTTCGTCCTCCATCGATAGCAGCCACTAAGGGACATAATGGATATCATCGCTTCGTTTGCGTCATCGTCCGCTGCATCGACTCAGGCCAGCGCTTCCAGCCAGAAGCCAGGCACGACGAGCGAGTCGTTTTCGTCTGTGCTGAGTCAGGTGAGCGAGGCACCGGCGGGCAAGGACTCGGTTAGCGCGACTGCTGCGATGGAGGGGGCCAAGGCTCAAACGGAGGCGGCAGACCCGAACCCCGAGCCACCGACGCCAACCTCTGCACCGTCGATTGTCGGCAGTGCGGCGCAGACCGCAACCGGTGACCCAGTTGATGACGCCGACCTCGCGCCGAC
Organism: Pseudomonas sp.; assembly: GCF_036404235.1. Classification (GTDB taxonomy): domain Bacteria; phylum Pseudomonadota; class Gammaproteobacteria; order Pseudomonadales; family Pseudomonadaceae; genus Aquipseudomonas. The sequence continues at coordinate 27,024 of NZ_DASWOT010000076.1, forward strand.
GTTGCCGTCTTCTGCAATGGCAAGTGTAGTCCCCGAACCGGTAGAGCTGCCGGCTCCAGCCGCTTCGACATCAGCCATGCCACCTCTGAACCTGCCCCTGGCTTCCTCCTCCGCCGAGCCGGATGCTTCGTTCACGGACGATGACCTTGGCCTGGATCTCTATGCCACGGCAGATGATCTCGTGAGCGATGCCGATTTGAATGCCTCGGACAGTTCGAGTGCTGTCGACAGCTCGCTGGAGGACATTCGTCAGCGCATGGCGCTGATCGAGAGCGCTGGCCAACCCGATATCTATTCGATGGTCGTTGCGCCGGCGGTTCCTTTACCCGTCGCGATCCCCGGTCAAGGTGTTGTGCCCGCAGACCCCGACACGTTGATCAGCGGCAACAGCAAACTGCCAGCCGAGAATCTGATGTCGGTAGACACAGGCGTTGACGCCGATCAGAACACTTCTGATCCGCTCGACAGGCAGGACACGGCGCAGACGCTGACCGGACCAGTTACCGGTGCGCGGCAAGACCTGCGCGCGCAAACCGACAACACACCTGTCGACAGCCAGGCCGATGGCTCCGTCAGTAGCGATGCCCAGAGCGGCTTTAGCCTGGCGCCGCTGACCTTGAGCACTGTCGGCCTGATCGGCAGCGACAAAGTCGCCAGCAATGGTCTGGTGCTCGCGACCGCTGTTGGCACTTCCCAATGGCAGGACGGCTTTGGCCAGCAGGTGATCGATATGATCACGCGCGGCGAGCAGCAGGTCGACCTGCAACTGAACCCCGTCGAACTCGGCCCGTTGTCGATCAGCCTCAATCTCAATGACGGCAACACCCAGGCGCAGTTCCAGTCGTCGCATGCGTCGGTGCGTGCCGCGGTGGAACAGGCATTGCCGCAGTTGCGCGAGGCCCTCGCGTCCCAGGGTATTTCCCTGGGGCAGGCCTCGGTCAGCGATGAGTCTGCGCGTCAGGCCTCTGGCGATCAGGCGCGGCGTGATTCGCCAGGCAACCGCCCAGACGCCCCGATGAGTAGCGCCGATGCCGTGCCGGACGTTGATCAGGCGTCGGTGCAGAGCATCGTTGTGCGCAGTTCGGGTGTCGACCTGTACGTCTGAATAGCAAATCAAAACAGCGAGATGCCGCCGTTACCCTGGTCTTATCGCCCCATGGGAAGACCAGGGTGCTGGTCATACTGGAGCCCTGCCTAACCGTTCTCCTTCATTGCATGGTTCCAGCCAAATGACCACCACCCGCAAATTTCCCTGGCTCCTGATTCTGTTGATGGCGCTGGTCGCTGCGGCAGCCAGTTCCGGCGGCATGTACCTCTACATGAGCAAAAACACAGCGCATGCAGACGCGGCGGTGAACGTTGAAACCGTCGAGAACAAACCTCAGGTCCCACGGCTGGTTACGATTGCGCCGATGACGGTCAATCTTCAAAACGAACGCGATGAGCCAAGCCTGCTGTATGTGGGGTTTGCGCTGGAAGTCGGAAACGATGCGACGCAGAAGCTCTTGCAGCAGTACATGCCGCAGATTCGCAGTCAGCTTCTGACACTGCTGAGCGGGCAAAACAGCACGCAGCTGATCAACCCTCAGGGCAAGGAAATCCTGGCGGCGAAAATTCTCGAAACACTCAAACAGTCCCTGGCGGCACAGCAGCCTGAACTCTCGGTGCTGAACGTTCTTTACACCGACTTTATCGTGCAGTAACCCATGGCCATTGACGATTTGCTCTCCCAGGACGAGATCGACATGTTGCTTCGTGGGGGCGACGACGACGGTGCTCCGGATGAGGATGTCGGGATGCTCAAGGATGCCGAGGTCCGTCCGTACGACCCAGCGACTCAGCACCGGGTGATCCACGAGCGCTTGCACGCGCTGGATATCATCAACGAGCGTTTCGTGCGCTACTTCCGCATGAGCTTGTTCAACTTGATGAGGCGCAGCATCGACATCACCGTCAAAAGCGTGCGCTATCAAAGTTACAGCGAATTTTCCCTGCACATGCCGATGCCCACCAACATCAACTTGTTGGCGATGAAGCCGCTGCGAGGTACCGCGTTGGTGGTGTTTCCATCGAGCGTGGTGTTCATGGTGGTGGACAATCTGTTTGGCGGTGACGGCCGTTTCGTGACCAAGTCCGAAGGGCGGGAATTCACGCATACCGAGCAGCGCATCATCCAGCGTTTGTTGGGGTTGTCGGTGGACGCTTACAAAGATGCCTGGAAGTCCGTTTACCCGCTGGAAATCGAATATTTGCGTTCGGAGATGCAGGCCAAGTTCGCCAATATCACCAGTTCGCCCAATGAAATCGTGGTGAATGCGACCTTCCATCTGGAGGTCGGAAACCTGTCCAGCGACTTCAATATCGTGATTCCCTACCTGATGATCGAGCCGATGCGTCAACTGCTCAACGGCCCGCTGACCGATACCAATCCTGAAGAGGAGCGGCATTGGAACAAGCGCATGGCCGGTGAGATTACCCATTCCCAGATTGAGCTGATCGCTGACTTTGTCGAAATGGATGCCCGGGTAGGGCAGGTCATGGCGCTGAAAGTCGGCGACGTTTTACCCATCGAACTGCCCGAAATCGTCTGTGCGCGTGTCGACGGCGTGCCTGTCATGAGTTGCGAATATGGCAGCCATAACGGGATGCGTGCGTTGCTCGTCAAGGAACTGGTGGATCACTCCCTGAGCCTTTCCTCCTCTTCTACCAGCCGATTCGTGAAGGGCCACGTGTCCACTGCCAAGGAATCCGACCATGACTGATTCAAACACTACCGAGCCGCAAGAGGCCGATGACTGGGCAGACGCGCTGGCCGAGCAGGGCGCCGGGGCGGAGGCCGATGATCCCTGGGCCGCGGCCTTGGCCGAACAGAGCGAATCCGAGGCGACGGCCGACAGCCAGGCACCGAGCGTCGGCACCAGCCTGTTCAAGCCGTTGACTTCGCCACAGCCCGCGGCCGCCGCACGCGAGCTGGAAATGATCATGGATATTCCGGTCAAGCTGAGCGTAGAGCTGGGCCGCACGCGGATTACCATCAAGCAGTTGCTGGAACTGGCCCAGGGTTCGGTGCTGGCACTCGATGGCCTGGCGGGGGAGCCGATGGACATCTTGATTAACAGCTACCTGATAGCCCAAGGCGAGGTGGTGGTCGTGGATGACAAGTACGGTATCCGAATCACGGAAATCATTACGCCTTCCGAACGCGTTCAAAAGCTCAACCGATGAGCCTCGTCAGTCAGACTCCGCCGCCCGTGGCCCTCGGGGTCCCTTCGGACAGCCTGATGAACCTGGCGTTGCTCGGCAAGACGGCGTTGGCGCTCGCGTTGGTGATTGTCTGTGTTTTGCTCTGTGGCTGGGTTGTGCGCCGTGTCGGTGCGCGTCCGCTGTCCCCCGGGAAAGTGATGCGTGTCGTCAGCAGCACAAGCCTGGGCCAGCGCGAGAAAGTGGTGATCATCGAAGTGCAAGGCCAGTGGCTGGTGCTTGGCGTGACCGCACAACAGATCAGTGCGCTGGCGCAGATGGACGCTCCGCCAACCGAACCCACCATCGCCACTGCCGTTACCGGCGACAGTTTTGCCGAGCGCTTGGCCAGTGCTCTGAAGCGCAATATTCAGCGCACGGATAAAGGATCGGGGAGCCCATCATGAGCGTCCGGGTGTGTGTTCGCCACGGGTTGAAACGGGCGACGCTGTCGGCCGTGTTGCTGCTCGCGTCGATGGCCGATGCTCAGGCAGAACCGGCGATGCAAGGGCTGGCCGCCTTCACCGGGCAAGCGGGAGGCCAGCAATGGTCGCTGAGCCTGCAAACCCTGTTGCTGCTCAGTGCCATGGCATTCCTGCCGGCGGTGTTACTGATGATGACCGGGTTTACCCGCATCATTATTGTCCTGGGCTTGCTGCGCACGGCCATTGGCACGACGTCGGCGCCACCGAATCAAGTGTTGTTGGGGCTGTCGCTGTTCCTGACGTTTTTCGTCATGTCGCCGACCCTCGATCTGGCTTACGAAAAAGCCTGGTTACCATTCTCCAAGGACGAGATCACGGTTGAGCAGTTTCTCGACAAGGCGAGTCAGCCGTTTCGCACGTTCATGCTGGCCCAGACGCGTCAGGGTGACCTCGCATTGTTTGCGCGTCTGGCGCAGATCGAGGATTTGCAGGGACCTGAGGATGTGCCGATGCGGGTGTTGCTTCCGGCTTTTGTCACCAGCGAGCTGAAGACTGCTTTCCAGGCGGGCTTCACCATTTTCATTCCGTTTTTGATCATCGACCTGGTGGTGGCGAGCGTATTGATGGCGCTGGGCATGATGATGGTGCCGCCGTCCACGATTTCGCTGCCGTTCAAGTTGATGCTGTTTGTGTTGGTCGATGGCTGGCAGCTGCTGCTCGGCTCGTTGGCGCAAAGTTTTTACACCTGATGGTATGGCTTCGAGGACGTAGACAATGACGCCGGAAATGGTCATGGACCTGGCTTACAAAGGCATGCGCATGAGCGTGATCGTGGCCGCGCCCGTGCTGCTCGTGACGCTGTTTATCGGATTGTTGGTGAGCCTGTTTCAGGCCGCGACGCAGATCAACGAATCGACCCTGTCGTTCATCCCCAAAATTATCGGGGTGTGCGTGGTGCTGGTGCTGGCGGGGCCGATGATCATGGAGATGCTGGTGGACTACACGCGTGCGTTGTTCAGCAGCTTGCCCATGCTGATCGGCTGACGCCCGTGATCGAAGTCAGTTCGGCACAGTTGCAACTGTGGGTGACCAGCTTCTTCTGGCCGTTTTGCCGAGTGCTGGCGTATCTGATGAGCGACCCGATTCTCGGTCATAAAAACGTTTCCAGTCAGGTGAAAGTGGGCCTGGCGATGCTCCTTGCCATCCTGCTCGCACCCAATCTGCCGCCCTTGCCGGATGTCAACCTGTTCTCCTGGGCAGGTCTTGGGGTGATTGTGGAGCAGGTGTTGATCGGGATGTCTCTGGGCATGGTGATGCGTATCACGCTGGCGGTGGTCGAGATGGCCGGCGACATTTGTGGCATGCAGATGGGGCTGGCGTTCGCCACCTTTTTTTCCGCCGATACCAGCACCAACAGCATGGTGCTGTCGCGCTTTTTGAGCATGATCACGATCCTGATGTTTCTCGCGCTGAACGGTCACCTGATGGTGGTTGAGCTGCTGGCGACCAGCTTCAAGACCTTGCCGATCGGTAACCTGCATTTCGACCCTAATGCCTGGAACCTGATTGCCCGCTATGGCAGCACGATCTTCCTCACTGGCCTTTTATTGGCATTGCCAATGGTCGGCACGCTGCTGATCATCAACCTGGCCATGGGCATCCTGAACCGCGTCTCGCCGCAGTTGACGGTGTTCTCCGTGGGTTTCCCGGCGACGTTGTG
>NZ_DASWOT010000077.1:0-7364 GCF_036404235.1 Pseudomonas sp.
ACTTCAACTGCAACACCAAATCGCGGGCGAAAAAAAACCGGGCTGCAACCCCCGGCTTTCTCAACGCACTGCACGACACACTGTGAGGTGAATAATGCGTACTGAGCACCTTAATGTCAACACAGCTTCAATTCATGCCGCGTCACGAAACGATAATAGTTACGAAAACGTGGCGCGTACTATTTCCATGAGCAGCACCGAGATTGCGGAGCTGACTGGTAAACAGCACAAGCATGTCATCCGCGACATTCGAGACATGCTTGATGAGTTGGAAAAAGATGGTCCAGTTTTGGGCCATGTCCGCGAAGACAAAGATAGCAGGGGCTACACCACCAATTTCCACCTGGACAAGGAGCTGACCGAGACGCTGCTGACCGGTTATAGCATTCCTCTTCGCCGCAAGGTGGTGCATCGCCTGCATGAGTTGGAGCAGATCGTGGCGCCCCGCGTTATCGCCACGCTCCCTGACTTCTCCAATCCTGCCGCAGCGGCACGCGCATGGGCTGAACAGTTCGAACTCCAGCAAGCCGCCAATCAGGCCCTGGCCATCGCTGCGCCCAAAGTGGCCTTTGTAGATCAATACGTCGAAGCGTCTGGCTCGATGAGCTTTCGGCAGGTCGCAAAGCTGTTGAATGCCAAAGAGCGCCAGTTCAGACAAATGCTGCTGGACCAGGGCGTCATGTACTACCTCGGCGGCGTGCTCACGCCTTGTAGTCAGCATCAGGCGGCAAAGCGTTTCGAACTAAAAACCGGCACCAGCGAAACCAACGGTCATGCATTTGCCCAGGCGCGGTTCACCGCAAAGGGCGTGCAGTGGATCGCCGGCGTGTGGGCTGCGTACAAGCTGGAGCAAAGCAATTGAGCACCATCATCATGAGCGCCTGCTGGCCGTTGCAAGGCATGAGTGGGCCACAGAAGTCTGTCCTGATATCCCTGGCTGACAATGCAAACGATGAGGGGGTCTGCTGGCCTTCGATTGCGCGCATTTCACAGCGCACGTGCTTGGCAGAGCGGACCGTCCAAACCGCCATCAAGTGGCTGAGCCAAGTTGGTCTGTTGTCGATCCGCGAGCGCACCGGGCGGTCGACAGTTTATCTGTTAACCCCTGCATCATATTCACCCCCGCAGGAAATGCACCCCGCAGGAGATGCACCGCCACCCCCGCAGCTCACGACAGAAACCCCCGCAGCAGCCGCACCCAGAACCGTAATAGAACCATCAAGTGAACCATCACCTCTTGGCGAGGGCGAGAAATCGACGTCGAAGGCGAGACCGAAATGTTCACCTCAGGCCATCGTGGATTTGTTCAACGAGACGATTCCTGAATTTCCACGTGTCGTCATGCTGACCAAGGACAGAGTTTCCAAGATCACGGCGCGCTGGGACCAGAGCGAAGTGCATCAGGATCTTGAGTTCTGGAAAGAGTTTTTCGAACTGGTGCGTGCTAGCCCATTCCTGATGGGGAAGGCAGAGGGCACGAACAAACCTTTCCGCTGCAACTTCGACTGGCTGATTTTGCCTTCGAATTTCGTCAAGGTCGTTGAGGGTAACTACCGTGCGTGATCCCTACAGCATTGAGTCCGAGCAGAGCGTGCTGGGCGCCATGATGCTTCGTCCCGAACTGATCGATGTCCTGTCCGCAGACCTTTCGGCAGAAGATTTTTACCTGTCGGATCACTCGGAGCTGTTCAGGTCGATCCTGGCATTGCACTCGGAGGGCAAGCCGATCGACGTTCTTACCGTCAGCACCAGGATCGGGACGTTCGCGGATGGGGTCAACACCCTTGGTTACGCAGCCGAAATCGTCAAAAATACGCCCAGTGTCGCGAACGCTCATTCCTATGCAGCAACGATCCGCGAGCGCAGCCTGGATCGCGCACTGATCAGCCTCGGGGCTCGCATCAACGAAATTGCCTACGGGGATCAGCCGACCGCCGACAAGATCGCATACGCCCAGTCCGAAGCGTTGGCACTCGAGGGGGAGTCTGCGACCGCCGAAGTGATCAAGGCCGAAGATATCCTTGATGACTACATTGAGGTTCTGCAGGCGCGAGCGGATCGAGGTGAAGGTATCGATGGCCTTTCGACTGGGATTGCGGACCTCGATGACAAGATCCAGGGGTTGAAGCCTGAGCAATTGGTCGTCATCGCCGGTAGGCCAGCCATGGGCAAGACCACGCTGGCGATGAACATCGTTTCCGACGCCGCGATTCGGCAGCGCAAGAGCGTGATGGTGTTCAGCCTTGAGATGAGCAAGACCCAGTTGATGGATCGCTTCATGGCGTCCGAAGGCCGGGTGCCGCTCCAGTTGATCAAGAACGGCAAGGCCCCTCACGACTACGGTGCTGAACTGATGTCGGCTGCTGGGAAGATCAAGAATTCGAACCTGTTCATCTCTGACCGCGACGGATTGACGATCAACCGGATTCGCTCGTCGGCGCGCCGACATAAGCGCCGCTACGGCCTCGATCTGATCGTCATCGACTATCTCCAGCTTCTCGACTCTGACCTCAACGGCGCAATCCGCGAGCAGGAAATCAGCTACATGACTCGCGCCGCCAAGAGCATGGCCCGCGAACTTCAAGTTCCAGTGGTATTGCTGAGCCAGCTCTCCCGCAAATGCGAAGAGCGTCCGAACAAGCGGCCAATCAATTCTGACCTTCGTGAATCCGGCGCTATCGAGCAGGACGCCGACATCATCCTCTTCGTCTACCGGGACGAGGTTTACCACGAAAACACCGAAGCAAAAGGGATTGCCGGAATCATCATCGGTAAAGGTCGGGACATCGAGACCGGCACCGTCCGAACGGCGTTCCTTGGGCAATACAGCCGCTTCGAGCAACTGGCTGGCGGCTGGATAGAACAGCCTAAGCCGGAAAAAGTCACCAGTCTTGCCAGTCGTTATGCCAGTAAGGAGCGTTTCTGATGGCGATCAACGAAGCCCGCTTGCATCAGTTGCTGTCTGGGCAGTCCTCAATCGCGCGCAAGGTCTTCGTCCACATCCCTATTCAGGAGTGCTGGAGCGCTCACGATATCCACGCCGCTGCGCTTGCCGCCAACGCTACCACCGTCTCAGCGCATGCGATTCGCCGTGCTCTTTTGGAGCTAAAGGACGCCGGAATCATCCGGGAGCCAGCGGGCGGTAAATTCCAGCGCGATGCACTCACCATCAAACCCAAAAGCGAGCAGCCCATGCCGAAAGTAGTCTCTGAAACCGTGGTCCCGATCAAAAAGACAGATATACAGGCTCTGGACGCACTCGCTGGGCTGTCTGCTGAGGTCGTTGGTTTGGCTGGTGAAATTTCGTCGCGGCTGAAGGCCCTGTCCCTGCGCATCGAGGAGGTGGCTCTTTCGGTTGAGGTGGAGCGCGATAGCAACGCGGAGGCGCTGGGCAAGCTCAAGCAGCTCCAAGCTTTATTGAAGGGGATCGCGCAGTGAGTAAACCCAGTCTGTCTCGACCAGATCCTGTGACTTTCCGGTTTGCGGTGTACGCCTGCTCATCCAAGCTCGATCTGGCGGACGCTCCGGATCCGGCCATTGCATTGTTTGAGCACAAGCTGATTGCTGAAACGTTCGGCCGGATGATGTGGCCGAGCACATACGAGGTTCTGGACCTCTCGGAGGTGCGCGCGTGAAGACGATCAAGGCCACGTTAAAAGTCGTGCATTGCTTCGTCACGTTCATGGAGGCTGGTTACGACCAGTCAGTACCGCCAGTCGAGTATCAATTCGGTACGTGGCTATGAAGGGTCGTTCTGTCTCTGCTGCCCAAAAGCGCTGGCACGACACTCTGGTGAGCACGGTCGGCTGTATTGCCTGCCGTGTCGGCTTTGATGTCTACAACGATCAGTGCAGCATCCATCACGTCGATGGCAGAACCAAACCACACGCACATTGGTACGTGCTGCCACTGTGCGCCGGGCACCATCAGCACGGATACGGCGCCGATGGGTTCCCCGGCTTCGCCATTCACGGTCAGAAAGTGCAGTTCGAGCAGGCATATAGCCGTCAGGCCGATCTGGTCCAGATATGCGCCAAGGTCGTGGCCGAGGCGGGCGGCGATGTTCCTGCTGCATTCCTCGCATGGCTGGACGGTTCGGAGGTGGAGGCATGATCCCGGCCCAACCTCGACTGTTCAAGAAGAAGGCCGCACGCAAGAAACCGGTGGATCGCGAAGGCTTGGAGCAGGCTGCGCTGATCACTGAGCTGAAATACCGTTTCCCGCTTGCGGCGAAGTTGATCTACCACGTCCCGAACGGTGGGCATCGGCATGTGCTGGTCGCGATCAAGCTCAAAGAGCAGGGCGTTAAGGCCGGTGTGCCGGACCTCGTCCTGCCGATGGCCCGAGGTGGTTACTTCGGGTTGTACATCGAGTTCAAGGCGCAGCCTCCCTACGACGCGGCAGTGTCGCCTGATCAGGACGCCTATCTGCATATGCTCACCGAGCAAGGCTATCTCGCAATCGTCTGTCGTGGACGCGTCGACGCCGTCACCACCATTCGTGATTACATGCTCCAGCCGCCGACGAGGATTGCCGCATGAGCACAGCCGCCGTCAATCTTTCCGACGCCGAGATTCGTCGACAGGCCGCTGATCCTTCGGTGCATACCCTGCGTGATCCACGTCATCCTGGTCTGTATTTCCGTTTCAACGAGGGCAGAGCGCGCGGTTCCTGGTATCTGGTGGTGAAGCGATCATGGCGCCGTATCGCCGGATATCCCGACCTCAAGGCGAATGCCGTATTGGCTGTGCTGCCCGAACTGCGTCAGCGCATGGTGCTCACGCCAAATGCCAGCGCCGCCATCGAGGCGTGGAGTACCGTCGGTGACCTGCTCGATTGGTTCGGCGAACGGATGTCCAGAGCGCGCTCGCTGTCCGAGAAACGAAAGGCAGCAGGAAAGTCGGCAATCGCCTGCCACCTGAAGCCACGCCTGGCTGACCTGCCGATTCGTGATGTAAGCGCCCAGACGCTGGACAAGCTGTTGATGTGGCCCGCCCAAGAGACACTGTCGCTGTCCTACGTGCAGCAGTTGTACCGGCTCTTGGCGGTGGCATTCCGTCAGGCCCGGAAACTGGACCTGATCCCGGTTAATCCCATGGCCGACCTCAAGTTCGTTGACTTCACCACCGCCCGGATCATGCCCAAGCCTGCTCGGCTGCGCGGTGTCCAGCTACCGGAGGTTGTGACACTGCTCGCTGAGCGTTTCGATAGCTCGCCGGGCGAAGCCATGCTGGCCCTGATGATGCTCTGCCACGGCACACGCATTGGTGAAACCCGCATGGCTCGCTGGGCCGACATCGCCCTGCCCGAGCGCGAGTGGTTCATTCCCGCCGAACACACCAAGACCCGAACCGAACACCGGCTCCCCCTGACGGATCAGGTATGCACGCTGTTGCGTCGGTACCGGGAGCAGCAACTGGCGCAGGGCTACGAAGGCGCGTACCTGTTCCCGTCCCGTCGCGGCAAACAGCTGAGCGAGAACCAGGCCAGCGCCGTGTTTACCCGTCTCGGTCGGGGTGAGTGGACCAGCCATGACCTGCGCAAGGTCGCCCGTACTGCCTGGACCGATTTGGGCATCGACGGGCACATCGGAGAGATGCTGCTCAACCATTCGCTGGGCAAGATCGCCTCGACCTACATCAACACGCAGGCCACCGAGCAGCGTCGATTGGCGCTGATGAAGTGGCATGACTGGTTAGATGGCCGTGGCTTCAAGGCGATTCACGGGCAGACAGGCGTTAGATATGAAGATTCACAAACCCCCGTGCAGGCCACGAACGACGATGCCTGCAAGGCGATCCCACAATTTGTTAATGGCGAGGTTTAAAAACGATGAAAAAGAGCCATGGCCCCGCCTTTCGACGCGAAATTAAGCCGTTGATGGAGTGCGGGATCTGTCGCGGCGCCACGGTCGTCAGCGGCGTGTTTCATCAGTTGGACTGCACTGCTTGCAACGCATCGGGCTGGATATGCGCCGAAACAGGTGACGCCTTGCCGCTCGATGTGTTGGTCCAGCAACTGAGTTTGAGGCTGCGCAGCACGAACGCTGAGTTGTCCAGGGCGCGCCAACCAATCGGCGGCGCTCATGAGCAGTACGAACAGAACAACCGCCGCGGTGCCGGCGGCACGAATTACACAGGGGATTGAGCGATGGGCATCTATAAAGACGTGATGGGCACGCTGGTCCGCGTACTGGCTGCCGACAACATCGACAACAGCACGAAGCAGTCTTGGCAAAAGCTGATCGATGCCGACCTGCGGCAGGGCGGGACCGGAAGTTCTATCTCGGTCCGCGACAAGTTTGATTATGACTGCTGCCTGTATGCGCTCCTGCACCGCGAACTGGATTCCGCCCAGTGGGATGTGTTGGTGGCGAAGTACTCGACGCATAAGGCCAACAAGGTGGCGGCGATCAGTCGCCTGGTCAGCCGCACCACGTCGCCAGCGCCGCAGCTGTTCATCTATAAGGCGCTCACTGCCTGGGCCATCCCAAAGCTCAGAGGTGTGCAGTCCGGCAAGCGCTCCACCGACATGATCGTGCTGCCCGCTGAGTTCTATGACATGAACAGCTGGGATACCGAAGGCAAGCCGGAGTCGACCAGGCGTCGCTGGAAGACCGGAATTGCCAAGCGCCTGGAGTCGCTCGAAGAGGCCGCCGTGATCCACGCAACCGAGATTTTCGACCGAGAGCAGATATTCATCGACGCCGCTTGACGTAGTGGCGGAATGATCATAAATTAGCCCCATAATGTCGATCTTGCGCGTATGAGATAGGTATAAGAAGCCCGCCGCTGAGATGGGCTTTTTTTGTTCGGAGACTATCTTGAAGACCACATACGTCCTCTTTCGTGCTGGTGAAAACTACGGACAGCAAAGTGCTGTCGGTTGGTTCGATACCGAGATTGCGGCCAAAGATGCGGCGATCAGGATGGAATGGGATGAGTGCCGCAAAGAGGCCGAAATCCCCAGCACCATGTCAAGATTACTGAGCCCGGATGACACGGAATATCGGCGGTTCAGTGTTGAGCCGTTAGATCGTCTGAACTGAATGGTTTCAAATAAATGCCCGGCCACCGTGTCGGGCTTTTTTATGACACGTCACTTATTCCCATTTCGAGCCTCGGCATTTGCCGGGGCTTTTTTGTTTTCGGCTCACTCATATCCAATCTCTCGGAACCTCTGATCGTCACGTTCAGCGAGGGCCTCATTCGTACCTATTTCATCGTGCTGCTCCCCAGTGCTTTGCCCGTGACACTGCGGGCCTTTTATTTCCCGGAGTTCCAATAATGGCCGAACCGAGTACCGGTGCGCTGGCGGTGACGGCTGCGATTGGCATGACCACCGCAAGCCTAATCCCAGGCATT
>NZ_DASWOT010000078.1:0-34195 GCF_036404235.1 Pseudomonas sp.
ACATCAGGGTGAACGATGATGGGGTCGGCGGGGGTATCTTTCGACTGGGCGCCCGTCGGGGCCCGACTTTGCAGACGATCACGCGCATACTCGATGGCGTTCTGATAAGAGCGCTCCCCCGAGGCAAGTCCCTGAATACCGACCCCCAGGCGCTCGTAGTTCATCATCGTGAACATCGCTGCCAGACCTTTGTTCGGCTCGCCAATCAAATAGCCTTCGGCGGCGTCGAAGTTAATCACGCAAGTGGCGGACGCCTGAATCCCCATCTTGTGCTCGATCGAACCACACGACACGGTGTTGCGTGGGCCGAGGCTGCCGTCGCTATTGACCATGAACTTGGGCACCAGAAACAGCGAAATACCCTTCGGCCCGGCAGGGGCGTCCGGTAGTTTCGCCAGCACCAGATGGATGATGTTTTCGGTCAGGTCGTGTTCACCGCCGGTGATGAATATCTTGGTACCGCTGATCTTGTAGGCGCCGTCGGCCTGCGGATCGGCCTTGGTGCGGATCATCCCCAGATCGGTGCCGGCATGGGCCTCGGTCAGGCACATCGACCCGCTCCAGAGACCGGCATACATGTTCGGCAAATAGGTTGATTTCAGTTGTTCGCTGGCGTGTGCATTGATCGACACGCAGGCACCGGAGGTCAGCATCGGGTAAAGGCCAAACGCCAGACTGGCGGAGTTGACCATCTCTTCAACCTGCGCCGAAACGGCCTTGGGCATGCCCATGCCACCAAACTCAGGGTTACCACCTACGCCAACCCAACCGCCTTCAGCATACGTTTTGTAGGCCTGAACAAAGCCCTCGGGGGTTGTCACTACTGTGTCGTTCCAATGGCAACCCTCTTCGTCGCCAGCGCGACTCAGCGGTGCGATGGCTTTGCCAATGACCTTACCGGCCTCTTCGAGAATGGCCTCAACGGTTTCAGCGTCAACCGCCTCGGACAGTTCAGGCAGTTGTGCCCACAGTTTGGAGACCTCGAACACTTCATTCAGAACGAAGCGCATATCACGCAAAGGCGCTTTGTAGTCAGCCATGGCAAACCTCGCAAACAGCAGCAGTAACTCGAAAAAAGAGGCGCCGTATTCAATCTGCGGCGTCGATGTGTCTGTGATGGCGAGTGTACCCGAACGCCATTTGCGACACATAGCGTCAACTAGTGACCATTTACCAATAAATAGTCACGAACGAGCAATGAGTCTGTCTGAGCTTTCACGCGCGGGCGAAAGCTATTTGATTACGAGGAAAAAGAAACAGCTATCAGTTGGTGGTTGCCATTCTCACGGCGCCACGTTTATTGGTCTGACCGCTTGAAACAACACAGTTTCGACCGGCGCCTTTCGCGGCATACAGCGCCTGGTCCGCGGCCTTGAGCACTTCTTCGGGATTGCGATGTTCAGGCTGACGCTCGGCAACACCGATACTGATCGTCACCGACACCGCTGAAGCAGGGCTGCTGGCACGCCGTTGACGCCCTTGTTGATCGTCTTGTGGGCGCGCGTCCTGATTGCGCAGCTGAATCTGGTAGTTGGCGATGACTTCGCGCACCGCATCCAGATGCGGCATGCACTCTTCAAGGGTTTTTCCGGCAAATACGATGGCGAATTCCTCACCGCCATAACGATAAGCCCGGCCACCGCCGCTGGTGATCTTCGACAGTTTGCTGGCCACCAACCGTAGTACCTGGTCGCCGACGTCATGGCCGTAGGTGTCGTTGAATTTCTTGAAGTGATCGACATCGCCCATCGCCAGCACGTAGTTACGCCCCAAGCGCTGCATCCGCTCATTCAACGCGCGACGTCCCGGTAACCCGGTCAGCTCGTCACGGAAGGCCATTTGATAGGCTTCGTGTGCGACGGCAGCGGCAATCATCAACATGACCTGACTGCACATGATGTTCAGAGTAAAGGGCAGGATAAAGGTTTTCGGCAACGCCCAGAACAGACCGAGCAAGCCCACCAACTGTGCGGCATGCAGTGGCCTGGGCTTGCGCAGGTATTGGATGATCAGCAAGACGAAAGAGATGATGAATGCAACGTAGGACAGCTGAATCAAGCTCATCCATTCGCCATGCAGCGCCGGCCAGCGAATATCAGCCAGCCACGCAAGTACTTCTTGTGGGAAGCTTTGTTCCAGACCGAGCGCGACGCTGCCAACCGCGACTAACACCGCCAGCCGCGCGACCAGATCCTGGAACAGGTGTGTGCGCTCCTCCCATACAGCGAACAGACCGAACAATATGGGTAGCAACAGACAGCACAGATGGAACACCACCGCCGCGTCCTCTCGGACCTTGCCATTATCGCGGTAGTAATCGGTCTGCGCATCGAGCAGGAAATAAGCGACGTACACGGTAATCATCAAGAACAGTTCACGCTGACGCTTGTAAACCACGCAATAAGCGCCGCCAAGCAGCAAAACCAGGGTTGGCAGCACGTTGAACAGTGAAGTGAAGAATACGTTCAGGTCCTTCACGTACGCAGCAGCAAGCCCGGCGATCAACAAAGCCAGAGAGGGCAAGAAATGGCTGACACGTCCAGCGGAAAGGCGCAGCAAGAGGGTTTCTCCTACCCGTTGACGTAACAACGAGCAAACACAAATGGCATTGTGCCTGTATCGGCTAGAAAGCGCATCTGATGAGGGGAAAGAAGCAGAGTTTTACAACGCGCCCAAAATGGATGGCTGGGAATCTGGGGGAGATCCCGTCGCCCGGACGCCGCGCTGGCGCGCAGTTTAAGGGGGTCTGTTGGAGCGCGGTTTGCCCGCGACAAGGCCCGTGTACTGAGTAAATTCGTGCCTACCCACACCTTCGCGGGCAAGCCTTGCGCCAACAGGTCCGCGTTTGCAAAAAGCCGCTTCCCCCGAAGGTAAAGCGGCCTTTTGTCAGCACTCAGCGGTGTACTCAGTACGCCAGGCCGAAGTCCTCTTCTTTCATGTCCATCAAGTTGTTGGCGCCCGACAGCATGGTTACAACGTAGGTGCGAGTACGCGGCAGAATACGCTGGAAGTAGAAGCGTGCGGTCTGCAGCTTGGCAGTGTAGAAGGCTTCTTCGCTGGTACCGGCAGCCAGCTTCTCGGCGGCAACGCGAGCCATGTCAGCCCAGAAATATGCCAGGCATACGTAACCGGAATACATCAGGTAATCCACCGAAGCGGCGCCGACCTCCTCACGATCCTTCATGGCGGCCATGCCAATTTTCAGGGTCAATTCGCCCCACTCTTTGTTCAGCGCAGCCAACGGTGTGACGAATTCGGTGACCGCTGCGTTGCCTTCCTGGCCCTGGCAGAACTTGTGGATGATTTTGGTGAAGTTCTTGAGCGCTTCGCCTTGCGTCATCAACACTTTGCGGCCCAGCAGATCGAGCGCCTGAACACCAGTGGTGCCTTCGTACAGCATCGAGATGCGGCTGTCGCGAACGTTCTGCTCCATGCCCCACTCGGCGATGAAACCGTGGCCGCCGTAGATCTGAACGCCGTGGTTGGCAGACTCGAAACCCACTTCGGTCATGAACGCTTTAGCGATCGGCGTCATGAATGCCAGCAGGCCATCCGCTTGTTTTTTGGCTTCGGCGTCGTCGCTGTATTTGACGATGTCGACCTGCTTGGCGGTGAAGTACACCATGGCACGAGTACCTTCGGCGAAGGCCTTCATGGTCAACAGCATGCGACGGACATCAGGGTGAACAATGATCGGATCAGCAGCCTTATCCGGCGCTTTCGGGCCTGTCAGGGAGCGCATTTGCAGGCGTTCACGGGCGTATTTCAAACCACCCTGGAAACCGACTTCAGCGTGAGCCAAGCCCTGCAACGCTGTACCCAGGCGCGCGGTGTTCATGAAGGTGAACATGCAGTTCAAGCCCTTGTTCGGCGGGCCGATCAGGTAGCCGGTAGCGCCGTCGAAGTTCATCACGCAGGTCGCGTTGCCGTGGATGCCCATTTTATGTTCAAGGGAGCCACAGTTCACGGCGTTGCGCTCGCCAATGTTGCCTGCCGCGTCCGGGACAAACTTGGGCACGATGAACAGCGAGATGCCTTTGGTGCCAGCCGGAGCATCCGGCAGACGAGCCAGCACGATGTGGACGATGTTATCGGCCATGTCGTGTTCGCCAGCGGAAATGAAGATCTTGGTGCCGGAGACTTTGTAGGAGCCGTCAGCCTGAGGTTCGGCCTTGGTGCGCAACATGCCCAGGTCAGTACCGCAGTGAGGCTCGGTCAGGCACATGGTGCCGGTCCATTCGCCCGACACCAGTTTGGTCAGGTACGCGTCTTGTTGCTCAGGCGTGCCGTGTTCGGAAATCGTGTTCATCGCGCCATGCGACAGGCCTGGGTACATGCCCCACGACCAGTTGGCTTCGCCAACCATCTCGCTGACCGCCAGACCCAGCGACTCAGGCAGGCCCTGGCCGCCGTGGGCGGCGTCATGCGCCAGGCTCGGCCAACCGCCTTCAACGAATTGTTTGTAGGCTTCTTTGAAACCGGTAGGGGTTTTGACGCCAGATTCGCTCCAGGTGCAGCCTTCGATGTCACCCACGCGATTCAATGGGGCCAGGACCTGCTCACAAAACTTGGCGCCTTCCTCGAGAATGGCGTCGACCATGTCAGGCGTAGCGTCCTGGCAGGCTGGCAGGCTTTGATAGTGTGCTTCGTAGCCGAGCAGTTCGTTACGTACGAAGCGAATATCACGCAAGGGGGCCTTGTAGTCAGGCATAGCGATAAACCTCTGCTGATGAATCCTGGAGTTGGATGACCGATCGGTCGTTGTAGGGTTTGCCACAACCACCGGACAATCTCGGATGCCTAGCGGTCAAACAGGTGTTTGAAACATACGTTTACGCCCAGACCTTGTCAAGCGCACTCCGCGTACCACCCATCGTCGGTGCCCTAAACGCCGCGCAGCGAAAGGCCTCCAGCGCGAAAAGCATTCACCGGAGGGCGTAAGTTTAGTTGAGGGAAACAGCAGGCGCCGTTAACCGACGGCCTTGATTCAGCCCGCTTATAAGGTGCAATTCAGTTCGGGGGAATACAGCAACCGCGTGCGCCGAGGCGCACCGGGAAGGGTCAGGCGTAGGTATCGATCAACGTGCCAAGTGCTTCGTCGCTGGCCTTTTCAACCTTGAGTCCAGCCATGACCTGATTCTTGCCTTGGGCGAGCTCGACGACATTACTGGCCATGTCGGAACGCTGACTGCGATCCACCGCGCGAAGGTTCTCAAGCTGAAAATCAGAAGATTGGCTACGACCGGAAATTTCAGTGGCCGGACTGGCCAATTGAGACGCGGCCTGATCAACCCGCGACTGCCCCACCTGAATCGCGCTCAGCCCGGGGTATAGCGTGTTGTTTAGAGAAATCTGCATGGGAACAACCTCTGTTCACAAAACGAACATGGATATTGAAACAGACCACGGCAACAAATACCCGCTAAAAAGAATAATGGCACAAGGCCGCATGATAGCAACAGCCTTGCGCCCAAGACGGTACGCCTGTCACAAGAACAGGCATACGGCAGGTACTTCTTTCTCAATTAGCGCTCAATCGATCGACTGAAAATGCTTTACGGCGATAGCTTGAGAAATGGGTGCTCGAAGAATTGGGGTGATATTTTCCCCGCTGTGCGCTTCAGCCATCTGTGACTTCAGCCCCAAATATCGCTGATCCGGAGTTTTCAGATGAGCCTTGGAAAAGTTGACAAAAGGAGTCTCCACCTTTGCATAGTGGAAATGCGCATACCAGAGCGGCCGACCATCATGTCCGTGGACCATGTATTCCTGCAGGTAACCGTCGACGCGTCCCTTTGGAGTCAGCTGCGCCACCCGCTCATCCACCACCTTCTTGATCGACACCTCACGCCGACCAAGCAAGTAGTCCAGATGGCCTTGTGTGGGTAGCCGCTTGCACGCCTCGACACGCAGGCGAACACCTTCGGCACGCAACTGCTGACTTTGAGCCTTCAACCTGTCACGCATTGCCACGATAGCCGGTTGCTCTGGCACCTCGACGAGCTTATTGCCTAGCGTGTCTAGCTGACTCGCCCGCAGTTCCAAAATATCCTCAAGGCTCGCAGGTTCCATCGACGTTTTGGCGTATTCCTTGACCTTGACCAGCAAGCTTTCGAGGGGAGACATCGCCTCTTCTGCCTCGGCAAGCACATCCTCGACCTTGATAGCTGATGGGGGTGTATGACGACTTACAGGTTTGACCAATGCCCAACGCTTCCCTTCCTGGTGATAGGTTTCATTGATCCTGCCCGAGACTGGCTCTAGCACGTCCATGACCCTTTCCCCTTTCGCGGTGGTGCGCGCCACGCCGATGAGTAGTTCGTCGTCCACCGTTTCGAAGACTTTTTTGGTGCTCTGTCCTTTTTGCTTACCTGCCGTCCTCTGAACGGTAACCTCAAGCTGATTTTCCAAATTTGCCAATCGAGTTTCGGCGTCAAGTTTGAAACCCATCAGGCTTTTATGCAGAACCGGCCAAAACGATTGATCCAGAAGGCGCGCAGAACTGGCTTCGATGCCCAATGCGGCCAACTCGATATCTCTGAATTGGCTAACGACTTTCGTCAACATGCGTATCCGTTGTTTATTGGAGATGTCCAATCCGCCTGACATCAGCTCAGCATAGCTAACGAGGGCATGTTCAACCTTCCCCTTGAACCCAGTCCTGGCCAATTCGGCAATCGGCACCTTCATGACTGCCCCTATCAGGATTGATCCCATTTGGGCAATTTTGTAGCCCAGAGCGCTCGTGGAAGTATCCAACACGTCTTTAAGTGCCTTGCGGGTACTTTCAGTCAAGCCCACTTTATTTACACGCTCGTACCAGTTTTCCTGGAAAGCCCTGTGATCTGAAGCTTTTCTTAGCGTGTACAGAAAGTCCATGTGAAGCTGCATCAACGCCGTCACGGCAGACAGGTCCACCACCTCACTACCAGGGTCAAAATCGCCCACCTCTTGCATCCGACGATAAAACACGAGGAAGTCGTTTACATAACGATCCTCCAAAGCTCGCGCGGCGCGCATAACCCGATGTACGTAGTCGTTAAGCGCGTTCTTATAACCCAGCCTGCTGCCAGGACCGTGCGGCCCAATGGCCAAAATCTTCTCGGTCGCGATGACAAAAAAATTTCGATAATCGGTCACTGCTTGCTCATGAATCAACTGCGTGGTGGAACCTAAATCACCTTGACGTATTAACTCCTGCGAATGGTTTAAACGACGCTTCAGATCATCGAGTCCTGCGAAGTGGGTTTGCAGTTCCCAACAAAGACGATCAATTTTTTGAGCCTCGGTCTCTATCCCTCGAAGCCTTCTACGTAAATAACCGCTGATACCCACCCAACCATCCGAAGCCATACGCGTGAGGTGAGCCCCGCCCCCCTTCAATCCTCCACGGACCAGAGCACCGTCCACCGCGCCTTGGGTATCCCAACGTCCCATCCGATCAAGCGCAATGGGTTGTTTATAACTTTTTACATCGTTACCGCGTAAACGCCACGTCGAGTAATCGGCATCCCATTCAACCGCGTAAACCTTCGCATCACGGACAATGTATTTCTGACCGTCAAGGGTATGCACAGCGCTGGTGGCTTCCAATTGACGAGCTGGCAACTTCCACCATGGCGTCGATGATTCATAGCCGTCGAAACGAGAAAACGGGGCGTGGCGAGACTTACCGGAATGTCTGATGGCGGCCTTGAAACCAGCAGAAAAACGGCCCAGCCGAGCGGCGCGACGGGCAGCCCCAGTGGCGGCTACGCTTCCCCCTGGCAAGCTGTCCATTGCTGCATCAATCAACGATAAAAGTACCGCTTCTATATGATCCAACCCCTCGCCCACTTTGCCTTCGACAAAAGCGTCAGCGCTATAGA
The DNA here is from genome assembly GCF_036404235.1 of Pseudomonas sp. GTDB lineage: Bacteria > Pseudomonadota > Gammaproteobacteria > Pseudomonadales > Pseudomonadaceae > Aquipseudomonas. The sequence goes on from NZ_DASWOT010000078.1 coordinate 7,869, forward strand.
CTGCCGCACGCAAAGCATCAACGAGCGCCAGCCCGGTGCCCACAAACGGCACGATGCCCAAGGCCATTGAGATGTAGCCAAAAATAGTCCCCACTGAGGTGCTTTGAGCCGCCAACTCAAAATACAAATCGGTTTGCGAGCGCGAGGTCGAACGATGAGCCTCGATCAGGCGCCCCATTTGCACATTGACCAGATGCTCGGGTAACGGAATATTGCGAGGCCACGAACCGCTATCTACACGGATGAAACCATCGAAGTGCTTGAGCTGTGCCTGGCGGATATAACTGGCATGAGCGGCGGGGTCTCCCGAAACCGGTCTGGCGCTCAAGTAATCGGCCATCCCGGGCTCCAGAGACATCTGGATCAGCGATTGGCAGGCTTGTTGCGCACTATCATGCTCGGTCAGGACTTTCCAGTTGGGAACATCGGGAAGGTACATCACCGTTTTCCCGGATGTACGATTCTCCATCAACACAACGCCTGCGAGTGCAACGCCCGTCGTGTTCAGCTCAGAGCCAGGGGCGTTGAGAATGATTGAGCGCAGTACGACGTCCAACTCATCTTCCGGCGCGTCCGCCTGCCTGGGGAGCAATGCAGCATTGATGATTTGCTCCCCGTCTACGTCGATAACCTTGCGCATCCGAGCGACCCAGGTTTGCAGGCGCAGTTGCGCAAGATAAGGCGCGCACAATCGCTCGCGACGAAACTGCATGGCAAAGTCGGACTCAGCTTCAAGACGGCCATGCACCGCTCGAATCCGTTGTTCGAACTGTTCGGCCACATCAAGCCCTTCGACCAGTGCAATCAGATAGTCTGCGTCGATACGACTTTCCAGTCGGCGGGCCTCATCGGCGTCATCTACCACCACCTGAACCCGAAGAAAATTCAGACGCGCCTTGAAGGCGTCGTCAATACCCATCAACGCCACCTCGGCAAGCGGCAGATTGACCCGCTGCTCGCTGGGTCGCAGCACCTCGCGAAACGGTGTGCCAGGTGCGCCAGAATCGGCGATCAACTCTTTCACAGACTTCACGGACTCGGGCAGGTCAAGGATGACCCTTACCGGCTCACTCACAGCGAAATCTGCCTGGAGCCTTTGCCTCAACAGGTCTTCGACGAACTCGCCACGAGGAGGTAAATCCGACGCCAGTAGCTCATGGCTGTCATGCATGGCGTCACACATCTGCCGGACCAGATGCTTGCCTTCGGCCCCGTCTTCCTGACTGAGCCCCTGAAGCCAGCCAGGCTGGACATGCACCCTGCGCATCACCTTCTCACGCTCAAAATGAGCGGTGAGCAGTTGGTCGCGCGCAGCATGAAACGGCACAGTCAAGTCGCTGAGGGTTTCGGCATGCAGGCGCTGCAAGGAAGCCTGCAGACCTGGCGCATCGTCGAAGCGTCTCTCGCCGGCGCAGATTGCCGTGGCTCGCCGGTCGTAATAGGCCAATTGGTCCAGCACACTGCATTCGAAAATGTGAGTGCCTATGGGTCTAGTTACAACGCGGTCCTTGGCTGAGCCCCCCTCAGGTGCGAGGACATCCTGTAGCGCCTGCCATGAGGTAAATTCCGCTAGTCCGCCGGTGCGGCCAGGCCAGAACAGCACCACCGACTGTGCAGAGTGTGACGCGGTGAATGCATCAGTGCGGGCAATCACCAAAACGCCTGGCAATAATTCGGTCTTTGTCGCGCCGGACAACTCAAGCGAAGCGACCTGTATCCGATCATCCGTTCGCTGAGCCGTTACAGGGTTAGCAACGACCGTCTCAACCATGTCCAGCGCCTTTGCACTGAGCATGCCCATAATGTTTTGCAGTCGGGCCTCGGCCAGCAGCGCTTCGCCGCGCGACGCTATCAATTGACCAAACGTCGGTTCCCCCGAGAGTATCTGTGCAATCGGCAACGGCTGGCAAAACAGGGTTTGTGCTGACGCCAATAAGAGTGGGATAGCCATCTCGCTCTGTGCGCGGACACTCAATACGTGAGTGTGAGCCGCTTGCAACGCTGCAAAATCTGCGCCCTGCACCTTTACCCGCAGTTTTTCCAGAGCTTGCTCCTGAAACTCCAGAGGCAGGTCGTCCAGATGGCCGAACGAGAGCGGCGACGCTGTGTTCGAAGTCGCTACAGCGTCCATCGGGACTTGCGCCACAACCACAAGTCGACCTGTATCCAAGCGCTCTGCACAGAGCAGCCCTTCACTCAAACCTTGGCGCAGCGCGGGAATAACCTGCTCCTGCATCGCTTCACCGATTGCGGCGTAATATTCGGCGATGGCACAACGGGTGGCGTACTCGAACGGATCTTCCTGCAAATCAACCAGCGCGTGAGCGTCACCCAGGTGGTCGAGCAATTGTTCGCGGCTGTCAAAGGCCTGCAATCGACTCTCAGGACCCGGCGAGTACAGCAACTGAGCCTGCTGGGCCGCCGTCGCGAGATGCACGGAAAAAGCCCCCGATGCCACGGAAACGCCGCCTCTAAGGACCTTGACTGCTTCGAATCTCAGGCCCTGCGGTACATCCCAATGCTTGGCAGCCAAATCGGCCAGCTTTTCTTCATCAAGCTGCGCGCCAAAGGACATGGCCTGAACGCTACAGACAAAGTGCGCACGTTGCAGTTGCGTCGCCAGTGCTAAACGGGAAAGCGCCGTACCTTGCGCACGAGCATCCCAATAGGCTTGCCACCGACTGGCAAAAGCACTTTGAAAAAGGTTGATCGCCTCTGCTTTTCCTACACGCGCAACTAACGTTTCTAAAACAGGCGTTAGGGCGGGCGGGCTGTTCCATAACGACGTCAATGACTGCAATGCGCTCACAGCATCCATCAGCAACAATTGTCGGTGCTCTTGCACATGGCTGCTTAGGAGTAGTCGCTCGGCACTGACCGGCTGACCCGGTGCTACAGGCAAGACGGGGTTCGAATTCAAGAGAGTATTTATCAAGAGGAAATCCTTCGCTGGTAGTGCCCATCCATTGGGCGACAGCGATATCTAAGGATTTCTTCACGACACAGTGGCACTAACTATTTACTGCATGTCAAAAAAAGCTCCCCACGCAGGGGCTTATCCCGATAAGGACAAGGTTGCCTCTCAGTCAAGCAACTCCAAGTGCAGATGCTCTGCCACGGCTTCAGGCGTGGATTTTTTCATGAAGGGCACGCGCCCCAAACAAGGCGCGGGTAAGCGCTCGGCCAGCGTGGCGAGGTTTTCTTCCAGGCGCGAGGTCTTGGGATCGATGATATTGGCCACCCACCCTGCCAGTTGCAGGCCATCTGCGGCGATGGCTTCGGCACTCAGCAATGCATGGCTGATGCATCCCAGGCGCACGCCCACGACCAGAATCACCGGCAGGCGCAAAGCAATCGCAAGATCGGACAGATTGGCCTGATCAGCCAATGGCACGCGCCAGCCGCCAGCGCCTTCGATCAGGGTGAAGTCGGCGCCCTTGCTCAAAATATGCCGCATGGGCCCCAGCAACGCCTGAACCGTCAATGCGACCCCCGCCTCCCGTGCAGCGAGATGAGGCGCGATCGCGGGCTCAAACGCCACCGGATTAACCTCGTTATAGCTCAGCGCAATCGAGCACTCCGCGCGCAACGCTACCGCGTCAGGGTTGCGCAATCCCTTGGGCTTCACATCGCATCCGGAAGCCACAGGTTTACCGGCGGCGGTACTCAACCCCGATTGCCGCGCCGCATACAACAGCCCTGTGGCAATTGTGGTTTTGCCCACATCGGTATCGGTTCCCGCGATGAAGTACGCCTGGCTCATCTTTGCGGCCGTCCGTTCAAGTGTTGCAACCTATTGCTTATCAACTATAGCGCTCAAAACATTGGCTGCTTATAACGCCGTCAATGGCTTTTCCAGCACCGCATAAACCACCTGATACGTCGCGGGCAGGCCATCTTGCTGACGGAAGTGCTCATACGCGGCGATCAGCGCCTGAATCCGCGCCCGCCCGGTCAAACCATCGGGGCGCCCGGGGTTGATGTTGTGCGCACCCAACGCTTTAAGCTCGTGGGTCAGGCTGCGCACGTCGGGATAATGCAACACATGGGATAACACATCCAGGCGACGAACGTTCATACCACTCGCTGCACACAACTGCTGATAGTCACTTAATTCACGGAAACGATTGACGTGGACCCTACCGTCAACGGCCTGCCAGCTGTCCCGTAATTCGTAGAGCGTGCCGACGCACAGGCTGGCAAAAGCAAACACGCCACCGGGCTGCAACACGCGCTTGGCTTCGCTCAATACTGCGGCGAAATCCGCACACCATTGCACGGCGAGGCTGGAAAAAATCAGCTCGACACTGTTGTCACGCAACGGTAAACGCTCAGCGTCTCCCACGATAAAGTGTTGAGCACCACCCAACGGCCGGGCATGACGCAACATCCCCTCAGCGATGTCCAGCGCAATGCCCTCGCTTTGCGGGAGATATTGCCCCAGTTGGCGGCTGAAATGCCCGGTGCCACTGCCCATATCCAGCCAACGCGAAGGATTCGAGCCATCGTGTAACAACCGCGAGAGCAATTCGCCACCCACCGAACGCTGCAACTCGGCCACACTGTCGTAGCTGGCGGCAGCCCTGGAAAATGAAGCCGCCACCTGGCGTTTATCGGGCAGCTCGCCCTGTTTCGCTGCTTGTTGCTGAACGGCCTTCAATACCGCGAAATGAGAAAGATCAGTCATCACCGGACTCATGCAAAAAAGCCTGGATCGCCGCCGCCACACCGTGAGGGTTTTCCAGGATGAACGCGTGGCTGGCCTGTTCGATCAGGCCCACTTCGACATCGGGTAACAGATTCAGCAGGTCGGTCGAGGCTTCGGCCGGAACCAGCGCATCGAGCCCGCCGAACAGATGCAGTTGCGGACCGCGATACGTTTGCAAGGCCGCGCGGGTGTCCATCTGTTCAAGCAATTTCAAGCTTTCGATCAGCGCCGTTGCCGAGCCCTGCGGCGCGCCGGTTTTTAGCTGTCGCGCCAACGCACGTGCATCTTGCGCACCCTGCACGCACAGCAGGCTGAAACGCTTTAGGGTGCCTTGCGGATCAGCGGTGCAACCGGCAATGAACGCGTCAAAATCGGTTTGTGCCATGCCCGATGGCCACTCGCTGCGCGCCACAAAACACACGTTGCTGGCAAACGTCGCCACACCGCAGCAGCGCTCGCCGCGACGCGCAGCGAGTTCGACCGCAAGCATGCCGCCCAACGACCAGCCGCCGAGCCAAACGTTATCCGGCAACGTCGAGTCCAGCTCGTCGAGCCATTCGTTGAGATCGTCGGTTTCAAGGTCCGGCAGCGGCTCGATCTCGACCCGTAGGTGTTCGTCCAGCCCACGTAATGCAGCGGCCAATGGCTCCAGCGGCGAAACGCCAAGCCCCCAGCCGGGCAACAGAATCAAACGATCACGCATGCTCGGGTTCCACCCATTCGCTCATGTCCAGCAGCGGATAACACTGCTCCAGTGCATCCAACAATAGCTGGACCTGAGCATGAGTGTGGGCAGCCGATAACGTCACGCGTAAACGCGCTCCGCCAGCAGGGACTGTTGGCGGACGAATCGCTGTCACCATCAAGCCGCGCTCACGAAGCAACTGCGAGAGGCGCAATGCACGACCGCTGTCGCCGATCAGAATCGGCTGGATGGGCGTGAAGCTATCTACTAGTTGCAGGCCGAGCCCTTCAGCACCTGTACGGAACTGCTTGATCAGCGCACTCAGGTGCTCGCGGCGCCAGTGTTCGGTACGCAGCAATTGGAGGCTTTTGAGTGTGGCGCAGGCCAACGCAGGGGGCTGGCTAGTGGTGTAGATGTATGGCCGGGCGAACTGGATCAGGGTTTCAATCAGCTCTTCACTGCCCGCGACAAACGCGCCGGCAGTGCCGAACGACTTGCCCAGCGTGCCGATCAATACCGGCACATCATCCATGCTCAGCCCAAAATGCTCGACAATGCCCGCGCCATTGGCGCCCAAAGGGCCAAAGCCGTGAGCATCGTCGACCATCAACCAGGCGCCTTTGGCCTTGGCGACCTTGGCCAGAGCAGGCAAATCGGCGATGTCGCCGTCCATGCTGAACACACCATCGGTCACCACCAACGTATCGCCCACGGCTTTTTCCAGACGCGCGCTGAGGCTGTCGGGATCGTTGTGCAGGTAACGCGAGAAACGCGCGCCGCTCAATAGCCCGGCATCGAGTAACGAGGCGTGGTTGAGGCGGTCCTCCAGCACCGTATCGCCCTGCCCCACCAGCGCTGTGACCGCGCCGAGATTCGCCATGTAGCCGTTGGAAAACAGCAACGCGCGAGGTCGGCCAGTGAGGTCGGCAAGGGCTTCTTCGAGTGCGTGATGCGGGGTGCTGTGGCCGATTACCAAATGCGACGCGCCACCGCCTACTCCCCAACGCTCGGCCCCGGCTTTCCAGGCAGCGACCACCTCAGGGTGATTGGCCAGGCCCAGGTAGTCGTTGTTGCAGAACGCCAGCAACGGCTGACCATCGACCACCACTTCAGGGCCTTGCGGGCTTTGTAGCAAAGGGCGATGACGATACAGGTGCTCGGCGCGACGGGCAGCAAGACGTGCGCTCAGATCAAAAGACATGCATGCCTCGTGGTTGCTCATTGGAGATTAGCCGGGCAAGCCATCCACTTGGAGTGAGGCTTGCCCGCGAAGAGGCCAGTCCAGACGATAAGTGTCTAACGGCTGAAAAGCTTCGCGGGCAAGCCTCGCTCCAACGGGATCGGTGCTTGCCAACAGACGACGCGGTAGACGAAAGACAGGGAAATCAGACCGCGGCGTCGTAAAACAGCGCGCTGCTCTTCTGCTCGACCAACGCTTGCTCAATGGCTGCCTGATGGACTTCATCGGAGTGTTCTTCACGTGCTTCTGGCTGGATGCCCAAGCGCGAGAACAGCAACATGTCCTTGTCAGATTGTGGGTTGGCGGTGGTCAGCAGCTTGTCACCGTAGAAGATCGAGTTGGCACCGGCGAAGAACGCCAGGGCCTGCATTTGATCGTTCATGGCTTCACGTCCAGCCGACAGGCGCACGTGGGATTGCGGCATCAGGATGCGCGCCACCGCCAGCATGCGGATGAAGTCGAACGGGTCGATGTCCTCAGCGTTTGCCAGCGGTGTACCGGCGACTTTCACCAACATATTGATCGGCACCGACTCAGGGTGCTCTGGCAGGTTGGCCAGTTGGATCAGCAGATTGGCGCGGTCGTCCAGCGACTCGCCCATGCCTAAAATGCCGCCGGAGCAGATCTTCATCCCTGAATCACGGACATACGCCAGCGTTTGCAGGCGCTCGCTGTAAGTGCGGGTGGTGATGATGCTGGTGTAGAAGTCTGGCGAGGTGTCCAGGTTGTGGTTGTAGTAATCAAGGCCTGCGTCGGCCAGCGCTTGAGTCTGGTCCTGGTCCAGACGCCCTAGCGTCATGCAGGTTTCCAGCCCCATGGCCTTCACACCTTTGACCATCTCCAGCACATACGGCATGTCTTTGGCAGACGGGTGCTTCCAGGCGGCGCCCATGCAGAAACGCGTCGAGCCAATAGCCTTGGCGCGGGCAGCCTCTTCCAGCACTTGCTGGACCTGCATCAGCTTTTCTTTCTCAAGGCCGGTGTTGTAGTGACCGGACTGCGGGCAATACTTGCAGTCTTCCGGGCAGGCGCCGGTTTTGATCGACAGCAGGGTCGAGACTTGCACGCGGTTGGCGTCGAAATGAGCGCGATGCACGGTTTGCGCCTGAAACAGCAGGTCATTGAAGGGCTGTGTAAACAGCGCCCTGACCTCGGATAAAGTCCAGTCGTGACGCAGGTTGGCATTGATGCTGGCGCTCATGGGCGGCTCCTTGGTGTTTTTTGGCGAGTGCCTGGATGGTTCAGCGTATTTGGCTGAAACCGAAAGTCCACAGGCACCACACGGATGTTCGGCATATTTAAGGAAGAGGCATGCGCTGTCAACCACACAACACACGCCAGGTTTACATCTGGTTAAATAATGATCAATTCTGCTTGCTGTGCGACGAAAATACAGGGACAGACCGATCGATTTGCGAAGCGTGCGAGACCGACCTGCCATGGCTTGGAGATCAGTGTGAACGCTGCGCACTGCCAATGCCTCTGTCGGATTTGACCTGTACCCAATGCTCCATCAACTCGCCTGCCTTCAATGAGGTCGTCGCGGCATGGCTTTACGACTTCCCCGTCGACACTCTGGTCACACGTTTCAAGCATCAGGGCAAATGGCCCATGGGGCGCCTGTTGGCTGAGCTGTTTGCGCAGTTTCTGCAATACCGGTTTAACGAAGGACTCGCGCGTCCGGACATCCTGCTGCCGGTGCCACTGGGCACCAAGCGATTGCGTCAACGGGGCTACAACCAGGCGGCAATGCTGGCGGGTTGGCTGGGCGCGTCTTTGCAGCTTGCGGTCAATGAGCGCCTGCTCAAGCGAATCAAGCAAACCCCTGCGCAACAGGGGCTGGACGCCAAGTCGCGAAAACGTAATTTGCTGGGGGCGTTTGAATTGGATGCTGGCGCAGAGGTGCGCGGCAAACACATTGCGCTGATCGATGATGTGCTGACGACAGGATCGACCGCCGATGTGATCGCCCGCATGTTGAGACAAGCCGGGGCGCGACAGGTGGATGTCTATTGCCTGGCGCGCACGCCCAAGCCTGGGGATTGAGCCAACATAATCAGCGTCTGGGATAAGTACCAAGAGGACATCTGCCAACGAAATGTCAGGTCCACCGCGTCATCGTTCATCGCGGGCGAGCGCGCGCCAACAATAAAGACGCTAAATCAACCCTGCCCAATCGCCTTGGAAATCACTTCAACCGTTGCACTGACCTGCTGCTGACAGCGGTCCAGTTCTTCCTGATGCCGCTGATTGAGCTCGACCTGTTTCGAACACAGGTTTAACGCCGCCAGCACCAGCAGCCGGTCACCGATCAAAGTAGGGTAATTGCGCTTGGTCTCGGCCAATGCGGTTTTGAGCATGACCACTGCGTCCGTCAGCGCCTGTTCTTGTCCTTGCGGGGCCTTGATCGAGTAGTCGTTGCCCAGGATGGACACGACGTTTACCCCTTCGCGATTGATGATCATGCGCTTGCAGCGCTGACACCGGTTGCACGATCAACCAGGGCCTGAATGCGTGCGGCGGTGGCGCCGTGTTTTTCTTCCTGCTCCATCAGGCTCAACTGCAAGCTGTCGTTGTCATCCTTGGCTTGTGCCAACTCGGCGGCGAGTTGTGCGTTTGAGTTTTGCAGGTCCTGGTTCTGTTGTACCAGGTCACCGACCAGTTGTTCCAACTGGCTAAGGGATGCTTCCAACATTTTGATTTCTCGAGCAAATTTCAATGGGTGCGTACGATAAAGAAAAGACGCTGCACACACCAGAATGATCTGGACTACAACCCAGATAAAACTCCAGTCGCTTAGCGCTGTTCGATCCTTCAATGACGAAAACGCATTAGGGCCCTGTTGACTGCGATTTGCGTATCTTGTTCCTGCTGCTCGTCAGACCAACGCTCATGTCGCCCATTTAGGCATTCATTTGAAAGAACAGTCCAACGGTTGAGCGTACAGCTCAAGAGTTCTGCTGAACGACCGATAGCCATGCATGCCAGGCTTTTTACCTGCGCCACCGCATGGAACGCGCCTCCTTCAGGAACTGACATGTCCCTACGTAATATGAACATCGCGCCGCGTGCATTTCTTGGATTCTCGATCATTGGCCTGCTGATGCTGATCCTCGGCGTATTCGCGCTGGTTCAGATGAGTCTAATCAACAACAACGCAGTACAGATCACTGCGAACACCGTGCCCAGCATCAAAAGCCTGGACAGCCTGAACGATGCCAGTATGCGCCTGCGAGTGCTGTCCTATCGCCTGCTGGTCAACCGTAACGACAGCGACATCCAAAAAACCATCGAACGGCTGGCCTCGCGCAACAAACAGATAGACGACGCTCAAAACAGCTATGTAAAGCTGATTTCGGGAGATGATGAGCGGGCGGCTTATGATCAATACTTGACGCTGCTGGCCGAGTACCGCCAACTGGAAAACCAGATGAAGGCGTTGAGTCAGGCGAATAAACTCGATGAACTGAGCAACCTGGTCAACGTCAGCCTGCAAAACAACTCCGATCAAATGAACACAGTGTTGACCCAACTGGTCGAGATCAATACTCAGCAGATGAACCGTGCCAGTTCGTCTGCTTCCACGCAGTATTCAAGCGCCATCACACTGGTCGTCGCGTTGCTGATCATTGCCACTGTGTTGACGTTACTGTTCGCCTGGCTGCTAACCAACAGCATCACTCGCCCTATTTCGGCCGCGCTGCATGCAGCTGAAGAAATCGCCGCAGGCGACCTGACGCACACCGTCAAAGTTGACGGGACAGATGAAGCGGGTCGCCTGATGGCGGCGATGTTGAAGATGCAATCCAATCTGCGTGACACCCTGCAGCGCATCTCGGGTTCGGCAACTCAACTGGCATCGGCAGCAGAAGAACTGAACGCGGTCACCGACGAAAGCGCACGCGGTTTGTCGCAGCAGAACAATGAAATCGAGCAAGCAGCAACGGCCGTCAATCAGATGACCAGCGCGGTAGAAGAAGTCGCGCGTAACGCCGTCAGCACCTCGGAAGCCTCTAAAAACGCCACCTCGTCTGTCAGCGATGGCCGCGACCTGGTGCAGGAAACCGTCAGTGCCATCGAACGCATGAGCGCCGATGTGCAAAGCACCGCGCAGTTGATCGGCAATCTGGCTAACGAGTCTCGCGACATCGGCAAGGTGCTGGACGTGATTCGTGGCCTGGCAGACCAGACCAACCTGTTAGCGCTCAATGCCGCCATTGAAGCGGCCCGTGCGGGTGAGGCCGGTCGAGGTTTTGCGGTAGTGGCTGACGAAGTACGTGCGCTAGCGCATCGCACACAGCAATCGACCAGCGAAATCGAACGCATGATCGGCAGCATTCAGGGCGGCACCGAACAGGCCGTAGACTCCATGCGCAGCAGCACCGAGCGTGCAGAATCGACCTTGAACATCGCCAAAGGCGCCGGTTTAGCGCTGGACACCATTAACACCGCAGTAGTGGAAATCAACGAACGCAATCTGGTTATCGCCAGCGCATCCGAAGAGCAAGCTCAAGTGTCACGAGAAGTGGATCGCAACCTGGTGAACATCCGAGACCTGTCGACCCAATCAGCCACCGGCGCCCACCAGACCACCGCCGCCAGCAACGAACTGTCGCGCCTGGCAGTTGATTTGAACAGCATGGTTGCGCGCTTCAGGTTGTAAACGCCAACAAGGGGACCGATTTTATTTACATCGCTTCACCGTAAATAAATCTGTCCCCGGACCGTCACCTGGCGGTTGATTTGAACAGCAGGGTTGCGCGCTTCAGGCTGCAAGCGCCAATAAGGGGACTGATTTTATTTACATCGCTTCACCGTAAATAAATCTGTCCCCGGACCGTCACCGCTGCCAGCAACCAACTGTCGCGCCTAGCGGTTGATTTGAACAGCATGGTTGCGCGCTTCAGGTTGCAAGCGCCAATAAGGGGACTGATTTTATTTACATCGCTTCACCGTAAATAAATCTGTCCCCGGGCCGTCAGCAACCAACTGTCGCGTCTGGCGGTTGACTTGAACAGCATGGTTGCGCGCTTCAGGTTGCAAGCGCCAATAAGGGGACTGACTTTATTTACACGCTTCACCGTAAATAAATCTGTCCCCGGGCTGCTCAATACTCAATCCGCACATCGCCCTTCGGCACACTGCAGCACGACAGGATGTAACCCTCTTCCACGTCGTCATCGGTGATGCCGCCGTTGTGCTCCATCTCCACCTCGCCGCTCAGCTTCATCACCTTGCATGTCCCGCAGATGCCCATGCCGCAGGCTTTCGGGATCATCAGGCCGAGCTTGGCGGCAGCGGCGTGGACGGTTTCGCCTGGCCCCACGCGAATACTCTTGCCAGTCTCGGTAAATTCCACCTGATGCAGATTAGCGATGTCGATTTCCGGTGCGTCCGCCGCCTGTTCTGCATGTTCCACGGCGTCTGCACGCGCTTCGGGCGGTGTCGCACCGAAGGACTCTTCGTGGTACTGCGCCATGTTGAAGCCGTTGGCCTCCAGCAGGCGCTTGATCGCGTTCATGTACGGCGTCGGGCCGCAGCAGAACACTTCACGTTCCATGAAATCCGGCGCCATCAGCTCAAGCATTTTCTGGTTCAGGTAACCGCGATAACCCGCCCACGGCTCACCCAAGCCATGCTTCTCGCACACGATGTGCAGGCTGAAGTTGTTAATCCGCGAGGCCATGTGCTCCAGCTCGCGGTGGTAAATGATGTCCTTGGGTGAACGGGCGCTGTGTACGAAAACCATGTCGACATTGGCATTGGTGTCGTAGAACCAGCGCGCCATGGACATCACCGGCGTGATCCCGACACCCCCGCTCAAGTACAGAATCTTCGGGTTCGGGAAGTCTATGGCATTGAACAGACCGACCGGCCCGTGGACCGCAAGCTCTTGCCCCTCATGCAACGTATCGTGCAGCCAGTTCGAGACCTTGCCGCCCGGCACACGCTTGATGGTGATGGAAAAGCTGTACGGCACCGATGGCGAACTGGAGATGGTGTAAGAGCGCATGATCGGCACGCCCTCTATCTCCAGCTCCAGAGTGACGAACTGCCCCGGCTTGAAGAAGAACAAAATCGGCTGGTCGGCCATGAAGCAAAAGGTGCGAACGTCCCAGGTCTCCTGGATCACCTTGACGACACGCACGAGGTGGCGGCCATTGGCCCAGGTCTGGGTGTTGACCGGGCTGAGGAAACTTTGGGACATGCTCAATCTCCGCGGCCAACGTTGGCCTCTTATGGTGAGGATTCTGCGTAACGGAGCAATCGCCTATTTACCTATCTGCGACATTCACATGCTTATGGCGACCAGCCCCATGCCAGTGGGGTTACGTCGTCGGAAACGGATGCGGCCATGTCGCCCATAGATAAGGTTAGGTTCGCGCCCGGCTCCACACTCGCCGCTAAACGATTACGACTTTTTTATACATAAACATGAGCGACAGATCACAACGTCGCCTGGCGTGCCAAACCCAACACAACCGTATTAGCCACATTCGCCGTCTGCCTTGAGGCAGTCATGAGGATTTGAAAGATGGACGTCACCGCAACTTTGAGCTTGGGCGATCCGCTGGAACCCGCACGCAAGGCCACTGCCGAGATGCTGCAAAACCGCGAGCGCACGTACTCGCTGCCGCAGCCTTTCTACAGTGATGACCGGCTGTTTGAAATCGACATGCAAGAAATCTTTCAAAAAGAATGGCTGATCGCAGGCATGACCTGTGAGATCCCGGCCAAAGGCAACTTCCTGACCCTGCAGATCGGCAAAAACCCGATCCTTGTGGTGCGCGGTCCGGATGGTTCGATCAACGCCTTTCACAACGTCTGCCGCCATCGCGGCTCGCGCCTGTGTACCAAAGAGAAAGGCAAAGTCGCGAAACTGGTGTGCCCTTACCATCAGTGGACATACGAACTCGACGGCCGCCTGCTGTACGCAGGCACGGAGATGGGCGACGACTTCGACATGAAGCAGTTCGGTCTAAAGCCTGTGAATTGCAAAACGTCGGGCGGTTATATCTTCATCAGCCTGTCGCAGAACCCGCCAGCCATCGACGAGTTCCTGCAGACCCTCAATCACTACATGGAACCGTACGACATGGAAAACACCAAGGTGGCGGTGCAAACCACCTTGATGGAAAAAGCCAACTGGAAGCTGGTGATGGAAAACAACCGCGAGTGCTACCACTGCAATGGCTCGCACCCTGAACTGCTGAACACCCTGCTGGAATGGGACGACGTCACCGACCCGCGCGCCAATCAGGCGTTCAAGGATCATGTGGCTGAATCCGCGGCAGCGTGGGACGCCGAGAAGATCCCGTTCGCCCATGCAAGCTTCGGCTTGCGTAACCGCATCGTGCGCATGCCGCTGCTCAAGGGCACCGTATCGATGACCCTGGACGGCAAGCAGGGCAGCAAAAAACTCATGGGCCGCATCAAGAACCCAGACCTGGGCTCAATGCGCATCCTGCACCTGCCGCACTCCTGGAACCACTGCATGGGCGACCACGTGATTGTGTTCACCGTGTGGCCGATCAGCGCACAGGAAACCATGGTCACCACCAAATGGCTGGTTCACAAAGACGCCGTTGAAGGCGTGGACTACGACATCGCACGCCTGCGTGAAGTCTGGGACGCCACCAACGACCAGGACCGTCGCCTGGCCGAAGAAAACCAACGCGGCATCAACTCCGTCGCCTACCAGCCCGGCCCGTACTCCAAAACCTACGAGTTCGGCGTGGTTAACTTCATCGACTGGTACAGCGCCCGCCTGCTGGAAAACATGGGCGCAGAGCCTGCGCCGTATTTGAAGGGTGTGGCGGTTAATCACGAGTAAGTGTTGTAGCAGCCCAGGCTGGTCGTTCCTCCGCGCTGCGGGGGAACGCAGCCCGGCCTCGCTCCAAAAAATCTTCACCACAATCCCGTTGGCGCGAGGCTTACCCGCGAAGCCTTCACCGCAGTGCCATCACAGGAGAACTCGCTGTCTTTGAAGCGTGTAGCGGTTAATCACGAGTAAGGCCTCTACCGCTTGCAGGGACCTTCGCGGGCAAGCTTCGCTCCAACGAGTCTCATCCTGGCTTGACCGAACGTCTCACCTCCAGCAAATCCAACCCATCTCTGAGCAGCAAATACGCCGCACCCGCAAAGCGCGACAGATCTCGGTCGCAGGTGTTGTTGATGCTCATGCACGAAAGGCTTTCGAGCAGATCAGTAGCGGCCTGTATGCGTGAGGTGGCGCAATCCTGAAGATCCTCGGCACAGGCATGACTGTCGATGAAGAGGGTAGATGTTTTGCTGGAGTGGGCTGCGAGGGGAATGTAGCGATTTTTTAGCGCTATTTCGGACAAATCTGGAGGGTTCATAAGTTCGGTTCTCGTAGATAGAAAGAACCGCCGACATCGTGACCAAGCGATGGGTGGCGGACTGTGCACAGGTTGGTCAACCGGGAGAACACGCAACCGGCACGCCCGAAGGCGTCCCATACACAGCCGCCATAAAGCATGCAGTCATCAAAGACGACTGCAATATTATAGTGACGCGCACGCGTGTTATTACGAGTGACCAAACCCGGTCGCTGATTTTGCAGCGACGGCGCGAACTATAGAGGCGCGGGTATAGCTGTGCAAGTGAGCTTGCCGATAGTGCATGGCCCGTCAAGAAGACGATTTTGATCATATTTCAACCAAATCCCCAAGACATCAACCCCGCCGCAGCTCCGGCGAATCCACGAACAACTTATCCACAGCTCAACCCACAGCAATTGTGGGAAAGCGCTGGTGGTGCCCTGGTAAAAAATCAAAAAAATCCATGACTTATGAGAAGTACTCAATTCGCAATGCACTTGATTGATTTTTGACCAGACCTCTACAAGCTATGGTTTATATGGCTTTAAGAGGACAGCGAACACCTTATCCACAGAAGCGCCAACAGAGATTGTGGGCAAGTCACCGACGTCGGTGGTTTTCTGTGGAGAAGTGAGCAAAGTGGCGAGAACTAGATCGATTCCCCCCGAAATTTTTCAAAGAAATGTCAACTTGATCATTATTTAACCATGAGCCTGAACGCCCTGTTTTATATGGCTCATAGGCGATAGCAAACATCTTATCCACATAAGCGCTAACAGAGATTGTGGGTAAATAATGAACGCAGACGCCCCAAACTTTAAAGATAAATCCTTTAAAAACCGCCACATAAGGATGATCAAAATTCGTACAACTGGTTACAGGCCTTACTACGCTTGGCCTTTGACTGTTCTCAAACAGGTTATCCACAGGCGGATCAACAGCGATTGTGGGTAATGCGGCGCCTTGGGTCGTGCGGATCTATAAATTGCGATTACTTACCGAACCACACCCTCTTCAACCAACAACTTCAAAATCGCCGCCGCGCCCTCTTGAGCAGTTACACCCTTGAGCACTTGACCCCCGCCGCCACTCGCTTTGGCGGTTGCAGCTTTCATGCGATCCGCTCCGCTTTTAGCTTTGATCACCTTTAGGCGCTTGGGACGAGGTTTTGCAGGGGTCAGTTCGGAGTTTATGAGTAACTCGTCGATGATCACTTCAATGTCTTCAACTTCAAGCGAGCCACGTTGCGCGGGGCCATAGGCGCTTTGCCGGGGTTTGGGTGCTGCGTTATCCACAGTCGCCAAAAACGGCAACCGCACTTTCAACCGGCGACGCTGACCTCGCGGCAAGGCTTGCAGCACTTGAGCCACACCACTGTCGATGGATTCGACCTCCGCCATGCCGACCACCAAAGGCCAACCCAGCTTCTCCGCCAGCAAATACGGCAACATCCCCGAGCCCTCGCCGGTTTCCGCCTGGCTGCCGGTCAGCACCAGTTGCACGCCGGATTCGCGAATGTAATCGGTAATTGCTGGCAGCGCATCGGCGCCTTGAGGCTGTTCCAGCACATGCAATTCGTCCAGGCCCATGCCCAGATAAGCGCGCAATGCGGGCTCCTCGACGTTACCGGCGTGCAGCACGTGCAAGTTATCCCCAGCCAATTGCAAACCAAGTTCCACCGCTCGGGCGTCTTGTTCAGCACGGCGCGGGCGGCCGGAAGTTGGGTGCGCACCAATGGAAACCAGGCTGATGACGTGCAGCGGGTTTTTATCCACAACCGATTTTTTTTCAGGCTGCATCGCGTTTCGCCCCATTGCGGTATTGCTCAACGGCGTCAATCAGCGCGTTGAGGATGTCGGCGCTTTCGCCAATCACTGACAGATCGGCACGTTTGATCATGTCGCAGCTCGGGTCGAGATTGATCGCCACGACCTTGTCGCACGCGCCAATCCCTTGCAAATGCTGGATCGCGCCAGAGATACCCACCGCCACGTAGACACGCGCAGTGACCCAGGTGCCGGACGCGCCGACCTGACGATCCCGCGCCATGAAGCCATCGTCCACCGCCACGCGTGACGCACCTTCGGTAGCGCCCAAGGCTGCTGCCGTGCGATGGAACAAGCCCCAATCCTTCACGCCGTTGCCACCGGAAAAGATGAATTCGGCCTCGGCCATGGGGATAAGTGCTGGATCGACAGCGACGGCTCCCAGATCCTCAATACGCGGCAAGCTGCGTGCGAGGGTTGTGGATAACTCCACGGGCAACGCTTCATGACGGGTTTCGCTGACGGGTTCGGCGCATTCGACGGCGCCCAGAATCAATCGCGCCAACGGCCGCGATAAGTCTTCGCGGCCAGCACCGGCGCGGCCTGTGCAACTTTCGTCTTTAACTTGCCAGACGCGCGTCGCCGGGCGTTCGCCCAAGCTTGCGGCAAAGCGACGGCCCAACTCGCCACCGCCGTTGCGGCTGTCGGGCAGCAGCCAGTGCCGTGGGTCGAACTGGTTATCCACAGCCCGCAGCCCTTGTACCCGCTGCTCCGGGGAATAGCCGCTGAACTCGCGACCTTGCAGTACCAACAAACGATCAACGCCAGCGGTTTCGAAAGCACTTTCTTTGTGCTCGCCGAACACCACGGCCAATACCGCCCCGTCCTTACCCGCCAAGCTGTGCGCCAAGCCCAGCACGTCGCGGTCGTGGCTGCTCAAACGACCGCCGACCATGTCCGGCACGACAGCGATATAGAAAGCAGGCGCGGCCACCTGATGCAGCGGCAATTGCACTTCAACGGATACCGAGCGTTTGACCGCCCCGCCCTGTTGCGCGCCGCTGCGGTCAATCCGCTTGATGCCGTTAGGACCGATGAAACCAATGCCATGCACGTTCTTGCGGATGACACCGTTGGGCCCCATCCAGCTGGTTTGCGCTGGCTGCATGGCGGCATGCAACGGGTGCAGGCGGTTGCGGGCGATCCATTCTGCACGAGGGTCGCGGCGGATTATGTCGCTCATATATGCACCTCTGCAGGCTCACGTTTGATTGGCGCTGGCTTGCTGGGGATAACGTCTTCTAACAAGGCATCGGCGACCAGTTCGGCAATGTCCTTGATCAGCGGACGCGGTTCGACCACGCCTTCGAGCATCGCCGTACATTGTGGGCAACCCACAGCCACCAGTTCGGCGCCGGTTTCACGGATGTCCTCCATGCGCATATCAGGGATGCGTTGCTTGCCCGCAATGTCAGTGATCGGCGCGCCGCCACCACCGCCACAGCAGCGGGAACGGAAACCGGAGCGCTGCATTTCCTTGACCTCGATACCCAGCGCACGCAGCACTTGGCGGGGCGCCTCGTATTCGCCGTTGTACCGACCGAGGTAGCAAGGGTCGTGATAGGTGACGCTGGAGCCCTTGTGTTGAGCAAGTTTCAGGGCTTTGCCGCCGATCAGCTCGGCCATGTAGGTGCTGTGATGCTGCACGAGGTAGTTGCCGTCGAACGCGCCATATTCATTTTTAAGCACATGAAAGCTGTGCGGATCGCAGGTGACGATGCGCTTGAAGCTGTATTTGGCAAGCGTCTGGATGTTGCGTTTAGCGAGCATCTGAAAGGTCGCTTCATCACCCAGTCGGCGCGCTACGTCGCCACTGTCGCGCTCTTCAAGTCCGAGTACGGCGAAGTCGACGTTGGCAGCTTTGAGGACTTTGACGAAGGCGCGCAGGGTGCGTTGGTTGCGCATGTCGAACGCGCCGTCGCCGACCCAGAACAAGACGTCGGTGGTTTTTTTCACGCTGAGCAGGTTCAGATTCAAGTCTGCCGCCCAGTTCATCCGCCCACCTGGTGCGAAGCCGCCTGGGTTGTCGGTGGCGATGAGGTTTTCCAGGACTTCGGCCCCCTTGTTCGGGGTCGCGCCTTTTTCAAGCGTCAGATGACGGCGCATGTCGACGATGGCGTCGACGTGCTCGATCATCATCGGGCACTCTTCCACGCACGCACGGCAGGTGGTGCAGGACCACAAGGTTTCTGCATCCACCAGGCCGTTGACGATGGGTTGATGCGGGTTGCCGCCGTGCTCGCCGAGGGGTTTTCCAGCCCCGTCTAGAGATGGATAAGGGCTGCCGGCGAACTTGGCATCGGTGCCGCCCGCCAGGCCGACGACCATGTCCTGGATCAGCTTTTTCGGGTTCAGCGGCTGGCCCGCAGCATAAGCCGGGCACGCCGCTTCGCATTTACCGCACTGCACACAGGCGTCGAAGCCCAGCAGTTGGTTCCAGGTGAAATCCTTGGGTTTTTCCACGCCCAGTGGCGCTTTTGGATCACTGAGGTCCAGCGGTTTCAAACCTGTAGAACGGCCGCCGCCAAAGCGCTCGGCGCGACGGTGCCAGGCCAGGTGCAACGCGCCAGCAAAGGCGTGTTTCATTGGGCCGCCCCAGGTCATGCCGAGGAACAATTCGCACACGCCCCACAGCACGCCGATGCCGAGGATGGTCGCCAGCACCCAACCGCCGAAGTCTTGCGGCAGAATGCCCGCGACCGGCAGGGTCAGTACGAAGAAGCTCGCAGAGAACGCCAGCAGGCTTTTCGGCAGGCGCATCCATGGGCCTTTGGACAGGCGAGCCGGAGGATGGCGACGGCGCAGGAACATGAAGATCGCGCCAACAAACATCGCCGCCGAAGCCAGTAAAAGGGCGTAACCGAGGATGCGACTGTGCAAGCCCAAGCCGTGGACCAGAATCGCCAGCACGATGGACGCCACCGCGCCACCCGCCGTGGCGACGTGGGTATTGGCGATGTATTTGTCCCGCGCAACAACGTGGTGCAGGTCGACCATGTAGCGCTTGGGCATCGCCAATAGCCCGCCCAGCAGATCGACCTTGGCCGGGCGACCGTTGCGCCACAGCAGCATCCGCTTCGCAGCGCCGAGCACAGCAAGCCCCAGCGCGGCGAACAGCAGGATGGGAAGAAGGGTGTTTAACATGTGGAGCTCCCAAAGACCTCAGGTCTTGCGAGGATTGTTGGAGCAAGGCGTGCCCGCGAAGCTCACTACGCGGTGTGCCCTGACACCACGCGGTGCATTCATTCGCGGGCACGCCTCGCTCCAACAGGTTCTGGCTTAAAAGTCTTTGCAGAGCCGCAGCGCGTCGTAGATGGCGGCGTGTGTATTACGCTGCGCCACGCAGTCACCGATGCGGAACAGCAAGTAGCCCTCACCCGGCTGGCTCAACGACGGTTGTGGCTGAATGGCGAACAAGGCTTCGATGTCGATCTGGCCTTTGTTGCGCGAGTCCTCTTTCAGCCCGTAGTAGAGCGCCTCGTCTGGACGCACGCCGTTTTCTACTACGACTTGATCGACCACGCGCTCCTCTTTGGCTCCGGTGTATTCGTTCTCTAGCACCGCCACCAGCTTGTCGCCTTCGCGATAGACCTTCTCCAGCATCATGTCGCCGGTCATGATCACTTCTTTGGGGTACATGCTGCGGTAGTAAGTCGGGAACGACGTACCGCCGATGGCCACACCCGGCTTGATGTCGTCAGTGACGATCTCGACCTGGCTGCCTTTGTCGGCCAGGAAGTCGGCCGTGGACATGCCGGTGAATTCGCAAATGGTGTCGTAGACCAGCACGTTTTTGCCCGGTGCCACCTTGCCGTCGAGGATGTCCCAACTGCTGACGACCAATCCTTCGGCTGCGCCCCAATGCTCGTTCTGCTCGATGAACGGATGACCACCGACAGCAAGAACCACCACATCCGGGCGCAAGTCCATGATGGTGGCAATGTCAGCCGCTGTGCCCAGGCGAAGATCGACCTTCAGCCGTGCCAGCTCCAATTGGAACCAACGCGTGATACCGGCAATCTGGTCACGCTGCGGTGCTTTCGAGGCCGTGGTGATCTGCCCGCCAATCGCGTCCTTCTTTTCGAACAGGGTCACATCGTGGCCCCGTTCTGCCGACACACGCGCTGCTTCCATCCCCGCAGGGCCGGCACCGACGATCACCACTTTGCGTTTGACGCCGGTGGTTTTCTCGATGATATGCGGCACGCCCATGTACTCACGCGAAGTCGCGGCGTTCTGGATGCACAACACATCCAGCCCCTGATACTGGCGGTCGATGCAGTAGTTGGCGCCGACGCACTGTTTGATCTGGTCGATCTGGCCCATTTTGATCTTGGCGATCAGGTGCGGGTCAGCAATGTGCGCGCGGGTCATGCCGACCATGTCGACATAGCCACCCTCCAGAATGCGCGTGGCCTGATTCGGGTCCTTGATGTTCTGCGCGTGCAGCACCGGCGCCTTGACCACTTCCTTGATACCGGCGGCCAAGTGCAGAAACGGCTCCGGTGGATAACTCATGTTCGGGATGACGTTGGCCAGGGTGTTGTGGGTATCGCAACCCGAGCCGACCACGCCGATGAAGTCAATCATGCCGGTCTGGTCGTAATACTTGGCGATCTCCTTCATGTCTTCATGGCTGAGACCATCGGGGTGGAATTCGTCGCCGCAAATACGCAGCCCGACGCAGAAATCAGGGCCGACTTCCTTGCGCACGGCCTTGATCACTTCCAGACCAAAACGCATGCGGTTTTCGAAGCTGCCGCCCCATTCATCGGTGCGCTTGTTGACCCGCGGGCTCCAGAACTGATCGATCAAGTGCTGATGCACCGCCGACAACTCGACGCCGTCCAGGCCGCCGGCCTTGGCACGGGCCGCAGCGCTGGCGTAGTTGCCAATCACCCGCCAGATTTCTTCCGGCTCGATGGTTTTACAGGTCGCGCGGTGTACCGGCTCACGGATGCCCGATGGCGACAGCAAGGTCGGCCAATGGTCGCCGTCCCAACGCGAGCGACGGCCCATGTGAGTAATTTGAATCATGATCTTGGCACCATGCTTGTGCATGGCGTCAGCGAGATTCTGGAAGTGCGGGATGATTTTGTCGGTCGCAAGGTTCACCGACTTCCACCAGCCTTGAGGGCTGTCGATGGCAACGCTGGAAGACCCGCCACAAATGGCCAGGCCGATGCCGCCTTTGGCTTTCTCCTCGTAGTACTTCACGTAACGGTCGGTGGTCATGCCGCCATCGGTGGCATAGACCTCGGCGTGCGCGGTACTCAGGACGCGGTTGCGAATGGTGAGTTTGCCTATTTGGATAGGCTGGAACATTGCTTCGAAAGCCATGACAGAAACCTCGACTTACAACGGCTTGACGATAAACAGGCCGTCGTCGTGACCTTCTTCCGAGCCGCTGTAGACCTGCTCGGCGACAGTGCGAACGGAGCTGCCTTTGGCGGCGAGAATCTGATCCATGGCACCGGCAAACCAACCCGTGAACATGTAATCGACCTTGCGCCCGACCTTGCCGTATACGTAGACAAAGCACGAGTGCTCCAGCTTGACGCTGGCGGTGCCTTTTTCCAGGTCGATATCCTGGATTTTGAACAGACCCCAACCGCGCTGGGACAGACGATTCATGTAGTGCTCAAACACCGCAACGCCTTCGATACCGTGGCATTCGGCTTCTTTCTCGCACCAATGCCAGGCGGATTTGTAGCCGGCTTTGTATAGAATCTCGGCGTACGCGTCAGCGCCCAGGACTTCTTCGATGCCCATGTGGTTATTGACGAAAAAATGACGTGGCACGTAGAGCATCGGCAGTGCATCGGACGTCCAGACACCGGTTTCGCTGTCGACTTCGATTGGCAATTGCGGGGCGATTTTGGCCATGGAAAGGTAACTCCAGAATTCGTTTAAGAATTAACAAAGCATCAGCTTTGTTTTAATAAAAAGCGGCGATGGATGCCTTTGGAGCCGTAGCGAGCGCGTTGAGAGCAAGGAAGGACCGGAACGACAAGCGAGAGCAGTACCAATGTACGGCGAGCTTGGCGTGAGGACCTGACGCAGCTATCGACGGGCGCAGTAGGCTCCAGAGGTATTCACTATTCGCCCCAGACGTCGGCCAGTACGCGCACCCAGTTCTCGCCCATGATCTTGCGCACAACGCGCTCGGAATGACCGCGTTTGAGCAGGGTTTCTGTCAGGTTCGGGAACTCACCAACGGTGCGGATGCCCAGCGGGTTGATGATCTTGCCGAAGCTGGTCAGGCGGCGGGCGTAGCCCTTGTCATGGGTCAGGTATTCGAAGAAGTCCTGGCCGTGGCCCTGGGTGAAGTCAGTGCCGATACCGATGGCGTCTTCGCCGACGATGTTCATCACGTATTCGATGGCTTCTGCGTAGTCGTCGATGGTCGAATCGATGCCCTTGGCCAGGAACGGCGCGAACATGGTCACACCGACGAAACCGCCGTGGTCGGCAATGAACTTAAGTTCCGCGTCGGATTTATTGCGTGGATGTTCTTTCAGACCCGAAGGCAGGCAGTGGGAGTAGGTCACTGGCTTTTTGGATTCAAGGATGACTTCTTCGCTGGTCTTGGAGCCCACGTGGGACAGGTCGCACATCACCCCGACGCGGTTCATTTCGGCGACGATTTCACGACCAAAACCCGACAAGCCGCCATCACGCTCGTAACATCCGGTGCCGACCAGGTTCTGGGTGTTGTAGCACATCTGTACGATGCCGACGCCGAGCTGCTTGAAGATCTCGACATAGCCAATCTGGTCTTCAAAGGCATGGGCGTTCTGGAAGCCGAACAGGATGCCGGTCTTGCCCAGCTCCTTGGCTTTACGGATGTCAGCGGTGTTGCGTACCTGGATCACCAGATCACTGTTTTCGCGAATCAGTTTTTGGCTCGACGCGATGCTGTTGACCGTCTGCTGAAAACCTTCCCACACCGAAACCGTGCAGTTGGCCATGGTCAGGCCGCCTTTGCGCATGTCTTCGAACAGCTCACGGTTCCATTTGGCAATGATCAGCCCGTCAATAACGATGCTGTCGGCGTGCAACTCGGCTGGGCTCATCAGGCTGTCCCCTTTAGGTTAATCACGCGCCGAATCGTCTGCCGGCGCTTTGGGGCCAGCATATGCCTGAGGGTCGGCCGAGCCGGGTGCAAAAACGACAAGGGGTTTGCCGAAAGCGTCAATAAACGACAAAGGCCGACAGCGTGCGTCTGCCACCTGCGTTTGATACCTGTTCTTTGGGTCGCGCTTGGGCGAGAATCTGACGCATCACTGAATCGGGACGACGCAATGAAAACGATTTTGCTGGCTTTGGCTCTGTTCGCAACGGGCGCGCATGCAGCGCAAGACCCTGACTCCACACCGTGCGATGGCGTCGACGAGGACAAACAAACGCTGGAATGTTCGGTATACAGCCGCGACACCGCCGCCAAACTGCTCGACGAGAACTTTCAGAACCTGCTGGAGCGGGTACAAACCCAGTTCGGCGCCAACAAAGCCCAGGCCGACGAGTTCACCGCCAAGCTGAAAACCGCGCAAGAGGCGTGGAAGAAGTTGCGTGAGGCCGATTGCGCGGTCGAAGTCTTCCCCGACAAGCCCGGCACCAAGGATTACACCATCAGCCAGAACGACTGCCTTGCGCGTACCAGCGACGAGCGCTCCGAGTACCTGGAAACCATCGCCCAATCGGATTGATCGGCAAATGAGATACCCTGACGCCCTTCACGAGCTCAAGGCATCCTCATGACAATCTGTGGTGTAGAAATCAAAGGCAGCGAAGCCATTTTCGCTGTCGCCTCCCGCGCAACTGGCGTACTTGAACACCTGCCACTGGCCACCAAAAAGATCGCTCTGGAAGATGACGACGAATCGGCCAACGTCAAAGCCTTCGCCGCGTTGATCGGCAAGTTCGTGAGCGATAACGGCATCACCCGGATCGCCATCAAAAAACGCAACAAGAAAGGCGAGTTCGCTGGCGGCCCGACCACATTCAAGATCGAGACGATCTTTCAGTTGCTGGAAGATTGCGAGGTGACGTTGCTGTCGCCACAAACGATCAATGCCCAGTTCAAAAAGCACAACTTCGAACTGCCCGCGGCGCTGAACAAGTATCAGCATGAAGCGTATAAAGCGGCGTGTTCGGCGTTGATGAAAGACGGGAAGTATTCATCGCCCTGTTAATCGCCTCGCGAATGAATTCGCTCCTACAGGGACCAGGACTCACGCAGACACGGTTTTCTTTTCCCGCCGATCCTCCCTCGGACACCACGCAAACCGCGCCCGATAACTTCGGGTGAAATACGACGGCGATTCAAAGCCACACGCGATGCTCACTTCCAGCACGCTCATGTCGCTCTGGCGCAGCAGTTGACGCGCCTTCTCCAAGCGCAGGCCCAGGTAGAAGTTGCTGGGGGTGTCATTCAGGTGCAGCCGAAACAAACGCTCCAGTTGCCGACGCGTGACTTGAATGCCTTCCGCCAACTCCAGGGTACTCAACGGCGGCTCGGTGTGTTGCTCCATAACGCCGATCACCTGCACCAGCTTTTTGTTGTTGATGCCGTAACGCGTGGCGATCTGCATACGCTGGTGGTCCTTGCGCGGGCGAATACGACCCAGCACGAACTGCTCCGAGACCTTGATCGCCATATCCGCCCCATGCGCCTGGCCGATCAGGTCGAGCATCATGTCGATGGAAGCCGTGCCGCCTGCCGAGGTGATGCGGCGGCGGTCGATTTCGAACAGCTCCTGGGTCGCCTGCAATTTGGGGTAAGACTCTTTGAACGCATCCAGCGCTTCCCAGTGCAAGGTCAGGCGATAACCGTCCAGCAAGCCTGCTTCGGCCAGTACAAAGCTGCCGGTATCGATGGCGCCCAGCGTCACGCCTTCGTGGTCTAGACGGCGCAGCCAGTGTTGCAGCGCAGGGGTGCAGCATTTCAGCGGATCAACGCTGCCCATCACCCACAGCGTCGCGCCCTTCTTCAGCGGCTCCAACGCGGTATCGGCGTTGACCGACATACCGTTGCTGGCGATCACTGCCCCGCCGTCGAGGCTCAACACATGCCAACGGTACAACTCGCCGCCGAAACGATTGGCGACACGCAATGGCTCGACGGCGGATACAAAACCCATCATCGAAAAGCCGGGCATGAGCAGAAAGTGGAAATCCTGCGACATCGTTGGCACGTTCCTTGGGGAGTTTTTTGGAGGGTTCACCATTGTGTAGCAGCACAGGTCGCTGCTGTGCAAGAGCTGGTCGCCGCTGTGCGTTTTCGCGGGCTGACGGCTGCGTAGCTTTGCATCTCAAAAGCGGGCAGCGAAAAGCCTGCGCCTTTCAAACACGCCGAGCCTGCAAGGAACCCAAACATGAATCACGACGTCATCATCACCTGCGCACTGACCGGTGCTGGCGACACGACCGGGAAAAGCCACCTGGTCCCGATCACGCCGAAACAGATCGCGGCCGCTGCGGTCGAGGCTGCCAAGGCTGGGGCGACCGTAGTCCATTGCCACGT
>NZ_DASWOT010000079.1:0-6355 GCF_036404235.1 Pseudomonas sp.
GCGTACAACCTGCGGCAACTCAAGTATTTCGTCACTACCGTCGAGTGCGGCAGCGTGGCCGAAGCGTCACGCAAGCTTTACATCGCGCAGCCCTCGGTCTCGACCGCCATCAAGCACCTCGAAGAAAGCTTCGCTGTACAGCTATTTATTCGCCACCACGCTCAAGGGGTATCACTGACTCCCAGCGGTACACGCTTTTATCGCAAGGCTCAGGAGCTATTGCGGGTTGCCCATGAATTCGAACAAAACGCGCTTGCCGACAACGATGTAGTCTCCGGACAGATCGATATCGGCTGTTTCGAGACGGTCGCGCCGCTGTATTTGCCAGGACTGATCGCAGGCTTTCGTGATCGCTGGCCAGGCGTTGAAATTCGTATTCGCGATGGAGAACAACAGGAACTGGTCCAGGCGTTGACCTCTGGCGGTATCGACCTGGCAATCCTCTATGAACACGATTTGGACAGCACCATCGACACCGTGCCCTTGATGGCGCCGCAACAACCTTATGCGCTGTTGCCCGAGGATCATCGCTTTGCCCATCAGGCCAAGGTGTCGCTGAGCGATCTGGTGCTTGAGCCTATGGTGCTGCTCGACGTACAACCCAGCCGTACCTACTTTGTGAGCATCTTCGAGGAACTCGGGCTGACCCCCAATATCCTGTTCAGCTCACCGTCCATTGAAATGGTCAGAGGCATGGTCGGGCGCGGGTTTGGTTTTGCGATCCTGGTGACCCGCCCGCACTCCGAATACACCTACGATGGGCAGAAGGTGGTGTGCGTGCCGTTGGTGGAGCAAGTGACTGGCTCCGGACTTTCAGCCGCCTGGCTACGTCGGTCGCAACTGACCAAACCGGCACAATTGTTTGTCGACCATTGCCGCGAGGTATTGGCGCCCAGGGCGGACGCCTAAACTAAAGTCAGGCGCCTGACCTCAACGGTGAAGCGCCAGCACTATGCGTTCGAACATCGCATCACAGGCATCCAGTTGCTCGATGCTGACGAACTCATCAGGCTTGTGGCCCTGGTCCATGCTACCGGGGCCGCAGACCACCGTGGCAATGCCGATGGCGTCGAACAATCCGCCCTCGGTGCCGAACGCCACTGTCGTGAACTCACTTGAGCCGCAGAACTGCGCAATCAGCTGTGCTGCTTGACTCTGGGCGTCGGTGGCGAGTCCCGGGTAAGCCGACAGCTCGGAAAAACGGATAGCACTCCCCGCCTCCACCGCCAGCATCCTGGGCAATACTTCCTGCTCGGCGTAGCGCTCCAGTTGCTCAGCCACCTCACGCGGGTCCTGGGCAGGAAGGGCACGCACTTCGAAATCAAAACGACAATCGGCAGGGACGATGTTAAGCGCCTTGCCGCCGCTGATCACGCCGGTCTGCACGGTGGTGAACGGCGGGTCGAAACGCACGTCATGCAGTTCAGGCGCGCGCAAACGCGAGCCAATCCGACCCAGTTCGCCAATCAACTCAGCGGCGTACTCAATCGCATTGACGCCCTGCGGCGCATAGGCTGAGTGACAGGCAGCGCCGTGGACGTCGCAGCGCATGGCCAACTTGCCCTTGTGGCCGAGCACCGGCTTAAGCTCAGTGGGTTCGCCAATGATGCACAGCAGCGGTTTGTGAGGCCGTTGTTCGAGTTCGGCGAGCAGAGAGCGCACGCCCAGGCAGCCGACTTCTTCGTCATAGGACAAGGCGATATGCACCGGCATGCGCAGCGGTGCGGCCAGCAGTTTGGGGACAGCGGCCAGCACACAGGCGATATAGCCCTTCATGTCTGCCGTGCCGCGCCCGTAAAGCTTGCCGTCTTTTTCGGTCAGTTCGAACGGTGTAACAGTCCAGGGCTGTCCATCCACGGGGACTACGTCGGTGTGACCAGAAAACACAATGCCCGGACGATCGTCCGGGCCCAGTGTCGCAAACAGGTTGGCCTTGCTGCGGTCGTCGTTGAAGATCAACTCGCAGGGCACATCCAGTCGGGTCAGGTAGTCACGCACGAACTCGATCAATTGCAGATTCGATTCGCGGCTGGTGGTGTCGAACCCGATCAGAGAGGCCAACAGGTTTCGGCTGCTGCTCATTTACTCGTCCCCAGGTACGCCATAACTGGGCGCCTTGGTCGGGTCCAGGGCGCGGATGATGTAATCCTGCATCTGCGGACTGTAGTCGGTCCACAATTGCGTCAGCTTACCGATTGGGTCTTCATCCGCCCAGTCGACACGCAGATCGACAATCGGCCAGGTCAGTTCACCCACCACCACCAAGGCGGCAGAGTGAACGGGCCCCGCCTCACCGCCAGCGACCACTGCCGCTTGCATCGCCGCCAACAGGCGGTCGGCCAGTTGCCCGCCGCTGTTTTCGAAGGTGCGAACCAGCGTTTCAATCACCGAGCGGTCTGCCAGCATGTTGCCGGCGCCCACGCATTGTTCACCGGCCAGGGCGTTATGCGTGCCCAGGGCTTCACTGCCACTGAAATGCGCGGTCCGCCCCAGATGATCGATAGCCGTCAGTTGGCGGTATTGGCTGTAACCGTTGCTGGTTAGCGCTTTGTCCAGCGCCTGCGAAGGCGACAGTCCGCTCTCCATGAGGTCAAGCACCTGAGGGCCTAGCGCCGGGAGGGTAATGTTCTGCGTGGCAACCGCCCCAACGCCCGGACGCAGCCATGGGCAGCGGGCACCGACAGCGATGCTGGACGAACTGATGGCAATACCCAATTGACCTGTTTCGGCGCAACGGCCGACGATTGAAAACGTCATGGTGTGTTCGTCCTTTCTTCAGGAAACGACAGTGTCGGGAATGACAGCGATCACGTCGATTTCCATCAGCCATTCCGGCTGCCCCAGCCCTGAAATGACCAGCCCGGTGGAGATCGGGAATACCCCTTTGAGCCACTTCCCGACCTCCTGATAAACCGGCTCCCGGTAACGAGGATCGATCAGATAGGTGGTGGTCTTGACGATATGGCTCAAGTCGCTGCCAGCTTCCTCAAGCAGTTGCTTGACGTTTTTCATTGCCTGCTCAGCCTGGGCTCGTGGGTCGCCAAGGCCAACGAGGTTGCCTTCAAAATCGGTACCGATCTGACCGCGAACATAGACCGTATTACCTGCGCGCACGGCCTGGCAGAGATCGTTATCCAGACTCTGATTGGGATAGGTCTCTTTGGTGTTGAACATGCGTATGCGCGTATGGGTAGGCTGGCTCATCCGGGGTTCCTCATCTTGGGTTGGATATGACGCCATTCTGTCCATGCACCGCTAGGTACGAAACTAGCTTTTTTATGGTGCCTGGCAAGGTAAATAGTCGTTAAGGGCACCCTGCACGCAAGACCTGAACAATACCGCGTCGCAGGTATTACACCGGTGAAAGGCTGAAGGAATAAGCCCCCTTCTCACTCCTTTCTATTGTCGACGCCTGCAATAGCCGCTTCCCCGACGGCTTGTGGCCTTCACTCGGAACTGCGGGACGTCTCGTGCGGAACCTGGCTTTCCCGCCTTGCGACGACAAAAACATAATCTCGCCACCCGTATATCCGAACAGGTTAGAAACCACACTCGGGCCGATGCCGCAAATAGGCACCAGACTTGCATAGTTATGTATATACAAGGTCAGACATAAATC
This sequence comes from Pseudomonas sp., assembly GCF_036404235.1. Classification (GTDB taxonomy): domain Bacteria; phylum Pseudomonadota; class Gammaproteobacteria; order Pseudomonadales; family Pseudomonadaceae; genus Aquipseudomonas. The sequence goes on from NZ_DASWOT010000079.1 coordinate 3,620, forward strand.
CAGCTCGCTCTATGGCGACGTGCCGGGGAGACAACATTGAGCACTCAGGCCCATGTACCAGGAATCATGTCGTCGGAGCATGGCCAAAGGGGAAACCCTATGGTGGCGGTCGAGCAGATAAAGCTGCGGGTAGAAGGCTTGGGCAAGCGCTATGGAAACATCGCCGCGTTGCATGCACTTGATCTGGAGGTCCACAGTGGTGAACTGCTGACGCTACTGGGTGCATCTGGCTCAGGCAAGACCACGCTCTTGCAGATCATCAGCGGCCTGGTGGCCCCCACCAGCGGCCGCATTATCATTGACAACCACGATCAGACTCACGCCCCGGCTCACAAGCGAGATATCGGGGTGGTGTTTCAGAACTATGCGCTTTTTCCGCACTTGACTGTTTCTCAGAACATCGGTTTCGCCCTGGACATGCGCGGCGTTTCCCGCGCCCAAGCTCGGCAGCGAGTCACCGAGGCCCTGGCGATGGTCGGGCTTGAGGATATGCATCAGCGTTTCCCCCGTGAGCTCTCCGGTGGCCAGCAGCAGCGGGTCGCCCTGGCGCGCTGCTTCGTCTACAAACCCTCGCTGATCCTGATGGATGAGCCGCTGTCCGCCCTTGATCGCAAGCTGCGTGAGTCCATGCAAATGGAGATCAAACGGCTGCACCGCGAGACCGGTTCAACCATCATTTTCGTCACCCACGACCAGGATGAAGCACTGGCGCTGTCGGACCGGATTTGCATGATGCATAACGGCCGCATCGAGCAGATTGATGACCCTCGGACGATGTATGAGCGGCCTAGAACAGTCGCCGTTGCACGCTTCATCGGTATGTCCAATTTACTTGAGGGACGCGTCCTGCAAGGTGATCGCCTAGAGACCCCCGACGGCATTTTTGCGCTACCACAAGGGCACGGCTGTCAGCCAGATAAGCTCGGTGCGCTGATCATTCGACCCGAGCACTTGAACGTAGTGTCGACCGAGCAAGGTGTTTTGCGCGGGCAAGTTGTCGAGTCAGTTTATGCCGGCGTTGAGACCCGGATTGTGGTGCGCCTGGCCTCAGGAAACTTAATTGTCGTGCGCCGCGCCTCCGGCCTTCCGGTATTGGCACTTGGCAGCGTGCTCGGCCTTGAGTGGCTACCTCACCAAACCCATTTTCTGTCCGCGTAACGCTGTCTTTAACAGCGCGCGTTTGCTGTACCTGCCTGCCAAAGCATTCGAAAGCCAATTAATTCGGGGGACGCAGTGATGTCAGATACCAAGAATATTTCGCGACGTAATGTCATCAAGGGGGCGGGGGTCGTCACAGCGGCAATGGCGGTGCCCAGCTTGTGGACGGGTAGCCGGGCATTCGGCGCTGAAACTATCACTGTGGCCGATGTCGGCGGTGCGACGGCACCGGCGATTCGCACAGCGTTTTATGAGCCTTTCGAAAAAGAATTCGGGATCAAAGTGATCGGGATCGCTCATGACTCTGATCCGGTCACTCAGTTCAAGTTACTGGTGGACGCAAAAACCTACATCTGGGATGCGTGCATGGTGACGCAAGATCACGTAGCGCGCCTCACCAAACCGAAAAACTATCTTGCAGATCTGAACATTCCAGCGTCCAGAGCACAGGACATTCTGCCTGGCATGTTGACCAACGACTGGTTGGGCTTTTCCGTATTCGGCATCGTCATGGCCTATCGCAAGGATAAATTTGCCAATAACCCGCCAACGAGCTGGGCCGATTACTGGGACACGAAGAAGTTTCCGGGCCGGCGTGGGCTGTACAAAAGCGGCTGGGGCGTTCTGGAAATGGCCCTGCTTGCCGATGGCGTGGCAGGCAAGGACCTTTATCCGCTGGATGTGGATCGCGCATTCAAAAAGCTGGACCAGATTCGTAGTGATATTGCCGTGTGGTGGTCTGCGGGTGCGCAGAATACCCAAGCCTTGCAGAGTGGCGAAGTCGATATTTCCGATACCTGGTCAGCCCGTGGCTATGCGGCCATCAGCGCAGGCGCACCGCTGACTATTCTCTGGCAGGGCCTGTATTCGGTGGATGGTTGGTCGATCCCGCTGGGCTGTCCGAAACTGGACCTGGCACGCAAGTTTGTCGAATTCTGCATACGCCCCGAGCAGCAAGCGATTTACTCCTCAATCGTTGCCAACGGACCCAGCAACAAGCGCGCAATCGAGCTCCTGCCCCCCGAACGGGCAAGCATCCTGCCGAGCGCACCGGAAAACATCAAAGGGCTCACCGAGCTGGACTCTGTGTGGTGGGGCGCCAACTTCGACGCTGTCTCGGAGCGTTTTCAAGAGTGGATGCTGGGGTAAACCTCAAAACCACCACCCACGTCATTTCATTCGAGGAGTTTGCACATGAGCACTACCAAACACATGGCCCTTGCGACGCTGGTGCAAGGCACTGGGGCCCACCCGGCCTCGTGGATGCAGACCGGCACCCCAGACGATGCTTCCACCAGCATTGAACACTTCATCGCCATGGCTCAACTGGCCGAGCGAGGCTGTTTCGATATCTTCTTTATCGCGGACACTCCCGCAGCGCGTACCGACAACCTGTATGCGTGGAGCCGGTTCCCGATGTTCATGAATGTGTTCGAGCCGATCACGCTGCTCTCGGCACTGGCTATCGCCACACGCCATATCGGCCTGGGTGCCACGGCATCGACCAGCTTCATGGAACCCTACAATCTGGCGCGGCAATTCGCCTCGCTCGACCATATAAGCCACGGCCGAGCAGCG
>NZ_DASWOT010000080.1:0-36525 GCF_036404235.1 Pseudomonas sp.
ACAGGCGAAGAAGATGGTGGGTGAGTCGGTCTCGATCTACAACGGCGAGCGACCGCACCTGTCTTTGAAATACAAAACGCCCGATGCGGTGCATCGGGCGTTGGGATGAAACAGGTGTAAACCTATTTCAGGACTAGACACACACCAACATAAATATAGTTTTAACGGATCACAGATCCCCCTTGTGCGACTCAGCTATCCTGCAAAGACACCACCGCACGGGAGGATCTATGCAAGAGCCATCCAAACCCCAACACAATCAACCCGAAGGCAGACCACCCACGTTCTGGCAAATGCTGCACAGCGTCATAGCAGCAGCCTTCGGCGTGCAGAGCGGGAAAAATCGTGCCCGCGATTTCACCCACGGCAAGCCCTCGCACTTCGTATTCATGGGCCTGCTGTTCACCCTTGTCTTCGCACTAGGGCTGTTTGGCGTCGTGCAATTGGTCATTCATTTCGCGACCTGACATACCCGGCGCAATAGGCGAGAACGGTGAGTCGACTCCCGGCGGACTGTGGCGATGAGTGAACTGGCGAACATCGATGCCATAGTCATCGCGCTGATTGGCTTCGATGTAGTGCAGGGCATCTCGGCGTTCCATGATCCGCATCGCTCTGACTTGAAGCGAGCCTATCGGCTGGCGGGTTGCTGGGTCGGCCTGATCGTAGTCATGCAACAGCACCAGGGCCCAACCACCCAACGTGAAATGGCCGCCTACCACCACGTTGAGACGCCCCTCCAACTGCGCTTGTAATGCCTGCGTCGAATTATTGATCGAGGCGAACAACACGTCTTTGCCCGGTTGCTTGCCAAGCTCCTGCACCGCATCCATCGCGCCAAACGCCATCAAGTCGTTGGCGGCCCATATCAAGCGGATATCGGGGTAGCGTTTGAGCAGCACGCGCGCCTGTTCTTGTGCCCGATCCCGACGCCAGCCGCCGAGCACGATCTGTCGCAAGCGTACTTGAGGACTTTCGGCCAACGCCCGGTACAAGCCCTGCTCACGTTGCAACGACACGGGCGTGCTGTTAGTCGCGGAAAAGGCCAGCATCTCGGTCGTCTGCCCTGCTGCAACATGCGGCAACTGCGCAATCAGTGATTTCGCGGCCAGGTAACCGCCCTCCTCGTCGTTCGCCACGAGACTGCCCAGAAAATCAGGGTAACGCTCGCCAAGATCGCCGAGAATTTCCAGCTGGGTGACGGTGAAGGTATTGTTGACGGCCATCAGCTTGACCCCGCTGCCAACCGACAGACGCAGGATTTCGGGGGCGACATTTAGCTCATTGGAAAAAACCAGATAGTCGGGACGATGGTTACCCTGTAGGGCTTCGCGTGCATAACCGAGCAGCGTACGCGTGTCGCGGTCGGTGTAACGCACCTGCAGCGAGATGCCCAATTTGTCGGCTGCCGACTGCATGAAACGCGAGTAGCTTGACCAGTATGGGTCAGGAGCAGATCCGGGGTTGAGAAACACCACAGAAGCGGCCCACGCACCGCTCCACCACAGGCTGCCTGCGATCAACAGACAGCTGGAAAATACCCGGCGTACACACATCGGACTCGTTGACCTCAAAGTATGAACGTCGCAGATCCGACCCTCTAATACTTATCGGCCTGTCAGGGAAGAACTTGTACCCGGCAGCTTTGCTGCAACGGCGCTACTGGTGGCTGACCCAGAACACTGCTGTCCCCACGACGAGAATGATGATGAAGAAGATGGCCCAAGCATCGACATGGCTGTCGGACTTGGCAATTTTAGGGTGATTACTCATTGCATCGCCTCTTGTCAGTTCTTATTGGTGATTGCAGATGAAAGCGACCGACGCGATTGACCTCGGCCCGGTACTGAGTAAAGTCGATGCTTGTCCATATCACAAGTGTGGTTAAGACGAGTGACAGGCCCATTTAGCACTTTTAGTTCTTTACATATATCCAAACTTCACTTTTGCGCATAACTAAAAACGAGTATCTTCCACCGGCTCCGTTGGGAGTGCGCGGCCGTGCGCGCAGATTTGTTTAGCGGTCTGAAAGAGCAGGCGACAACGCATCGCATTTCAGCCCGCTCAAAGCAGTGAACCGCCTGAGAACAGGACCACCATGTACGTATACGACGAGTACGATCAGCGGATCATCGAGGACCGCGTCAAGCAGTTCCGAGATCAGACCCGCCGCTACCTGGCCGGGGAGCTGAGCGAAGAAGAGTTCCGCCCGCTTCGCCTGCAAAACGGCCTTTATATCCAACGCTTCGCGCCCATGTTGCGTGTCGCAGTGCCCTACGGCCAATTGACCTCACGTCAGACACGGATGCTGGCGAAGATCGCCCGTGACTACGACAAAGGCTACGCACATATCAGCACCCGCCAGAATGTCCAGTTCAACTGGCCTGCCCTGGAAGACGTCCCCGACATTCTTGCTGAGCTTGCCACCGTGCAGATGCACGCCATTCAGACCAGCGGCAACTGCTTGCGCAACGTCACCACCGACCAATTCGCCGGTGTTGCAGCCGATGAAGTAGTAGACCCACGTCCATGGTGTGAAATCGTTCGTCAATGGACGACCTTCCATCCGGAATTCGCCTACCTGCCACGTAAATTCAAGATCGCGATCAACGGGTCTGCAACTGACCGTGCGGCCATCGAAGTACACGACATTGGCCTTGAGCCGGTACACAACGCTGCCGGCGAGTTGGGCTTTCGCGTGTTGGTGGGCGGTGGGCTGGGTCGTACCCCGGTGGTCGGCGCCTTCATCAATGAGTTCCTGCCCTGGCAAGACCTGTTGAGCTACCTCGATGCCATCCTGCGGGTTTACAACCGCTATGGTCGTCGCGACAACAAATACAAGGCCCGGATCAAGATCCTGGTCAAGGCGCTCACGCCTGAAGTCTTCGCCGAGAAGGTCGAGGCAGAAATGGCCCACCTGCGCGGCGGCCAGACCACGCTGACCGACGCCGAAGTGCATCGCGTCGCCAAACATTTCGTCGACCCTGAATATAAAGCGTTGAGCGACTACAGCGCAGAGCTGGCGCAGCTCGACAAAGAGAGCCCGGGCTTCGGCCGCTGGCGTTCGCGTAATGTCCTGGCGCACAAGAAGCCGGGGTATGCCGCCGTCACCCTGTCGTTGAAACCCACAGGGGTGGCACCGGGTGATGCAACCGACAAGCAACTGGACGGCATCGCCGACCTGGCTGACCGTTACAGCTTTGGCCAACTGCGCACCTCACACGAGCAGAACATCATTCTGGCCGATGTCGAGCAAAGCCAATTGTTCACCCTGTGGGGGGAGTTGCGCGAACTAGGTTTCGCCACGCCGAACGTCGGCCTGCTGACCGATATCATCTGCTGCCCTGGCGGTGATTTCTGCTCGCTGGCCAATGCCAAGTCGATCCCGATTGCCGAATCCATCCAGCGCCGCTTCGACGACCTGGATTACCTGTTCGACATCGGCGAACTGGACCTGAACATCTCCGGCTGCATGAACGCGTGCGGCCACCACCACGTCGGTCATATCGGCATTCTGGGCGTGGACAAAAAAGGCGAGGAGTTTTATCAAGTGTCATTGGGTGGCAGCGCCAGCCGTGACGCAAGCCTGGGCAAAATCCTTGGCCCCTCGTTCGCGCAGGATGTCATGCCGGATGTGATCGAAAAGCTGATCGACGTCTACGTTGAAAAACGCACTGAAGACGAGCGCTTCATCGACACTTACCAACGGATCGGCATCGACCCTTTCAAGGAGCGCGTCTATGCAGCGAATCATTAAGAACAACCAGGTTATTGACGAGACCTGGCACCTGCTGCCCAAGGACGCCACGTTCGATGGTTTGTCCAACTGCGACGACCTGATCGTGCCACTAGCGCTATGGCGCGAACACGCCCACGCGCTCAAGGCCCGTGACGGCGGCTTGGGTGTGTGGCTGGACAGTGATGAAGAAGCCGAAGAAATCGGCGACGACGCCAACCAGTTCCAGGTCATTGCCTTGAACTTCCCGGCGTTCACCGACGGCCGCAGCTTCTCCAACGCGCGTTTGCTGCGTGATCGCTATGGCTTCAAAGGCGAGCTGCGGGCAATCGGGGATGTGTTGCGTGACCAATTGTTCTACATGCACCGTTGCGGCTTCGACGCCTTCGCGATTCGCGCTGATAAAGACCCGTATGAAGCCCTTGAGGGCCTCAAGGATTTCTCGGTGACGTATCAGGCGGCAACCGATGAGCCGCTGCCGTTGTTTCGCAGGCGATAACGGCGAAGCCCGCTTCATTGGGCAAACCGGCATCGATGATCAAAAAGCCCGGGCTGATGAATGTCAGCCCGGGCTTTTTTATTTATCAAGACACACTGTTGGCCCGCGGACCGTTGGCCAGTTCGGCCTGCGTCAGTTGTCTCATCAGGGTCGCTTCACTCTGAATCTGTTGTTGCTTGACCCATTCAACATCGACCATGTAGGTCCCGTCGCGCATGAATGGCTTCTGATCGTACAGATGGTCCATTTTCTCGTGAAAGGGCTTGTTCGTAGCGGCGAACTCATCCTCGTACGTCTTCTTCAGATAATCGACCCAAAATTCCCTGAAAATGGCGTACTCGATGAGTGCGGCATCGGTCTCAGCCGCTAACACCTCAAGACGCGCAGCTTCGATGAGCTCGTTACTAACACCGGCTATTTGGGGGAATTTCATGCGTTTGACATTGATCGGCAACTCAAGACTTTCAGCCAACCCGATACGATAGGCCAGCACGACTTCGATATCCTCCTCAAAGCTCAATGAGCCTGCCGGCCTTGCGCTAGCATCGAGGCGAGCAATGTTATCGACGTGCTCCAAACGAGAAAGCCCTCGTACCAGCTTGAGCAACTGGTGACTCTCATCCCCGTCGACTGCCAACGATTTTGCTTTGTTCAGCAGCACTTCGAGCTCCATGTTGCCGAATATCATAGTGACACCGTCAACACAGGTTTCAGGTCTGCTCGCCATGCCTATCAGGCGCAAGCGCAGGGCCTGATCCTCGGCGCCCGCTTCCAGCACTTGCCAGACTCGATGCGCCACTGATTCAGGGGTAAAAGCAAAGTCTTCGGATTGGCGCAGGCGGTTGATGACGTCAAAGAATTCGGCGGACTGTGGCTCCTGCTCAAAAATGCTCCAGGCGGACCTGCGCGCCGCATTGACGGCATCAGATGTCGCCTGCTGCAGCCAGACCTGCATCCCACTCGTGGGAGCAGGTGTCATGACGTTCCTGAGCAAACGACGAAGAGTTGGCAGGCTCAACGGATTGCCATCGAGTAACCCACGCCGCACATTCAAGGGTATTTGGTAGTAGGCCTCCGGCAGACTGGTTATCTGATTACTGCGTAAATCCAGACAGTTCAAGCCCTCCAGGGTGCATGCGCCTTCGGGCACTGCATCAATCCCGGTATTACGTAAAAGTAGGTTAATCAACCGACGCATGGGCGTGACGTCCAGCAAAGGGCCGATCGGATTACCATTGAGATTCAGCATCCTCAGCGTCTGGATTGCGGTAAGGGTGCGTACCGAGTTCGGACTCAGGACAATCTGATTATCTGCCAACATCAACCGCGTGAGCCTCGGCAGATCACTGACGCCCTCAGGCACGCTCCTCAGAAAGTTACCTTCCAGCTTCACCCAGCGTGCATTGGAGCACTTGCGAATCAAGGCACTCGCCGAGCGTTCAGTGATCGAGGTGCGCTCAAGATTGATAAGGGTCACGTGACTGAAATCACCGGGCAGCTGCGGCAAGCGGCTGATCTTGATTGCGCTAAAGTCGAGCTCGTAGCCACCAAAGTAGCCGGCGGCTGCTTGATCAGTGACGGGTGTCTCCCTGCGCCAACAGCGCTTGATGATGTCGGCAACCTGTCGCTTGGCTACCCGACTGACCATTATTGATCGCTGGGCGCTCACCTGCACCAACTCCGGCGGTGCCGCCACCCATATTCCGAGTGTGCGACTCAACGCGTCATACTCTGTTGCCAGTCGGGCCAGCTGGATTTCGATCGAGGTGCCAGTGGCTTTTAGCTCGTTAATGACGCCGATTATTTCCTCACGGGACAAGTTTGGGTAAAGCGTTTTGACCTGCGCGCTCAACGCTGCTTCTCGCTCAACGCCAAGGCTGATAGATGTTGGCGCCTTACGGGTACCTCCACCTTTCAATCCATGCAGATCAATATCCCAATGGCCGTCGGCACCAGGCTTCACATACGGGCCCGGTTTGCCATCCTCTGTAATAACTCGCCAGCTCCTCCCTGATTTAGAGCGGCGAATACGGTACCCCTTGTCAAAGAGCTTCAGGAAATAGCTATCGCCATGGCCGTAGAGGTTGAGGTCAAGGTTGCCATCAGCGTCACGGACGTTGGGTAGCCCCTGCCAAGCCTCGGGGGGTGCTTCGAACGCCCTCAGCGCACGTCTGAACGGTGGCTGAAGCGACCTTAAATTGGGCGGCTCATAATAATGCCCCGATGCTGAAACAAACGGGGGCGGCATAACAACTGGCGTGTGCTCGACAGAAGGCGCCATTGGCGCATCGGTGCCAACGAGTCCGGCGGACTCTGCGTCTTTGCCAATATTACCCAGCGCAGCAACGCCCGCCGCGACTTTCTCGATCACAAACGGCAAGGCATTCAGCACACCGAACTCAATCCGTCCCAAAGCGATCTCGCGTTCCTTCAGCGTTTTTGCCTCGATAAGTTGATCAGCCCCCAGGCCGATCAACGCCGTGGATAACGCAACGAGTACGGGTATCGCTTCAGGCGCCACCATGGCGACAAAACCCACCAGCAACAGGCTGTTGCTTACACCCTTGGCGAATGTCTCCTTGCGATAGTCGCCCTGGGTGCTGAACATGCTGATCGCATCGCTATCGAGGCGTTCACGCAGGCTGTTATACAGAAAGACAAACGGATCCCCGACGATCCTGGGACCTGCTCGTACGATATGACGCGGCGGCCAGGTGCCGGTAGCGCCATTGAGTATCCGGGGATACGCCGCCAGACCGTCCAACGCTGTATGCAAACCGCTCAGAAGCAGCCCATCACTGTCATCGACCTCCTTGAAATGCCCCTCCAGTGCCCGGCGTTTGCGCAGATCCCTGCATTGCTCACCGATCCAGTCCTTAAGGCTGTCTTCATTGCCGAAGCTATGAATGGGTGAAGAATTGCCCGGGATGTAGAGCAAGATCCGCCCGGTTTGGGTGTCCTTGATCATCAGTATGTCGCTGGAGGTGTAGCGATAGATCATCAGCATTGACACCTCGACGCCCTTCGGGAGGACCACTGGCGCGCTCAGTTGCGCAGGGGTCAAGTCTTCCCACGCCTGCGAAGGCGACAGACCGGCAGCCTTCATTGCCAGGTATTTATCCTGCTCTTGAAGGCTGTTTTCCGCGACCTGGGTAAACGCGGACTTAATAAAAGACGCCCTGCCCAGCACAGGATAGAACCGCGCGTGTTGTATCCAGAAGTTCTGCAGGTATGCCTGGTACTTCGTACGTAGATTTTGATCCCAGATAAATTTTTTGAAATCGGCAGCCGCGACATCCACATGTGTCAGCGCATCATAAGTTTGCGGCTCGTGCTTTCGATACAGTCCCTCATAAACATGGGTGGTGTAAAACACATTGAGTTTGTCGACAATCCTGAAGTCAATCCCCCCTTTGCGGTAGGGGTCCAGGCGACTCAGGCCGAGCAAGCTACCATCACCATTTTGCTGCCAATTGTTCAACATCGCCTGGGTCAGACTTAAGGCGTGCATCAATGTGGCGGGGTATGGGGCCTCGCTGGGCGGAGCGCTATAGGCCAGCGTGGCAATGACGATTGCGTCGGGATCAAGCTGTACCTTCCACTGGGCTTTAGCGTGGTCAATGATCACATCGCGGGCATACGTTGCCGGAGGTTTTACGACTGCTCCATGTTGTGCGAAAAACAAATCCATTATGGCATTGACTGAGTGTGAAGCATTATCTGGAGTACGGGTGGATTCGAACATAACCATATCCTTATGGTGTCTTGAAAAACCCAGCTTAACCAAACAATTATCCGATACCGCCCCAAATATTTAATAATTAAACCGAATGCCCCTCCAGGAAGATAAATTTAAATACTACATATATAACGCACATAGAGATAAAACATACGCGGTACGCTTTTAATCAAACGCAGGCAGGGCAAACGCAGCATACCCCTTAACGAATCGGGCCTTGGACTGTTAAAGGGTTAAGTCTGACGGGTGACGAGCGCCACCCGCGCCGAGTTGTGGTTACCAGAAACGCTGTTGAGTCAAACGCGCCCACCAACTGGTCACCAACCGATCCACCGATCCCGTCGCCGCCAGCCCGACACGCTCTTGCAAGCTCTTGCGCTCGGCGTAATGCAAGTGAAATACATCCGCCGTCCTGGCCCGGTCGGACAGATATTCATCGCTGGTCTTCAACTCATCGACCAACTGCTTGTCCAGTGCCGCCATGCCTAACCAGATTTCGCCTGTCGCCACTTCATCGATCTGCAACTGGGGGCGATAGCTGGCGACGAAGTTTTTGAACAGCTCATGGGTGATGTCCAGGTCCTGCTGGAATTTCTCACGGCCCTTCTCGGTGTTTTCGCCAAACACAGTCAAGGTGCGTTTGTACTCACCTGCGGTCAGCACTTCGAAGTCGATGTCGTGTTTTTTCAGCAGACGATTAACGTTGGGCAATTGAGCAACCACGCCAATCGAGCCGAGGATTGCAAACGGCGCGCTGATGATTCGATTACCGATGCAAGCCATCATGTACCCGCCGCTGGCTGCCACCTTATCAATACAGATAGTCAACGGAATGCCCGCCTGACGAATGCGTGCCAGTTGCGAGGATGCCAGACCATAGCTGTGGACCATGCCGCCGCCGCTTTCCAGTCGCAGGACCACTTCATCCTTGGGCGTGGCGAGGGTCAGCAGCGCAGTGATTTCGTGGCGCATGCTTTCAGTGGCCGACGCTTTGATATCACCATCGAAATCCAACACGTAGACCCGGGATTTACCGTCAGCTTTTTGCTTATCCTTCCTGGCCTCTTTCTTCAGCGTCTTGGCTTGCTCTTTACGCAACATCTTGAGCCGGTTCTTGTCGAGCAACGATTGTTCCAGGCGCTCGCGCAGCCCTTTGTAGAACTCATTGAGCTTGACCACATGCAACTGACCGCCGCCGCGGCGGCGCCCTCGGCCGCGCATGGACGCAATGGCGACCAGAACAACGACGATTGCGATCACCAAAGTGACCGTTTTGGCCAGAAAGCTGGCGTAATCAGCGAAAAACTCCACAGATGCTCCTTACAAACATGCCGAACCCTGGGAGCAGGGTCGCGAATGGATCAAGCATACCGGCGTGCCTTGCGGCGAGCCAGTCACAGTGCAGTCAGGACCATGACAAATAACGATTCAAACAAGCGTATGTTTTTTCATTGACAGACCCTAAGCCGTCCTCATAACCTCCCAACACTTTCACCGTACCCGGACGACGCGGACGTGGGCAGCATCTACCTGATACGACATGGCCAGGCCTCCTTTGGTGCAGACGATTACGACGTGCTGTCGCCCACCGGTTTTCGCCAGGCGCAAGTGCTCGGCGCGCATCTGGTTGCTCTGGGCCTGAGCTTTGATCGCTGCATCGCTGGCGACCTGTTTCGTCAGCGACACACCGCCGAAACCGCATTGGCACAGTTCACTCAGCAGGGGCAACCAACGCCGATGCTTGAAACTGATCCTGCGTTCAACGAATTCGACGCTGAGGCAGTGATTCGCGCGCTGTTGCCCGCTATGCTGCCCGACGAGCCCGAAGCCCTCGACGTGATGCGTAACGCCGGACACAACCGCGCTGAATTTCAGCGTCTTTTCGCACTGATCATCAGCCGTTGGGTTGGCGGTCAACACGATACGCCTGGGCTGCAAAGCTGGCTGGCGTTCGCCGCTCAGGTCAAGTCCGGCCTCGACAGCGTTCTCGACAGCGCAAGGCCCAACGACCGTATCGCCGTGTTCACCTCCGGCGGCACCATTACCGCCCTGCTTCACCTGATTACACAAATGCCGGTCACTCAGGCGTTCGAACTTAACTGGCAAATCGTCAACACCTCGCTCAACCACCTGAAGTTTCGGGGGCGCGAGGTGTCACTGGCTTCCTTCAACAGTCACGCACACCTGCAACTGATGAAGGCGCCGGAGCTCATCACGTATCGCTGAGCCCGGCCAATAGCACCTGCAAGGTGCCAGCAATCACACTAAAAGGACTCCACCATGACTTCCGTAGCCGACGCCGTTCAATCCATGAAAGCCAAGTTCAACCCAAGTGCCGCTGCGGGCCTGGACCTGGTCTTCGGTTTCAATATCACCGACGAAGACAAGCACTACTCGCTGATCATCAAGGACAGCACCTGCGACCTGCAAGAAGGTGAAAACCCTGATGCCAACGTGACGCTGGTCATGGACGCCGAAACCCTTAAAGGTATCGTCAGTGGCGAAACCGACGGCATGCAGGCCTTCATGGCCGGTAAGCTGCGCGCAGAAGGCGACATGATGCTGGCAATGAAACTAAGCGAACTGTTCCCGGTTTAAGCACCGCACGATCGACAAAGAACCGAAGCCCTGCGGCTTCGGTTTTTTTTGCTCTATTGTTTTGTCCAACAGCAATCAAAGCGGTTGATCAACCTGTAACACGCTGACCTATAACGCTGGGGGCGGCTTGCGACCTTAGGCAGCGCCACATTAGATTAGTCAATGATCCTGGATAGCTATAATAGACAGCAGGAATAAACATGACGCTCACCGACCAGTCCACTCAGGTTCGATCCGGCGAAGAACTCGACGCCGCTCTGATCGACCCTTACCTCAAATCCCACATCCCAGGGTTAAGCGGCGCTCCGGTTATCAGCCAGTTTCCGGGCGGTGCCTCGAACCTGACCTACTTGCTGAAATACCCTGAGCAGGAGTTTGTTCTGCGTCGCCCGCCATTCGGCCAAAAAGCCAAATCGGCCCATGACATGGGCCGCGAATACCGCATCCTCAACCAGCTCAAAGAGGCCTTCCCGTACTGCCCAAAAGCCTATGTCCATTGCACAGACGACTCAGTGATTGGCACCGAGTTCTATGTGATGGAGCGGGTCAACGGCATCATCCTGCGCTCTGAACTGCCAGCGCAGCTGAACTTCGACGCGCAACAGACCCAAGCCCTGTGCAAGAGCTTCATCGACAAGCTGGTGGATCTGCATCAAGTGGATTACGTCGCCTGCGGCCTGGGTGATCTCGGTAAACCACAAGGCTATGTCGAACGGCAGATTCGCGGATGGACCGAGCGTTACGAAAAGGCTCGTACCCCGGATGCACCGAGTTGGGAAACAGTTGCAGCCTGGCTCGATGAGAAGAAGCCCGCAGATCACCCAACGTCGAGCCTGGTACACAACGACTACCGCTTCGACAACGTGATCCTGGACCCACACAACCCCATGCAAATCATCGGTGTGCTGGATTGGGAACTGACAACATTGGGCGATCCCTTGATGGACCTGGGCAACAGCCTCGCCTATTGGATTCAGGCCGATGACCCTGCTCCAGTGCAACTGATGCGTCGCCAGCCAAGCCACGCGCCAGGCATGCTCACCCGCGAGCACTTCGTGGCGTACTACGCTGAACGCTCGGGCATTAGTATTGATAACGTCGACTTTTACTACACCTACGGACTGTTCCGTCTGGCGGGCATCGTGCAACAGATCTATTACCGGTTTTTCCATGGCCAGACCCAGGACAAACGCTTCTCGCAGTTCATTCAGATGAACACACTGCTGGAACACATGGCCTTGCAAGTGATTGGTCGATCCCAGCTCTGACTCCGATTGCGACACCATAAGGAAGACAACATGTCCAAGACCCAACTGTTCGACCTTGACGGCAAGATTGCCTTCGTTTCCGGCGCCAGCCGTGGCATTGGCGAGGCCATCGCCAAATTGCTGGCCCAGCAAGGCGCACACGTGATCGTCTCCAGCCGCAGGATCGAGGGTTGCCAGCATGTGGCTGACGCCATCATCGCCGAAGGCGGCAAGGCCACCGCCATCGCTTGCCACATCGGCGAGATGGAACAGATCACCAGCGCCTTCGCACAGATCCGCGAGCAATTCGCCCGCCTGGATATTCTGGTCAACAATGCCGCGACCAACCCTCAATTCTGCAACGTGCTGGACACTGATCCGGGCGCCTTCCAGAAAACTGTCGATGTGAACATCCGCGGCTACTTCTTCATGTCTGTAGAAGCCGGCAAACTGATGCGCGAACATGGCGGCGGCAGCATCATCAACGTGGCATCGATCAATGGCGTGTCGCCGGGTGAATTCCAGGGCATCTACTCGATCACCAAAGCAGCAGTGATCAACATGACCAAGGTGTTTGCCAAGGAATGTGCGCAGTTCGGCATTCGCTGCAATGCGCTGCTGCCAGGATTGACCGACACCAAATTCGCCTCGGCGTTGGTCAGTAACGAAAAAATCCTCAACACCGCGTTGACGCATATCCCGCTCAAGCGCGTGGCGGCGCCGAGTGAAATGGCCGGTGCTGTGTTGTACCTGGCAAGCGAAGCGTCAAGCTATACGACGGGCGTGGCATTGAATGTGGACGGTGGGTATTTATCCTGATCGGCTGCCCCGGTTATCCGGTCGACACTAAATCCGTTGGATATCCTCAAGCCCCGCTCCCTGAGGCGATACTGAGGTTTTTCTGCTGGAATAACGATTCCATCCAAAGTCCTCAGCGAATACATTTTGCGCATAACAACAGGCCTTCAAGGACGCTGTCATGCGCAAATCTCTTCCTGTATTGGGCATCGGCCTGATCGGCACCGGCTTCATGGGCAGGGCCCACGCCATGGCCTTTCACAACGCTCGCTCGACCTTCAGCCTCCCGGCGCAGCTCAAACTCGTGGCCCTCGCCGATGCCGACGCTGCACGAGCCGAGCAATGCGCGCAAAGCTGGGGCTTCGACCGCAGTCACGCTCGGTGGGAGCGACTGATCAACGATTCTGATGTCCATCTGGTGGCGATCACCACGCCCAATCACCTGCACTTCCCCATGGCAATGGCCGCGCTTGAGGCCGGCAAAGCGGTGTACTGCGAAAAACCGCTGGCGGTGAGTCTTGAGCAGGCCAATCAGATGCAGTGCGCGGCCAAGGCTGCCGGTGTGGTAACGCGCGTGGGCTACAACTACCAGCACAACCCGATGATTGGCTTGGCACGGCAGATGATCGAAAGCGGCGAATTGGGGCAGATCATCAGCTTTCAGGGCGAGTTCAGTGAAGACTTCATGAGTGACCCGTTGTCGCCCTGGGCCTGGCGCTGTGACGCGGCCCATGCTGGCGGTGCGCTGGCCGACCTGGGCAGTCACCTGCTGGCGATGGCGCGTTATCTGCTGGGGGACGTTGAATCAGTCTGCGCGGACTCGCACACCGTGCATCGAAGGCGTCCGGCCTCGGCGGGTAGCCAGCAGTTGCGAGAAATCACCGTCGATGACCAGACCCATGCCCTGCTGCGCTTTGCCAATGGCGCGCGTGGCACGTTCAGCAGCAGTTGGCTCAAGCACGGGTACAAGAATCACCTGAGCATTGAGATCAGTGGCACCAAAGGCACGCTGGCTTTTGATCAGGAACGCTTGAACGAGCTGCGGGTGTTTCGCTCAGGTGCGTCAGGGCGCGACGGTTTTCAACGCTTGCTCGCAGGCCCGTCGCTGCCAGGCTACGCAGCATTCTGCCCGGCGCCGGGGCATCAGTTGGGCTACAACGAGCTAAAAACCCTGGAAGTGCATGCGCTGATCCAGGCGGTATGCGGCAAAGGTAATGACGGGCCTGACTTTGAAGAGGCGTGGCAGGTAGAACGGCTGGCGACAGCTATTAGAGTGGCGGCGCAGGAGCAGCGCTGGGTGGCGCTGAAGGAGTTTTGAATAGTCGCAGGGGTATTTCTCTGAAGAAGCAAACCGGTTCGCGAAACGGTTTACCAGACCAAGCCTTGCGCCAACAAGATCCCGTGTTTGCTGCGCGACAGCGCGGCTGTCCGGACGACCAGGGATCTGCGACAGGAAATGTGCAACCCACAAATGGACGGCTTACAGGTAGAATGCGCGCCTTCTGGACAGCCATTCTGCCCAACTGCCAAATAAGCCTTCTTCATGCCGTTCGAACTCAGTGTTGACCCCGCCACGCTGGTGGTGCTTGCCCTTGTCGCTTTCGTTGCCGGCTTTATTGATGCCATCGCAGGTGGCGGTGGGTTGTTAACCACACCTGCCCTGCTCACCGTCGGCTTGCCGCCGCATTTGGTGTTAGGCACCAACAAGCTCAGCTCGACCTTTGGCTCCGCGACCGCCGGGTTCACGTTCTATCGGCGCAAGTTGTTTCATCCGGCACAGTGGACGCGCGCGCTGATAGGCACCGCCGTCGGTGCATTGATCGGCGCGGTGGTGGCTCATTACCTGCCAGAACAATGGTTGAACAAGATGCTCCCGGTCATCGTGCTGGGCTGCGCTATTTATCTGCTGTTTGGTAAACCATCCAAGGCGGCGCTGAACAATGACGCACCGATCAAGACCAAATGGCAACTGCCACAAGGGCTGGGACTTGGTTTCTATGATGGTGTCGCCGGGCCCGGCACCGGAGCATTCTGGACGGTTAGCACCCTGTTGATGTATCCGCTGGACCTGGTGAAAGCCAGCGGCGTGGCGCGCAGCATGAACTTCGTCAGTAACGTCACTGCGCTGTCGATCTTCGCCTTCAATGGCCAGGTCGATTGGGGCATCGGCCTGAGCATGGGCGCAGCCTTGATGGTCGGTGCTTTTCTCGGCGCCCGGACAGCGATCAAAGGCGGCGCCAAATTCATCCGCCCGGTGTTCATCATTGTGGTGCTGGGGCTGACCGTGCGCCTAGTCTGGCAGCACTGGCTCGGGGGAGCCTGAGCGCTGGGCCAGATACAGATCGATCAGGTATCGCGCAATAGAACGACTCGCCGGTAACGGCGGCATGTCGTGAACGCTGAACCATTGCGCATCCTCGATTTCATCGGCCTGCGGCACGATTTCGCCGCTTTCATATTCAGCGTGAAAGCCCAGCATCATTGAATGAGGGAATGGCCAGCACTGGCTACCCTTGTACTGAATGTTCTTGACCTTAATCTGCACTTCTTCCATGACCTCACGGCGCACGCAGGCTTCTGCTGATTCCCCCGGCTCGGCGAAACCCGCCAGGGTGCTGTAGACACCGGTCACAAAGCGCGGCGAACGGGCCAGCAACACCTCGTCGCCACGGGTGATGAGCACGATCATGCTCGGCGAAATACGCGGGTAATAACGCAGATCGCAGTGCGCGCAATACATCGCCCGCTCGCCAGGCACTTGCACAGCGGGTCGTCCACAATTGCCACAAAAACGATGTTCGCGGGCCCAGGTGCTGATCTGCGCCGCATAACCGAGCTTGCGATAGATATCGGCATCATCGCCCAGCATGAACTGACGCAAGGTCTGCCAGCTCGTACCCTCGATCTGTACCGGTTTATCCAGCACCAGCAAGTACACCGGCTCACCGTCGAAATAGCCGATCCCATGCTCGCTGATAACGGGCAAATCCTGACGTCTGAGCCACTCCCTTGAAAACATCACGCCATTGCTGTCCAGCAAAAAACCCTGATTACTGTGGACCACGGCCATACCACCGGGCACCTGAATATCAAGGACGGCAGTACTCCAACGCCTGGGGCGCGTCATGAAAGAACTCCTCTTGTGCGAACCGACCGGGTCGAGGGCGACGGGTCAAACATCTGACCTTCGGTCATCGCAGGCAGGTTCGCGAGTCAGTTGTCGAAGACCGGCTTCTGTTTGCCCATGTGCGCAACCATCGCCAGCTTCAGATCAGTGGATTGCAGCATGCCAGCGTTCCATGTGGCAACGTATTCAAGGCCATCATCGATACTGTGATCACGCATGTAGCTGATCATGCGCTTGGTACCGTTGATCGCAATCGGCGATTTCGCCGCAATCTCCCGGGCAATCGCGAACACACCCTCCAGCAGTTGCGCAAGATCGGCAAACGTGCGATTGACCAAGCCAATACGTTGAGCCTCATCGGCACCGACATTGCGTCCGGTGTAGGCCATTTCGCGCATCATGCCATCACCGATGATTCGCGGCAGACGCTGCAGCGTGCCGACGTCAGCGGCCATGCCCATGTCGATTTCTCGGATAGAAAACAGCGCATCGTCTGCGGCATAACGCATGTCACAGGCCGAAATCAGATCGATTGCCCCACCGATGCAATAACCCTGGACCGCTGCCAGCACCGGCTTGCTGCATTGATCGACGGCGGTGAACGAGGCTTGCATCTGTAGAATCTTGCGTCGCAGCAGGCGTGCATTGCGACCCACATCCTTGCCCAACTCGTTGGCGACCGAGGCCAGCAGCATCAAGTCGATACCGGCCGAAAAGTGCTTGCCGGCACCGCTGATAACCACGACGCGCACCTCGTCGGTATTGTCCACCCACTTGAATATCTCGACGATTTCGCTCCAGAACGCCGCGTTCATGGCATTCACCTTTTCGGGGCGATTGATTTGCACGTGGGCAATGTGGTCGGTCACGTCGACATTAAAGGCGGTGTAGTCGGACACGGTCGCAATCCTTTGAATTCGTGGTTATCGGGGGGTTCAGGCGCAGGACTATAGCAAGCTCGAACCCCACTGCGCAGGCTACGGTTCGGCCATTTGACGGACAGTGCCGCCACCCCGGACAGCGCCCGTCGCCGTCGACAGGGCAATGCTTGGCTCCATCAAAAGCAACCGTTGGCATCGTTGGCCTGAACGATTGAACACACCGATGATAGAGGGCTCTGATCTTGGGCAATTGCGCCCTGCTGACAGGAACACGCGCTCAATTCAACAACC
This sequence comes from Pseudomonas sp., assembly GCF_036404235.1. Lineage (GTDB taxonomy): Bacteria > Pseudomonadota > Gammaproteobacteria > Pseudomonadales > Pseudomonadaceae > Aquipseudomonas. The sequence goes on from NZ_DASWOT010000080.1 coordinate 16,917, forward strand.
GCTGAATCTGCGACTGCAAGCTGGCCATGGTGAACGGCTTGGCCAGGATCGGTGCCTTGAACGCGATGGGGCTACCGGACTCAACGATTTCCGCCGGATAGCCACTGATAAAAATCACTTTCAATTCCGGCCGCAATTTGACGGCAGGCTCAGCAATCATGACCCCGGAAATGCCACCGGGCAGCCGATAGTCGGTAATCATCAGGTCCAAATGGGGCTTGGTCGCGAGAATTTCGAATGCCTGCTCACCGTTTTCCGCCTGCAACACCCGATAGCCCTCACCCGACAGAAAGTCGGCCAGCAGCATCAGAATCAGCGGTTCGTCTTCGACGATGAGGACGACATTTTCTGCATCAGAGCTCATTGGAACGCCTTTGATCTTATAAATGGCTGCCTGATACGACCATGCCCGTTGGCGTAGGTTGCGCGAGATTTCAGATAATCGTCGAACAGCTTCAGCCGACCGCGACAACCCATACTGGGAGCGTCTAGCCCCCGCCAGTTAGGGAAATAGGTCGTCAGAGCGGCAACGAGACGCGAAACAGCGAACCCTTGCCCTCCTCGCTCACGACCGTAATCGTGCCACCGTGAGCCTCGACAATCTGCTCGGAAATGAACAGCCCAAGCCCCAGCCCCGAGACCGCGTGATTGGCTGAAACCCTTTCAAACTGTTGGAAAATACGCTTCTGATTCTCCTCGCTGATGCCAATCCCGTTGTCCGCGACGTCAATCCGCGCCTCGGCGCCCTCGTTATAAACCGCCACATGGATCGGCTTGTGCGCGCCATAACGCAACGCATTGGTGAGCAGGTTCGCGATCACCTGCTCGATGCGAAATTCATCCCACACGCCGATGACCGGATCGTCGGCGCTCAAAGTCACGACACAATCGGCGGTCGCAATCTGCGCGGCGTAGCTTTCCACCAGATTGGTCACCAGTTCCGCAAGGTCGAACGGGCTAGTGCGTATGGACAGTTTGCCGGTGCGAATACGCGAGACATCGAGCATGTCTTCGATCAGACGAATCAGGCTCTGGATCTGCCGCTCATCGCGGTCGACCATGGCCTTGAGCTTGTCCATGGTGAACGCCGAGGCGTTGTCTTTGGCCAAGTGCAACTGGCGCAGTTGGGTTTCGAGAATCAGGCCATTGAGCGGCGTACGCACTTCATGGGACACAATGGACATGAAGTCGTCGCGCATGCGCACAGCATGTTCAAGCTCGTTCTGGGTCGATTGCAATTGTGTGAGTAACGCTTCCTGCTCCGTGCGCGAGCGTTCCAGTGCGTCGAGTTGCTGCTTAAGCGCCTTGCGCTGGCGATACAGATCGACGAAAACGTTGACCTTGCTTTTGACTGCATGAATGTCCAGCGGCTTGTGCAGGAAATCCACGGCGCCACTTTCGTAGCCTTTGAACGCGTAGTTCAGCTCACGCCCTGCCGCGCTGACAAATACGATCGGAATGCTTTTGGTCTTCTCGGTGCTGCGCATCAATTCGGCAAGCTCGAAGCCGTTCATGCTCGGCATTTGTACGTCGAGAATGGCCATGGCGAACTCATGTTCCAGTAACAACGACAGCGCCTCGTCGGCGGACAGCGCCTTGTACACCTGGCGGTCCTCGCGCTTGATCAGCGCTTCCAGGGCCAGCAGGTTTTCCGGCAGATCGTCGACGATCAACAGTTTGGCGATGATTTCACTCAGCATGCGGTTCGTTCCAGCTCGACAAGCAATTGGCCTATGTCGTGCAAAGGCAGTAGATAATCAGGGGTGTGCAGCGCCAGACCGGCTTCTGGCATGGCGCGCGCCTGGGCACTTTCGGGATTTTGCACCACCGTAAGACCGCCGACTTCCTTGATCCGCGCCAAGCCCCAGGCACCATCATTGTTCGCCCCGGTCAACAGCACACCCGCCAATCTGGGGCCGTACACCTCGGCCGCCGAATCAAACAGGATGTCGATACTGGGCCTGGAATGATGAACCCGCTCCTCCTGACTAAAAGACAAACTCAGGTCCTCCTCGATCGACAGGTGATAACCCGGCGAGGCGAAGTACAGCGTACCTGGCACCAGGGTTTCCTTGTCATCGGCTTCCTTCACAGGAATCGACAGGCGCGATTTGAATACATCGGCCAACTGACTCCGACGCTCTTGCGGCAAGTGCAATACGGCGATGATGGGCAATCGGTAGTCCTTGGGCAGTGGTGAAAAAATCTTCAGCAATGCCTCAACGCCGCCTGCCGAAGCGCCGACAACAATTGCATCGACAGCCGGCAACTGTGATGAGTCTGGGGCGACGTCAGGAAAGAATGTTTTCATGACTTACGGTAGATCCGCTCAGGTTTTACCAAGGGTTCGAACTGTGTGCTGTATGCAGAGAAGTCCAGCGTTTCCTTGCTGCCAAGCACCAAAAAACCGTGATAACACAGCGATTCGTGAAACAGCCCGAACGCCCTGTCCTGCAGCTTCTTGTTGAAGTAGATCAGCACATTACGGCATGAGATCAACTGAGTTTCGGAAAATACGCTGTCGGTCGCCAGGCTGTGGTCGGCAAACGTTACGTTCTCACGCAGGGTTTTGTCGAAAATCGCGTAGTCATAAGCCGCCGTGTAGTAATCGGAAAACAGCCGCTTGCCCCCGGCCTTCAGGTAGTTCTCATTGTAGGCACGGATATTTTCCATCGAAAATATCCCTTGCTTGGCCTTCTCCAGCGAACGTGGATTGATGTCGGTGGCGTAGATGATGGTGCGGTCGAGCAAGCCTTCTTCGCGCAACATGATCGCCATCGAATACACCTCCTCGCCAGTGCTGCAACCTGCAATCCAAACTTTCAGTGACGGATAGGTCTTGAGCAGCGGGACCACCTCATGACGGATAGCCAGCATGTGAGCCGGGTCGCGAAACATTTCACTGACCGGGATGGTCAGGAACTGCAACAACTGCATGAACGCCGAAGGGTCGTGCAGCACCCGTTCCTGCAACGCGGAAATGGTCTTGAGCTCGAATTGACGCAGGGCATGATTGACCCGTCGCTTGACCGACGCACCTGAGTAATCGCGAAAGTCATAGCTGTATTTCAAATAAATCGCTTCGATCAACAAACGCAATTCAATGTCAGCATTTCGCTCAAACGGCATCGACACAACCTGATCTGTCTATGAGAGTGGTCAATTGAGTCGACCCGTTCAAATACGTTCCATTTTTGGCAGCCACACACGGATCAGCGAAAACAGACGATCAAGGTCTATGGGTTTGGCCAGATAGTCATTGGAACCGGCCTGCAGGCAACGGTCCTGATCGTCCTTCATGGCCTTGGCCGTTACCGCAATAATCGGCAGCTTGCGCCAGCGCGGATCCTTGCGAATCTCAGCCGTCGCCTCGTAACCGTCCATCTCCGGCATCATCACGTCCATCAGCACCAGATCGATGTCCCCGACTTCATTGAGTTTGGCAATGGCTTCCAGGCCATTACGCCCCACTTCAACAATCGCGCCTTTGTGTTCCAAGGCGCTGGTCAGTGCAAAGATGTTGCGCACATCATCGTCCACCACCAGAATCTTGCGCCCCTCGAACACACGGTCGCGACTGCGGGCGGTCTTGAGCATTTTCTGCCGCTCGCTGGACAGCTGCGATTCGACCTTGTGCAGGAACAGCGTCACCTCGTCGAGTAGCCGTTCAGGCGAACGCGCGCCCTTGATGATGATGGTCCGCGAGTACTTGAGCAGCTCGACTTCTTCGTCGCGGGTCAGGTTGCGTCCGGTGTAGACAATGACCGGCGGGAACGCGGCGATCTCGTCCGTGGACATACGCTTGAGCAGATCATTGCCCAGCATGTCCGGCAATTTCAGATCGATGATCATGCAGTCGTAAGCATTGTCGCGCAGCAGTTCAAGGGCGTCCTGAGCGAAACCGACGGCCGTGATCTCGATGTCGTCATCGCCGATCAGACGCGAAATACTGTCACGTTGCAGGGCATCGTCCTCGACCAACAGCACCCGCTTGACCTTCTGCGTCAGCTTGGCCTCCAGGCGTGCGAACACATCCTTGAGTTCCTCGCGAGTGGTGGGTTTGACCGCATACCCTACGGCGCCCATTTGCATGGCCGCTTCCTGACGATCTTCGACAGAAATCACATGGACCGGAATATGTCGCGTCGCCGCTAACTCTTTAAGACGTTGCAACACGGTCAGGCCCGAGTGATCCGGCAAACGCATGTCCAGCAGAATCGCATCGGGAATAAATTGCGTGGCCAGCTCGAAGCCTTCGTCGGCCGCATGCGCCACCAGGCAGTGATAACCCAGCTCATGGGCGAGGTCATAGAGGATTTGCGCGAAACGCACTTCATCCTCAATCACCAGGATGCAGCGCTTGGTGAAAGGGGTTTTCTCGCGGTCGTCGGCGAAACGCGGCACCGCCGCGTAAACCGGCGGAGGTGGCGCAACGACAGCTGGCGCCGCCGGTGCAGCAATCGCTGGCGGCGCCACCCTATAGGTTTCACCCTGAGCAAGTTCTACATACTGCTCAGGCAGGATCAGCGTGAAAATACTGCCTTGGCCCGGCGCACTGGTCACAGTAATCGAGCCGCCCAACAGGCGCGCCAGATCCCGCGAAATCGACAGTCCCAGGCCCGTACCGCCATAACGCCGATTGGTGGTGCCATCGGCCTGGCGAAACGCCTCGAAGATACTCTCTTGTTGGTCCTCGGCAATGCCGATCCCGGAGTCGCGTACCGTGAATACAATGCCCTCGCCCGGCTGACGAGAGACGGTCAGGCTGACGGTACCCGCTTCGGTAAACTTGACCGCGTTGGACAACAGGTTCTTGAGGATTTGTTCCAGACGCTGGCGATCGGTATACAGCATGGTCGGGGCGCCAGCCTGCAACTCCACGGAGAATTGCAGGTGCTTCTCGGCCGCCAACGGTTCGAACAGCGTACGCAAGCCATCAACCAAGCGTGGCACGCTGCTGTTTTCCGGGCGCATGTCGAGTTTGCCGGCTTCGACCTTGGAAATATCGAGGATGTCGTTGATCAGGTTGAGCAAGTCATTGCCCGCCGAATAAATCGATTCAGCGAACTTGACCTGTTCTTCGGTCAAATTTTCCTGCGGGTTCTCGGCCAGCAACTTGGCCAGGATCAACGAACTGTTGAGCGGTGTGCGCAACTCGTGGGACATGTTGGCAAGGAACTCGGATTTGTACTTGCTCGAACGCTGCAACTCCTCTGCACGAGCCTCAAGCTCGATCTGGGCAATGCCCAGTTGTTCGTTGTTGCGGTCCAGCGCATCGCGTTGCTCTTCGAGGGCCTGGCTTTGCTCGGCCAGTTGCTCGTTGGTCTGCTCAAGTTCGGCCTGCTGGGTTTCCAGGTGAACCTGCGACTCCTTGAGGATCTGCGATTGCTCTTCAAGTTCTTCATTGGCGGTGCGCAACTCCTCCTGTTGCACTTGCAGCTCTTCGTTGAGCTGCTGGGTTTCGGCTAGCACCTCTTGCAGACGCTGGCGATAGCGAGCCGCTTCGATGGAGGTCCCGACGTTGTCGGCAATCAGCTTCATGAATTCGATGTCATGCGGGGTCAGGGCGCGCAGGAAGCCCAGCTCTATGACGCCGTTGACGTTGTCGTCATTGCTGGTTGGCACCACCAGCACGCTGCGCGGGGAACCCTCGCCCAAACCTGAACTGACTTTGAAATAGTCCTGCGGTACATCCTCCAGGGTGATTACCTGATCCTGCTCCACGGCTTTGCCAACCACACCTTCGCCGCTGTAGAACGATTGCTCCTGCATTTCTTGCTGACGCGAGAAACCGTAGGACGCCACGCGCACCAATCCACCGTGTTCCTGACGTACATAAACCGCCGCCACCACCGCGCCCAGATACTTCGCAAAAAACTGCAGTATGTTGCGCCCAAGCATGTTCAGCGTCAGTTGTCCAAGTACCCGCTCAGCCAGTTCGCTCTGGCCATTGCGCAACCAGGCCACGTGCTGCAGACGGGAAGCGATTTCTTCCTGTTTTTTCAGGTTATCAACGTAGGTCGTCGACAAGGCAACCATGTCGCGACGTCCAACCCAGGCCAGAATCGCACTGACGATCACGACGAAGATCAAATACAACGAAACCGACAAAATGGTTGTGCGGGTCACATCGGCGTTTCGTGACAGGCGCAGTTGATGCTCGACATTGACCGCCTGCTCGTATTCCTCGCGGATTTCATCGGTCAGATGCTTGCCGCGTTGCGCCTTAAATGCCCCTAGATAGTCACCGCCCTGGCGACGCAGCGTGATCATTTCCTGAGCAAAGCGATTCCAGTCGTCCTGCAACGCAGAGATCCGCCTGAAGCGGTCGACCTGAGGTGGATTGTCGGCCACTAACTCTTCAAGGTTCTTGAGCTCAGCCGTAATACCGGGCTTGGCCACCTCATAGGGATCGAGGAAACGCTCATCGCCGGTCAACAGAAAACCGCGCATGCCAGTTTCCATGTCCACCGACAGCTTGAGCGAGTGATTGACGTTGTTGATCACCTGATCGGTGTGCTCCACCCACTGAATGACCGACAGTAAATAAGTAATCAAAATAACGAAAAATGCAGCGCTCAGTACCCCTACCCCTAAAGGCAGACTGACGTTGCGTCCAAGCAGTTTGCGGAAACGCTGCTCATCGACAGTAGATGGATGGATCATCTGTAGGGCCCGCACCAATGGTCTAAACGTCGGAGTTTGCCGTAAACTTCAGTAAAAGACTCTGCTTTCTGACATATAAGGCTGAATTTTCAGACAATAAACGTAGAACAAAGTCCATTTTTCAATGCTTTTGGATACACAAAAACATAAAATACACCCATACGGATTGATCTGATCGGTTTTGGGAACCGTCATAACCAGTGATTTACTTACAAGCGGGCCCGTAGCACTGGCCTGGAACTTGCCATTTTAAGGAAACACCATGCCCCAAATACCCCAGCCAGCCAGCACCATACTTGTGGTTGAAGACGACAACATTGTCCGTATGTTGATCGTTGATGTGCTTGAGGAGCTTGAGTATCAGGTGCTTGAGGCAGCGGATGGCGCACAAGCGTTGTTACTTCTTGAAAACAGCGACAACCTGATAAACCTTTTGATGACCGATAAGGGCTTGCCCGATATGGATGGCATCAAGCTGGCGCACAGGGCCCGAGAGTCTCGCCCGACGTTGCCCATTCTGTTCGCCAGCGGCTACGCCGAAAAAATCAACGCCCCGCTCGACATGCACGTCATTGGCAAGCCGTTTTCCATCGACCAACTACGCGACAAAGTGAAAAGCATTCTTGGCCAGTGAAAACCCGCAACGCTGCGACACCGACACCTGCGTGCTCATCATTGGCTATGTCTGGCCGGAACCACGCTCTTCGGCAGCCAGCGGTCATGTGATGCAGTTGATCGATTGCTTCCTGGAGCAAGGTTGGAACATTACGTTCGCCAGTGCCGCCAGCGAAGGCGAGCACAAGGCCGACCTCTCGGCGATGGGCATCACCGAGGTCAGCATTGAGCTGAACAACAGCAGCTTCGATACATTCGTCAGTGAACTTCAACCGGACATCGTACTTTTTGACCAGTTTTTGATGGAGGAGCAGTTCGGCTGGCGTGTGGAAAAGCACTGTCCGACGGCACTGCGAGTGCTGGAAACCTGCGACCTGCAGAGCTTGCGCCACAGCCGTCATCAACTGGTCAAGCAGCGGCTCAATGAACATCAGGGTGACGACGACGCACTGGATGTTTTCAACATTCCCGATGACGTGCTGTTTGCGCACATGGCCCACTCGGATGTTGCGCAGCGTGAGGTGGCAGCCTTTTATCGCTGTGACCTGAGCTTGGTGGTGTCCGACGTGGAGATCGAGTTGCTGACCCGATTGTTCCACGTGCCTGCGACTTTGCTGCAAGGGTGCCCGCTCATGCTGCGCGACATTCCGTATCAGGTGAAAGGCTATGAAGATCGCACCCATTTCCTGACCATTGGCAACTTCCGCCATGCGCCAAACTGGGACGCCGTGTTATGGCTCAAAAACTCGATCTGGCCGCTGATTCGCCAACGGTTACCCGGCGTACAACTGCATGTTTACGGCGCCTACACCCCGCCAAAGGCCACCGCACTGCATAACCCCGCCCAGGGGTTTCATGTCATGAACTGGGCCGAAGATGCCCTGGCAGTCATGAGCAATGCGCGCATATCCCTTGCGCCATTGCGCTTTGGTGCCGGGATCAAGGGCAAGATCATCGATGCCATGCTCTGCGGCACACCGACAGTGACCACGCCTGTGGGGGCCGAGGCGATGCATGGCGAGCTACCGTTTCCGGGGGCCGTCGCCAGCAATGCCACGGATTTTGCCGCCGAGGCCGTGCGGCTGTATCAGGATCAAAACGCCTGGGCTCAAGCGCAGCAGACAGGATTGGACGTGTTACGAGCGCGCTTTAGCCATGAGCAACATTGCGCCACGTTGGTTGCGCGCATACAGGCCCTGCGCGAAAACCTTGAGGCACACCGCACCGCCAACTTCACCGGCGCGATGCTGCGCCACCATCAGCACAAAAGCACGCAATACATGGCGCAGTGGATTGAGGCGAAGAATCGTACTGTTTAGGGCCACGTGCAAACATCAGACTCACGCCAACGTACGCCGCAGCAGATAGGTGTCCATGATCCAGCCCTTCTCTGCCCGTGCTTGTTCGCGCGCGTGCTTGATCTGTTCGCTGACCTCGCTCAGTTTTCCGCAGATCAGCATCTCGTCGGGCGTGCCCAAATAGGCCCCCCAATAGATGGATAAATCCTGGTCCACAAACCGCTCGAACGTACAATGCGCGTCGAGCATCACCACCACGTTGTCGATAGCAGCATCCTGCCCTTGCGCCAGTTGCCGACCGGTAGTGATAAGGATCGGCTCGCCGATACGATTAAGTGCGATACGGTGCCGGGCGGCCAGCGCTTGAACGCTGGTGATGCCCGGGATGACCTCGTACTCGAACATCGGCCCACCACGCTCAAGAACGCGGTCCAGAATCCGTAGCGTGCTGTCGTATAACGCAGGATCGCCCCACACCAGAAACGCTGCGGTCTCATCCGCCCCGACATCCTCACCGATCATTCGCTCAAACAATACGGCACGCTGTTCGTGCCAAGCTTCTATCCCTGCGCGGTAGGTGTCTGGATGGTCCTCGCGTCGAGGGTCTTGCACTTGCACCAGGCGGTAGTCATTACCCTCGATGTAGCGCTCGCAAATGTCCTTTCTCAGGCGCAGCAAATCATCGTTGTCGTAGCCCTTGTCGAGGATGAAAAACACCTGCGTGCGGTTCAGCGCCTTGATCGCTTGAACCGTGATGTGTTCGGGATTGCCGGCGCCGATGCCAATCAGGAGGATTTTTTTACTCATGCAATTCTCTAAGCGCCGCAGTTGCCAAAAAGCCGGAGCGTGAACTGTAGCGATGATCGACCTTCACCCTCGCGTCAATGCGCTCCAGCAAATACTCCGGCAGGGTCGCATTGAATCGAATGGACTTACCGAAGTATCGCGTCACGTCGAATCCCTCCTCCCGTCTTGGTGCGACGGCTCCGACCTCATTTGAGCCCGGGCTGTTTCAAAATATTGTGGATCGTGCCTCGGGGCAGATCGTCTTTGGGGTGAAGCACAGTGACTCGGCCTCGCTTGACCGAATGCTTGTACTGACGATGGCTACCTCGGACCTCCACCAGAAACCGGCCGTCCTCCTCAATCTGTTTAATCATCTCCCTGCTACGCATCAGGCTATTCCCTGATTGACCGATGTGTACAGCACACACTCCTGATTTTGACTACTTTATAGCTCGGCTATAGCTCGGCGGTTTTAATAAAACCGGATGTAACTACCACCCAAATAGTACACATTACCCCCCACGCCACCCTCCCAGACCGGCACCAGCATGAGCAAAACAACAAGAGTCACCGAGCCTTCCTACGAACTGATGGACGACCATAACGGCCTGTCGATCATCTACCGCGAACACGGGTTTCCCTGTCCGCTGGTGCGTTGGCATTTTCACAAGGAATACGAACTGCACCTGATCATCGCCAGTTCCGGCAAAGTGTTTGTCGGGGATTACATCGGCAATTTCTACCCTGACACCCTCTTCCTGACTGGCCCCAACCTGCCACATAACTGGATCACTCAGATCGAAGAAGACGAAGTGGTGCCCAAGCGCGACATGCTGGTCAACTTCACCGATGAATTGCTGGAGAGTGGCAATCAGGTGTTTGCCGAATTGCGTACCCTGACGCCGCTGCTCGAGCGTGCGCAGTACGGCATCGAGTTTCGGTGCAAGCGTACGATCCGGCAGGCCAGTAAATTGATGCACAAAATCGCCGAATCAAACGGCATTACCCGGCTCGGGCACTTCTTCATCCTGTTGGAACTGTTGGCGGCCAGCGACGACTTTCAGCTGTTGTCGGGTACCACCGCGCCACAGATGGCCAACGAGCATAGCGTTGATCGCACCAACAAGGCCGTGGATTACATTTTTGCCCACTACGCCCGGGAGCTGCCGCTGGAAGAAGTGGCCGAGTACCTGGGCATGAAACCGACCTATTTCTCCCGGGTGTTCAAGCAAGCCACTGGTCGCTGCTTTGTGGAGTTCGTCAATCGGCTGCGCATCAGCAAATCCTGCGAACTGTTGGCCGACGGCAACAAGCCAGTTACCGATGTGTGTTTTGAGTCGGGCTTCAATAACATTTCCAACTTCAATCGACGCTTCCAGAAGCTCAAGGGCATGACGCCTTCGCACTATCGGCGTCTTGCCGTACAGCGCCTGACCGAGCAAAACCTGTACTGATTTACCCCGATGCCTTCCCCCTCTACTACGCTAGAACTGCACCACACTAAGCTGGGGGCGCATTTTTAGTGCATTCGCGCACGAACCATCAGTGCAAAATAGTATCAGTTCAAGTGTGTCGCAGGATTTGTCATCGTCCGTGCAGACCGTTGTAATCAGCTGACATTCTTTCGGCTATCACGGAAGAACACAAAAACAATAACCGACCTTCTGCCGCTCCTCGGGCGCAGAAGAGGAGTGATAAATGAAGACCTCTGCAAAAGCGCTGCTTGCCAGTACCTGTCTGACACTCACTACCTTGGCTTATGCGGGCGACGTCACCATCGCCACGGTCAATAACAGCGACATGATCCGCATGCAGCGGCTGTCGAAAACCTTCGAAGAGCAGCATCCCGATATCAAGCTCAAGTGGGTCGTCCTGGAAGAGAACGTCCTGCGCCAGCGCCTGACCACTGACATCGCAACCAAAGGCGGGCAATTCGACGTACTGACCATCGGCATGTACGAAGCCTCGCTGTGGGGTGCCAAAGGTTGGCTGCAAGAGATGAAAGACCTGCCAGCCCGTTACGCGCTCGATGATGTCTTCCCTTCGGTGCGTGACGGCCTTTCTGTCGACGGCAAGCTGTTTGCCCTGCCGTTCTATGCCGAAAGCTCGATCACCTACTACCGCACCGATCTGTTCAAAGCCGCTGGCCTGAGCATGCCGGAACGCCCGACCTGGACACAGATTTCCGAATTTGCCGATAAGCTCACCGACAAATCCAAAGAACAATACGGCATCTGCCTGCGTGGCAAGGCCGGCTGGGGCGAAAACATGGCGCTGATCAGCACCGTGGCCAACTCGTTCGGCGCACGCTGGTTCGACGAACAATGGAAACCTCAGTTCGACCAGCCTGAATGGAAGAACGCGCTGAACTTCTACGTCAACGTGATGAAAAAAGACGGCCCGCCGGGCGCCTCCAGCAATGGCTTCAACGAAAACCTGGCGCTGTTCAACAGCGGCAAATGCGCGATCTGGGTCGATGCCAGCGTGGCGGGCTCATTCGTGACCGACAAATCGCAGAGCAAAGTGGCTGATAACGTCGGCTTCACCTATGCCCCGCATGAAGTCACGGACAAGGGGTCGGCCTGGTTGTATTCCTGGGCTTTGGCGATTCCGACCAGCGCAAAAAACCAGACCGACGCGCAAGCCTTCACCCAGTGGGCGACCTCCAAAGAATACGCCGCACTGGTGGCTGAAAAAGATGGCGTCGCCAACGTGCCGCCTGGCACCCGCGCCTCGACCTACACCGACGAATACAAGAAAGCCGCGCCGTTCGCCACTATCACTCTGGAGTCGCTGAAATCGGTGACGCCAAAAGCGCCGACACTCAAGCCTGTGCCGTATGTCGGCATCCAGTTGGTGACCATTGCGGAGTTCCAGGCCATTGGCACCTCGGTGGGCCAGCAGTTCTCTGCCGCACTGGTCGGCACCAGCACGCCTGAAGCCGCCTTGGCTGCGGCACAAAGCGCCACTGAGCGCGACATGAAACGAGCGGGTTACCCGAAAAAGGGCTGATTGATTTGCCCTAATGACCAGCATCCGGTGCGCCTTGCCACCGGATGCCTCGCTCAAATGTCTGCCTCGGTTTGGAGTCATCATGAATACCTCAACCCTTCCCCCCCGCGTGGAGACTGCCAGCGGCAAGCCGCAACACAAAAGCAGCGTGACCAAACCCGGCTGGTTTCTGGTCAGCCCTTCGGTCCTGTTGTTGCTGGTCTGGATGATCGTCCCGCTGGGCATGACAGTCTATTTCTCGCTGATCCGCTACAACCTGCTCAACCCCGGCGAAGAAGAATTCGTCGGCCTGGAAAACTTCCAGTATTTCGTCACCGACAGCGGTTTCATTCCCGGCGCAATCAACACCCTGCTGCTGGTGGGCAGTGTGCTGCTGATTAGCGTGGTCCTGGGCGTGCTGATTTCTGCGCTGCTTGAGGCCAGTGAGTTTTTCGGTCGTGGCATCGTGCGGGTGTTGCTGATTTCGCCGTTTTTCATCATGCCCACGGTCAGCGCGCTGATCTGGAAGAACCTGATTTTCCACCCGGTCTCGGGGATTCTCGCTGCGCTGTGGAAGCTGTTCGGCGCCCAACCCATCGACTGGCTGGCCAATTACCCGCTGCTGTCGATCATCATCATCGTGTCCTGGCAATGGCTGCCATTTGCGATCCTGATTTTGATGACCGCCATGCAATCACTCGATCAGGAACAGAAAGAAGCCGCGCGTCTGGATGGTGCTGGCCCGATTGCGATCTTCTGGCACCTGACCCTGCCGCACCTGGCGCGTCCGATTGCCGTGGTGGTGATGATCGAAACCATCTTCCTGCTGTCGGTGTTCGCCGAGATTTTCACCACGACCAACGGCGGTCCGGGTTTCGCCTCGACCAACCTGGCGTACCTGATCTACAACCAGGCGTTGCTGCAATTCGACGTCGGCATGGCGTCCGCAGGCGGTTTGATCGCCGTGGTGATCGCCAACATTGCCGCCATCATCCTGATCCGGATGATCGGCAAAAACCTCACCGACAAGTCTTGAGGGCACGGTCATGATGACGCTCAAACAATCCCGTCGCCTGCAAAGCGTGCTGCTCGGCGCCTTGTGCTGGCTGATCGCGGCGCTGATCTTCTTTCCGATCTTCTGGATGGTCCTGACCAGCTTCAAGACCGAGATCGACGCCTTCGCCACGCCGCCGCAGTTCTTCTTCACGCCAACGCTGGAAAACTACCTGCACATTCAGGAACGCAGCGATTACTTCCATTTCGCCTGGAACTCGATCCTGATCTCGTTCAGCGCGACGATTCTGTGCCTGCTGATTGCCGTGCCTGCGGCCTACTCCATGGCGTTTTTCGAGACCAAACGCACCAAGAGCACCTTGTTGTGGATGCTCTCGACCAAGATGCTGCCGCCGGTGGGCGTGCTGATGCCGATTTACTTGCTGGCCAAGACCTTCGGCCTGCTGGATTCGCGTATCGCGCTGATCGTGATCTACACGCTGATCAACCTGCCGATTGTGGTGTGGATGATTTACACCTACTTCAAGGACATCCCCGGCGAAATCCTCGAAGCCTCGCGGCTGGACGGCGCCAGCACTCGTCAGGAAATCTTCAAGGTGCTGATCCCGATCTGCAAAGGCGGCCTGGCCTCCACCGCGCTGCTGTCGCTGATCCTGTGCTGGAACGAGGCGTTCTGGTCGCTGAACCTGACCTCGTCCCATGCCGCGCCGCTGACCGCGCTGATTGCCTCTTACTCAAGCCCTGAAGGTTTGTTCTGGGCCAAGCTGTCGGCCGTCTCGACCCTGGCCTGCGCACCGATCCTGATCTTCGGCTGGATCAGCCAAAAACAACTGGTACGCGGGCTGTCGTTTGGTGCCGTGAAATAGACCGTCCCCCAAAGAATAAGACTGGAGCCCACCATGGCTAATCTCACGATCAGAAACCTGCAAAAAGGCTTTGACGGCCATCAGATCATTAAAGGCATCGACCTGGACGTCAAAGACCGTGAATTCGTGGTTTTCGTCGGCCCCTCAGGCTGCGGCAAATCCACCCTGTTGCGCTTGATCGCAGGGCTTGAAGACGTGACCTCAGGCACCATCGAACTCGATGGCCGCGACATCACCCAAGTGACCCCGGCCAAGCGCGATCTGGCGATGGTGTTCCAGACCTACGCCCTGTACCCGCACATGACCGTGGGCAAGAACCTGTCCTTCGCGCTGGATCTGGCGGGCGGCGACAAAGCCGAGATCAAGAGGAAAGTCGACGAAGCCGCACGCATCCTCGAACTCGGTCCGCTGTTGGAGCGCAAACCCAAGCAATTGTCCGGCGGCCAGCGTCAGCGCGTGGCCATCGGCCGCGCCATCGTACGTAACCCGAAAATCTTCCTGTTCGACGAGCCCCTGTCCAACCTCGACGCTGCGCTGCGCGTGCAGACTCGTCTGGAACTGTCGCGTCTGCACAAAGAGCTGCAAGCGACGATGATTTACGTAACCCACGATCAGGTCGAAGCCATGACCCTGGCCGACAAGGTGGTGGTGCTCAATGGCGGTCGCGTCGAACAGGTCGGCTCGCCGCTGGAGTTGTATCACCACCCGGCCAATCTGTTTGTCGCCGGCTTTCTCGGTACGCCAAAAATGGGCTTCCTCAAAGGCAAGGTCAGCCGCATCGAAGCAACCGGCTGCGAAGTCACCCTGGAGGCTGGCACCCGCATCAGCCTGCCATTCACCAACGCGCAACAGAGCGTCGGTGATGCGGTGACGCTGGGCATTCGCCCGGAGCACTTGAACCTGGCCAAGGAAGGCGACTGCCAACTGAACGTGATTGCCGATGTCAGTGAACGCCTGGGCAGTGACACTTATTGCCACGTACGCACACAAGCAGGCGAGTCATTAACCATGCGTATCCGCGGGGACCTTGCCAGCCAGTACGGCGAAACCCTGAAGCTGCATCTGGATAGCACCCACTGCCATTTGTTCGACGCTCAGGGCCAGGTGATCACCCATGCCTTGCAGGCTGCCGCCTGAGTCATCGCGCCGTAAAATTTCGAGATTAAAGTCATGAAACTGAATAAGCAGAACCTGTCCCAACTCGACCCCAGCGTCGTGCTGCCCTCCTACACGCTGGACCAGCGCCGCCAAGGCATCGTCCACATCGGCGTCGGCGGCTTTCACCGCGCCCACCAGGCCTTTTACACCGATGCGCTAATGAACCTCGGCGCCAGAGAGCACACAGACGAAGGTCTGGATTGGGCCATCTGCGGCGTCAGCCTGCGCGAAGAAGACCGCGCCAATTTTGAAGCGCTGAAAAGCCAGGACTTCCTGTACACCCTGTTTGAGCTGGGCGACACCCCGGACACCGAAACCCGCATCATCGGCGCCATGAATCAGATGTTGATGTCCACCGACAGCGACCTGGCACTGATCGACAAACTGGCAAGCCCTGACATCCGCATCGTCTCGCTGACCATCACCGAAGGCGGTTACTGTATCGACGACAGCACCGGCGAATTCATGAGCCACCTGCCGCAGATCCAGCACGACCTGGCCCACCCGGCCACACCAAAAACCGTCTTCGGCTATTTATGTGCAGCGCTTACCCGGCGCCGCGCTGAAGGGACGCAGGCCTTCACCCTGATGTCTTGCGATAACCTGCCGCACAATGGCGCCGTAACGCGCAAAGCATTGCTGGCATTCGCCAAATTGCGCGATACCGACCTGCATGACTGGATCGCTGAGCACGTCAGCTTCCCCAACGCCATGGTTGACCGCATCACGCCGATGACCAGCACCGCGCACCGCCTGCAATTGCATGACGAAAAAGGCATCGACGACGCCTGGCCCGTGGTCTGCGAGCCGTTCGTGCAATGGGTACTGGAAGACAAGTTCATCAACGGTCGCCCAGCCTGGGAAAAGGTCGGCGTACAGTTCACTGACGACGTCACGCCGTACGAAGAAATGAAGATCAAGCTGCTTAACGGCAGCCACCTGGCGCTGACCTACCTGGGCGCGCTGAAGGGCTATCGCTTCGTTCACGAGACCATGAACGATCCGCTGTTCGTCGAGTACATCCGCACCTACATGGACCTGGACGTCACGCCGCAGTTGGCGTCGGTGCCGGGCATCGACCTGGAAGGCTACAAGGACACGCTGATCGAGCGTTTTTCCAATCAAGCCATTGCCGATCAACTGGAGCGGGTGTGCTCGGACGGCTCGTCGAAATTCCCGAAATTTATCGTGCCAACCATCAACCGCCTGATCCTCGACGATGGCAACCTGGATCGCGCTTCGCTGGTGGTCGCGGCCTGGGCGCTGTACCTGCAACGCAGCGAAGGCGAGAACAGCGTGGCCTACAAAATCGTCGATCCGCGCGCCGACTTCTGCAAAGCCCTGGTCGCCGACGATGTGCTGATCACTCAGCGGTTGCTGGACGTCGAAGAAATCTTTGGTGCGGCGATTCCAGCGTCACCTGAGTTCGTGGCATCGTTCGAACACAACCTGAACAGCCTGAAACAACTGGGCGTCAGTAAAACCCTGGAAAAGCTATTGGGTATACGCGCCTGAGGTGAGCATGTTTCTTGGAATCGACTGCGGGACCCAAGGCACCAAGGCAATCGTCCTGGATGCCGTCAGCGGCAAGGTGCTGGGCGAAGGATCGAGCGCGCACCAGATGATCAGTGGCGCCAACGGGCGACGCGAGCAGGACGTTCAACAGTGGCTTGATGCGTTTGAATCGGCCACCGCAGCGGCATTGCAACAGGCCGGCGTGTCAGGAGCGGAGATTCTGGGGATCGGCGTCTCCGGTCAGCAGCATGGGCTGGTGATGATCGATGAACGGGGCCATGTGCTGCGTCCGGCCAAGCTGTGGTGCGACACCGAATCGACGCCGGAAAACCACAAACTGCTTGAGTATCTCGGCGGCGAAGCGGGCTCGCTGGAACGCCTGGGCATTGCCATCGCGCCGGGCTACACGGTATCCAAACTGCTCTGGACCAAGGCGCAATTCCCGGAGCTGTTTGCGCGTATCGACAAGATCCTGCTGCCCCACGACTTTCTCAATTACTGGCTGACCGGACGTTGCTGCAGCGACTACGGCGACGCCTCAGGCACCGGTTATTTCAACGTGCGCACGCGCGAGTGGGATCTGGACCTTCTCAACCATATCGACCCGAGTGAACGCTTAGTCAAGGCGTTGCCGACACTGCTGGACGCGGATCAGCCTGTGGGTACGATCCTGCCAGCGATTGCCGAACGTCTGGGCCTGAACCCCAATGCCATCGTCTCCAGCGGCGGCGGCGACAACATGATGGGCGCTATCGGCACCGGCAACATCGCGCCGGGCCTGATCACCATGAGCCTGGGGTCTTCGGGGACGGTGTACGCGTTTGCCGATCAGCCCAGCGTCAGTGATCAACCGTCCGTGGCGACCTTCTGCTCCTCGTCTGGCGGCTGGCTACCGCTGATCTGTACCATGAACCTGACCAACGCCACTGGTGCGATTCGCGAGCTGTTGGGCATGGACATCGGTGCATTCAACCAGGCAGTGTCCGCTTCGCCGATTGGCGCCCAAGGCGTGCTGATGCTGCCGTTCCTCAACGGCGAGCGTGTCCCCGCCCTGCCCCACGCCACGGGCAGCATTTTGGGTCTGGACAGCACCAACCTGAGCCAGGCCAACCTGTGCCGCGCGGTGGTCGAAGGCACAACGTTCGGTTTGCGTTATGGGCTGGATTTACTGCGTAACAGCGGGATCAAGAGCTCAAGCATTCGACTCATTGGAGGCGGTGCAAAAAGCGCGGTGTGGCGCCAGATCGTCGCCGACATCATGGACGCGCCGGTGATCTGCACCACGGGCAGCGAAGCCGCTGCCCTGGGCGCTGCAATTCAAGCCGCCTGGTGCCTGTCGCGGACGAGTGGCGAAGGCCAGTCGTTGCAGGCATTGTGCGAGCGCTGCGTCAGCCTTGAACCGGCCAGCGAAACACAACCGATTGCCGCAAACGTCGCAGCGTATCAGCGCGTTTATCAGCACTACCGTCATCAATTGCAGGGCATCTGACGGCCAAGCGTCGTCCTGCCCTTTACGGAGCACCTATGTATCTGGTCTGTGGCGAAGCACTGTTCGATTTTTTCAGCCAACCGGACAGCGGCGGCCAAAGCAACACACTGGGTTTTAAGGCGATTGCCGGTGGCTCGCCATTCAACGTCGCCGTTGGCCTGCGTCGGTTGGGGGTAGAGGCTGGATTCTTTGCAGGCTTGTCTACGGACTACCTGGGCCGGCGTCTCGCTACCGTGCTGGAAGAAGAAGGCGTGCGCGATGATTTCCTCGTACACATCGACGCACCCACGACGCTGGCGATGGTTGCGGTGGGTGCAGACGGCTCGCCGCATTACAGCTTTCGCGGCGAAGGCTGCGCGGATCGTTTGCTGACCCTTGATCACCTGCCGGTCCTGGATGACAGCATTCGCGGCCTGCACGTCGGGTCGTTTTCGCTGGTGGTTCAGCCAATAGCCGATACCTTGCTGGCATTGGTCAAGCGCGAAAGTGGCAAACGCCTGATCACCTTCGACCCTAACGTGCGCCTGAACCCGGCACCGAGCATCGAACTGTGGCGCCGTCAGGTGAGCACATTTGCCGAGCATGTGCACATCATCAAAGTCAGCGATGAAGACCTGAGCCTGTTGTATCCCGACAGCGACGCCGAATCCGTCGCCAAAGGCTGGCTGAAGAACAACTGCCAACTGGTGATCATGACCCGTGGCCGTCAAGGCGCGAGCATCTTCACCCGCGACAAAGGGCACTGGTCAGTACCCGCGCGTGCGGTCATCACGGCTGACACCGTGGGTGCAGGCGATACCTTCCAGGCCGCGCTGATCACCTTTCTCACCGAACGCGAGCTGGACAACCCCGCATCACTTGCATCGCTGGACCACGACACCCTGACCGAGATGCTCAACTTCGCAGTTGCCGCAGCCGCCATGACCTGCACGCGGGTGGGCCCGGATCTGCCGTATCGCGATCAGGTGGTTAGCTGAACGCCATATGCCGTTGGGGCTGACGAGGTAAAGAAGACCGGCCCCCATCGCCGCCTTGGTAACCATGTCAGCGCCTACATCAACCCCACCGAGATTTTATAACCCTGGATACATCTTTTAAGTTGATTTAAGGTCAGTCTGTCCGCAGCATCAGCCCCGCACACATCAAAAGGAAATGATGTTGAAAAGCAGGGAACTGATAGCAGAACCGCAGGCGGCTGGCTGGACACTTCA
>NZ_DASWOT010000081.1:0-22436 GCF_036404235.1 Pseudomonas sp.
TATTCGTCCACGACGGCAGTCTCTTGGTGAGAGGCAGATAGTGTAAGTTTAGGTCGGATTTTACGGTATGGGTTTGATACAGGTCAGATGTCGCCCAGACCGACATCTTCGCGGGCAAGCCCTAATGCCATTCTGACCCTGCACCTCCATGTTGGAGCCGGGCTTGTCCCGCGACCGGCGGGGAACCCGTCGTAAAACCTGCGCACGCGGTATGACTGGCAGACCGCGTACACCGGGTTTACTACAGAATGCAGTTCACTCTGTAGGAGCCAACTTGTTGGCGAGGCGACCAACACGATGCGCCTGAGACACCGCTTCGCGAACAAGTTCGCTCCTACAGGGCGTTCTGGCCCCCACCACGTGCGTTTTGGCCCTGCACCCCCATGTAGGAGTCGGGCTTGTCCCGCGACCGGCGGGGAACCCGTCGTAAAACCTGCGCACGCGGTGTAACAGGCAGACCGCGCACACCGGACTTACTGGCGCTGTGCGACAGCCCTCTGGCCCGTCCTTTGCAAAGCACTGTGCAGAGGTAATCAACACCGATTGCCATCTTCACGACAAAGGCGCCGTGTGCTCCCCGTTTCAGACGGAGGGGAACAAGGCGTCTTTTTTTTGGCTTCGGGAAATGGATATGACGAGTCAAAGCGTTGCAAGCGTGTGTCCTTATTGCGGTGTGGGTTGCGGCATCGTGATGCAGGTCGAAAACAATCGGGTCATCAAAGTGACCGGCGACAAGGCGCACCCGACCAACCATGGCCGCTTGTGTACCAAGGGCAGCACCTGCGCCCAGCCGCTGACTGAATCCGGGCGCATGGAGTCAGCTTATTTACGCAATGCACGTGGCCAGGAGCCGGTGCGCGCCGGTATTGACCACGCCATCAGCGAAACGGCCCGACGCCTGCGCGCGATCATCGACCGCCACGGCCCCGATGCGCTGGCGTTTTATGTCTCCGGGCAAATGTCGCTGGAGGCGCAGTACCTTGCGAACAAACTGGCCAAGGGTTTTGTGCGCACCGCGTATATCGAGTCCAACTCGCGACTGTGCATGGCCAGCGCGGGCAGCGGTTACAAGCTGTCGTTGGGCGCGGACGGGCCGCCAGGCTCTTACGAGGATTTCGACAAGGCGGATCTGTTCTTCGTCATTGGCGCCAACATGGCCGACTGTCACCCGATTCTGTTCCTGCGCATGATGGATCGGGTCAAGGCTGGGGCGACGTTGATTGTGGTCGATCCACGGCGCAACGCCACGGCAGACAAGGCCGGGTTGTTCCTGCAAATCAAGCCCGGCACCGACCTTGCGCTGCTCAATGGCCTGCTTTATCTGTTGATGGAGAACGGCCACACCGATCCTGCGTTCATCGCCTCGTTCTCTGAGGGGTGGGACGCGATGCCAGCATTTCTCGCCGATTACACGCCTGCGCGCGTGGCGCACATCACAGGTTTGGCCGAAGCCGATATTCGCCAGGCTGCGCAGATGATCGGCCAGGCAGCGCAATGGATGAGCTGCTGGACCATGGGCCTGAATCAAAGCACCCACGGCACCTGGAACACCAACGCGCTGTGCAATTTGCATCTGGCGACCGGCGCCATTTGCCGCCCTGGCAGCGGACCGTTTTCCCTGACCGGGCAGCCCAATGCCATGGGCGGAAGGGAAATGGGCTACATGGGGCCAGGACTTCCCGGACAGCGTTCGGCACTGCTGGAAACGGATCGTCTATTTATAGAGGCGATGTGGGGCGTGCCCTGCGGGACCCTGCGAGCGGAGTCCGGCAGCGGCACGGTGAAGATGTTTGAGCAACTGCGTGATGGCGATATCAAGGCTTGCTGGATCATTTGCACCAATCCGGTGGCCTCGGTGCCTAATCGGCAGACGGTGATCGAGGGCCTGCGGGCGGCTGAACTGGTCATCACTCAAGATGCATTTCTGGACACCGAAACCAATCGCTACGCCGACATTCTGTTGCCCGGTGCGCTGTGGGCCGAGAGCGAAGGGGTGATGATCAACTCCGAGCGCAACCTGACCCTGACCCAAAAAGCCGTGGATGCACCGGGCGACAGCTTGCCTGACTGGCAGCTCATTGCGCGGGTGGCCTGTGAAATGGGCTATGCCCAGGCGTTCAGTTACGCCTCGGCTGAAGAGGTGTTCGAAGAGATCAAACGCGCCTGGAATCCGCAAACCGGCTATGACATCCGGGGTGCCAGCCATGCGCGTCTTCGCGAACAACCGCTTCAGTGGCCCATCTCATCGGCTGGCGCCAGTGGGCGCAATCCGATTCGTTATCTGAACGACGGCGTGAGCCAATCGCTGAAGGTCGCAGCCGATGGCACGCGTCCCGACCTTGTATTCCCGACAGCCAGTGGCAAGGCGGTGTTCCTGCCGCGCCCTCATGTATCACCCGCCGACATGCCCAGCGACGACTTCCCCTTCGTACTCAACACCGGTCGGCTACAGCATCAGTGGCATACCCTGACCAAAACCGGGAAGGTGCCGACCCTGAACAAGCTCAACCCCGGCCCGTTCATTGAACTGCACCCCGAAGATGCCGCGCTCTTGGGTATCAAAGACAAGGACGCCGTGGAGGTGCGTTCAGCGCGTGGTCGTGCCGTGCTGCCCGCGCGGGTTACTGATCGTATGCGCCCTGGCAATTGTTTTGCGCC
Source organism: Pseudomonas sp. (assembly GCF_036404235.1). Taxonomy (GTDB): domain Bacteria; phylum Pseudomonadota; class Gammaproteobacteria; order Pseudomonadales; family Pseudomonadaceae; genus Aquipseudomonas. The sequence continues at coordinate 2,659 of NZ_DASWOT010000081.1, forward strand.
GTTTCACTGGAACGACGTGTTTGGCGAAAACCTGGCGATCAACGCGGTCACCAGCGACGCCATCGACCCCATCTCGTTGCAGCCTGAGTTCAAGTTCAGCGCAGTAGCGTTGCAGCGAGTCGAGCTGATTGCTCATCGCTTCTTTGAAACGACGCCGGTTGCCGAGGCCACTGCGCCGCTTGAAGGCAAGCCAGCCCTGACGTTGCTCTGGGCCTCGCAAACCGGTAACGCCGAGGCTTTGGCCGAGCGCTTCGGCAGCCACTTGCGCGATGCCGGGATTGTCATCGATGTGCGCGCCATGGACAGTTTTCCCGCCGCGCAGTTGGCAGAAGTGGACAAGCTGGCGTTGATTAGCAGCACCTTCGGCGACGGCGAGTCACCTGATAACGGTCGGGATTTTTGGCAGTCGTTGCGCCAGCATGAGTCCCGTCTTGAGTCGCTCAACTATGCGGTATTAGCGTTGGGCGATCCGAGCTACGACAGCTTTTGTCAGCACGGCAAGAATCTTGATCAGCGCCTGGAAAGCCTGGGTGCATCAGCGTTGCTGCCACGCGTCGATTGCGATCCGGAATTCGACGTGCCCGCCAATGCCTGGTTCAAGGCGCTGCAGCAGGCACTGTCGCTGGAGGTGCCTGAGCTGTCGGTTTCTGGTAGCGAGCCTGTGCTTGAGTTGCACAGTCGTTCGCGCCCGCTGCTTTCCAGGCTGTCGATCAACCGCCGCCTGAACGGCGAGGGTGCGCAAAAGGACACACGCCAATTCGCCTTGGCGCTGGGTGACTCAGGCTTCCAATACGAGGCGGGCGATGCGCTCGGGGTGTGGCCACGCAATTGCCCTGAACTGGTGAGCGAACTGCTTGAGCTGACCGGGCTCAACCCCGAACACGCCGTGACGCTGGACAAACTGGGAGATGTGCCATTACGCGAAGCGTTGGCCCAGCATTTTGAAATCGCCAGACCGCACGTTGACACGCTGCAGTTCATCGCCGAGCGCAGCGGCAATCCTGAGCTGAAAGTCATGCTCGGCGAGGCGTACAAGGGCGAGCTGAAAAGCTGGTTATGGGGGCGGCAGTTGGCTGATGTGCTGCAAGCGTTCCCTGTGCGTTGCAGCGCCGAAGCGTTGCTCGGTTCGCTCAAGCCGTTGCAGCCGCGTTCGTATTCCATTGCCTCCAGCCCCAAGGCGCATCCCAGGGATGTCCACTTGACTGTTTCTGCTGTGCGCTATGGTAAGCGCAAGGGCGTGTCGTCCACGTTTCTCGCGGATCGCGCCGAAGACTGCGAGGTGCCGATTTTCCTACAGCCGTCGAAGCATTTTCGTCCACCAGCCGATAGCGAAGTGCCGATGATCATGATTGGCCCCGGCACCGGTGTGGCACCGTTTCGTGGGTTTCTTCAGGAGCGGCGGATGCGCGGTGACAGTGGCAAGAATTGGTTGTTCTTTGGCGAGCAGCACGCGGCCACCGAGTTTTACTACCGCGACGAGCTGCAAGGCATGCAGCAAGACGGTTTGCTGACGAATTTGAGCCTGGCGTTCTCCCGCGATCAAGGGCAAAAGATCTACGTCCAGCATCGTATCCAAGAGCAGGGCGCCGAACTCTGGCAGTGGTTGCAAGACGGTGCGCAGCTTTACGTTTGCGGCGACGCCACGCACATGGCCAAGGATGTCGACCTGGCCCTGCGTCAGGTTATCCAACAGCACGGCGGGTTGAGCGAAGAGCGCGCGGCGGAGCATCTACGCTATCTGGCGCAGCACAAACGCTATGTGCGGGATGTTTACTGAAGTACCGACACGGGGCGTGGTGCAACAGATCAATACCCCACATCTCGCGCAATCGCGCCCTGCATCGGCTCCCCGCGCTGATGCCGGCGAATATTCTCCAGTAATAGCTTGAAGGCGCTGTCCGGTGAGGTCATGGCGCCGATGTGCGGGGTTAGCCAGATGCGTGGATGGTCCCAATAGGGATGATTTTGCGACGGCGGTTCATCGTTGAGCACATCGAGAATCGCCTGTTCGATCTGTCCAGTTGCCAGCGCATCAAGCAGGTCGGACTCCACCAGGTGGCCGCCGCGCCCGAGGTTGATCAGCCGGGCGCCGTGGGGCAGCGCGGCGAAGGTTTTGGCGTTGAGAATCCCGCGCGTGTCGGCGGTCAGCGGCAGCAGGCAAATCAACAGATCGCACTGATTCAAGAACGGTATCAACTGCTGATCACCGGCAAAACAGCGCACACCCTCGATGTGTTTCTCCGAGCGCGCCCAGCCGCTCAGGTCAAAGCCAAAGGGCCGCAAGCTTTGCAGCGCAGCAATGCCGAGATTGCCCAGGCCCATGACCCCGACTCGTCGCTGGCGGGCCGGGATCAAGGGCCGGGTTTGCCAATGGTGCTGGCGTTGCTGATCAAGGTACAAAGGGATTTCCCGGTGCAGGCTCAACACGGCAAAGCACACGTATTCGACGATGCCTTGAGCAATGCCCGGATCAAGCATGCGCACCACTTCAATGTGTTCGGGAAGTGCGCTCAGGTCGAACTGATCGACGCCAGCCGACGTGGCGAACACCACCTGAAGGTTGGGGAACTGCACGTGCAGATCGGCGGGTGGTTGCCAGGAGGCGAAAAACTGAATCTGCGCAGGATCGCCGATGTCAGGCCAGAGTCGTACCTCGATGTCCGGGGCATGTGTTTGGAACAGTGATTTCCAGTCGTGGGCGCGGGCATCGTCGACTTTGAACAGCAGGGTCATGGTTTCTCTCGCCAGGGTTTAGTAAACACTCACCATGCCTCAAACCGGCACAACAATCTCCCGAATGCAGGGGTGCAAACGGGAGATTGCACTCTAATTACAGGGTCTTGCAGGCGGCCGCGATGGCTTTGCCCAACGACTCGGTGTTGCCCTTGCCACCGATGTCGGCAGTCAATGGCGCGTTTTCCGGCCCCATTGCCAACACGTTTTCGATGGCGGTCAGTACGGCTGCCCCCGCTTCTGGATGCCCCAAGTGTTCCAGCATCATGGCGCCACACCAGATTTGCCCGATTGGGTTGGCGATACCTTTGCCGGCGATGTCCGGCGCTGAACCATGCACCGGTTCGAACAGGCTCGGAAAGTTGCGTTCCGGGTTGATGTTGGCTGACGGTGCAATACCGATGGTGCCGGTGCAGGCCGGACCCAGGTCGGAGAGAATGTCGCCGAACAGGTTGCTCGCCACCACCACGTCGAACCAGTCCGGGTGCAGGACGAAGTTCGCGGTGAGAATGTCGATGTGGTACTTGTCGACCTTCACCTCTGGGTACTTCTTGCCCATTTCGACGACGCGCTCGTCCCAGTACGGCATGGTGATCGCGATGCCGTTGGACTTGGTCGCCGAGGTCAGGTGTTTCTTCGCACGGCTCTGTGCCAGTTCGTAGGCGAATTTCAGGATGCGGTCGACGCCGACGCGGGTCATCACGGTTTCCTGCAACACGATCTCGCGGTCGGTGCCGGGGAACATCTTGCCGCCGACACTGGAGTACTCGCCTTCTGTGTTCTCGCGCACCACCCAGAAATCGATGTCACCGGGCTTGCGGTTGGCCAGCGGTGCTTTCACGCCGGGCATCAGGCGGCAAGGCCGCAGGTTAACGTACTGGTCGAACTCGCGACGGAACTGCAGCAGCGAATCCCATAGAGAAATGTGATCGGGCACCACATCCGGCCAACCCACTGCGCCGAAGTAAATTGCGTCGTAACCCTTGAGGATCTCGAACCAGTCATCGGGCATCATTTTGCCGTGGGCCAGATAGTAATCGGCGCTGGCGAAGTCGAACCAGTCCCATTGCAGTTCCAGGTTGTGCCGCTCGGCCACGACGTCCAGCACACGCACGCCTTCGGGCATGACTTCCTTGCCAATGCCATCGCCGGGGATCACTGCAATTTTGTAGCGGGGCTTGCTCATGGATTCGACTCCAGGGATTGATGGGAGATGGCGCTCAGTGTATGCAGTGTGGCTGGATTAATAATTAGTCTTGAGCGAAAGCCATTCTTAACCTTAAGGAAAGAGTCGGTGAGCATGATTGATGATTTGAGCTTCTTCCAGCAGGTGGCAACCCGCGCCAGTCTCACCGAAGTGGCACGCCAGATGGGGCTGTCGTTGCCCGCCGTGAGCAAGCGCCTGAGCCAGCTTGAGGCACGGCTCGGCGTGCAGTTGCTGCAACGCACCACGCGCCGGTTGTCGCTGACGCCCGAAGGTGTTTTGTACCTTGAAGGTGGGCGGCCGATCCTGCGCCAGCTTGAAGAGCTGGAGAGCGCCCTCAACAGCCGTCAACCGACCTTGCACGGCCGTTTGCGGATCAACGGTACGCTGGGGTTCGGCCGGCGTCATCTGGCGCCGGTGGTGTCAAGTTTTGCGCGCCTGCATCCCGAACTGGAGATTTCTCTTGAGCTGACCAGCCAGCCCCTGAGCTTGCTGGATGACCAGTTCGATATCGGCGTGTGTATGGGCGAACCGCCCGACTCGCGTCTGATCGGCATCCGTTTGTTGGAGAACCCGCGTCTGCTCTGTGCCTCGCCCAAGTACTTGGAAAGCAGTCCTGCGCTGGCTCAGGTTGCCGATCTGGCGCAGCACAATTGCATCGTGTTGCGTCAGTTTGGCAATGACTATGCGATCTGGCGTTTCCACAGAAATGGCCAGGATTATTCGCACAAGGTCAGTGGCACCCTGTCGAGCAACGACGGTGAAGTCGCGCTGAGCCTGGCCCTGGACGGTCATGGCCTGATCTTGCGTTCACGCTGGGATGTTCAGGAGCATCTGGAGAGTGGTCGTCTGCGGGTTGTACTGGAGGATTATCAGGCGCCGCGCGGGGATATTTTTGCTGTGTATCAGCATCGCCGGCATATTCCACAGCGGATTTCGACATTCACTCAGTACATGGCTCAGGCGCTGGCGAAACGACTGCCTTTTGCTGCGCCGCAACGCGTTATGACAACTGCCGTAGAGCCTCTTCAGGAGCCCGTTAGCCCGTGATTACGGTGTGTCAGGCAATGAATTCGACGGATGTGCATCATTATCGCGGGCAGGCGCGCGGCGCAATGCCTGGCTGAATCTGTATAACTTCAGATTATGTTGAGCCTGACTAATCGTTGTTTGTCGATGTGGGGGCAGGTCTTGTAACGTCCTGCCAACCCGCTCGGTAAAACAAAAAATTCAGACCTGAGCATGCGCTGGTTTACAGGGGTTCAGACGAGGGTTTTTGAAGCTGCCGAACTACTCTACGTTCAGGATGATTTGCCATGAAGATCCGTTTCCCTGGTTCAGCTTTATCCTTGTTGTGTGTATCGATATCGTGTGCGATGCCGGTAGTGGCAGAAGAAATCACCTTTGTTTCCCAAGGCGGCGTCTATCAGGAAGCGCAGACCAAAGCCATCCTTGATCCTGCGGCCAAGCGCCTGAACATCACCATCAAACAGGACAGCGTTCCTGACGCCCTGCCCATGGTCAAAGCTCAAGGCTCAGCCGGCAAACCGGTTTGGGACGTGATCGATACCCCGCCGTCCAATTGCCTTCGCGGCGGCAATGAGGGCCTGATCGAAAAGCTGGACCTGAGCAAAATGCCCAACGTCCAGGCCATGCCTGCCGCTTATCGCACGCCTTATTCGGTGGCCTACGAGTTCTATTCGTCGGTGATCGCGTACAACAAGAAATCACTGAAAAAGCTGCCTCAGACGTGGGCTGATTTCTGGAACGTCAAGGACTTCCCCGGCACCCGGTCGTTGCGTAACGATCCGATGGGCACACTGGAAGCGGCGTTGCTGTCTGATGGCGTTGCGCGCGACAAGCTTTATCCGCTGGATGTCGATCGCGCCTACAAACGACTTCAGCAGATCAAACCGGACATCGCCGTGTGGTGGAGTTCGGGCGGCCAATCGGCCCAACTGCTCAATGATGGCGAAGTCGATATGTTGATGATCTGGAACGGCCGCGCCAGCGCCGTGCGCAAGGACAACAAAGACGTCGATTTCACCTACAGCGACGGGCTGCTGCAGAACACCCAGTTATGCATTCTGAAGAACGCGCCCAATTACGCGACAGCGGTGAAGTTCGTCAACGAAGCGGTGTCGCCTGATTTGCAAGCGAACTTGCCGCTGTATATCGATTACGGCCCTGGCAACCCAGCCGCTTTTGACACTGGCAAATTGACCGCAGAACGCGCTAAAGAACTGCCAAGCTCGCCGCAAAACGCTTCCAAACAAGCGCTGCTTTCCGAAGAGTGGTGGTCATCGCCGGCCGGCATTGCCGCCAAGGACCGCTGGCTGCAATTCGTTCAGTAAACCAGGTTCGCGATCATGATTGATTACCTGATCCTCGGTGGCGGCTCGGCAGGGTGTGTGCTTGCCGCTCGGCTCTGCGAGGACCCTGAAAAACAGGTGTGCCTGGTCGAGGCGGGGCGCGATATTTGCGCAGCCAGCATGCCGGCTGCGATTCGCAGTCGGTATCCGGGACGCGCCTATCTGGACACCAACAATATCTGGCAGCGGTTGACCGCGATGATGGGCAAACGCTCCAGTGAGCGGCGCTATGAGCAGGCGCGCATTCTCGGTGGCGGCTCGGCAATCAATGCCTTGATGACCAATCGCGGCGCTCCAGACGACTACGACGAGTGGCAGCGACTCGGTGCCGAAGGCTGGAGCTGGGAAAATTGCCTGCCGTACTTTCGCAAACTCGAAACCGATACTGACTTCGACGGCCCGCTGCACGGCAGTCGAGGGCCGGTCAGGATTCGGCGCACGGCAGACGGATTTCTTTCGCCCTTCGTCAAAGCGGTCATGAAGGTGCTGGGCGAACGTGGATACCCGCGCAAGCCCGATCAGAATGGCGAGTGGGAGGAAGGCGTCTTCGTCGGTGCCATCGCGGTCAGCGCTCAGGGAGAACGGATTCCCACCTCGGTGTGCTACCTGACCGATAGTGTGCGCCGGCGTGGCAATTTTTCCCTGCGCACCGATTGCCTGGTCGACAAGGTGCTGTTCAAGGCCGGGCGCGCCATCGGTGCGCGGATTCTCAACCAGGACGGAGCTGCCAGTGAGGTGCATGCCCGTGAGGTCATCGTCTGCTCGGGTGCGATTCACAGCCCCGCCGTGTTGTTGCGCAGCGGGATCGGCCCCTCGGACGAGTTGACGTTACTTGGCATTCCACTGGTAGCGGATCGCCCCGGCGTCGGCCGCAACCTCATGGAGCATCCGTCAATTGCGGTGTCCGCGTTGCTGAATAAAGCCGGGCGCACGCCGTTTGCAAACGAGCATCATGAGCAGGCCATCGTGCGCTTTTCCTCAGGTTTGCCCGATACAGTCGCTTGCGACATGCACGGTGCGATTCTTTCGCGGTCCGGCTGGCACTCTATGGGTTATCGGCTGGGCACGATGTTCTTCTGGGTCAACAAGTCCTACTCGCGGGGGCGATTGCGCTTGATGTCCAGCGATCCGCGGCAAGAGCCGCATGTGCATTTCGACATGCTTTCCGATCCTCGGGATTTGCAGCGGCTCAAATTGGCATTGAGGTTCGGTGCGAGCACCTTGTCTGCACCTGCGTTAGTCGCTGAACGCAGCGTGGTGTTTCCTTCCAGTTACTCGCCGCGGGTGGCAAAAGTGGCGATGCCCGGCGTGGTCAACGGGGTGCTTCGCGGCCTACTTAGCGTGTTGCTGGACATCGCCGGTCCGTTGCGAGCCTCGCTGATTCACAGGCTGGTGACGCAAGGTGTGACGCTGAAAAAGCTATTGGCCGATGACGCGGCGTTGACCGATTTCGTTCGGCGTAATGTCGGCGGCACCTGGCATCCATCAGGCACTTGCCGCATGGGTCGCATCGACGATCCCGACGCGGTGACCACCAGCGATGGGCGAGTGATCGGCGTTGAAAACCTTCGGGTCTGCGATGCCTCGCTGATGCCATCGATTCCTTGCGCCAACACCAACGTGCCGACCATCATGATCGCCGAGCGGATGGCGGATTTGATCAAGAAGGAGGGCGCGTTGCTGGCGTCGGAATCGATGGCTGAGGCGCTCGGGAAATGATGAGCGCTGCCACGTTCAGTTGGGGCACGCGCCGGTGACGCTCAGCCTGACCTTGAAGGACGCCGAGCATGGGAATGATCGGCGTTGAATGAACGGGCTGATCTCACTGCTGCGAAATCAGCGCTCGTAACCGACGATGCCTTTGGTTTCCAGAAACGCATCCAGTCCCCATTCTGCGTATTCGCGGCCGTTGCCTGATTGCTTGTAGCCGCCAAACGGGGCGCCGGCATCCCAGTCTGGATAGTTGATGTAGACGCTGCCGACCCGCAATTGCATCGCAATCTTTCGAGCGCGTTCCAGGTTTGCTGATTGTACGTAGCCAGCCAGGCCGAACACGCTGTCGTTGGCTATGTTCACGGCGTCCTGGTCATCGAGATAGCCCTGAATGACCAACACCGGCCCGAAGATTTCTTCGCGAGCGATGGTCATGCCGGGTGTTACGCCAGCAAATACCGTCGGCTGCACGTAATAACCCGTTTCCAGCCCGGCAGGTCGGCCAAGGCCGCCGCAGATCAACTGCGCGCCTTCCGCGATGCCGATGGCGATCATGCGCTCAATGGCTTGGTACTGACGTTCGCTGATCACCGGCCCCATGCTCGATAGAGGGTCGGTGGGTGGACCGACGCGGTGAGCGAGTGCTGCCCGGCGAGCGATTTCAGCGGCCTGATCGTGCAGGGCAGCGGGCACCAGCATCCGGGTCGGGGCGTTGCAGGATTGCCCGCTGTTACCGAAACAGTTGTTTACGCCTGAGGTGACTGCGGATTCCAGGTTTACATCGTCAAGCAGGATATTGGCAGATTTGCCGCCCAATTCCTGATGCACACGCTTGACCGTGGGCGCTGCCAACCGAGCGACTTCGACACCGGCACGGGTTGAGCCGGTGAACGACACCATGTCGACATCAGGGTGCGCGGCCAGCGCGGCGCCCACGGTCGGGCCGTCGCCATTGATCAGATTGAAAACCCCCGCAGGCACCCCGGCGTCGTGCATCACTTCGGCAAACAGCAGCGCATTGAGCGGCGCTATTTCGCTTGGCTTGAGCACCATGGTGCAGCCAGCGGCGAGGGCCGGTGCCACCTTGCAGACGATCTGATTGATCGGCCAGTTCCACGGCGTGATCAACGCAACGACGCCGACCGGTTCCAGCGTGATCAGGGTCTTGCCTTTGGTTTTCTGAAACTCAAACGTCTGCAGCGTGCGAATCATTTGTTCCAGATGGCGTTTACCGATGCCGACCTGCCAGTCATGAGACAGCGCGCGCGGCGCGCCCACTTCTTGGACGATGGCTTCGGCAATCTCGTCGTAGCGTTCAAGGAAGACCTCGAGAATCCTCGCCAGCAGGGCTTCGCGTTGTTCTGGCGTCGTGCGGGCGAACCCCGCAAAGGCTCGCTTTGCCGCCAACACGGCTGCGTCGACATCGGCCTGGTTGCCCATGGCGATGTGGCTGAACGCTTGCTCGGTGGCCGGGTTAATCACGGGCAGTTGGGCTGTCCCGAAGGGTTCGACCCAGCGGCCATCGATATAAAATTTCAGGGCGTTTTGCATAGTAGGGTGCGGTCTCTTGGGGGCAAGCGCAGGCGGGATGAGTGTCTAACGTTGGTGTCCGCTTTTTTTGCAGGAAAAACACACTCGGGTTCTCGCAAGAATAAGCGCCGTATTTTGCATTCGGCAATTTACTAATAGTTGTGTCAGACATAAACTCAAGTCATGTCTAACCTACGAAGAAAGCTTCCCAGCGCAAGTTCCTTGTTCGTCTTTGAGGCCGCCGCACGATGTGGCAGTTTCACTAGGGCGGCGGATGAATTGTGCGTCAGTCAACCGGCCGTCAGCCGCATGTTGTCGCGCCTCGAAGAACACCTTGGCGTGCAGTTGTTCGAGCGGGTACGCGGCGGCGCGAGGCTGACCGAAAGCGGCAGTATTTTGTATCGTCGGGTTCAGGAAGGTTTCAGTACCATCGAATCGGCAATCAGTGAAATCGAATCCCGCGCCACGGGTATCGAAACGGTCACGCTGTCGGTTTCCACCGCCTTTACCACCCATTGGTTGATGCCGCGCATGAGCCGTTTCAGTGAGCGGTTTCCCACCGTCGACATGCGCTATCAATTGATGTCGGGCAGGATCGGCGGTCCATTGGTCGATGTCGACCTGGGCATGCGTTACGTCGAATCAAAAAGCCTGAAAGCCACGGATACACTGGTTATTCCTGAAATAACCCTGCCGGTGTGCAACCCCCAATACCTGAAGCAAGTGTTGCAGGACCCCGGCAAAAAGCAGGTGCCAACACTCATCAGCATGGACAATCAGGATCGCGGATGGGCAGACGATTTGCTCTGTTCGGGGCGGGCTGAAAACGCGTTGGTTTTTTCTGATTACGCAGTGGTCGTGCAGGCTGCCTTGCTCGGCCAAGGCATGGCGTTGGGCTGGTTGAACGTGGTCTCCAACTGCCTGACGAAAGGCGAGTTGGTGCCCGCCGCCGATCAGGTTCGGATGACCTCGCGACGCTGTTGCCTGGTCTCGCCGGGCAATCGTGCGATGCGTCCGGTGGTGGAAAATGTACGCGACTGGATCGTCGAAGAGATGCAGGCGGACATCATTCGGGTCGACGCGCTTTATCCACATTTGGGGCTCGCCGCACGGGTCGAATCCGGCGATTGAGCTCAGGTGTGCCGTACCGAGTAAAAAAACAGTAGGTTATGCCCAAAGGCGCAGCGGAAACGAAATATTTCACGAGAACAGGGGGGCGATAATGGGCCTGACCCGATTGCTTCACCCTCATGACCTATCTTGCGGAGCGCCTTATGTCATTCAAGCAGTTCAAAGCCCTGACGTTCGACGTCGTCGGCACCCTGATCGATTTCGAAGCCGGCATCCTCGCCCACGTGCGCGAAGTGTCGGGTGACGCGGGCAAAGCCTGCAGCGATGACGACATTCTCAAGGCCTACCGTGAAGCTCGCGCTTCTACTGATTCGGGCTGGTGGCCGGACGACCTTGAGCGTTGCTATCACGTGATGGCCGCCAAACTCGGTCTGCCGGATAACGACGATTACGCCAAGGGCCTGGCCCAATCGGTGAAGAACTTTCCGGCGTTCCCTGATTCGATCGAAGCGCTCAAGCGTCTGCATAAACATTTCAAGCTGGTGGCGACCACCAACTCGCAAATCTGGGCCTTGAAGCTCATGGCCAAGACGCTGGACGAGCCGTTCGACGTCAGTGTGACGGTCGACGACGTGCGGTTCGAAAAACCTGATCCGCAGTTCTTTGCCTACACCCGCGGCGTGCTGGCGACTCAAGGGATTTTGTTCGAAAACATCCTGCACGTTGCTCAGAGCCAATACCACGACATTGGCGTTGCCATGCGTCTGGGCTATCAAACGTGCTGGATCGAGCGTCGTTTTGCCCAGAAAGGCACCGGTGGCACATTGGAGTCCGAGCGTACCGAGCCGCACTATCACTTCACTTCGCTGGCGCAACTGGCCGACGCAGTCGAGAAAGAACTGGGTTGATGACCTTGGCGCTCGGGCTCTGCCGCGAGCGCCGTTTCTCTTTTTAGCCGGATGCTGGCCATGACTGTTCAGAGCTTGTGGGCGGCTACCGCCCAACCTTCACCTGCATTGCAATCGCTTGAAGGCGAGCGTCAGTGCGATGTGGTGATCATCGGCGCGGGTTATACCGGTCTGACGGCAGCCCATCATATTGCCCTGAGCGGTCGCGAACCGCTGATAGTTGAAGCCAACACCCTTGCCTTTGGCGCCAGCGGTAGAAACGGTGGCGTGGTGTCGCCCAAGTTTCGGGTCGGCTTTCCAGGCCTTATGGCCCGCTTTGGTCGCGACACGGCGCTGCAGATGTACCACGCTGGGCATGCCGCCGTGGACAGCCTGGTCGACATGATAGAAACCCTCGGTCTGGACCAAGCGCGCCTGCACATGGGCGGGCATATCGCTGCTGCGCACAATGTCCATGCGCTAGGTGGGCTGCAAGCTACGGCTAACTGGATCAAGCGCGAAACCGGTGGTGCATCGTCAGTGATGATCAGTGCCGATCAGGTGCGAGAGATGACCGGCTCGACGATCTTCTGCGGCGGCTTGCTGACACCCAAGGCAGGTGGCATTCACCCACTGAATTACGCCCGTGGAATCGCCCAAAGCCTGCATGATCGCGGCGTGAAGATGTACATCAACAGCCCCGCCGAGCAGGTACGCCGGGAAGGTGAGCGGATCATTGTGCAAACGCCTCAGGGGCGGGTCAGCGCCCGCCAAGTGATCTATGCCACTAACGGTTATTCGGATCAGACGCGCGCGACCGACACGTTGCATCGCCGCTTGATTCCATTTCGCAGTGCGATCATCGCCACCGAACCGCTGCCTGCACACGTTCTGGCCGGCATCATGCCGGGCGGGCAGGTCTGTGGTGACACCAAGCGCATGCTGCGCTGGTTTCGAGTGGTCGGCGATCGCCTGATTTTCGGGGGGCGTGGCGCGTTCGGCAAGAACGATTCGCACAATGCCTTCCGCACCCTGCAACGCAGCATGGGCGATGTGTTCCCGGTGTTGCGGGACTACAAGATCGACTTCCGCTGGTCCGGACTGGTGGCCATGACGCTCGATTATCTGCCCCATGCCGGGCAACTTGATGATCGAAGCTTCTACGCCATCGGCTATAACGGCGGCGGCGTGGCGATGTCGACCTGGATGGGCCGGCAATTGGGGGCAATGACTGCAGGCAAGAAGGTCGACCTGGGGCTGATGTCGGGTGAAAAATTCAAACCTATTCCCTTGCATGCTTTCCGCGCACCGGGCGTGCGCCTGGCGGCCGGTTGGCAGCAATTTCTTGATGTCATTGGTCGATGAGCGAGCGTTGAATCCATGCCACCGATTTTGCATTACTCACAGCCCCACACGGATCGCCAACTGCCCTGTGCAGCGTTTGCCTTGCAGCACGATCCGCTGGCGGCAGGCAGGACCGTGCATTTCCACGACTCTGCCCAAGGCTATGCAGTGGGCAGCAGCATCAGTGTCGATGCCAATCTGCTGATCGAGGATTTCCCCTGGGTTGAGTTGGGGGTCGTTGAGGCGGGGGAGTTGACGTTGCAAGGCGACGGTTTTCATCTGGAACTCAAGGCAGGCGACTGCTTTGTGGTGCCACGCGGCGTGAGCGTTCGCTGGCACCATCGCGGGTCGCTGCGACGTGTGTTCATGGCATTTCCCGGTCTGGCACCGAGCAATGACATGCCGCGACACCCTCTGAAAATCGATCTGTCATTGCCCTTGCCGCCGAGCAGTGCGCCCGCGGCCAATGTGCTGCTGAGCGCGGCACCGAAAGCCTGGAGCCAGACGCTGTTCAGCAGCGCCAATCTGCGCATCGGGCTGTGGGAGTGCGAGGCGTATGCACGCAAACAGGTCGAGCCCGCTTACAGCGAACTCATGTTCATTCTGGAAGGTGCGGTGACGCTGACGCCATTGAGCGGTGACCCCTGCCGAGTGACGGCCGGTGAAGTGGTGGTGGTGCCTGCCGGCGCGACCAATGCCTGGCTCAGCAACGAGACCGTGCGTAAGGTGTTTTGCATTCTGGGGTGAGGGGACCATCACTGTTGTGCAATGCAGTTTGGTCGGTCTTCACACCGCTCTGACCAGACTGCGCAGCGGCACGGTACTTTTCACCACCGGCGATTTGATGACGATGTAGCTGAAGTATTTTTCGATACCGATGTTCTTGTCGAGGATTGATTCCATCAGTTCCTGATAATGCTGAATGCTGCTGCACAAAAAACGCACCAGGTAGTCGTAACCGCCACTAATCAAATGGCATTCCAGCACTTCGTCGATGTTGCGGATGCTCGACTCGAACTTCACGAAGTCCGAACGCTTGTGGTCCGAGAGGGTGACTTCGGTGAAAACGGTCACCGAATTGGCGAACTTGGCCAGATTGACATGGGCTTCATAGCCACTGATGTAGCCAGCCGATTCCAGGCGCTTGACGCGTTGCAGACACGGGCTTGGCGACAGGCCGACAGCTTCGGCGAGGCTGACGTTGGTCATGCGCCCGTCTTTCTGCAATTGGACCAGGATGTTGATATCGATACGATCCAGCTTCGTTGCAGCGTCCATCCTTAAGTCCTCGCGATTTCAAATCAGGGCCTTTACCGTCAGGCATGCAGTGCCTTTTGATGGGCGTGCGCAAGGTCGGCAAGGCTTGCGTACTCACAGCGCTTGCCATCCAATGCCTGCGGTGAATGATTCCAGGGCTGGCTGTGGCCTCGGCGCAATGTACACACCGGAAAATCCACCCGTTGATTCCATGGGTCGTCGATTTCGGTACTGCGCACGGGTAACAGTTCCGATCGCTCCAGCCCCAGACGGTTGAGTGCGGTCTTCAGACTCGTGTGCCAGTCGTCGCTGCTGGGTTCGATGATCGCATCGAACTCCACTGGCAAACGGCTGGTCAACGAGCGCAGGTCAATGCCATTGGGTGGAGCAATCAGTATCAGTCGGTAGAACTTGCTCAGATACTGCAAGGCACCTGGAGCGTCTTCGAATATGGGCCATTGGGACGACGAGTTACTGAAAGCCACACTCTCTTCCCAGCCAGGAATGATATGCAATTGATGAGCCAGACGTTGGTACAACTGACCATGGAACGCCATCGGACCGACCTTGTGTCCCCGGGTGGCAAGCTCATCGGCCATTTGTCGATACGCGCTCAGCAACTGCTCGTCGCTGGTGGCGACCTGGCTTTGCACTGCCAGCGGTCGAAGGCCGTCCAGAATGCCCCGTTCCCGGTCGACCAGGGTGCTAAAGGAAAATCCCAATGCCTTGTATTGGGTGACTCTCATGATTCGCTCCTGAGTGACGCTTTTTGGTTCCATCATGATTGAGCCCAATGCCCGACACTGCGTCAGCAGGTCGGGCTCGGCGTTACATCCTGTGCGGCGCCGCCTCAGCAGGCAGCTGTCAGCGCTGTATCCAGCATCTGCAACGCTTCGGCCACTTGCTCGGGCGTGGTGACCAGCGGCGCGAGGAAACGCACCACGTTGCGATGCACACCGCATTTGATGACCAGCAGGCCGGCGTTGCGCGCTTCATCGATGACCTTCTGAGCCAGGGCGGCATCCGGGGTTTGTTTGCTGTCGGCGGCGACCATCTCAATGGCCAGCATGAAGCCCAGCCCGCGAACATCACCGATGCGCGGGAAGCGCGCTTGAAGCGTCAGCAAGCCCTCACGCATTTGTGCGGCCAGTTTCTCGCCTTGGCTCAGCAGATCCTGCTCTTCGAACAGGTCCATGACCGCCAGTGCCGCAGCACAAGCTACCGCGTTGCCGCCATAGGTGCCGCCCAGACCGCCCGGTGTCGGAGCGTCCATGATCTCGGCGCGACCCACCACCGCCGACAGCGGCATGCCGCCTGCCAGGCTCTTGGCCGTGGTGACCAGATCAGGTTTGATGCCGGCGTGTTGAAAGCCGAACATCGTGCCGGTGCGGCCGAAACCGGCCTGTATTTCATCGAGAATCAACACGATGCCATGTTGGGTGCAGCGTTCGCGCAGGGCTTGCAGGAAGGCGTTCGGTGCTGCGAGAAAACCGCCGTCGCCTTGCACCGGTTCGATGATGATGGCGGCCACGCGATCAGGTGCAACGTCGGTGGCGAACAACTCGTCCAGCTCAGCCAGCGCATCATCGCTGCTGATGCCGCGATAGGCGTTCGGATAGGTCGCATGGTAGATCTCGGCCGGAAACGGACCGAAGTTTTGTTTGTATGGCTGGCTCATGCCGGTCAGGGTTACACCCAGCAGGGTGCGACCGTGGAAACTGCCACGAAAGGAAATGACGCCAGTGCGGTTGGTGTAGCCCCGAGCGATCTTGATGGCGTTTTCCACCGCTTCGGCGCCCGAGGTAAACAGCACGCTTTTATAGTGTTCGGCGCCGCCAATCATTTTGTTCAGGCGCGCGGCGACTTGAATGTAGTTTTCATAAGCCACGACCTGAAAGCTGGCATGGGAGATCTCGCCCACCTGCCGACGTACCGCTTCTACCACGCGCGGATGATTGTGGCCGACGTTGAGCACGCCGATACCGCCGACGAAATCCAGGTAACGCTTGCCGTCCACGTCCCACAACTCAGCGCCCTCGGCGCGTGCGGCAACGATGGGGTGGGCAGTGGCGATACCGCGCGGTACGTGTTGATCGCGCAGGGCAAGCAGGCGTTGGTTTTCAGTCAGTGCAGAATTCATCTCGATCTCCGTTAACGCCGAGGTTGGCGGGTGATGTGATCAGGATAAGGAGTGGCCGGAACCACAAGCGCTGAAGTTGCATGGGCCAGCGCTGTGATCGACTGTTTTGCGGGGGCGTGACGAAATATTCGGCTGTGGAGGGTTCGTGTGTGTCGATGGGTTGGCGTGTGGTGTTCCTGCCTGACTGGCAACGCCTGCATGACCCGTGTCAGACCGTCGCTCGCGGCACCACGATGGTGTCTTCCGGATGCAGGCGCATCAGCATGGGCGAGCCGATTGGCGGCAGGCTCAGATTACCTTCGTGGTGGCTTGGCTGACGCAAGCTGACGGTCGGGCCACCTTCCAGGTCGACGAATACCTTGAGGCTTTCGCCCTGGAACACGATGTCCGAGACACGTCCGCGCAGGCGGTTCCATTCGGGGCCGGATGTCTCGTTATCGATCAGCAGTTTTTCCGCTTGCAGGGCCAGGAACACGTCGCCCGATGGCGGAACCGGGCGGGTGGTGCGCAAGGCAGTGTTGCCCAGCGTCAGACCGTTGTTGCTGCTGCGCTGAAGCGGCACCAGCGTGCTCTCGCCAATGAAGCTGGCGACGAAGTCGTCGGAGGGGTGATCGTGCAGACGCCGCGGTGTGTCGACCTGAACCAGTTGTCCGCCACGCATGATCGCGATGCGATCGCTCATGGTCAGCGCTTCACGCTGGTCGTGGGTCACGTAAATCATGGTCGCCCCCAGGCGTTTGTGCAGCGCGCGCAACTCGATCTGCATCGTCTCGCGCAGCTGTTTGTCCAGCGCCGACAGCGGCTCGTCCATGAGGATCAGCTTGGGCTCGAAGACAATTGCCCGAGCCAATGCCACCCGCTGACGTTGGCCACCCGACAAGGCCGCAATCGAACGGTCTTCGTAGCCCGTCAGTTCAACCGTCGCCAGGGCCTGTTTTACCCGGTCGCGGCTCTTGGTCGCGTTTTCGCCACGTGCGCGCAGCGGAAACGCCACATTTTCGCCGACCGTCATGTGCGGAAACAGCGCGTAGTTCTGGAACACCACACCGATTTCACGCTTGTGCGGCGGCATCAGCGTCACGTCGCGCTCGCCGAAGAAAATGCTGCCGGAGCTGACCCGAATGAATCCACCGAGGATGCTCAATAACGTGGTCTTGCCTGAGCCCGAAGGGCCGAGCAGGGACATGAATTCCCCTGCTTCTACCTTCAGGCTCACGTTGTTCAACGCCTTGAGGCTGCCGTACTGCTTGCATACCTGATTGACGCTGACCGATTCAAAACCTTCAGTGAAATTCATGAAGCGTCCTCCTTTGCAGAGCGGGGGATTGCCCGAAGTGTCTGCATCCATCTGAACACAGGCGATAGCGATGTTCGTGCCGTTTTGAGCCGCCGGGAAAACAGGATCTGCTGCCAGGCGGCGTCTGCCCCGCAGATCGTCAGCCTAGGCCGCCAATGTGCCAGGCCTTGATTTCGAGGAACTCGTCCAGGCCGTACTTGGAGCCCTCCCGACCGGTTCCGGACTGCTTCATGCCGCCAAAAGGGGCGACTTCCATGGAGATGATGCCGGTGTTCAAGCCCACCATGCCGAACTCCAGGCGCTCGCCGACCCGCCAGGCTCGGCGCATGTCCTGGGTGAAGTAGTAAGCACCCAGGCCATAAGGCGTGGAGTTGGCCAGCGCCAGCGCTTGGGCCTCATCCTTGAAGCGGAACAGCGGAGCGACCGGACCGAAGGTTTCTTCATTGGCCAGCAGCATGTCGGCGTTGGCATCGCGCAGCACGGTGGGCTGCACGTAAAGGCCGTTGCCCTGGGGGGCGCCGCCGATGACCACGCTGGCGCCTTTTTCCAGCGCGTCGCCGATGTGCCGCGCGACTTTATCCACCGCCGCTGCGTTGATCAGTGGGCCGATAGTCACACCCGCTTGCAGGCCGTTGCCGACTTTCAGTTCCGAGACCGCTGCGCTCAAGCGTTCAGCGAAACGCTCGTAGATGCCGTCTTGCACCAGAATACGGTTGGCGCAGACGCAGGTTTGTCCGGCATTGCGAAATTTGCTTTGCATGACTCCGGCAATCGCCAGGTCCAGGTCGGCATCGTCGAACACGATAAATGGGGCATTACCACCCAGTTCCAGGCTCAGGCGTTTGACGGTCGTGGCGCACTGGCTCATCAGCAGTTGACCGATGCGCGTAGAGCCGGTGAACGACAGCTTGCGCACGGCCGGGTTACTGGTCATTTCGCCCCCGACCCCAGCAGGTAGGCCGGTCAGCACGTTGAACACGCCAGCCGGGATGCCGGCACGTTCTGCCAGCACGGCAAGGGCCAGCGCCGACAGCGGTGTCATCTCTGAAGGCTTGACCAATACCGGGCAACCTGCGGCCAGCGCTGGCGCGCATTTGCGCGTGATCATCGCGTTGGGGAAGTTCCACGGAGTGATCGCCGCCACAACACCAATGGGCTGTTTGAGCACCAGGATGCGTCGGTCGGCGGCGGGGGAAGGAATGGTGTCGCCATAAATGCGCCGGGCTTCTTCCGCGAACCATTTGACGAAGCTGGCGCCATAGGCGATTTCGCCGCGTGACTCGCTCAGCGGCTTGCCTTGTTCTGCGGTCATGATCAGCGCCAGATCCTCCTGGTTGTCCATGATCAGGCGAAACCAGACTTCCAGCAGACGGGCGCGTTCGGCCGCGGGGACTTCTCGCCAAGTGACGAAGCTCGCTTCGGCGGCCTCGATGGCGCGGCGTGTTTCAGCCGCTTGCAGTGCCGGAACGCGGGCAATGACACTGCCGTCGGCCGGGTTGGTCACATCAAGGGTCGCGCCGTCATCGGCATCGATCCAGACGCCATTGACATAGGCGTGCTCGACGAGAAGAGAAGGGTCACGCAGTGTGTTTTTCAACATGATCAGGGTGCCTTGAGGGTTCCGAACGATGGACTCATTGTAAAAACGTCCGCCCAGCGCCCGATGCCGAGATGGTCGTCCGCACGGGCAATAGATGCTGAATTGAGGCGATTGGCGGCAGGCTGTGCTGGCGCAGAGCAAGCGACGATTTCAGTTGTATGAGCGCGCCAATCCCTGCACTGCTGGGCGCGCTCATCCTCGATAAAGGGGTCAGCCTTGCTTGTTGCGCCCGGCAATCACCACCAACAGCAGCGACGCCAGAATCAGAATCGAGCTGATGGCGGCGATGGTCGGATCGATTTCGTCACGCAGCGCGGTGAACATGCGCTTGGTCAGGGTCTGGTTATCGCCGCCGGAAATGAACAGCGCCACCACGGTTTCATCCAGCGAGGTGATGAAGGCGAACAGAGTCGCCGATACCAGGCTTGGCTTGATCTGCGGCAACGTCACGGCCATGAAAGCTCGAAACCGATTCATGCCAAGACTGCGAGCGACCATCTCCTGAGACATGTCGAAATTACGCAGCCCGGCCAGTAGGGCAATGATCACGTACGGCAAGGCCAGCATGATGTGCGCCAGGATCAGACCGGTCATGGTGCTGATCAAGCCAACCCGTGCGTAGACGAAAAA
>NZ_DASWOT010000082.1:0-10997 GCF_036404235.1 Pseudomonas sp.
CGATTGATTCAGCCTCGGGCGGGGGTATATTGACTGCTTCCCCGCTCAGACTGTCGCCACCATGAAACTCGATTCGCAGGATCTCGCCCAAATCACCTCGACCACGCTGGGCAACTACAACCACACGGCTGAGGGCTTTCGCGAAGGCACGCGTGATCACGACGTGAGCCAAAACATCGAAGCGTTATTGCGTCATATCAACAGTGAGAAGCCGTGGCAGATTCTGGATTTCGGCTGTGGCCCTGGGCGGGACTTGAAAACCTTTACCGCCATCGGCCACATCGCCACCGGGCTCGACGGCTCCGAGCGCTTTGCCCAGATGGCGCGTGCCGACAGTGGCTGCGAAGTGCTGCACCAGAACTTTCTTGAACTCGATCTGAGCGCCGAGCGCTTCGATGGCATCTTCGCCAACGCCGTGTTGTTTCATATCCCCAAACAGGAACTGCCTCGGGTGCTGGGTGAGTTGCGCGCCAGCTTGAAACCGGGCGGGGTGTTGTTCAGTTCCAACCCCCGGGGCAATAACCAGGAAGGCTGGAAGGGCGAACGGTATGGCTCGTATCACGACCTTGATGCCTGGCGTGGATTGCTGACTGACGCGGGTTTCGTTGAGCTGGAACATTACTATCGACCAACAGGACTGCCACGCGCGCAACAGCCTTGGCTGGCGAGTGTCTGGCGCAAACGATAAAGCGATTATGCGTGAGCCGTTCTGCCGCTATTTCGACTTGGTATAAAAACTGTTAAATGTGACAGTGGCGGGGCAGGAAGTTAAGCGTTAGCATCACCAATAATAAATTCCACAAGTAAGCTTGCGCAGAAGTTTAACTCCTAAGCGGTGCGCCATTATCTATGACGCTACAAATGCTCTCAACATACAGCGACGGGGTAATCATATGAATATTTATGTAAAAACATTGATCGGAAAAACGATTACTTTGGATGTGGAGTCCTCTGATACCATAGAAAATATCAAAGCAAAAATACAACCCATAGAAGACGTTGCGCCAGAAAATCAAAGACTAATTTTTGCAGGAAAACAACTGGAAGATGGACGAACTCTTGCCGATTACAATATACAAAAGGAGAGCGCATTACACCTTGTGCTGAGATTAAGATCTTAGCGGAGCAAGTAATAATGTGCATTTATGTATCGATATAAAAGGTGAAAGGTAAAGTAGCAGGGTGGTGCCGCCATATTCAGAGTTACAACCGTAGCCAATATTGGACTGGATCTCGGATGCTGTCCGGGGCGTGATCTTAAACATTTACCTGCATGGGTCTCCCCCCAGGCGCTGCATGTCGGGCTGTGCTCCATACATCTAGCTTGCCCGGGCCACCGTATTGAGCGCTTCGTTGAGCGCGCGCAACAAAAAGGTTTGTTGCCAACGCGTCAGATTGCGTTGCGGCTGATCCAGGATCGCTGCGGCCTCGGCGCTCAAATGACCGCGCAACTGAACCGCCAGCGGTTCACTGGACGTCGCTTGCCGCAAGCAGATCATTGCCCCATAGGTAAACGTGTGGTGCGCCCAGCAACTTACGAGCCTGGGGCGTTTCCTTGAGTTTGTCGTCTAGGGTCTGGTAAGCCCCGTTCTCAATCAACCACTGACGATAGCGTCGAGCACTCGACAGCGGGTCAGCATCCCCCAGATACAACCGAAACGTCATCGGCGCAGCAGGGTCCAGCGAGATAAATTCGTGGCTCGCCGACAGGGATAAAACATGTCGCGCCCCGGCAATAGATTGAAAGGGGGTCGACACTAATCAGTCGACAAAGGGCTGTATGTCAGACCTGTCTGAAATATGGGGGCTTTGAGCCTATGGCAAGAGCGTGGCATCGAATCGATCTGGGCTTCGCCACACCGGATACGTTCGTGCTAAGGAATAGAGGCATTCCCTAGGGGCTTCACTGCGCAGGTGCTAATTAACGTCCGTCGCGGTCCTCGTCTTGCGTATCGTGTTGTTTCCATGTCATTCATTATTATTTCGAATACGTATTAAAACTGTCAGCTTTGACAGTTCTAATCTGATGGAAAACACGCGACACTATTTTCAGCTAGGTTAGCTTGCATCTAAATACCAAGTCCTTGCGCAATTAGGCTGTATCTACTAAGAATGCCAATATAAAGGGAGAGCCATCATGTCTACCGAAATGATAAGAAACGGGAATTTTGCTGATAAAAACTCTAGTGCCTTGGAAAAAAGGCCTCGATGACTTTACACCGAAATTCTCAAAATATGGTGAGGGTTACAGCCTCCTCTTATTGGCCGGTCAGAGAATATACCAAACTACTGGCCCTGTAGATAAGGGGGCAGTACAGTTTCAGTTTGAGGCTAAATTTGAGAAGCCAGGAACAACTTTACCGATATTCTATTATCTTTTCTTGCCTAGTGGTGAATTTACCACCTCCTGGATGTTTATTGAAGCCGAGCTCAAGTGGAAAAAATACGATATAACTATTTTTCCACAGCAAGATTTTATTGGTTCTGAGTTACATGTAATGTTGGGGGGAGAAGTAAGAATCAACCAACCGCTCGATGATGAACTAAAAGCTGGACCCGTTCATGTGGCAAATTTTAGCCTAAAGCGTCCATAAAACTACCGGAGCCCACTCATACGTACGATTGATGATCTAGACTCATTCGCTCCCACTTCCTGGACTGTGGGAGCGAATTTATTGGCGAAGCGCTTAACGCACGGGCGCGGGTTCACCCTCTTCGCCTGGCGCGTTGTCTTCCTGGTCCTTTTTCTGGGCCTCAGCCTTCTGGCGATCTTCATCGCTTGGCTCTCTGATTTTGTACCAGGCCACGTACAGCGCGGGCAAAAACAGCAGTGTCAGTAGCGTGGCGATGATGATGCCGCCGATCATGGCGTAGGCCATCGGGCCCCAGAAGACTTCGCGGGCGATGGGGATCATGCCCAGGCTGGCCGCCGCAGCAGTGAGCAGGATTGGACGACGACGGTGTTCGGTCGCTTCAGCCACGGCGTCCCAGGGTAGATATCCGGCCTTCTCGTAGGCATCAATTTGCGTTACCAGAATCACCGAGTTGCGGATGATGATACCGATCAACGCAAGAATCCCCAGGATCGCCACAAAACCCATTGGCGTGCCTGTCGGCACCAGCGCCAGTACCACGCCGATCAGCCCGAGCGGCGCAACGCTGGCGACGAGGAACATCTTCTGCACGCTGTGCAACTGGATCATCAGGAATGTCGCCATCAGAAAGATCATCAATGGCACGACCTTGGCGATGGGCCCTTGTGCCTTGCCGCTCTCCTCGACGGTGCCGCCTGTGGCAACTTTGTAGCCAACGGGCAACCCTGATGCGAATTTGTCTATCGCAGGCTTCAACTCCTTGACCAGATCGGTCGGCTGCATGTCATCGCGCACGGCGGCCTTGATCGTGATGGTCGGCTTGCGATCACGTCGCCAAACCAAGGGCTGCTCAAGTTCATAACGCACGGTGGCAAACGCCAGCAGCGGAATCGATGTGCCGCTCGGGGTGACGATTTGCAGGTTTTGCAGGGTTTCCGGCGAACCGCGCTCGGCGTCTTCAGCGCGCCCGACCACGTTGATCAGGTAGATGTCATCACGCACCTGGGTTACGGCAGAGCCGGTGACGATGCTGTTCATCAACTGCGCCACATCCTCTGAGGACAAGCCCAGTTGCCGGGCCTTGTCCTGATTGATGTCGATGCGCAGGACTTTGCCCGGTTCGTTCCAGTCGTAAATTATTTCGCCGATGTGTTGGTTCTGATCGAGCAGTGTCGCCAGATCGATGGCGTGCTGACGCACTTTATCGATGTTCTCGCCACTGACCCGATACTGAATCGGACGCCCCACCGGCGGGCCCATTTCCAGCGGCTGAACGTATGTCCCGATGCCAACGAAATCCTTGCGCAGCGTCTGCTTCAAGCGCTCGGTCAAGGCGCCGCGCTCCTCCAGACCTTTGCTGACGATCACCAACTGCGCGTAGTAGGGGTTTTCCAATTGCTGGTCCAAAGGCAGGTAAAAGCGCACCGCGCCCTGGCCAATGTAGGTGCTCCAGCGAACGATGTCCGGGTCATCCTTGAGCGTTGCTTCCAGGCGATCCACCGCTTTGCGCGTCTCGTTGATCGACGCGTTCTGCGGCAGGTTGAGGTCCACCAGAATCTCTGGCCGGTCCGATGACGGGAAGAACTGGTTCTGCACGAAACGCATGCAAAACAGCGACGTGGCGAACAGCAAGAGGGTGATGATGATTGTCAGCCAGCGATGCCGCATGGCCCAGAACATACTGCCGTTGAACGCGCGCGCAATGCGTCCGGGCTTGGCGTGTTCGTCCTGTTTCTTCACGTTCTCGCTAAGGATATGTACACCGATGACCGGTGCGAACAGCACTGCCACCACCCACGACACCAGCATCGCCACGGCGATCACCGCGAACAGGGTGAAGGTGTATTCCCCTGCCGAACTGGCATTCAGGCCAATGGGCACGAAGCCGGCCACGGTCACCAGCGTACCGGTGAGCATCGGGAACGCGGTCGAGGTGTAGGCGAAGGTCGCGGCCTGCTCTTTGGTGTCGCCCTTTTCCAGGCGCGTGACCATCATTTCCACGGTGATCATCGCGTCATCGACCAGCAGGCCAAGGGCGATGATCAAGGCGCCCAGAGAAATCCGCTGCATGGTGATGCCGCTGTATTCCATGAACACAAAGACCATCGCCAGCACCAGCGGAATCGAACACGCCACCACCAGACCGGCACGCAGGCCGAGGCTGATGAAGCTGACGATCAGTACGATGACCACCGCCTCAAACAGCGCGCTGGTGAAACCGCCAACGGCCTTTTCGACCACTTCGGCCTGATCGGAAACGTTATGCACGCCAACACCCACCGGCAAGTCAGCAGTGGTGGCGTCCATTCGTGCGTGCAGCGCCTTGCCGAACTCCTGGATGTTGCCGCCCTTCTTCATGGCGATAGCCAGACCGATGGCAGGCTTACCGTCGAAGCGGAATAAGGGCTTGGGCGGATCGACATAGCCACGGGAAATCTCAGCGATATCACTTAAGCGATAAAAGCGGTCGTTGAGCCGCAAGTTCACCGTTTCCAGGTCTTTCTCGGATACGAACTGCCCGGAGGTACGCACTGAAATCCGCTCCGGCCCGGCCTCGATCACGCCTGCCGGGGTGACGGTGTTCTGCGATTGCAGGCTTTGCACCACTTGGCGTTGATCAAGCCCGAGCGCGGCCAGCTTGCGGGTCGAGAAATTGAGGTACAGCACCTCATCCTGTTGGCCGATCATTTCGACCTTGCCCAGCCCCGGTACATCGCGAATCTGGACCCGAACCTGTTCGACGTAGTCGCGCAACTGACGCAGGGTCAGGCCATCGGCGGTAAAGGCATAAATGGAGCCGTAGACATCACCGAACTCATCGTTGAATGCTGGCCCTTGGAGCCCTTGCGGGAAGGTGCCACGAATGTCGTCGATCTTCTTGCGCACCTGATACCAGATGTCCGGGATGGCTTTGGCATCGGTGGTGTCGCGCAGGTACACCAATATCGTCGACTCGCCAGGCCGTGTGTAGCTTTTCACGTAATCGAGGGAGTCCAGCTCTTCGAGCTTTTTCTCGATGCGGTCGGTGACCTGCTCCAGGGTTTCATCCACTGTCGCGCCCGGCCAACGGGTCTGGATGACCATGGTTTTGATGGTGAAGGACGGATCTTCCTCGCGTCCCAAATTCATGTAGGAAAACACGCCCATCAACAGGGCGACGAACATCAAATACCAGACGAAGGATTGGTGTTTCAGCGCCCAATCGGAGAGGTTGAACGACCCTTTCATTTCGGGCTTTCCTTATCGACTTTGACTTTCTGCCCCGGCTTGAGGCTGTTCACGCCAGCAGTGACGACACGCTCGCCCGACTTCACCGCGCCTGGCTGCAAAAGAACGCGGTCGTTTGCGCGACTGACCACCTCGACCTGACGTGGCGAGACGGTTTGGTTGTGCATGTCGATAATCCAGATCTGCGTCTTGCCGTTGGCTTCTTGCAGGGCATTGGCCGGCAGCTCGATGCGCGGCTCGATGGCGGAGCTCACCGTGACGCTGATCGCCGTACCCAGGCGAAACGCGGCGGGTGTATCGGCCAGCGTCAGGCGTGCGCGGCGGGTGCGGGTGGTGCGCTCGGCCTGCGGCTCCAACTCTCTGATGGTGGCGGTGGTGCTGATGTTCGGCTCCAACTGGCTGGCCACCTGAAACACCGCGCCAGGAGGCAGTTGATCGACCAGTGTTGCGGGCAAGTCGATCACCGCCTCCTTGATCTCTGGACGGGCCAGCGTGACCACTTGTTCGCCAGCACTGACCACTTGGCCGGCTTCGACCTTCCATTGAGTGACCACCGCGTCATGATCGGTGCGCAGTTCGCTGTAGCTCAGTTGATCTTTGGCCTGTTGCAGGGAGGCCTTGGCCTGATCGTAAGAAGATTGCGTGGTTTTCAGGTCCGTGACGGCGATGTCGAGCGCCGCCTGGGCGCCGACGCCACGATCGAACAACTCCTGCTGGCGCCGAGCATTGGCCTGCGCGTTGATCAACTGCGCCTCGACACGGGCCAGTTCACCTTGCGTTGAGCGCACCTGGTTCTGTTGATCGGTCGGGTCGAGAACCGCCAGCAAATCGCCCTTTTTGACCTCGCTGCCGACATCGACGATGCGCTGGGCAATGCGTCCTGGCACGCGGAAGCCAAGGGTGCTTTCGTAGCGCGACGCAATATTGCCGGCAAAGCGCCCGAGGGTTTGCTCCGACTGCGACTGAACCTCGACAAACAGCACGGGACGTACGGGCTCTGGTGGCGGCTCGTCCTTGCCGCAGGCGCTCAACAATGCGCCGATCAACAGAATGCCCGATACGCGCCTCATGGCTGGGCTCCTGCGGATGGTTTATAGACCTGGGCGAGTTCCACTTGCATATCCGGGTGCAGCAATTGCCCACCTGCGACCACCACTTTTTCTCCGTTCTGCAAACCATCGCTGATGATGACCTTGCTGGTCAGATAACGACCAATCGTTACGCCACGCAGGCTCACTTTATTTTGATCATCGACGACCCACACCGCAGGCTGGCCCAGTTGCTCGCCAAGGCCCTTGGTCAACGCCGACCAGGGTAATTCGACGCTGGTTTTGGCTGGAACGGTCAGTGCCGCACTGACCACCGAGCCGAGTTCCATGCCCGGCGGCAGTGAACTCAGGGCAATTTTGACTTGCAAGGTGCTTGTCTGCGCCGACACCGCAGGTGTGACTTCCCGGACCTTGCCAGTGGTTTTAATCCTGGGGTTGTCCAGCAGTGTGACGTCCACCAGCTGATCGGTGGGCGGGTCAACGAAAAGCGATTCATAGACATTGAACACCGCGTCGCGGTCGCCATCTCGGGCGAGGCTGAAAATGGGTGCCGTCGCTTGAACTACCTGCCCGACTTCGGCTTGGCGCGCGGTGATAATGCCGGGTGCATCGGCAATCAATGCGGTGTAGCCCAGTTGCTCGCGAGCGTTGGCCAACTGCGCCTGTGCAGCCTTCAGCGCGCTTTGGCTGCTACGCAACGCGGCCTGGGCGGAGTCGTATTCACTGCGGCTGGTGTAGCCCTTGGGCAGCAGTTTTTCCTGACGGACGAACGCGGCGCTGGTTTGTTTGACGCGCGCCTGCTCGGCGGCTTCAGCGGCGATGGCCGAATCGACATTGGTTTGCAGGTCCTTGGGATCGAGTTTGGCCAACACTTGTCGGGCTGAAACCCGGTCGCCGACGTCGACCATGCGCTGGATGATTTTGCCGCCCACACGAAATGACAACTGCGTCTGCACTCGAGCCTGCACGTCACCTGTGAGCGAAACCGCGGCGGCGTACTCGCTGGTTTTGACTTCCTGGATCTGTACCCTCGGCAGGACAGGCTCTTGCGGAGTTTCTTTTCCGCAGCCCGCGAGGGCTGCCATGCATAGGCCAATACCCGCGGCTATCAGGCAGGACCGAAAGAAAGAGGGATGAGCAGGCATGCAAGCTCCTTGTGCCAATGCCGTCTGCTTTAACGCTCCAGGACGAGTAGGAGACGATCGCGTTGTGATCATGCGACTGTGAGCGTCGATCAGGGTTCCTTGCACAGCTAAACTCCGTCAGCGCTGATGGGTTTCGATTACACAGCCCCATAGATGCGCCCAATACTCACCACTCTCGCTGTCGCCAAGTGCCGCTCGGCCGACACGCTGGTGGTGCCAGTGCAAAGACTGAGTTTGATCACCGGGCCCAGTGGCAGCGGCAAGTCTAACCTGTATCGCGCGCTGCTCCTCGCCGCCTAAGGTCCACAGCGTCTGAACCTTGGTCGATTTCATACAGGCATGCGACGGCCTGCTGATAATCGCCTTGGCTTTCCCGACCGAGCCTGCTGCGATACCATCCGAGTCCCCAACGGACTCCGACCAGGACGACGCGATGAACCGAGTGTTGTACCCAGGCACCTTCGACCCTATTACCAAGGGCCACGGCGATCTGGTCGAACGCGCCTCGCGCCTGTTCGATCAAGTGGTCATCGCGGTGGCGGCCAGCCCGAAGAAAAACCCGCTGTTCTCGTTGCAAGAGCGCGTGGATCTGGCGCGTGAGGTCACCAAGCATTTACCCAATGTCGAAGTGGTGGGGTTTTCTACGCTGCTTGCCCATTTCGCCAAAGAGCAGAACGCCAACGTGTTCCTGCGCGGACTGCGTGCGGTTTCCGACTTCGAATACGAGTTCCAGTTGGCCAACATGAACCGGCAACTGGCGCCTGACGTAGAAAGTCTTTTTCTTACGCCGTCAGAACGTTATTCGTTCATTTCATCTACGCTGGTCAGGGAAATTGCAGCGTTGGGTGGTGATATCAGCAAATTCGTACATCCAGCAGTTGCCCAGGCCCTGGGCGAGAAGTTCAAACACTAGGGCATTGCGTCGCACCCTGGGTGCATCTGAAGCGCTAATACGGCACAATTCGCCGCATTAGTTTTCATATGCCCCGGCGTCGACCGTGGCAGGAGTATCCATGTCCCTGATCATCACCGACGATTGCATTAATTGCGACGTCTGCGAACCCGAGTGCCCGAACGAGGCGATTTCTCAAGGTGAGGAGATCTATGTGATCAATCCGAACCTGTGTACCGAATGTGTTGGTCATTACGACGAGCCACAGTGCCAGCAAGTCTGTCCTGTCGATTGCATTCCATTGGACGAAAACCATGTGGAGAGCAAAGAAGAACTAATGGCCAAGTACGAGATAATTACAAGCAAGGCATAACCAAGGCAACCCGTCGGCATATACGCTTTCGCCGAAGACACTGGCATGACTGCCTTTTTCGACTAAAGCGAGCGACACATGACATTGAGTCTCAAGCGGATTCCTTCCTTGTTTGGCGCATTGTTGCTGATGTGCGCTCTGTCGGGCCAAGCCAGCCCAGACCACCCTGATCAAGCCACCATTGCCACTGCGCACCCACAAGCGACTGCCGCTGGTCGGGAAGTCATGGTCGCGGGTGGCAACGCTTTCGATGCAGCCATTGCTATCAGTGCGGTACTGTCCGTCGTCGAACCCTACGCCTCAGGCCTGGGCGGTGGTGGCTTCTTTTTGTTGCGCCAATCTGGCGAGCCGACGCAATACCAGTTTCTCGACGCCCGAGAAAAAGCCCCGCTCAAGGCCACGTACAAGCTTTACCGCCGCAACGGTATCGTACAGCCTGATTTATCCCTCAACGGCCCGCTTGCCGCAGCAATTCCGGGACTGCCCGCTGCGCTGGTCGAACTGGCCGAGCACTACGGCAAACTGCCACTGACGATCTCTCTGGCTCCCGCCATCCATATCGCCTACGAAGGTTTTGCGGTGGATGAGGTTTATCGTGAGCGCGCGAGCTGGAGGCTGTTTGCCCTGCGGGCCAATAAAGAAAGCGCCCGGTTGTTCCTGCGTGACAACAACGTCCCGGCGCTGGGTGAGATCATCAAGCAGCCGGAACTCGCCGTTACCCTGGATCGCCTGGCCGACCAAGGCCGCGCTGGCTTCTACAGTGGCCTGACCGCGCAAGCGATGGTCAATGGTATTCGGGGTGCGGGTGGCATCTGGAGCTTTCACGATTTCGAACAATATGAGGTCGTCACTCGCCAGCCCTTGCGCTTTGTGTTGGCGGACCAACGCGAACTGATTACCGCGCCGCCACCCTCCGCAGGCGGTATTGCGCTGGCGCAGAGCCTTTTTATGCTGCAGCAGTTGCCGTGGCGCGAGTCGGAAAAAGTGCAGCGCGCGCATTATGTGGTCGAGGTGCTGCGCCGCGTATACCGTGATCGCGTCCTGTTCGGTGACCCGGATTTCGTGCCTAACCCCGTCGCACAGGTGCTGTCGCCTGATTATCTGATGCAGTTGGTCACCAGCATCGATCCACACACAGCAACACCCAACAACACGTTGCCGCCAGCGCCCAGATGGCGCGAAGGCGATAACACCACGCATTTCGCCGTACTCGACCAGGAAGGCAATGCGGTGGCGGCGACGTTGTCGGTGAATCTGCCGTTCGGCTCGACCTTCACGGTCCCCGGCACGGGCGTGGTGCTCAACGATGAGATGGATGACTTTGCCGCCGATCCTGAAGGCAGTAACACATACGGGCTGTTGGGCAGTCAGGCCAATTCAATCCTGCCAGGCAAACGTCCGCTGTCCAGCATGTGCCCCAGCTTCATTGAAAGCCCCCGTGCATTCGCCGCCTTTGGCACGCCGGGCGGTAGCCGAATCCCCAGTGCTGTGCTGCTGTCGATGCTGCAATACCTGGATGAACAGCCGGTTGCGAGCTGGCCGGCGATTGCCCGCTATCACCATCAATACATGCCAAACGTATTGGAATACGAGCCCGGCACATTCAGCGCCGAAGAGCTACACGATTTACAAGAGCGCGGCTACCGACTCAAAGAGACTACGCGCCCGTACGGTAACCAGCAGGTGCTGTTCTGGAACAAGAATAACGCCAGAACC
>NZ_DASWOT010000083.1:0-16165 GCF_036404235.1 Pseudomonas sp.
CTTGCGCGGTGTGCGAGTCGAGGTTGCCGGTCGGCTCGTCGAGCATCACCAGCCCCGGCTGATTGACCAGCGCCCTGGCAATGGCCACGCGCTGACGTTCGCCGCCAGACAATTCAGAAGGTTTGTGCGCCAGCCGATGCCCCAGCCCTACCCGCTCCAGCAGCGCGGTAGCCCGCTGACGGGCTTCGGGAATCGCGGTCTTGCCGATCAATAGCGGCATGCAAACGTTTTCCAGTGCGGTGAATTCCGGCAACAGGTGGTGGAACTGGTAAACGAAACCCAGCGCCCGGTTGCGCAACAGGCCGCGAGCCTTTTCGTTCAGCGCCGACAACTCTTCTCCGGCCAGCCACACACTGCCTTCGGACGGGGTATCCAGGCCGCCGAGCAAATTGAGCAAGGTGCTTTTCCCCGAGCCCGAACTGCCGACGATCGCCACGCGCTCGCCTGGGTGCAACTCCAGTTGCAGGCCAGACAGAACCGTTACCGACTCCGGGCCCTCCTCGTAGGACTTGCCCAGGTTGCGACAACTCAATACTGCTTTATCACTCATGCCCGACTCACTCATAACGTAGCGCCTCCGCCGGCTGGGTGCGCGCAGCACGCCAGGCTGGGTACAGGGTGGCGAGGAAACTCAGGATCAACGCCGCGCCACAGACGAGGATGACGTCCTGGGCTAACAACTGCGACGGTAGATAGTCAATGAAATAGACATCCGCGTTGAGAAACTTGTGACCGATCAGGCCTTCCAGCAAGGAGATCGCGGCGCTGACATTAAGCGCGGCGAAGATACCCACCGCCGCGCCAATCGCCGTGCCCACCACACCGATGACCGTACCTTGCACCATGAAGATCGCCATGATCTGCCCAGGCGTTGCGCCCAGCGTGCGCAGAATCGCGATGTCGCCGCGCTTGTCATTCACCACCATTACCAGCGTGGAAATAATGTTGAACGCGGCCACCGCCACGATCAGCAGCAACAGCAGACCAATGATGGATTTCTCCATACCGATGGCCTGATACAGGTTGCCGTGGGTGCGGGTCCAGTCACGGGAGTAATACTGGTGCTCGCCGAGGTTCTGGGCGATCTCATAAGCCGTGCGCGGAGCTTTGAACAGGTCGGTGAACTTCAACCGCAGGCCTTGGACCTGATCGGGCTTCCAGCGATGCAAACGGGCCAGATCCTGAAGGTTGGTCACGCCCAGATAGCCGTCCAGCTCTCCCGCCCCGACATGGAAGATGCCAACGACGGTAAAGCGTTTCATGCGTGGGAACATGCCTGCTGGCGTTACGGTGACCTCAGGCGCGACGAACGTCACCTTGTCGCCAATACCAACGCCCAGCTTGTTCGCGGCCTTGTCGCCGATCACCACACCGAAGCCGCCGGCGACCAGATCGTCGAGCCGGCCCTGCTTCATGAAGTCATCGATGATCGACACTTTGCGTTCCTGGGCCGGATCGATGGCATTGAGCAAGATTTTCTGCACGTTGCCATTGTTGGTCAGCAGCCCCTGCATCTGAGTGAAGGGCGCAATCGCCTCCACTTGCCGGTTCTGCTTGACCTTGGCGGCCAAGGCCTGCCAGTCGCTGATCGGCTCGCCGGATTCGATGGTGGCGTGAGGCACCATGCCCAGCACGCGAGTGCGCATTTCATGATCGAAGCCGTTCATTACCGATAACACGACTATCATCACGACTACGCCTAGGGCGAGACCGATCATCGAAGTCAGGGAAATGAAGGACACGAAATGATTACGGCGTTTTGCACGGGTATAACGCGTGCCAATGAATACAAAAAGAGGTCTGAACATTTAGGGACTTGTTCGCAGGAATGGGGAACGTCCTTGTGGCGGGCCTTGGCGAGCAGCCTTACACTAAAAACACTCTAGGCAATCACTGAGTCATCGCGCTGGGCGATCACTCTGAGCGATTACTCTGACAACCGCCGCTACCATGGGTTCGCCATGTCAACATTAGATGAAGAAGAACGCCGCGAATACTACCGTATCGAGGACAGCGTCGCACTCGAAATTAACCTGCTGTCGGGGCCAGGCGCAGTCGACGAACACGCCCTTGAAGGGACGTCTGCGCTGTTCGATTTGCTGAGTGAACTGCACGTCAGCGAGTTCGAATCTCAGCATCTGCTGCGCCATCTGGACGAGCGTGACCGCACGCTCAACAGCTTCCTGAAAGCACTGAGCAAGCGCATTGACCTGCTCGGCCAGGTGGTTGCACAAACCGTGCTGGGCAAGCTCGGCAAGCCGCAAAAGGTGATCATGTCCGAAGGTGGCCTGCAATTTGAGTCGCCGCAGCCCTATCCGATTGGCGCGAAACTGTCGATCAAAATGGTGCTGATGCCGCAGGCATCGGGAATCATGCTGCGGGCCAAAGTGACACATTGCCATGCCTTGACCATTGGTGATTTCGAGATCGGCACTGAGTTCATCGATCTGCCGGAAGCCCAGCGTCAGTTGCTGGCTCGACACATCCTGCAACGACAAGCTCAGCAAAGGCGGCTCAACCGCGAGCAACAAAAACCCTCGTCCGAGTAATTTTCCTGCACCTTCAGCTCAATTCAAAACAGCAGCATGGCGCACAACGTCCACAAGGAGTAATTGTGACCCTGATCTACGGCCACCGCGGCGCCAAAGGCGAAGCACCGGAAAACACCCTGACCAGCTTTCAGGAATGTCTAAAACACGGCGTACACCGTTGCGAACTGGATCTGCATTTGTCCCGTGACGGGGAGTTAATGGTGATCCACGATCCGACGCTCAAACGCACCACCGACCGGCGCGGCAAAGTGGTCGAACATACGGCTGCCGACCTGGTGACCTATGACGCGCGTAAAAGCGGCCCTGGCTGGATCAACCCCTGCCCGATCCCGCGCCTGGAGGAGCTGTTCGAG
Source organism: Pseudomonas sp. (assembly GCF_036404235.1). GTDB lineage: Bacteria > Pseudomonadota > Gammaproteobacteria > Pseudomonadales > Pseudomonadaceae > Aquipseudomonas. The sequence continues at coordinate 2,906 of NZ_DASWOT010000083.1, forward strand.
AAGTGTGCGTTCAAGCACTGGCAGTTGGAAGTCAAAAGCGCTTCGAAGACACGCGCCGCCACCACCGTCCTGGCGATTCGTGAACTGGCGCAGCGTCATGGCTTGCTGGACAAGATCACCATCACCTCAAGCTCACGCGAAGTACTGCGCGCCGCGATGGAACTGACACCGGACATTGCTCGTGGGCTGGTAGCCGAATACGCCTGGCTCGACCCGCTGAAGGTCGCTCAAGGTTATGGCTGTGAAATCCTGGCCTTGAATTGGACACTGTGTACGCCGGAGCGTCTGAAGAAAGCACAAAGCCTGGGGCTGCACGTGTCAGTCTGGACGGTCAACGAGCCTGCGCTGATGCTCAGGCTCGCTGATTTTGGCGTAGACAGCCTGATTACAGACTTTCCCGGTTTGGCCAGCGCCACGCTTGGGAATTACTGAAATCGGTCTCCCCGGCCGGCTCAGGCCACCGGCCGGAGTTGCTCAAAAAAGCCGGCTGAGACCATCGTAAGCGGCGACCCGATAGGCTTCGGCCATGGTCGGGTAGTTGAAGGTGGTGTTGACGAAGTACTTCAGTGAGTTCCCCTCACCCGGCTGGCTCATGATCGCCTGGCCGATGTGAACGATCTCCGATGCCTGGTCACCGAAACAATGCACGCCCAGCACTTGCAAGGTTTCGCGATGGAACAGGATCTTCAACATGCCCACCCGCTCACCGGAAATCTGCGCACGAGCCATGCCCTTGAAAAAGGCCTTGCCGACTTCGTACGGGACTTTGGCCAGGGTCAGCTCTTGCTCGTTACGACCGACCGAGCTGATCTCGGGAATCGTGTAGATACCGGTAGGGACATCGTTGACAAAACGCCAACTGCCGTTGTCGACCAAACTGCCCGCTGCCGAACGCCCCTGGTCATAGGCAGCGCTTGCCAGACTCGGCCAGCCAATCACGTCACCTGCGGCATAGATCGTCGGCACGACGGTGCGATAAGCATCGTCGACATCGATCTGGCCGCGACCGTTGGCCTTGAGACCCACGTTTTCCAGACCCAGCTTGTCAGTATTGCCGGTGCGGCCGTTACACCAAAGCAAGGCGTCGGCCTTGATTTTCTTGCCCGACTTCAGGTGCAGGATTACGCCATTGTCCAGCCCTTCGACACGCTCGTAATCTTCGTTATGGCGAACCATGACGTTGTTGTTGCTGAAGTGGTAACTCAACGCCTGGGAGATTTCCGAGTCGAGGAAGCTGAGCAACTGATCGCGGTTGTCCACCAACTCGACCATCACCCCAAGACCGCTGAAGATAGACGCGTACTCGCAACCAATGACGCCGGCGCCGTAGATGATCAACTTGCGCGGAGTGTGGCTGATGCTGAGGATCGTGTCGCTGTCGTAGATACGCTTGTGGGAAAAGTCGATATCGGCCGGACGATAGGGACGCGATCCGGTGGCGATAATTATCTGGTTAGCGACCAGCCTTTCCACGATACCTGTGGGGCAAACCACGTCGACGGTATGCTCATCAGCAAAACTGCCGGTACCAAAAAAGACGTCGACCCGATTACGGGCGTAATAACCTGTGCGAGACGCGACCTGCTTGCCAATGACCATCTCGGCGTTTTTCAGCACGTCCGGGAAAGAAAACCAACGTGGCTCGCCGATGGCCCGGAACATCGGATTGGTATTGAACTGAATGATCTGTTTGACCGCGTGACGCAACGCCTTGGACGGAATGGTGCCCAGATGAGTGCAATTGCCGCCAACCTCGCGCCGGCTGTCAACCATGGCGACCTTGCGCCCAGCTTTGGCGGCGTTCATTGCCGCGCCTTCTCCAGCGGGGCCGGAACCCAGTACCACCACGTCGTAGTTGTAGACAGCCATGCGTACTCCTTAGAACGGGCCGAGCGCCACTCTGGCGTCTCTGGCTAACTCACGCCGCAATCAGCGGCGGGAAGAATCGAAACTCGCGGCGCAGTCTATATACCCAGCGTCGCGGCGAACATTAACCCTTGGTCGCGTCACAGGCCAATTTTGTCTGCGCTACAGACCTTCATCGGCAGCAAAACGCCGGTAGATCACTCAAAGGCTGCGGATGATAAATTGCCTGAGGCTTGAATCACATAAAAAGCCAGAATATTGTGCTTTTTACTCGTCGCTGGCAGTTGGGCAGACCTGACGGGCTACGAGCGTGCCACACGAGCAGAAACAGTGGCGTAATCTCTATAAGCAGATTTTCGACAAGGCGTGCGTTATGCGACAGCTGTTGGTGGGTTGGATGTTGGTACTGGCGATGCTGGCGAGCCCGCTGGCCATCGCTTCAGAGGCAGATTTACTGGTGGAGGCGGATTTCCCGACGAAACTGCAGGGGCAGTTGCCCGTTTTGGAGCGCAAGAATCAGGCGATTCTTACGTATATGTGGATGGATGTTTACGCAGCGGCCTTCTATGCAGAGCCGTCGATCAATGCCCAACAGTCTGCCACCACCCAGACACCGCAGCGTCTGGAACTTTACTACTTTCGCGACATAGACCGCGAAGACATCATCAAGACAGCCAATACAACGCTGGAGCGCCAGCAGACAAAGGAAACCTTGAGGCGCCTGCGGCCAGAGCTTGATCGCTTGCACAATAGCTTTCAGAGCGTACGCCCCGGTGACCGTTACGACTTGAGCTGGGACCCTACAGACGGGATGACCGTGACACGTAACGAAAAGGTCATCTTCGCCAGCCCAGATCCTGAACTGGCAAAGGTGTATCTGGCCCTCTGGCTAGCCCCGGACGGGCTATCGGAGAACCTGCGCGCGGCACTGCTCAACTAAACACAGGCTTCGCACCGGGGACTGACCGTGCGTTCAGTCGTGATCGACGGCCGTTTCAGTGGCACGACCCAAAAACAGGCGTTGCGCCAGATCCTTACCGATGGTGCTTCGGTAAATACTCACCACGTCCTTGCTGTCCTTTGCCGCTTTGACCAGTGCCTTGTAGCCCATGAATCGTTGCTCGGCCACTTTTAGATGGGCCGCGGTAAAGTCATGCGCGCTGGCGTCCTCGCTGGCATAGTGAAAATGCGCCCACCACAGCACCCGTTGGTCTTTGTCGCGGATAAGGTATTCCTGCATGAAATCGTTACGCTTGGCCCCAGACATGTTTTTGCGTACGTCAAAACGAGAAATATTGACCTCATGCTGACGGTATAGATAACTCACCCTCGCGGCCGTTGGCGGCTGAGCCTTGATCATGGCAATGCGGATGCTCTGCCCTTCCTCAACAAGACGGGCCGCGCCAGCACGCAGATCAACCACCAGCGCCGCCAACAGTGTGGCAGCGCCTTCGTTTTGACCGGCCGCTTGTCCCTGAGCCTCGAGTTTGCCGGCCAAATCATTAAGCTTGTCGGCCTTGTGTACCAAAATATCCTGCATATCCTCAGGCTCGTTGGCACGCTTGGCCTGACGGCGGGCGTTATTGATATCCAGATCGACGCGAGCCAGACCGGCATTGGCCTGACGTTCGAGCACAGTTAGCTCGACAACGGGTTCGCTGCTCACCGCGCGCGCAGGATGTACAACCTTGACTTCGACCCAATCTCCATCTTCGTGCAGATGATAGGTACCAATAACGGTATCGCTCATGGCTTGCGTAACATCCACGACTTCGCCCGGAAAGTCCGACTCACCCTCCCTGATCCGCCCGATGAGCGTGCGTTGCGCACGGGTTCTGAACACCCGCTTTCTCGGCTGCTTGATCTTGGGGGCGTATTCGACCGGTTGCTCAGGTGGCTCCTCACTTTCTCGGATCAGGTCGGACAAGCGTTTCTCCGCACCCTCTGAAATCCATGAAAGGTCTTGGAGAAAGCGCGTGAAATACTCCATCACCACTGCGTCGGGCCCGCTTTCATGTGCCGACATCGCAATCAAGGACGCTCGGTTGTATTCGCGCAACGCGCTTTCCAACACATCGATCTGCTCGGCAAGTGTGTAGTCATTGGGCTTTTCCAATTCAGACTGGGAGCTGAACGCTGCGGGCAGGCTCTTATCGGTACGCAGATTTTTGAACTCCACTGCGCCTTGCCCCGATAAAATGTCCTCTTCACTGAAACTTAATTCCAGTAGCGACCACAAGCGGTTGATTCGCCATTCCAGGTGGGTATACAAATTATTCTGCTGTAACTCCAGCACCTCATCACGCCAGAACGCTTCACCAACCTTGGGCACACTCCTCAGCTCTTGCCAAAAACCCTCTCTGACACCGGACCACTGCACACCTATGCTTTGTAACTTCAGCAGGTCACTGAACAGTTTTAAATAGGAAACGACGTTGCCCGGCATCACGGTGCTCAGGGAAACCGTCTGCAACTGCACCAATTCACTGCGCGCAAGTTTCAAGACCTTGTCGAGCAACAGTCCTTCAAAAAAAACAATTCGGCGACTTACCCCTTGCAGGTCTTTGCCGACAACTTTGTCTGCGGTTCGGTCAGCTGGGCGCAAGGCCTGATCGAGTAGCTTTTTCTCCTGCATGATCGTAATGATCTCGTTCAGATCGGTTTCGGCCAGCGAGATAAAATCAGTCGGCAACTGCTCGGGCGATGTCCGGAACGTATCGTCCCAGCGCATGAACCTCACGTACAGCGCGTGTTGCCGTCGTTCAAGCACCGCTCTACGGTCGGTCACGCGCTTGAGTGTCGCCGCATTTTCCAATGCCAGTAGTCGCGCACTACGTTTTGGCGCGCCGCCGAGCAGACGCAATGACACATCCAATGCCCACACTTGATTGACGTACCTCAAACGAGGCCCACTCTGGGTAGCATCCTGCGGATCAACCACGAAAACACCGTCGTCAGTGATACTGACCTGATAAACCACGTTATCCACCCGCGCATACCATTGCTCGCTGTAGTGATATAGCCCTACTCTTCCGACCTCTGCAGAGGCCACAGTAAACACCGGCTCCAGCAAAACCTTAAATCGATCAAGGGCCTGTAGTTGCCCCTCGGTGGGGCGGTTGTTCATGCTCGACCAGGAAAAGTCCAATATTGCTGGTTCACTCGGCGTGCTGTGGGAGACCTGCGTCCCGGAACCCCCAACCTGCGCGACATCGGGGCCGTTGGCAGCGTTGATCAAAGTACTTTTCACCCGTACAGGGCGCCGGGATACAGGAATTCTGGCACTGAAACCCTGATGCAAGAGAATCAACGATAGCGTCAGCAACAACGCGCTCCATGTCTCGAAATTTGCTGAACCGCGACTTTGCATCAGCAACACTTGATCGACATTCGACATCAGTTGCACCAGCCACAGCGTAGAACTCGCAGGGCCCGAGACAAACGGCATCACCGTATCAAGCGCCAGCCAGCCACCGCGCTTGATCCGTGCCCAACGCCTTTCAGCATTTGAAACCGATTCGCTATCAGCCAGGTCGGCAAGCGCGCACGCGTTGGCGCGAAACAGTGCCAGGAAAACATCGCCCTGAACTTTCACGACAGACAACTGTGCAGGCGGGGGCGTTTCCAGAGGAGCAAAATCCGACCCCTGCCCAAACCGAACAATGTGGGGCTGCTCAAACCCTCCGTTGGCGTAACGTTGGCGCGCGTGCTCGCTCATCCACGCCAGCACGTCTTCCTGCAGATCGCCGGTCTTGACGATAGCCGTGCGAAGTTCGGTCAATGAGGTGAACTCGGTCAGCGGCACACTGGCGAATGGGCGATACAAAACAAACGGCCCAATCTCAGGATCGGGCGCCCCTATGACAAACATATTGGTGACATTATCAGCAGGTGCGCCAGGGCTTGCCACGAACGCCAACGGCCAAATGGCCGAGGACGATACCGTGCCTTTAGCAGCTGGCGACCCCAGTACCGTACACACGTGCTGGTAACCGGCCAGAGTCAGATTGCCCTCTCCTCGGATCTTTTGCTCCAGCGCCTTGAGTGGCAGTTGAATACGCAGTTGATCGGCAAACAGTGCCTGGCGGCGCGCCACCTCGACTGCATCGGTGATCAGGTAATGCCTTACCAAATCCGGATAAGCACGGCCGATGTCCACACGAAAGACCAACTGTTTTAAATAGTCCGGTGTCAGCCAGTCTGGTAGAGGGCCGCCGTCCCGGACTGACAGCGTCAGGGTGCCATTGGGTGCGCTGGACAGATTCTCCAGCGCAAACGCCGCGACGCTCATGCGCACGTTCTCCACGCTGCCCACCGTAATGATTTGCCCTCCCGACGGGATCGCCGAGGCCACGACTTTGGCGATCTCGACGGTGACATCGTCCAGCGTCAGCGCCGCTTCGGGATGATCCTCACGAAGGCTGTCCTGCAACACCTTGCCGGCATACTTAAGGATCGGTGGCAGATCGTCGTTGAACGACTTGCCTTTTGACCGCGAGCCTGACACCGCCAGAGCCGCCACGTGACGGCTGTAATCCAGGCGTTCACCAGAACTGGCCTGGCGCAACCACTCAGGAAGCTGTTCGAACCGTCGATTGCTAGCCAGGCGGGAAGCAGATGGATCATCCACTAACACCTGACTGACATCAGTGACCTTTTCCAGGTAGCGTTCAATCTCATCGAAGTCCCCAAGTCCCTGGGAAAGCACGCCTTCGATTGCTGCCAACTGGGTGTTCAAAATGACCTGCGCCTGCCGCTCGAACTGAGCGGGGTCGACCTCCTTGATGACGGCTCCCGCTGGCACGGCAGGCGGTTGTACGCCGCTCTGCTCACTCGATTGTGCGCGAACAGTTTTACTCAGAGAGTTTTGCCGCAGGGCTTCGGACAAATACTGCCAGGGACTGGAAGCATTTGCACAAGGACGATCCCAGAACTCCACCATCGCCTGCATGAACGCTGTAACCAGTGCGAGGGAAACGCTGTCAACGAGCACGGCCAGTTGCTCGATATCGATGTCCAGGGTCAACGCAACTACGCTGCTCGGGTCGGCAATCAGGGTGTTTTGACCCGTTGTCCAGCGCAACGTCTTGCCGGTGCTAAAACTCTGCCGCAAGTGTTCGCTCAACGTCTCGAAGGTGGGTTGCGCCAAACTGGCAGGCCGGGTAATGACGGCGACATCGGGATTTATCGCAAGCGTCGGGTAATAAATCTTGAGTGCCAGGCGCAGCGTGCTGGAGGCAACGACGAGCAATGAAGGACGACTGGCAAATATGTCGATAAGGTCAAATTTCAATGTCATTGGGGCTTTAACTCGTATGTGGTTATCCCGCCCCGACACCACAGATGTGCCATGCCGGAACATATCGAACGAGTTAAGGGCATACCGACATCAGTCATGACATATACAAATATTGTTGTTTGCAATCCTCGTCGAGAGATGAACAGCCATCCGCTAACACTGTCTTCTAATTGCCATCCCGCATATTTACACATATCGTTACAAATCTGCGTTAACCGAGACCCGGCTCGGACTAGCCAGAGAGGACGTATAAATACAATGGATCCTTGGGTCTGCTACGTGCAACAGACCCTATCTAGACAGCCTAAGTGAGTAATTCCAAAATGGCCTCGACCACAGGTAAAGGCAAAGCGATATTTCGCGTTGTCAGCGGCAACTTCCTTGAAATGTTCGACTTTATGGTCTACGGCTTCTATGCCACGGCCATTGCCAAAACCTTCTTCCCTGCCGATAGCGAATTCGCCTCGTTGATGCTGTCGCTGGCGACCTTTGGTGCGGGTTTCCTGATGCGTCCGCTGGGTGCGATCTTTCTCGGCGCCTACATCGACCATCACGGCCGAAAAAAAGGCTTGATCATCACACTGGCCATGATGGCCATGGGTACGGTGTTGATTGCCTGCGTGCCCGGCTACGCAACCCTGGGTGTCGCGGCGCCACTGCTGGTGTTGGTGGGACGACTGTTACAAGGCTTCTCGGCAGGCGTCGAGCTGGGTGGGGTTTCGGTGTACCTGGCGGAAATTTCGACGCCGGGTCGCAAAGGCTTCTTCGTCAGTTGGCAATCAGCGAGTCAACAGGCGGCCGTGGTATTCGCAGGCCTTCTGGGCGTTGCCCTGAACCACTGGCTGAGCCCGCAAGAGATGGGGGAATGGGGCTGGCGCGTACCGTTCCTGATTGGATGCCTGATCGTACCGGTTATCTTCGTGATTCGCCGTTCGCTGGAAGAAACTCCTGAGTTTGAAGCCCGCGCGAAAAAACACCGCCCATCGTTGGGTGAAGTGGTGAAGTCAATCGGTCAGAACTTTGGCGTGGTGATCGCAGGCATGGCGCTGGTGGTCATGACCACTGTTTCCTTCTACTTGATCACCGCCTATACCCCGACCTTTGGTAAAAACGAACTGCACCTGTCTGACTTCGATGCCTTGCTGGTCACGGTCTGCGTCGGTATTTCGAACTTCATCTGGCTGCCGGTGATGGGGGCGGTGTCCGATAAGATCGGTCGTAAACCGTTATTGCTGGGCGCGACCATTCTGGCGATCATCACGGCGTATCCTGCCCTGTCCTGGCTAACGTCCAATCCAAGCTTCGCCAACCTGCTGATGGTCGAGCTGTGGTTGTCGTTCCTCTATGGCTCGTACAACGGCGCCATGGTGGTCTCGCTGACCGAAATCATGCCGGTTGAAGTGCGTACTACCGGATTCTCGCTGGCTTACAGCCTGGCGACCGCGGCCTTTGGCGGCTTCACCCCGGCGGCCTGTACTTACCTGATCCACGTACTGGACAACAAGGCAGCGCCAGGTATCTGGTTGAGCGGCGCAGCTGTTTTGGGCCTGCTTGCGACCCTGGTGTTGTTCCGCAAGGGCCAAAGCCACGTGCATGGAGCAGCGACGGCAGGCTGACAAAAAGCAGCGGCGAGCGCGAGCCGCACGTAAAAAAGCCGGATCGACAAATCGGTCCGGCTTTGAAGTCAGGTAAGGGAGTGTGCTCAGCGTTGACCAGAGCCGCCTTCGCCCCCGCCGCCTGGCCCACCTTGATGGTAACCGCCACCTCCGCCGCCGCCACCTCCACCACCACCTCCATGACCACCACCGCCTGGGCCCCAGAACGGCCAGCAACCGGACATGGCTGACATCACTGCGATAACCATCGCAACCTTTGCTATACGACTCAACATAATCGGTACTCTCTGAACGACAGGTATTTATCACCTGCAACCTCAGACATCGCGACAAGGTGAAAGCGCGTAGACACTTGGTAGACGTAAGGTAACCAAACCGATACAGAACTCGACGAAAAAGCCCTTGGCCTAGCGTGTCTTGGCCGTGCAGGTGAAATGTATGCCTGCCGAGGTCGATACCGACCCGTGCTAAATCGCTCAGCCCCGGAAATAAAACACCCTGCGAAAGCGTAGCCCTCGCAGGGTGTAGGGGGATGCCATCTCATTACCCGCTCATTACAAGCTGTTTGAACGAGCGGGTCCGGCCGCTGGATTAAACCAGCTTCTCAAACTCAGGCACTGCTTCGAACAGGTCAGCCACCAAACCGTAATCTGCCACCTGGAAGATAGGCGCATCTTCGTCCTTGTTGATCGCAACGATCACTTTGGAGTCTTTCATGCCAGCCAGATGCTGGATTGCACCAGAGATACCCACCGCGATGTACAGCTGTGGCGCGACGATCTTGCCCGTCTGACCGACCTGCATGTCGTTTGGCACGAAACCTGCGTCGACAGCAGCGCGAGAGGCGCCGACGGCCGCACCCAGCTTGTCAGCCAGGGCGTACAGGTGCTTGAAGTTGTCGCCGTTCTGCATGCCACGACCGCCCGAAACGACGATCTTGGCAGCGGTCAATTCCGGGCGATCAGACTTGGCAAGCTCTTCACTGACGAAAGACGATTTGCCAGCATCATGCACGGCCGACACCGCTTCGATAGCAGCAGAACCGCCTTCAGCGGCAACGGCATCGAAACCGGTCGCGCGAACAGTGATGACTTTCACCGCAGCCGACGATTGCACGGTAGCGATAGCGTTACCGGCATAGATCGGACGCTTGAAGGTATCGGCGCTTTCAACGGAGATGATTTCGGAAATCTGATCGACATCCAGTTGCGCGGCAACACGCGGCAGAATGTTTTTGCCGTTGGAAGTGGCCGCAGCCAGCACATGGCTGTAACCGGAGGCACCGCCCTCGGAAACAAGAGCAACGACCAAAGGTGCAACGTTTTCTGGCAATTGATGCGCGTATGCGGCGTTGTCAGCGACGAGGACTTTTGCCACGCCCGCGATTTTAGCGGCAGCTTCGCCAACAGCGCCCACATTTTGGCCAGCGACCAGAACGTGAATGTCGCCACCGATCTTGGCGGCAGCGGCAACGGCGTTCAATGTGGCGGGGGCGATGACGCCATTTTCGTGCTCAGCGATAACCAGGATAGGCATTTAGATCACCTTCGCTTCGTTTTTCAGTTTCTCGACCAGTTCGGCCACCGACTTGACCTTGATCCCAGCGCTACGAGCAGCCGGCGCTTCAACTTTGAGGGTCTTGTTGGTCGAAGCGGTAGAAACGCCCAGCGCGTCAGGCGTCAGCACTTCGAGAGGCTTTTTCTTGGCTTTCATGATGTTTGGCAGCGACGCGTAGCGCGGCTCGTTCAGACGCAGGTCCGTGGTCACGATGGCTGGCAGCTTCAGCGAAACAGTCTGCGCCCCGGCATCGACTTCACGGGTAACGCTGACATGGTCGCCAGACACTTCGACCTTGGAGGCGAAGGTGCCTTGAGCGTAACCGCTCAGGGCAGCCAGCATCTGGCCAGTCTGGTTGTTGTCGCTGTCGATCGCCTGCTTGCCGAGGATGACTAACTGCGGCTGCTCTTTGTCGACCACAGCCTTGAGCAGCTTGGCGATGGCCAGCGAGGTCAAGTCTTCGGCGGATTCTACGAGGATGGCGCGATCGGCACCCAGTGCCAATGCGGTACGCAGTTGCTCCTGAGCGGTGGTCGGACCAATGGAAACGACGACGATTTCGGTCGCAACACCCTTCTCTTTCAGGCGTACGGCTTCTTCCACGGCGATTTCGCAGAAGGGGTTCATCGACATTTTGACGTTAGCGAGATCGACGCCGGAGTTATCCGCTTTGACGCGAACCTTGACGTTGTAGTCGACCACTCGTTTGACAGCTACAAGAACCTTCATGGATTCCTCGTTACTCTCCGGTGAAAAGAAAGTCGCCCGGCGTGGCCCGGCGATAAGTACACGTCAGTGTAAAGAACACCTCTGAAAACTACGTATTCGTGCTTGCTTAAAGGTGAGTTAGGCAAAAACATTCACTCAAACCCGGCAATCTAAGCCAGACACTGGAAGGCTGTGTAAACTGCACTCCGCCTCGCCAGCTCGTGGGGTTGGCTTGGTCTGCTGCACGGCGCTCGCAACGCTTTTAGAGGTGTTCTTGTACCAACGGTCAGCCTACGGCGAGCGCAAAACCGCCCGTATCTTGACCGGAACACCTATTGCGGTCAATACGACAAAAACGCCAGTCACAAGCCGCGCCTCTATGTTTTATCAGGGTTGTAGCTGATTCAAACAAACGTTTGTATTGGACCTGTCGGGTGGTGTAGATATAATGCGCCCCTTTAAGATGACGCCCGGGTGAGCAGCGCTCCGTGTGTCGGTTTTATGCGTCATATAAAAAAACACTGTTGAGCCCTGAGTAGGAGATAGCCTGTGGAACGCGAATACATGGAATTCGACGTCGTCATCGTCGGAGCCGGCCCCGCCGGGCTTTCCGCCGCTTGCCGTCTGAAACAAAAGGCCGCACAAGCCGGCCAGGAAATCAGCGTCTGCGTGGTGGAAAAAGGCTCCGAAGTGGGCGCACACATCCTGTCGGGCGCCGTGTTCGAACCTCGCGCCCTCAATGAATTGTTCCCGGACTGGAAAGAACTCGGCGCACCGCTCAATACGCCGGTCAAGCGCGACGATATCTACGTCCTGAAAACCGCCGAAACCTCCAGCAAAGTGCCTGATGCGTTTGTGCCCAAGACCATGCACAACGAAGGCAACTATATTATTTCGCTGGGTAACCTGTGCCGCTGGCTGGCTCAGCAAGCAGAGAACCTGGGCGTGGAAATCTACCCAGGCTTCGCCGCTCAAGAAGCGCTTATTGACGAGAACGGCGTGGTGCGCGGGATCGTCACCGGCGATCTGGGCGTAGACCGCGAAGGCAATCCAAAGGAAGGCCTGTACACCCCCGGCATGGAATTGCGTGGTAAATACACGCTGTTCGCCGAAGGCTGCCGTGGCCACATTGGCAAGCAACTGATCAAGCGCTTCAATCTCGACAGCGACGCCGACGCCCAGCACTACGGCATCGGCCTGAAAGAAATCTGGGAAGTCGATCCGGCCAAACACCAACCCGGCCTGGTGGTCCACACCGCTGGCTGGCCAATGGATGTGATGGGCACCGAAAATACCGGCGGTTCCTTCCTTTATCACCTGGAAAACAATCAAGTGGTGGTCGGCCTGATCGTCGATTTGTCCTACGCCAACCCGTACCTGTCACCGTTCGACGAATTTCAGCGTCTCAAGCATCACCCGGTGATCAAGCAGTACCTGGAAGGCGGCAAGCGAATCAGCTACGGCGCCCGCGCCATTTGTAAGGGTGGCCTGAACTCGTTGCCAAAAATGGTTTTCCCTGGCGGCGCGCTGATCGGTTGCGACCTGGGCACCCTGAACTTCGCCAAGATCAAAGGCAGCCACACGGCCATGAAATCCGGCATGCTGGCCGCTGATTCGGTGGCCGACGCACTGTTCGCCGGCAACGAGGGCGGTGACGCACTGAGCAGTTACGTCGATGCGTTCAAAGGCAGTTGGTTGTATGAAGAACTGTTTGCCAGCCGCAACTTCGGCCCGGCACTTCACAAGTTCGGCGCGATCTTCGGGGGTGCGTTCAACTTCATCGACCAGAACATCTTCGGCGGCAAGATCCCTTTCACGCTGCACGACACCACGCCAGATTACGCCTGCATGAAGCTGGCGGCCGACTCCAAAAAGATCGACTACCCCAAGCCCGACGGCAAACTCAGCTTTGACAAACTCAGTTCGGTGTTCATCTCAGGTACAAACCATGAAGAAGAACAACCGTGCCACTTGAAGCTGAAGGACCCGAGCATCCCGATCAGAGTCAACCTGCCGAAGTACGATGAACCCGCGCAGCGTTATTGCCCTGCTGGCGTGTACGAAGTGGTGACTCAGGAAAACGGCGAGAAGCGTTTCCAGATAAACGCGCAGAACTGCGTCCACTGCAAGACCTGCGACATCAAGGACCCTTCACAGAACATCACCTGGGTGGCACCGGAAGGCGCTGGCGGCCCGACTTACCCGAATATGTAA
>NZ_DASWOT010000084.1:0-2569 GCF_036404235.1 Pseudomonas sp.
AAGCGCGTGGCTTCATCTTTGGCCCGGCGCTGGCCTATCGCCTGAACGCGGGCTTTGTGCCCGTGCGCAAGCCCAAGAAGCTGCCCGCGCCCACCGCGCGCGTGAGCTACGACCTGGAGTACGGCACCGATGCGGTTGAGATTCACCTGGATGCGATCGAGCCTGGGCAGCGCGTCATTATCGTGGACGATCTGCTGGCCACCGGCGGCACCATGCAGGCCACAGTGAAGCTGGTGCAACAGCTCGGCGGCCACATTGCCGGACTGGCGTTTGTCGTGGAACTGGACTTCCTGAAGGGCCGCGCCAAATTCCCGGAGTATGACGTCTTCAGCCTGCTGCACTACGACGAGTAAATCTTCAGATTGCCGGGCGTTTCTTCTTCAGCGAAAGCGAGTCGCGGAATGATGACCTGGAAGAGCTATACCGTTGTCCTGACTGCATTGGTAGCAGCTATTGCGCTGGCGGGCTGCCGGCAAAATACGGCACGTGCGCCGCAGCCAGCCCCGCCAGCGATCAGCAGCCAGGCCGATACCGTGCGTCTGTCGCAAAAAGAAGCGGCAGACCGCAGACTCGACCACAGGTTCCCCCCTTACCCTGTCAAAGCGAAACAAGCGCACGAAGAAGGCGCAGTGACTTTCACCGCAATCATCGGGCGCGACGGCCATGTTCGCTCGCTTGAGCTTGCGAAGGCGGATTTCCCCAGCCTGACGGAGGCCGCGGAGAAGTCGGTACAGAATTGGGTTTACAAGCCATATCTGGTGGACGGAAAACCAGTTGAAGTCGAGACCACGATCACCGTGCGGTTCACATTAGGATCTGGCGATAACTAGTCCGCGACTAACGCAAGCAGGTTGTTATCGTAATCGCGCAGGTCAGCAGCTTCGGCAACGTATTTCTTTTTGCCACGAAATCATCCTGCGATATGATGGCTCGCATGAGCCGCTACCTCCTACTGTTCCTCCTGCTGACCGCTTCCGCCGTGTACTTGGGCGCACAGGCAACTTCGACGGCAGCCACGCCAACGCCAAAAACGTCAGGTGCACTTCTACAGCTTGCGCTTACTCAAAATGACATAGATGTGGAGGGATTGAAACCTTGGGAGTTGAAGGCTACCTTTCAGCTCTACGATGAGAAGGGTAAGCCCACGGAGACGGCGTCGCTGGACGAGATATGGGTCAGCCCGAAGCAGCAGAAGCGCACGTGGACTAGCCCATCGTTCAACCAGGTTGAGATAGTTAACGAGCAGGGTATCTTTCGCAGCGGCAACTCGGACGAGGCACCCCTTGCCTTGGATCAGGCGCGACGCAGTATGGTACATCCCATGCCAGCAGAAGGAGATGTCCGTGAAACGCAGCCAATAATGCAGAAAAAGCGTTTCGATACCTTGGAATTAAATTGCATAATGCCGACACCTCTCCCAACTAAGGGATACTGGCAACCACGATTGGGAAGTTTACCCACCTACTGCTTTGACTTAAATAATCCCATTTTCCGTATTGGCTACATCTATGGAGATACGGTCTCAGTTGCCAATACCGTTGGGACGTTTCAAGGGCGATATATCGCGACCAAAGATTTGATTTCCATCAATAATGTGAAAAATGTCGATGGCAAAATTGATGATCTTCGCATACTTTCAACGCTGAATGCCCAGATGTTCGTTCCATCGACTGATGCCGTCAACATCGGGGTAAAGCCAGTAATGATTGGACCGGCTGTAGCTGCCGAGTACCTGATTAGCAGCACTACGCCTATGTATCCGACTGCAGCCAAGATCGCCCATGCTGAGGGAACAGTGGTGATGGGAATAACCATCGGCGTCGACGGGCGCGTCCATTCAGTTCACCTGTTGAGACCGGCAAATCCCGACTTAGCCTTAGCCGCCACAGGCGCCGCAAGTAAGCGGCGTTACAGGCCCTATCTGGTAAATGGTGTCCCAACAGAGGTGCAAACAACAATCACGACTGACTTCAATATGGTTTTCTAGGTTGAGAATTATTTCAGTCCGCAATCACCGGCAAGCTCGGCAGATTATCCGTCCGCCCAGCCTCACCAATCACCGCATCCATGTGCTGGAAGACCTCATCCAGCGTCATGGTGTACATCTCACGGCCGTTGTCGTAGCCGTTCTCGATGCTCTGCTTTAGATAGTGTCCGGCGATCTGCGCGGCCAGGCGGTCGGTGATCACGTTGCCGGTGCGGCGCTTCTGCTCCACCCAGGCCATGCAGGGCAGCGCGATCCACACGGTGCGGCCATTTACGCTGAAGCGGACATCCACCGCATCGGCGTGGCGTGTGGCGATGGCGACCACGTTGGCAGTCCACTTGCAAACCAGCGGCTCAGCAGTCCAGCGATCGGCTACGGTGAAGTTCTCATACATAGCTCTAGCGTAATGGCTGGATACCCACGGCGGCAAGCGGGGCCCGTGGGGCGAGTGACGCCCATCACCGTACCCTTGCGGTAGAGGCATATAATTCGGGCTGAAGTTCCAACAGGTGTTCGCTGTCCTCTCCCCCACACCTGCGGCTGAGGAGGCATCATGCTGAAACCATTCGTAGTTATTTCCCC
>NZ_DASWOT010000085.1:0-4584 GCF_036404235.1 Pseudomonas sp.
GCTTTGTAGGCCGAACGCGGTGGACGACAGCGCCAGGCCCAGGCCCAGTACCACGGCGGTATTAAGCGGTTGACCAAAGCCGAGCAAGGCCACTGCGCCAATCACGATACCGGTCAAAAGCACTTGCGCAAGACCGACCCCGAATACCGATTTACGCATCACCCACAGCCGTTTGGGCGACAATTCCAGGCCAATGATAAACAGCAGCAGAACGACCCCGAGTTCGGAAATATGCGCGACGCTTTGCGGGTTGCCGATCAGTCCGAGTACCGATGGGCCGATAGCCACGCCAGCGATCAGATAACCGATCACGGCGCCCAATTGAAGCCGTTTAGCCAATGGAACGGCCACCACGGCGGCGAGCAGAAACACGACTGCGGCCTGTAGCAGGCTGCCTTCATGGGGCATTGGGAACTCCTCAGTATGGGTAGCGGACAGCGTGAAAGCTGAAACAAACGCTATTAAACCACGGCAGCATGACTGATTCAGCGTGGCAAATGGCTGCATCCGCACGTTGCTGAACGCTTGACGGTGCCAGACCCCGGTTAACGGCGTAGCATAAGCGCGCATTTGCCCTGGGGCGGATGATTTCTACCAGCTTTCAGGAAAACTGTAATGACCAACAAGCAGCGTTTGATTTATTCGATCATCATCGCCCTCGCGGTGCTGGCGATCATGCTGGGGCTGTCACATTTGCAGAACAGCGGCGTGATCACCGAGAAGACCTTTCAGTACATCGCGATTTTCGTGGCAGTGATGGTTGTGGTTGTCAACGGCATCATGCGGCGTAAGGTCAAGCACTGAGCTGATGTGTTTTTGTGCTTGAGCTGACGTGCTGGCGAAGTCTGCGATAGGTTCTCCTGGCACCGCGCATTCCCCGCTTTCGGCAGTTCTTGCATCTTCCGCGTCAGAGAGGACGGACTGAGCCAGACGCATGGCGTTACATGTCCTGGTGTGAACTATTGTCGTCGCGCTGAACTCCAAAATCCCGCAAGTCATAAAGCCCAAATAGGGAAATGGAGTTCAAACATGATCAAAAAACTTACCGCTGCCATCCTCACCACCGCCGCCCTGACCACTGCCCCATTGGCATTGGCCGACAAACCGGGGGCTGGCTGGATCACCATCGAGAAAGCCATCGAAAAGGCCAAATCGACAGGCTATACCGAGATCTACAAGATTGAGGCTGATAACAACGGCTACTGGGAAGGTGAAGGACGCAAGGCTGACAGCCTGACATACGAGTTCCGCATTGACGGCACCTCAGGCAATGTCCTACGTGATCAAAAAGACTGATTCAGCCTCCGCTGAATCCTCTCAACAGCGCGACAGGTTCGCGCTGTTGTCGTTTTGGCTAAGCACCGAGACGCAGCGCTCGATCAGGCCCGAGGCTCCTGATATCCCGGACAGGGGTTTTTTAGCGTCAGCGAAAGCGTGTTGCGCTGTAAGGCGTTGGATCGGTGAACGGGGTAGTGCCGGACATCATTTCCGCCAGCAGCCGGCCACACACCGGACCCAGGGTCAAACCGTGGTGCGCGTGCCCGAAATTGAACCACAGACCTTTATGATTCGGCGCGGGGCCTATGACCGGACGCATGTCCGGCAAGCACGGCCGACGTCCGAGCCAAGGTTCGGCATCCAATCGTTCCCCCAACGGATACAGCGTGCGGGCGATGGCCTCGCAGCGGCGTAGTTGGATCTCGTTGGGCGACGCATCGCTGTCGGCAAATTCGACGCCCGTGGTCAGACGAATACCCCGAACCATCGGCGCAAGTACATAACCGGCCTGGGCATCGATCACCGAATGCTGTAATTGCACACCCGGTTGTGACGCATAGTGCATGTGGTAGCCGCGCTTGATGCCCAGTGGAATTTGGTAGCCCAACGGCTTGAACAGATCCGCCGATTGCGGTCCGAGCGCGATGACGACCTGATCGGCATTGAGCGTGCCTTGATCGCTGTCCACCTGCCATTGCTCTGCGTGCTGGCGCAAGCTGCGTGCGTCGCCCTTGAGCAGCACGCCGCCGCGCCGGACAAACAATGCCGCATACCCGCGAGTCAAGGCGCCAGGGTCGCCGACGGTCTTCGGATCGAGCCAGTGAATGCCACCAATGTTCTCCCCGTGCAGATCTGGCTCACGCTCCCTCAACTGTTGCGCGTTCAGCACTTCGTAGCGCAAGCCGAAGCGGTCGTATGACTTGGTATCGGCGACCGCCAGTGCAAACTTGCCCTGGTCGCGATAGAGCTCAATCCAGCCCTTGGCGCTGAACAACCCTTTCATGTCGGCGGCATCGGCGAGTAGGTCGTGCTCGATAACGCTGCGTTCCACCAGTGGCAGCATCGCGCGGCTGGCGCTCGCAAGCTTGTCGGGAGATGACTGCTGCCAGTAACGAAACAGCCACGGCGCAACTTTGGGCAAATAGCTCAGGCTGTAATGCATTGACGATTGGCGATTGAGGCCATAGCGCAGCAATTGCGAAAACTCTCGTGGAAAGGCGTAGGGAATGACGCTGGAGCGCTCGATCAGTCCCGCATTGCCGTGACTGGTGCCGCGCCCCGGCTCGTCGCGGTCAAGCAGTATCACGCTGTGGCCTATGGCTTGCAGGTGTAACGCAGAACAGACGCCAACGATTCCGGCGCCGAGGACAAGGGTCTGGCAATGCATCGTCAATCCTTGATCGGGTGATGAGGGATACGCAGGCGCCGCAGTTTACCTGTTTGTCGCCGCGCAGTACTCTCGGTGGGCTGCTTTCGTCACGCCTCGCTGATTCTGTCTGGCTTGCACATTCCATAACCACACCGGAGCTTCAGATGTCTTCACCCCTCGATAATGTAGAGCTGCAGACGATTTCCTTTTCAGATCTGACGACGCTTTTGCGGCAGATCTTTGTGCGTCATGGCACCTCGCTGGGGGTTGCCGAGGTGCTCGCGAAAAACTGCGCAAGTGCGCAACGCGACGGTTCCCACAGTCACGGAGTTTTCCGCATCAAGGGTTATCTGTCGTCACTGGCTGCAGGTTGGGTCGATGGTCAGGCAATACCGAAGGTCGAAGATGTGGGCGCCGCATTCGTGCGGGTCGATGCCGGTGGCGGGTTCGCGCAGCCGGCATTGGAAGCGGCAAAACCACTGTTGATCGAGAAAGCAAAAAGTGCAGGGGTCGCGATCCTGGCGATTCGCAACTCGCACCATTTCGCGGCATTGTGGCCCGATGTAGAGCCGTTCGCGGAGCAAGGATTGGTGGCATTGAGCGTCGTCAATAGCATGACCTGTGTGGTGCCGCACGATGCACACAAACCCTTGTTTGGCACCAATCCGATCGCCTTTGCTGCGCCCCGTGCTGGTGGCAAACCGATCGTGTTTGACATGGCGACCAGCGCTATCGCCCATGGCGACGTACAAATCGCTGCAAGGGAAGGACGCATGTTGCCAGCAGGAATGGGCGTTGACCGCGCCGGCCAGCCCACCTGCGATCCAAGAGCCATCCTCGACGGCGGTGCGCTATTGCCGTTCGGTGGTTATAAGGGATCGGCGCTGTCAATGATGGTCGAACTTCTAGCGGCAGCCTTGACGGGCGGTAATTTCTCGTTTGAGTTCGATTGGTCGAAGCACCCTGGTGCCCAGACCCCATGGACTGGTCAACTGATCATCGTCATTGACCCGGACAAGGGACGAGGTCAGGACTTTGCCGTGCGCAGTGAAGAATTAGTAAGGCAGATGCACGGCGTGGGTCAGGAACGCATGCCCGGTGATCGGCGTTATGCGCAACGCGCCAAGTCCCTCGCCGACGGCATCGTACTGCCTCAGGATGAGCTTGACCGTCTCAAGCAACTGGCGAGCGTTTAGACCGGGAGACGGATGATTTGTCCATGTGCTTTGAACGGTGCCGGGCTTGAGTGAAGTGTCGCGCTTGGGGCCGTCGAAAGACTTTGCTGAGCGACATGCAGTCGGATTTGATGTTGAGAGTCCCGAGCTTCTTCGGTGGTGCGTGAGTTCTGGCTGCAGGGCATTGCCAGTGCGCTGGCGCTGATAGCGGCGAGCATCAAGGTAACGATGAACGCAATCGTGGTTTTCATGGCCGTAGCTCTTGGGTGAGACCTGACTTGCAAGAGAAAGAGAATACTCAATCGACGCTTGCAGGCTACGGCGAGGCGCAGTGATGGCGTTATCTGATTACTGCCAGGTTATTGCCTGATGCTGCCGGATGTCATCGATATCCGGCCCTGCTCTTTTAACTGTTTATCGACAGCGTTTAATATCCAGTATTCCTCCATTGCGTTTAAAAAAATCAACAATTGCGGTGAGCGATGGACCAGGTAAAAGCAATGAAAATCTTCGTGCGCATCTATGAGCGCAGCAGTTTCACTGCTGCCGCTGAAGATTTGAGCATGCCTCGGGCGACCCTCACCCACAGTTTGAATCAGTTGGAGGCGTGGCTGGGTACACGCTTGCTGGAGCGCAGCACCCGCCGAGTCAAGCCTACGCTGGATGGCGAGGCTTATTACACCAGATGCATTCATTTGCTGGCCGAACTCGAAGACGCCGAGCATGCGTTTCGTAGCGTCGCGCCCAAAGGTATGTTGCGCG
>NZ_DASWOT010000086.1:0-62824 GCF_036404235.1 Pseudomonas sp.
AGGGCGGCTTCGTGTTTGCGCAGCGACTCCAGCGTCGGATCGGTCAGCACGTCGTACAGTTCGATCAGCCCCACAAACAGCTCGGCTGAACGCGTGTGCGTGACACCGATGGGGTGCAAGTCCTGTTTCTCATTGACGCCACAGGCCTGTTGAATCGACGTCAACCATTGGGCGTCGACGTACAGCATGATGTAGGACCATGGCTGATCTTCGATGGGATTGCAGGCATGCACATCGCCCGGATTCATCAGCACCACGGTCCCGGTGCTGATGGTTTGGGAGGTCTTCTCGTGCAGATAGGTGCTCTGCCCCGAGGTGATGGCGCCAATCGAGAACACCTCATGGGAGTGCCGTGAATAACAGACCTTGCGGCCATCCTCGATCGAACGTGCCTCGATGAAAGGCAATTGTGCATCTCGCCAGAAGCGCGGGGTGCCGGCCGTGGTCGGCGAGAGATCGAGGTGCATGGTGATGTCCTGTTTCGTCGTCAACTGCCGGTTTTGCAGCTGTGGAAAATGTCCAGCGCGGGCTGGTACTCGGCGGTGGTTACGCCGAGCAAGCCTAGCACCGAATGAAACAGGTAGTCGTGGCTCAGGTCCGGCTGATCACGTTTGGCCTGCAGGCACTTGAGGTCGATGGCTGCATCCTGGAGCGTGGCGCTGCCAAACCACATGACCATCGGCACATGGGTCTGCGCCACCGGTGCAATGGCGTAAGGTGCTGCATGCAGGTACACGCCGTCCTCACCCAGGGATTCGCCATGGTCGGAGACGTAGATCATCGAGGTGTCGACCTTGTCCTGATTGCGTTTGAGCAGTTCGATGGTCTGGGCCAGGAAGTGATCGGTATAGAGAATGGTGTCGTCGTATACGTTCTTGAGTTCATCCGAGGTGCAACTGCCCAACTGATTGGTATGGCAGACCGGGGTGAAGCGCTCCATGGTTTTCGGGTAGCGGGCGTAGTATTCGGGGCCATGGCTGCCGTCCGAATGCAGGACAATGATGGCGTTGTCCTGCAACGTGTCGATGTAGTCCTGCAACCCGACCAACAGCGATTCATCCAGGCAATTGCTGCCATCGCAGAAGGGGCTGGGTTGGGCTTTCGGAACATCGCTGTGTGGGACTCGCAAGCACGTGCCCTTGCAGTCGCTGTTGTTGTCCAGCCAGACAACCTTCAGCCCGGCGCGTTGGAGTATGTCCAGCAGCCCCTCATACGTCTTGCCCTTTTTGTCGCTGTAATCGGTACGCGGGAACTTCGAGAACATGCACGGCACCGAGACTGCCGTGGAGGTGCCACACGATTGCACATGGGTGAAGTTGAGAATATCGAGCTTTTCCAGTTCAGGGTTGGTGTCGCGCGAGTAGCCATTAAGCGAGAAGTGATCGGCACGGGCGGTTTCGCCTACCACGAAGATCATCAGGCTTTTCTTCGGTCGTTGTTGTGCTTGCGGGCTAAGCGTTGCGTCTGCGCCGACGGTCTGGATCGTCAGAGTTTCCTTGATGGCCACGCTTTGCTTGGTCAGCTTGCCGATGGCGTAAATGTAATTGGTTGGGTTGATGAAGTGCGTCAGTTTGTCTTCATCGCGAAAGATCGGCGCGTAGGTCGAGTAAAAAGTCCCCACCGATACCGCAATTACCAGCACACAGCCGATGGCAACCAGCACCTTATTGATCAGGCCGGGCAGCACTCGGCGATAGGTTACCGGCACACGCCAGATCACCACGATTGGCAGCACACCGAGCACCAGTAGATACCCGAACAGCTTGGCGCTGAGCAGCGCACTGGCTTCGCCGGGGTTGGTCTCCAGGACGTTTTGCATCATCACGGTGTCGATGGAAATGCCGTAGCTGGCCATGAAGTACGCAGCGGTCGCTGAGCACAACGCGATCAGGCTCAACGCCGGTTTGAGCGTCGGGCGGAACGAGAAGGGAATCAACAGCAGGGTAAAGGCCGCCCACAAGAAGAAGGCGAAGGACACCTGAAACGCGATTGACTTAAGCCCTTGTAACTCGGTCAGGCCGATCAAGGCGTGCCACGTTGCGATGTTGTAGAACGCCACCAGACAGAGTGCGAAAAGCATGACCAGACGGGTCGAGGTAAAGCGTTTGAACATCGATTTAATTTCCCTATAAAACACTGATCACAATGAGAAGCATGCGTTGGCGTATACCGGTTGCGTTCTGAGGGATCGCCCGTTGTTCAGACGCCGCGCTGTCGCGCAGCAAACACTGGATCTTGTTGGCGCGAGGCTTGCCCGCGAAAGCAGTTGACCTGGTTACCGACCTCATTTGCGGGCAAGCCTAGCTCCAACGGTTATTTATCGCCTGTTAAGTCAGCGGTTTATTTTATGTTTGAGGATAGGCCCGCCGATCACTTCGATTAAAGCGGGTATGACGCGTGATGAAGGTTTTGTTGCGAAGTTTTTCAGATCGATTGTGAATAACTCGTGAAAGGCGCCGCGTTTGCGCATGATTACGTTCAGTCGCAATGATCCCAGCCGGTCCATTGCTGATCGGTGAAAGGTTTACGGTGGGTGGGTGGCAATGTGCCTGCTCGGCGCGCTATGTTTCAGGTGTGGTCAATGGTGGTTAATTATTCATAACGGAGGATGCATGAGACTCATCGGTATGCTGGACTCGCCTTATGTACGGCGGGTTGCTGTCAGTCTTAAACGCATGGGCATCGCGTTTGAGCATGAACCGATTTCGGTTTTTCGAGGGTTCGATCAATTCAAACAGATCAATCCGCTGGTCAAGGCGCCGACTCTGGTGACCGACGACGGTGTGGTGCTGATGGAGTCGTCACTGATTCTCGATTACGCCGAGTGCCTGGCTGGGCCGGGTCGTGGACTGATGCCTGCGGCACTGGATCTGCGCGTGCAAACGCTGCGGCTGACGGGCCTGGCGTTGGTGGCCTGCGAGAAAGCAGTGCAGATTTACTACGAGCGCAATCTGCGTCCCGCTGAGATTCAACATGCGCCTTGGCTGGAGCGTGTGGGGTCGCAATTGACGTGCGCCTGCTCGGAGCTGGAAAGCGAACTCGCGCGGCATCCGTTACAAGCCAATGCACAGATCGGGCAGGATGGCATCAGCGTTGCGGTGGCCTGGAGTTTCATTCAATTGGTCGTGCCTGATCAGGCGTCGGCAGCGCAGTATCCGCTCTTGGCAGCGTTCAGTGAGGAGGCCGAAAAGCTGGAGATTTTTGTCAGCTTACCGATGGTCTGATGCCACCGGTTCTGTTGCAGGGAGGGGGCAATCCCTTCTCTGCGTGAATGGCTGTATCGCCGCGTAATCCGTAGCGTGCGCTGATCCTAAGTCAACGCGTTGTCCAGGCTTTCTCGTCGGCGAATGACTGCCACTGTGGCGTTTTGCCACGCCCCGTCGTTTCCCTTCGTTGACTTGCGTCAACCGCGGCAAAGAGGTCTATAGGAAAATTACCGACATTCCCACTGAGTAATGATCATGCCTGCTCATTTCGACTTCCTGAAAAAACCGTTGGTCAAGGAAATCGCTGTGATTCTGCTGATCAAGCTCGTGTTGCTGATGGGAATCCGCAGCGTCTGGTTCGACGCTCCGGTTGCGGTCAAGGATGACGGCGCTCAAGTCGGCCAGCACCTGCTGGGCTTACCTCCCGTTCCTTCTGAGAAGGCCCCAAAATGATTTCGGAATCAGTCGTCGACTTATCTCGGCTGCAATTCGCCATGACTGCGTTGTACCACTTCCTATTCGTCCCGTTGACCTTGGGCATGACCTTTCTGTTGGCGATCATGGAGTCGGTCTATGTCATGACCGGCAAACAGGTCTACAAGGACATGACCCAATTCTGGGGCAAGCTGTTTGGCATTAACTTCGCGCTGGGGGTAACCACCGGCCTGACCATGGAGTTTCAATTCGGGACCAACTGGGCTTACTACAGCCATTACGTCGGCGACATTTTCGGTGCGCCGTTGGCCATCGAAGGGATGATGGCGTTCTTCCTTGAATCCACATTCATTGGCCTGTTTTTCTTCGGCTGGACTCGCCTGTCGAAGGTCCAGCATCTGGGCGTCACCTGGCTGGTAGCGCTGGGCTCCAACCTGTCGGCACTGTGGATCCTCATTGCCAACGGCTGGATGCAAAACCCGGTCGGTGCCGAGTTCAACTTCGTCACCATGCGCATGGAGTTGACCAGCTTCAGTGACCTGATCTTCAACCCGGTGGCTCAGGTCAAGTTCGTTCACACCGTGGCTTCCGGTTATGTCACAGGTGCGATCTTCGTCCTGGCGATTTCCAGCTGGTACCTGCTTAAGGGGCGTGATGTCGCTTTCGCACGGCGTTCGTTTGCCATTGCTTCTGCATTCGGCATGGCTTCGATTCTGTCGGTGATTATCCTTGGCGACGAATCCGGTTATGAGATCGGCGACGTGCAGAAAACCAAGCTTGCGGCCATCGAAGCCGAGTGGGAAACCGAGCCTGCACCGGCGGCGTTCACCTTGTTCGGTCTGCCGAATCAGGCCGAGCAGCGCACCGATTACGCCGTGAAGATTCCTTATGTGATGGGCATCATCGCCACTCGCTCGGTGGATCGTCAGGTGACGGGCATCAAAGACCTGGTCGCCGAGCACCAGGGCCGCATTCGCAACGGCATGATCGCTTACGACTTGTTGGGCAAGCTGCGCTCAGGGGACAAGAGCCAGCAAACGCTTGACGCCTTCAATGGGGTGAAAAAAGACCTCGGCTACGGCCTGCTGCTCAAGAAGTACACCGACAAGGTCGTGGACGCCAACGAACAGCAGATCAAACAGGCAGCCTTGGATTCAATCCCTGGCGTGGCTTCGATTTTCTGGACCTTCCGCCTGATGGTGTTGAGCGGAATGCTCATGCTCTTGCTGTTTGTCTGTGCGTTCTGGGCCTCGGCACGCAAGAACGAGACCAGCAAGCGTTGGTTGCTCAAGTGGGCACTGTTCAGTCTGCCGCTGCCATGGGTCGCTACCCAGACCGGCTGGTACGTGGCCGAGCATGGTCGTCAGCCTTGGTCGATCGGTGAAGTCCTGCCAGTGCATTTGTCTACGTCGAGCCTGTCCACCGGCGATATCTGGGGTTCATTGTTGGCATTGGTCGGGTTCTACACCGTACTGCTGGTGATCGAGATGTACCTGATGATCAAGTTCGCCAAACAGGGTCCGAGCAGCCTGCACACTGGGCGTTATCACTTTGAACGCGAGGCTGAACCAGTCCGCGCCAACCCGTCCGTTCTGGCTTGAGGAGCAACGACCATGTTTGATTACGAGAACCTCAAGCTGATCTGGTGGGTGTTGGTGGGTGTGCTGTTGATCGGCTTTGCCCTGACCGACGGGTTCGATTTGGGTGCGGCGATGCTGATGCCGTTCGTGGGTCGTACGGACAGTGAGAGGCGGGTGGTGATCAATACCATTGCGCCGCACTGGGATGGTAATCAGGTCTGGCTGATCACCGCCGGTGGCGCTTTGTTCGCCGCCTGGCCGCTGGTGTATGCCGCGTCATTCTCGGGCTTTTACTGGGCAATGCTGTTGGTGCTGTTTGCCCTGTTCGTCCGGCCGGTAGGTTTTGACTACCGCAGCAAGCTGCCAAATACCCGCTGGCGCCAGAGTTGGGACTGGGGGTTGTTTGTGGGTGGCCTGGTGCCGTCGCTGGTCTTTGGTGTGGCGTTCGGCAACCTGTTGCTGGGTGTGCCGTTCCAGTTCGACGACACCATGCGTTCGAGTTATCAAGGTAATTTCTGGCAGTTGCTCAGCCCATTTGGCTTGCTGGCTGGCGTGGTCAGCCTGAGCATGTTGGGTATGCACGGCGGCACCTGGTTGCTGATGCGCACTGAGGGTGCGGTAGCCCAGCGTTCGCGCACTGCTGCGCTGTTGATGGGGCTGGTGTTCTTGCTGAGCTTCATTGGCGCCGGTCTGTGGTTGGCTTTCGGCGGTATCAATGGTTTGGTCATCACGTCTGCATTCGATGCTGGCAGTGCGCTGAACCCGCTGGCGAAAACTGTGGTGGCGGGAAATCACGGCTGGATGAACAATTACGCGCAGTATCCGCTGACGCTGATCGCGCCGCTGTTGGGTGTCTTCGGCGCGTTGTTGGCGCTGTTCGGTGCTGCGGGTCGTTCAGGTCGACTGGCGTTTCTCGGCAGCAGCCTGGCTATTGCCGGCACGCTGTGTACCGCAGGCTTTGCGCTGTTCCCATTTGTGATGCCGTCGAGCCTGGATCTTGCATCGAGCCTAACGGTATGGGATGCGGTTTCAAGCCATAAAACCTTGATCATCATGTTGGTGGCGGCAGCAATCTTCGTTCCACTGATCCTCTGCTACACACTTTGGTGCTACGCCAAAATGTGGGGCAAAGTCACCACTTCGCACATTGACAGCAACCCCCACGGTTTGTACTGAGGAGAAAACGTTATGTGGTATTTCGCTTGGATCCTCGGCGTCTTGCTGGCCTGTAGCTTCGGTATCATCAACGCGCTATGGCTGGAGTCCGCCGACCTTCTGGCCAAGGAGGCAGTAGGCGATGACTGAAGGATTGGCGGCGCCATTACGGCATGGCTTCAGTCGGGGACTGTCTCTGTTGTTGGCGGTGCCGCTTAGCCTGATTTTGCTGATTCACCCGGCGTCGATGCTCGATGCCCAAGGCCATTACAGCCACAACCTGCTGATGCTGGTCATGTGGGGCGTGGCCGGTGGCTTCGTCCATGGTGTCGGCTTCGACCCCCGCGCGCTGGGATGGCGGCTGGTGT
Source organism: Pseudomonas sp. (assembly GCF_036404235.1). Taxonomy (GTDB): domain Bacteria; phylum Pseudomonadota; class Gammaproteobacteria; order Pseudomonadales; family Pseudomonadaceae; genus Aquipseudomonas. Next base: position 6,745 of record NZ_DASWOT010000086.1, read on the forward strand.
TTCACCCGCTGCTGGCGTGGGTGTTGATGGCGCTGGGGTACGGGATGTGGTGGATGGGGGTGTTTGGGCACTGAAAGCATTTGCGATGACCTGCATAGGGGGCGGGCTTGTCCCACGACCTGCGCACGTGGTGTGACAGGCAGACCGCGCGCACCGGGTTTACTGCCGCTGCGCGCCAGATCGCGGGACAAGCCATGCTACTTACAGTGGGTTCTGGCCCTAAAGCATTTGCGATAATCCCGGCCATTCATCGCGAAAATGCGTTCGCAAGCGCTACTATCGTGGCCCTCAGAGCAGAGCCTGTTCTGCGTCACGAAACGCTTCGAAGTCAGAGTCGCCATGGATAGATTTCAGGAAATGCAGGTGTTCATTGCCGTCAGCGAAGCGCGCAGTTTCGCCAAGGCGGCGCGCAAGCTGAATATGTCTGCGCCCAGTGTGACTCGGGCAGTGGCCGCGCTGGAAAAACGCATCGGCGCGCTGTTGCTGTCGCGGACCACCCGCAGTGTGCATGTCAGCGAAGCGGGGCAGCGTTATCTGGAAGATTGCCGACGCATCCTGGCCGAGCTCGAAGAGGCCGAAGACTCAGCCAGCGGCAGCATCGCCGAGCCTGCCGGTCATCTCACCATCACCGCCTCACAGTTGTTCGGCGAACTGTTCGTGATACCCGTGGTAGTGGATTATCTCGCGGCCTTTCCTGGGGTCAGCATCAACGCTCTGTTGCTGGATCGCTTGACCCATCTTAGCGAGGAGGGCATCGACGTCGCGGTGCGCATCGGCCATTTGCCTGAAAGCGGTCAACACGCAGTCAGGGTAGGGGAGGTCCGACGCGTAGTTTGCGCCTCGCCGGCTTATCTGGACGCCCATGGTCGACCACAGCATCCGTCCGATCTGCAACGCCATCGCCTGATCGTTTCGGATGCCAGTACGCTGGTTCGGCGCTGGGATTTTCAGGACGGTGCAAAGCCTGTGTATTTCGAACCCGACTCCCGTCTGACCGTGTCGGCAAATCAGCCCGCGATCAGTGCTGCCAGTCTTGGCTGGGGATTGACCCGAGTGTTGTCCTATCAGGTTGCGGGCAAAGTCGCGGCGGGGGAGTTGGAGATCGTGTTGAGCGACTTTGAGCTTGTGCCCTTGCCGGTACACGTGTGCTATCAAGGCGAGCGCAAGATGTCGGCGAAGGTCCGCAGTTTCGTCGATTTCTGCGTTGAGCGGTTGAGCCGACACCCAGCATTGGTGGCAACGGACAAGGCGCCTGGCTGATGGACCGTCATCTGCAAATGCGGGTCCTCCACGCCGTCGCCCACGCGCCCAGCCTGGCGGCGGCATCGCGCCGTTTGGGGGTTTGCGAAGCGACAGTGACTCGGGCGATGGCCGCGTTGGAGCGTCGTTTGGGTACGCGATTGCTGACGCGCAGCACCCGAGGCGTGACGCTGACCGATGTTGGCGTGACCTTTGCCGCTGAATGTGCGCGCCTGTTGCAGGCGGTCGGCGCTGCCGAAGCCTCGGCCAACGGGCTGCACAGCGAACCGCGCGGCCAGTTGCGGCTGGTGATGCCGCTGCTGTTTGGCGACCAATTGCTGATGCCGATTGTCCTCGATTACCTCGATGTGTGGCCGGCCATTGATATGTCTGTCATTTATCAGGACCGATTTCCCAATCTGCATGAAGAGGGCGTCGATGTGGCGGTCCTGATCGGTGCGCTGGCCGACTCATCAATGGTGGCGCGCAAAGTCGGAACGGTGCGTCAGGTGGTGTGCGCCAGCCCAGGCTATCTGGCGACGCGTGGCGAGCCAATGCATCCCCATGAACTCGCAGGTCATGCCAGCATTTATGCCAATGCCGACGGTGGCTTGATGGAGTGGCGTTTTCAGCAGCAGAACGTGGTGTTTTCCGTGGCGCTCAAACCCGTGCTGCGCTGCACCACGGCTTCTTCGGCGATTATTGCCGCATGTCGGGGCGCGGGATTGGCTTGTTGCTGGAGTTACCAGGCACACGACTCAATTCAGGACGGGCGGCTGACACGGCTGCTGAGCGCATTCGAGCTGCCGGCGGTTCCAGTGCATGTGGTCTATCGCGAAGGACGTCGAGCCTCGGCGCGGGTTCGCAGTTTTGTCGATTACGCGGTCGAGCGCCTGCGCAGGCATCCGGCCATGAGTGGCGTTTGACTGCACAACGTTTTGGCATCGTCCCTGAGCATGCTGGCGATTGATACTTGCAGTTTCTGAAACAGTGGATTGCCTTTCATGGCGATTCTGCTCCTTCGGTGTGTAGACCAACATGTGCTCATTCAGCGCGGTAAACCTTCAGCGGCACCGCTGCACTTCGCTGAGTTGTCTGCCCACCCTTTGAATCGGAGCACATGATGAACGCCATCAAATTCTATCGTTACCCACTGTCCGGCCATGCTCATCGCGTGGAGTTGATGCTGTCTTTGCTGGGACTGGACACCGAACCGGTGTTCGTCGATCTGGCCAACGGTGCCCACAAACAGCCTGAATTCCTGGCCCTGAACGCTTTTGGCCAAGTGCCGGTGATTGATGACAACGGTACGGTATTGGCCGATTCGACAGCGATCCTTATCTACCTGGCGAAAACCTACGACGCCTCGGGTCAATGGCTACCCGAGGACGCCAAGGTCGCGGCACAGGTGCAGCGTTGGTTATCGGTTGCGTCGGGGCAAATCACCAACGGCCCGGCCACTGCTCGCCTGATCACCGTATTCGGTGCGCCGTACGACGCCGACGAGGCGATCAAACGCTCGCACGCGCTGCTTCAGGTCATGGATCAGGAGCTGAGTGAGCGTGCATTTCTTGCCACTGACCACGCGACCGTCGCCGACGTCGCGGCCTATACCTACATCGCCCACGCCCCCGAGGGCAATGTATCTCTTGAGGGCTACCCGCACGTTCGCCAGTGGTTGGCGCGCATCGAAGCGCTTCAGGGTTTCGTGCCAATGCCACGTACGGTCATTGGCCTGCAGGCTTGACCTGACGCTGCCCCTCTGCTCCGGCCGTCACTCAGGCGGTCGGATCTTACGCTTTTGATCGGAGATGCCGTCATGAGCCAGACCGAACACCCAAAACCATCGCCCTGGCATTTGGGCGAAAAGCGCTTGCAAGCCCACGTCGGTGTCGCCGAGCGCATGGAAGTGCATGGCAGAAAAGTCCTGCGTGACTACATGCCTGATCAGCACCGAACGTTCTACGCGCATTTGCCTTACATCGTGATCGGCGCCGTCGATGATCAGGGATGGCCCTGGGCAAGCGTGCTCGATGGTCATGCAGGCTTTATTGCATCACCTGATCCGCGCAGGCTGGACATCCGTCGCCTGCCAGACGCCGAAGACCCGATCAGCCAGGGTTTTACGTCGGGCGCAGCGCTGGGCATGCTTGGGATTGACCTGCACACACGGCGGCGCAACCGCGTCAATGGCCAAATCAGCGAGCTGAGTGCGACGGGCTTTTCAGTCGCGGTCGAGCATGCCTTTGGCAATTGCCCGCAATACATTCAGCTGCGTCAACTCAAGCAAGTGCCGCGCTCTGCCCACATCGACAGGCCACAGCCTATGCGCATGAGCACACTGGACGATGCTGCCGTTGCCACGATTCGCGGCGCCGACACGTTTTTTGTCGCAAGCTTCGTGGACGTCGACGACGACCCGCAGCGCCGGGGTGTAGACGTGTCCCATCGCGGTGGGCAAGCGGGTTTCGTGCGAGTGGAAGGCAATCTGCTGACCATTCCTGATTTTGCCGGCAATCTGCATTTCAATACGTTGGGTAATTTTTTACTCAACCCCAAGGCGGGGCTGGTGTTCATCGACTTTGAGTCTGGCGAGTTGTTGCAACTGGTGGGGCATGTTGAGCTCATCCTTGAAGGGCCGGAGATCGCAGCGTTTCAGGGCGCTGAGCGGCTCTGGCAGGTGCAGGTGCAGACGGTGGTTCGTCGGCCAGCAGCTTTGCGCTCGCGCTGGACGTTCGAGGCGTTCTCGCCTAACAGCTTGATGACTGGCAACTGGCAACAGACCGCCGCGCGCTTGCAAGCACACACGCTGCAAGACCAATGGCGGCCATTACGGGTGACGCGGATCGAGGACGAGAGCCATGGCGTTCGCTCGTTTTATCTGGAGCCCGTCGATGGCGTCGGGCTGCCGGCATTCAAAGCCGGGCAACACTTGCCGTTGCGGTTGGCGCTGGCCGAGCAAGGCAAGCCGCTGATCCGCACTTACAGCCTGTCCAGCGCACCGTCCGATGAATTCTTTCGCATCAGTGTGAAGCGCGACGGCCTGGTGTCGGCGCACCTGCACGATCAGGTCAGCGTCGGGGATGTACTGGAGGCCCGGGCGCCGCAGGGCAGTTTTGTGGTCGACCCTGCAGAGCAGCGGCCGCTGGTGCTGTTGGGGGCCGGGATTGGTGTGACGCCGATGCTGTCGATGCTGCGCGAGGTCATTTATGAGGGCAAACGTGTGCGTCGGATGCGTCCCACCTGGTTCATCCAGAGTGCACGTCGTCTGGTGGACCTGGCTTTTCGCGCAGAATTGGACACACTGATCTCCAGTGCCGGAGATTCTTTGACTGCTGTGCGGCTGCTCAGCAAGCCTGAGCCGGGTGACTGGCAGGGCGAAGCGTTTCAAGCCACCGGCCGGATTGACCTGGCGCTGCTCAAATCGTTGTTGCCCTTCGACGATTTCGATTTTTACGTGTGTGGACCTGCAAGCTTCACACAAGGGCTGTATGACAGTCTCAGGGCGATGCATATCCGTGACGAACGGATTCACGCCGAGACCTTCGGACCGTCCACGCTGAGACGGACCCGCGACCAACAGACCGCTGGCCTGGAACAGCCGCCAGCCGCTACTGACTCAGTTGCGGTGGTGTTCGAAAAATCCGCCAAGCAAGGGCGCTGGCAGCCGGACAGTGGCAGCCTGCTGGAGTTGGCCGAAAGCCGTGGCCTTAACCCCGAATACAGTTGCCGTGGCGGTTCGTGCGGTACCTGCACAACCCGGCTTATCAGCGGCCAGGTGCATTACCCGGTTCCGCCTGCCGACATGCCGGCAGCGGACCACGTGCTGATCTGCTGCGCAGTCCCGGCCTCAGGGCCGTTGGTGCTCGATCTGTAAACATCCATGCGTGAGCAGGAGGTTGTGATGAGTGAATGGCCCGTGGTTGAAGACGAACCCCCGACTCCCTTCCAACAGACGGAACAAGAAGCGTCGTGGCTGGCGCCGCAGTGCATGTGCCCGCTATCGGGAGAAATACTGGAATCGCATCAGCAAGAGGAGCGACCGGTGTCCTTGGGCTTTATCGCCTGGGTGCGCACTGTGTCGGTCTTTCATCGGCATCGATAAGCGCCTGACCTGTCTTGCTTGACGGGCAATCAGTGGTTTTGTCGGGGTTGAATGCGGCGGCGCGGGGCGCGATGATGGGGGCCGACTCATCATCCGTTTTGGTTCGCCAGGCAAAAACCCCCCCAACATGAAAGTCAGTGCGCGCAATGTATTCAAAGGCACCGTCAGCAACATTCAGGACGGCGCGGTTAACGCCGAGGTCGTTCTCGAACTGGCTGGCGGAGAACAGCTGGTGGCGGTGGTTACCATGGCCAGCGTCAAGAGCCTTGGTCTGGCGGTGGGCAAGCAAGCTGTCGCCTTGATCAAGGCGCCGTGGGTCATGTTGATGACCGACTCCAGCGGTTTTCGCCTTTCGGCGCGTAACTGCCTTGAGGGCACGGTGACGCGTGTCAGCGACGGCGCAGTCAACTCCGAAGTGGTTGTGACCTTGCCTGGCGGTACTGAGGTGTACTCGATCGTTACCCGCGAGGCCGTCGCTGAACTGGGTTTGGCCGCTGGCGTCAGTGCCACTGCGGTGATCAAGGCATCGCACATCATTCTCGCTGTACCGGCCTGACTTAGGGAAAGAGCCTACGGCGACAACACCGCAGCCTATCTAACGCTCGACAGTTTCTCTGGCCGGGCTGATCGCGTGGTTACGCAAGCTAACTGATCACGAAACAATGCTAGCGTCGTTTCGCTCCAGTGGAGTCGATCAGCAGGCCTTACGAGCAAACGTGAACAGACCCAGGGTGAATCGGGTTCTTCGCCCTGAAGGTCATTGCATCCGAGCTCGCCAGCAGGCGTTGTGCTATCCGCTCAAATGCATCTTCGGGCATGAGCCCGAGATCAAACCGCTGAAAAGCGCTTGTCCAGGTAATCGATGATTACCTTGGACTCGTACATCCATACCGTCTGGCCGGCTTCTTCAATACGCAGGCACGGAACTTTGATCTTGCCGCCTTGGTTGAGCAGGGTCTGGCGATCCAGCTCGTTGTTCTTGGCATCACGCAGCGCGACCGGGACGTTCAGGCGGCGCAGGGTGCGACGGGTCTTCACGCAGAACGGGCAGGCGTGAAACTGATACAGCGTCAGGTCCTTTGCCGATTCATCGACTGCGGTCTGGGCGGCGGGCGAGCGTTTCTTCTTGCTGGGTCGGGTGATGAAATCGATGAGGATAACGAGTTGGCCCAGGCCTACTCTCAATGCTTTCATGAACACGATAAAAACCTCTGGAAACAGGCGAGTCGCGGCGATATACCGCGACCTCGATGACGCGCAAAGTCAGCGAATCAGACTGAGAAACTCGGTACGTGTCGCGACGTTCTCGCGAAACTCGCCGAGCATCACTGACGTGATCATGGACGAATTCTGCTTCTCGACACCGCGCATCATCATGCACATGTGCTTGGCTTCGATGACCACTGCAACGCCCAGCGCGCCCGTCACTTCCTGAACCGCTTCGGCAATCTGACGGCTGAGGTTTTCTTGAATTTGCAGGCGTCGGGCAAACATATCGACGATGCGCGCGACTTTCGACAGGCCCAATACTTTTCCACTTGGGATGTAAGCCACGTGGGCCTTGCCGATGAAGGGCAGTAAATGATGCTCACATAACGAGTACAGCTCTATGTCCTTGACCACGACCATTTCGCTGTTGTCGGAGCTGAACAGCGCACCGTTGGTGACTTCTTCCAGGGTTTGCTCGTAGCCGCGGCAGAGATAATGCATGGCCTTGGCGGCGCGCTTGGGGGTGTCGAGCAGACCTTCGCGGGAAACGTCCTCGCCAAGCTGGCGCAATATCTCGGTGTAATTCTGTTCCAGTGTCACAGGGCTGTGTTTCCGTGTGGGTTTCAGAGGGGTGCTGTTAATGGTTGTACCGAGTTTCTACCAATCAGGCTCATTTACAGCTTTGCGAGCTCATTGCACTCGGCGGTGGAGTTGATCCACTTGGCATCAGTAGAACGCAGCATCTGCACGCTATGTCCGAGCTGATTGGCGATGAACGCAGGATTCATGCCCGCCGTGCGGCACATGGTAGCGTAGGTATGCCTGCAGTTGTACTGTCATCTCCCCCTGATACCAAGCTTGACGACGACCTCGTTGAAGAACTTGTCGGTCAAGCTGGCGTGTCGGATGAATATTGCGTCGAGAACGGCCTGATGATCTGGATGTTGCCGCCATTGACGTTAATGGAAGCGCCTTGCTGCTCAATGATCAGCTTGTCGCCCTTGAAGTAGGTCTTGATACTGCACGTTCCCACGCGCAAACGGCATCCGCCTAAGTGGTGGCACAATGCATGAAGCGCAAATAGATGTTAAGGACGACGAGTGGTTGCCTCGGCGAATATCCCTCGATGGTGGCGGGTTCTACCTGACACCTACTGCTTACTAGAACAAGCCTGCTTCGGTGGGTTTATTGGATTGGAAAAAGGATGTGCCCATGTCGTTGCCACGGCTGACCCTGACAACACTGGTTTTGGCTATGTTTGCGTTGCCGTCGCTGTCATCCGCTGCTGGAGATGCTGCCAGATGTGAACGACTGATCGTGACGGGGAGCCCGGATGCGCCGCCGTATCTATGGCGCGATCCCCAGGACCCTAAGCACCTGATGGGCGCCAATGCTGATCTGATCAAAGAAACGGCGCAGCAAATGGGTGTGAAGGTCGAATTCATGTATGCAGGCAAGCGCAGCCAGGCGCTGGATGAGGTGCGCACTGGACGCATGGATATGCTGGCCGACGCGCCGTTGAGCAGCGCGCAGCTTGAATCGCTCGATTTCATTCATCCCCCCATCGCCCAGAACGAAATAATGGTTTGGACCCATAAGGACCAGACTCTGCCATTCAATGCATTGGCCGACCTGCACGGTCACTTGGGGGCGTTATCCGAAAAGACCCGAATCACGCCTTCATTCGAGGCTGCGATCAAAGAAAATTTGACGGTAGAACGCCAGCCAAACCTGACCCAGACTTTTGAGCAACTGCTGACCGGCAAAGTTGAATACGTGCTGGCGGGGCGATATGCCGGCATGGCAATGGCTGAGGCATTCAGTTCGGCTGGCGACCTGATAGCGCAGCCGTTGCCATTGGATCGGCCTGGTTTTTATCTCGCCTTGTCGTTCAATTCTGCATGCAATGACCCTTGGCTGCGCGGACAGCTGGCAAAAAGGATGACAGAATTGGCCACTTCCAATCGCGCCGACGAGGCGATAAAGCGCAATGTCGAACTGTGGAAAGCCCAGCTCCAGCAGCCAGCCAACGCTGCAAACCAGTAGGAATATTTTTTGAGAATTCGATTTTTATTGACCGCCGTGGTGCTTTCCACCCTGCTTGGCTGCGCGAACGATCCCGCGCCGACTGCGCAGTTGAAGCTCACCGAACAGGCCGTCGCCCAAGCGACCGCGGTGGGCGCCACTGACGAACCGGAAATGGCTTTGGCGCAATCCAGGCTGGCCCAGGCTCGTGCCGACATGCAAAGCAAATCCTACAAGAACGCGCGGATGCAAGCCGAACAGGCAGAGCTCGATGCCCGATTGGCCGAAGCGCGTGTTCTGACACAGAAAAGTGAAGAGCAGTTGACCCAGATGAACACCCGACTCAACCGCTTGCGCAAACAAGTGGGGGAGGCGCAGTGAACAGTATTCCTCGCGTGTTGAGTGTGTGTTTGTTGTTGGGTTCGGCTGGCCTATACGGCTGTGCGGGTCATCAAAGCAGTGACAAAGCGTTGCAGTCCGCCAGCGCCGACTTTCAGACAGTCAAAGAAGATACCAACGTCTTGCGTAGCGCGCCGAGGGATGTCATTCGTGCTGGCGAATTGTTGGCGCGTGCAGAGCGTTTGTCTGGCTACATTGGCAGTGATGAAGACGTCAGTCATTACGCCTACTTGAGCAGTCGCTACAGCGCAATTGCTACTGAGCACAGCAAGCTTTTGTTGAACCAAGAGCGCTTGGCGCGCCTGGAGTTGGAGCGTCAACGGCTTCAGTTGGTATTGCGCGAACAAAAGCTGGCCGGTGTGCAGCAGCAAGGTCAGTGGGTGGAAGATCAAATCATCAGTCTGTCGACCCATCAAACAGAGCGCGGATTGGTCATGACCCTGGGTGATATGTTGTTCGATACCGGGCGTGCCGAGCTCAAAAGCTCCGCCAATCGTACGGTGCTCAAGGTCGTGCAGTTTCTCCAGCTAAACCCCAAGCGGGTGGTGCGCATCGAGGGCTACACCGACAGCACCGGCGACAGTCAGGACAACCTACAGCTATCAAAAGATCGCGCCCAGTCGGTGGCTGATGTGTTGTCCGACCTCGGCATCGAAGACGAGCGCATTCAGGTGCTCGGTTACGGTGATCAATATGCCGTCGACGTAAACACTTCTGAGCGCGGACGCGCACAAAATCGTCGTGTCGAGATCGTTTTTTCGGACGAAAAAGGTCGATTGAGCGCTCCACGATAAACTATTTTTCAAATGCCCCCGGCATTGGCGATGAGGGTCGGATTTTATGCCCGAAATATCGGGCGTTTTGGCTGTTATGACCTATCTTGTTTTTCATCACTAACACTTATCGCTGGCAAAAAACTTAACTGTCCCCGTACACTTTGCAACTGTTCTGGTGATCCCTCGTCTGGATTGCCTACGCAACTGATCAGCAATGATCGAGGGACGCGACAATGACTAATCTTCTGCTGTATCAACGCATCGCCCAGCAACTGGCCGAGGACATTCGGCGGGGCGTTTATCAGCCTGGCGAGCGAGTGCCGTCGGTACGCAAGATGAGCTCGCAACTCAATGTGAGCCACGCCACGGTGTTGCAGGCGTATGCCAATCTTGAAGATCAGGGGCTGATTCGCGCGCGTCCTCAATCCGGTTATTACGTACATCAAACGCCCGCGCTGACGGCACCCACACCTGATATTGCGCGAGTTGAGCGCCCAGGGTTGGTGACACGGGCCAGTATCATCCAGCAAGTGCTGGTCGAGGCCCGGCGTGAGGGGGTTTTTGCTTTTGGTGCGGCCGTGCCCCATGTGGATTACCTGCCGGTGCGGGCGTTGCATCAACAGTTGGCCAAGGTGACTCGGTTTCAAAGTGTGCGCGCCTTTAGCTATATGTTCAGCCCTGGTTTTGAGCCCTTGCGTCGCCAAGTGGCGATTCGCATGCGTGATGCAGGCGTGATCGTCGATCCCTCCGAGGTCGTCATCACTCACGGCTGTGTCGATGCGCTGCAGATGTCGCTACGGGTACTGACCAGCCCGGGTGACTTGATCGCGACGGAGTCGCCGACCTATTACGGGCTGCTGCAACTGGCTGATTTACTGGGGCTGAAGGTTATCGAAATTCCCAGTGACCCGACCACCGGCATCAGTCTGGAAGCCTTGCAGTTGGCGGCTAATCAGTGGTCGATCAAAGCACTGGTCCTGACCTCGCGCCTGAGTAATCCGCTTGGCAGCACTATGCCCGAGGAGCGGCAGAAACACTTGCTGCGGCTGGCATCAGACTTCGACATCCAAATTGTCGAAGACGATATTTACGGCGAACTCATGTATGAGCAGGGTCGTACCAAGTCGCTCAAAGCCTTCGACCGATTGGGGCGAGTTATCTATTGCTCGAGTTTTTCCAAGACACTGTCGCCAGGTGTACGGATTGGCTGGATGATCGCCGGAAAGTATCAGGCCGAAATCCAGCGTTTACAGACCTTCACCACTCATTCGGCTTGCAGCGTCACGCAAATGGGCGTGGCGTCTTATCTTGAAAATGGGGGCTACGACCGCCATTTGCGCTATATCCGCCAAGAGCATCGCAAGAACCTCAGTGCATTCCAGCTTGCCGTTCAGCAGATGTTTCCCGAAGGCACGCAAATTAGTCGGCCGTTGGGCGGATTTATCCTTTGGATCAGTTTGCCGGGCAGGGTAAATACCCAAGAGCTGCACGTACGTGCGCTGGAACAAGGCATCAGCATTGCGCCGGGCCTGATCTTCAGCAATACAGAGCAGTTCAACCATTGCATTCGGCTGAACTGTGGCATGCCCTGGAATCGCGAGGCGGAGCGAGCGCTGATGACGGTAGGAATGTTGGCCAAACAGCTCTGTCAGGAGGCTGTGCTAGGGGCTGTTGCCGTTTGAGTGTAAACGGCGACCCACCCTGGCGTGGTGAACCTCCGCGAGTGGTAGGGTTCTATCGGTTTAGGTGCTCGGTGTGGCGCATGTCGACTTGCCACGAGGCTTGCATGAGGCCAGCATATGGCTCTGACTTTTCTGCCGTTTGACCTATGAACTCATTACGTTGTATTGGACTGTTGATGTTAGTGGTAGTGGGCGGGTGTGATGCTGACAGGCCGCCGCCCGCGCCTAAAGTTGCCTCTGAAATGAAGGCGCTCGCGCCACAGGCCGCGCCAGCCGAGGAAAGCAAAGCAACCGCTGACGTCAATGCTGCACAGATGAAGGATTCTGCACCTGCCGGTGTATCGAACGCTTCGTCGATCCATGAGTTGGCGCCTAACGTGTCGGTGGTTCCTGTCGTAGCGGCCAGCAGGCCTCTGCCTGTGACGACGAAGGTTACCCCTGCCAGCATCCCGCAAAAGGCCCAGTCGGGTAATGCAAAGTCTTCCAAGGTGAAGGAAGACAACGCAGAAATCGCCCACCGCGCTCCGGTGAGCAGTAAGACCAAGACTCCCGCGCAAGTGGTTAAGGATACGCACTTGCCCAAGCCCACATTGGACCTGAGCTTGCCGCCCGAGATGGTCAAACAGCTAACGCCACCGGGTAACGTGATCACAGCGGCGCCTCAGCCCAAGCCGCTGTTGCCGAAAATGTTTCCGGACTCGCAGGGTGATCCAGACTTTCAGCTCAATGGTCGGCTGCTGAGCAATGAAATGCAGCTGCAATTGCGTAACGAAGCCCGTCGTGATGTAGAAGGCGCGGCCGTGGATTTCACCTTCAAGAAGTGATGGCAGTTCGTCCCTTATCATCCTTCATTTTCAAACGAGTGTTTTAGCGGGTAATATCGCGCTATCTCCCACCGTCTCTTAAGAGAAAACTCTTCATGGAATGCCGTTCGGGCTGCGGCGCTTGTTGCATTGCGCCGTCTATTTCTTCACCGATTCCGGGTATGCCTCAAGGCAAGCCTGCTGGAGAGCGTTGCCTGCACCTTTCGGTTGAGATGCTCTGCGCGCTGTTCGGTCGCCCTGAGCGGCCTGTCGTCTGTGGGCAGTTCAAGGCAGATCCAGAGGTTTGCGGGAATAATCAGCAAGAGGCTATCCGCTTGATCGGGTGGTGGGAGCACGTCACAACCGTCGCTTGCTAAGCGTCGTGTTGGCCGATTGATTCATCTGAACTTAAGACAATAAGGAACAAAATATGGGTTCGTTGCATCGGATTACGTTTGGACTGGGTTTTGCGATATTGGTGGCGTCGAGTGCTCACGCAGAGGACTGGAAAGTTGCCAAGGATGAGGATGGGATCAAGATCTCGCTGAGTGAGGTGGCCGGCTCGAAATATAAGGCTTACCAGGGCGTTACGACAATAAAAGCCAATATCGCCAGGCTGCGGGCCCTGCAGGAGGATGTTGTGGCCGCCTGTGCGTGGATTCACGAGTGCAAGTCGCAAAAAGTTCTCAAGCACGACGGTGACAAGGTCTGGACCTATACCCAATTCAATACCCCTTGGCCGGTGACGCCACGCGATTCGGTGCTGCAGGTCACGACAGTGGAGGGCGCCGATGGCAGCCTGACCCGCACTCTGGAAGGCCAGCCCAAGTACATTCCTGATGAGCAGGGTTTTGTGCGTGTTTCACAGGTAGAAGGTTTCTGGAAGTTCGTTCCCAAAAGTGCCAACGAGACAGAAGTGACCTACCAGGTCCATACCGAGCCCGGGGGTAGCGTTCCGTCCTGGCTCGCGAACAAGTTTGTGGTTGATGCGCCTTTCAGTACGTTGAAGGCGTTAAAGGAGCGGGCAGAGAAATAATCGACTTCGCCGAGCGGTACAGTTTCACGAATAACAAAAAAGGCTGCCACTGGCAGCCTTTTTGTTAAGCGGGTCGCTTACTTGCGGTCGACCAAAGGCACGATGTCGCGAGAAACTTCGCCGGTATACAGTTGGCGCGGACGGCCAATTTTGTATGGGCTGGAAAGCATTTCTTTCCAGTGTGAAATCCAGCCAACAGTACGCGCCAACGCAAAGATCACGGTGAACATGCTGGTTGGAATGCCGATCGCCTTGAGAATGATCCCCGAGTAGAAGTCGACGTTTGGATACAGCGAACGCTCGATGAAGTACGGATCGGTCAGCGCGATCTCTTCGAGGCGCATGGCCAGTTCCAGTTGCGGATCGTTGGTGATGCCCAGTTCGCGCAGGACTTCATCGCAGGTCTGCTTCATCACGGTAGCGCGTGGGTCGCGGTTTTTGTAAACGCGATGACCGAAGCCCATCAGTTTGAACGGATCGTTCTTGTCTTTCGCCTTGGCGATGTAGGTGTCGATGTTCGAGACATCGCCAATTTCATCGAGCATGGTCAGAACGGCTTCGTTGGCACCGCCGTGAGCGGGGCCCCACAGTGCAGCGATACCCGCTGCAATACAGGCAAACGGGTTGGCACCCGAAGAGCCGGCCATGCGCACGGTGGAGGTGGAGGCATTCTGTTCATGATCGGCATGGAGGATGAATATCCGGTCCATGGCCTTGGCCAGCGTCGGGCTGATCGGTTTGATCTCGCACGGCGTGTTGAACATCATGTGCAGAAAGTTTTCCGCGTAGCTCAGGTCGTTACGTGGATACATCATGGGCTGGCCCATGGAGTACTTGTAGACCATCGCAGCCAGGGTCGGCATCTTGGCAACCAGGCGGATCGCAGAAATCTCACGATGTTGCGGATTATTGATGTCCAGGGAGTCGTGGTAGAACGCGGACAGCGCGCCTACTACGCCGCACATGACGGCCATTGGGTGAGCGTCGCGACGGAAGCCGTTGAAGAAGGTCTTCAATTGCTCGTGCACCATGGTGTGATTTTTCACGGTGACAACAAATTGTGCTTTTTGCTCGACAGTTGGCAATTCGCCGTTGAGCAGCAAGTAGCAGGTTTCCAGGTAGTCCGATTGCTCGGCCAACTGTTCTATCGGGTAACCTCGGTGCAGCAGAATACCTTTGTCACCGTCAATAAAGGTGATTTTGGATTCGCATGAGGCGGTCGACATGAAGCCAGGGTCGAAGGTGAAGTGTCCGGTGGCGGTCAGGCCGCGTACGTCGACTACATCGGGACCCAGTGTGCCGGTCAGAATGGGCAGCTCGACGGGGGCTGCGCCCTCGATGATCAACTGCGCTTTTTTGTCAGCCATGTGGCCTCCTATTTATGCTTCAAATCATCAGACAGGCCCCCCACGCAGGGCCCGCATCACTATAGTGAGATAAATTCTAAAGTCAATTTGCCTAAAGTCCCGCCACAGAAGGGTTTAAACAATGCTTTTCCTCGAATTTCGCTGCCATTTACGCCTTTTATCCAGCCAGCGCAATCCGCCATTAGCGTAGGGTTCGCGCGTTGTCATTAGTTACCTAACTGTCTATACTCGGCGTCCGACCACCAGGGGCTTTGAGGCCCGTTTTACTGGGGGTCGTCACTCCCTGGGTGGTGGGTACCTGACCAGTGCACTTCCCAACAACTTGCCCTGATTGTTAGGGGCTCTTCAGTGTGAAAAAAGCCGTGAAAAGCCAACGACCTGTAAACCTAGACCTAAGGACCATCAAACTCCCCATCACCGGCGTAACGTCATTTCTTCATCGCGTCTCCGGCATCATCCTCTTCATAGGCATTGCGATCATGCTTTATGCATTGAGCAAGTCTTTGGGTTCCGAGGAAGGTTTCGCCGAGGTGAAGGCATGCTTGACCAGTCCGCTGGCCAAGATCGTTGTGTGGGGTCTTCTCTCCTCCTTGCTGTATCACTTGGTGGCTGGCATTCGCCACCTGATCATGGATGCGGGTATCGGTGAGACGCTGGAAGGCGGACGACTGGGCTCGAAAATCATCATCGCCGTTGCCTTGGTGTTGATCGTTCTGGCGGGAGTTTGGATATGGTAACCAGCGTTACGAACCTGTCACGTTCCGGCCTCTACGACTGGATGGCGCAGCGCGTCTCCGCTGTCGTGCTCGCGGCTTATTTCATTTTCCTGATTGGATATCTCGTTGCGCACCCGGGCCTTGACTACGCCCATTGGCACGCACTGTTCACCCATAACGCGATGCGCATCTTTAGCTTGTTGGCCCTTGTGGCTCTGGCTGCTCACGCTTGGGTCGGCATGTGGACTATCGCCACCGACTACCTTACGCCGATGGCGCTGGGCTCGTCCGCGACGGCCGTGCGTTTCCTTTTCCAGGCTGTGTGCGGCATTGCGATGTTCGCGTACTTCGTCTGGGGTGTGCAGATTCTTTGGGGTATCTGATTCATGGCTAACATTAATTCACTTTCATTCGACGCCATCATCATTGGCGGCGGCGGCGCAGGCATGCGTGCGGCCTTGCAACTGGCTCAAGGCGGCCACAAGACCGCTGTAGTCACCAAGGTATTCCCGACTCGTTCGCACACCGTTTCCGCGCAGGGCGGCATTACTTGCGCCATCGCATCGGCCGATCCGAACGATGACTGGCGCTGGCACATGTACGATACCGTCAAGGGCTCCGATTACATCGGTGACCAGGACGCTATCGAATACATGTGTTCCGTAGGTCCGGAAGCTGTGTTCGAACTCGAGCACATGGGTCTGCCGTTCTCGCGTACCGAACAGGGTCGTATCTATCAGCGTCCTTTCGGCGGTCAGTCCAAGGACTTCGGCAAAGGCGGTCAGGCTGCACGTACTTGCGCTGCGGCCGACCGTACCGGTCATGCGCTGTTGCACACCCTTTATCAGGCCAACCTGAAAGCTGGCACTGTATTTCTCAACGAATACTACGCAGTGGACCTGGTCAAGAACCAGGACGGCGCATTCGTCGGCATCATCGCCATCTGCATCGAGACCGGCGAGACCTCCTACATTCGCGCTAACGCGACGGTATTGGCCACTGGCGGCGCAGGCCGTATCTATTCCTCGACCACCAATGCCCTGATCAACACGGGTGACGGTATTGGCATGGCGCTGCGTGCAGGCGTTCCGGTCCAGGACATCGAAATGTGGCAGTTCCACCCAACCGGCATCGCCGGCGCAGGTGTACTGGTCACTGAAGGTTGCCGCGGTGAAGGCGGTTACCTGATCAACAAGCATGGCGAGCGTTTCATGGAGCGTTATGCTCCGAACGCGAAAGACCTTGCCGGTCGCGATGTGGTTGCACGTTCGATGGTCAAAGAGATCATTGCCGGCAACGGCTGTGGTCCGGATGGCGACCACGTAATGCTCAAGCTCGATCACTTGGGCGAAGCCGTGTTGCACAGCCGTCTGCCAGGCATCATGGAACTGTCCAAGACCTTCGCTCACGTCGATCCAGCCGTTGCACCGATCCCGGTCGTACCTACTTGCCACTATATGATGGGCGGCGTAGCCACCAATATTCACGGCCAGGCGATCACTCAGGATGCGGCGGGCGTGGACACCATCATCCCAGGCCTGTTCGCGGTGGGTGAGGTGGCGTGCGTATCGGTTCACGGTGCTAACCGTCTGGGCGGCAACTCGTTGCTCGACCTGGTGGTCTTCGGTCGTGCGGCTGGTCTGCACCTTGAGCAGGCACTCAACGAGGGCATCGACTACCGTCGTGCTTCGGCAACCGATATCGACGTCGCGCTGGCTCGCCTCAACAGTCTGAACGAGCGTACCGATGGCGAAGACGTAGCCTCCCTGCGTAAAGAACTGCAAAGCTGCATGCAGAACTACTTCGGTGTATTTCGCACCGGCGAATACATGCAGAAGGGTATTACCCAGCTGGCCGATCTGCGCGAGCGTATTGCCAAAGTCAAAATCAACGACAAGAGCCAGGCGTTCAACACTGCCCGTATCGAAGCGCTGGAATTGCAAAACCTGCTGGAAGTGGCCGAAGCCACGGCGATCGCTGCAGAGCATCGTAAAGAGTCCCGTGGTGCTCACGCCCGTGAAGACTTCGAAGATCGCGACGATATCAACTGGCTCTGCCACACCCTGTATTTCCCGGGTGAAAAACGTGTAGCCAAACGTGCCGTGAACTTCTCACCGAAGACTGTTCCGACGTTCCAACCCATGATTCGGACTTACTAAGGGTGGCCGATATGTTGCAAGTCAGTGTTTATCGCTACAACCCTGATCAAGACGCCGCACCGTTCATGCAGGAATTCCAGGTCAATACCAACGGTAAAGACCTGATGGTGTTGGACGTTCTCGCGTTGATCAAAGAGCAGGACCAGGGCTTTTCATATCGTCGTTCTTGCCGCGAAGGTGTTTGCGGCTCCGATGGTATGAACATCAACGGCAAGAACGGCCTGGCGTGCATCACGCCGCTGTCCTCCGTGGTCAAGGGCAACAAGCTGGTGATTCGCCCGCTCCCTGGTCTGCCGGTCATTCGTGACCTGGTCGTCGATATGAGCATCTTCTACAAGCAGTACGAGAAGGTTAAGCCATTCTTGCAGAACGACACGCCGGCTCCGGCCATCGAACGTCTGCAAACGCCAGAAGAGCGTGAAAAGCTGGACGGTCTGTACGAGTGCATCCTGTGCGCTTGTTGCTCGACTTCCTGCCCGTCCTTCTGGTGGAACCCTGACAAGTTCCTCGGTCCAGCTGCATTGCTGCAAGCCTATCGCTTCCTGGCTGACAGTCGTGACACCAAGACCCAGGAACGTCTGGCATCGCTGGATGATCCATTCAGTGTGTTCCGCTGCCGCGGGATCATGAACTGCGTGAACGTTTGCCCTAAAGGTCTCAATCCGACCAAGGCTATCGGTCATGTACGCAGCATGCTTCTCAAAAGCGGTATCTGAGTTCGCTGTATCCGTAGCATCGATGTATTTGTAAATGCTGTACCTGTAACCGCTGCGGCGCAGGCTTCAACCGGCGCCGTAGTTTTAACCTGAGCAGCAGCTATTGTGGCTGCGGCTCTTATTTTGAAGAAATGAGACCAGCAGGGGCATCCGGGCTGGTACCCGGACTATCTGCGTGATCCTTGGTGGCTTGTTACAGTCGCTGCACATGGACTATTTCAAGCTCGCTGTGGTGTCTTCGCCGGTGGTGTCCCCTTACCGAGGGTGACCAAGCATGCAAGAAAGCGTGATGCAGCGCATGTGGAACAGTGCCCACCTATCCGGTGGTAACGCTGCCTATGTGGAAGAGCTTTATGAGCTCTACCTGCACGACCCGAACGCTGTGCCAGAAGAGTGGCGCACCTACTTTCAGAAGCTGCCAGCTGACGGCAGCACTGCCACCGATGTATCGCACTCGACGATTCGCGATCATTTCGTGTTGCTGGGTAAAAACCAGCGCCGCGCTCAACCGGTATCTGCCGGCAGCGTGAGCAGCGAACACGAGAAGAAGCAAGTTGAAGTCTTGCGACTTATCCAGGCATTCCGTATGCGGGGCCATCAGGGCGCCCAGCTCGATCCGCTGGGACTTTGGAAGCGTCCTGCGCCTGCCGACCTATCGATCAATCATTACGGTTTGACCGACGCCGACCTCGATACAACCTTCCGCGCAGGTGACTTGTTCATCGGCAAAGAGGAAACGAGCCTACGCGAAATCCTCGACGCTTTGCAGAAGACATATTGCCGCACCATCGGCGCCGAGTTCACTCACATTGTCGATTCCGAGCAGCGCAACTGGTTTATGCAGCGCCTCGAAAGCGTGCGCGGCCGTCCAGCATTCTCTGCCGATATTCAGAGTCATCTGCTTGAGCGCGTCACTGCGGCTGAAGGGCTGGAAAAATACCTGGGTACTAAATACCCGGGTACCAAGCGTTTCGGTCTGGAAGGTGGTGAAAGCCTGATCCCGATGTTGGATGAGTTGATCCAGCGTTCCGGCTCGTATGGCACCAAGGAAATCGTCATTGGCATGGCCCACCGTGGCCGTCTGAACGTCCTGGTCAATACCTTCGGCAAGAATCCTCGTGATCTGTTCGATGAGTTCGAAGGCAAGAAAAAGGTCGAGCTTGGTTCGGGTGACGTCAAGTATCACCAGGGTTTCTCCTCCAACGTAATGACCAACGGTGGCGAAGTTCACCTGGCGATGGCATTCAACCCGTCTCACCTGGAGATCGTTTCTCCGGTGGTTGAGGGTTCGGTGCGTGCTCGTCAGGATCGTCGCAACGATTCGACCGGTGAAAAGGTTCTGCCAATTTCCATCCACGGTGACGCTGCATTCGCAGGTCAGGGCGTGGTAATGGAAACCTTCCAGATGTCGCAGACTCGCGGCTTCAAGACGGGTGGCACGATTCACATCGTGATTAACAACCAGGTTGGTTTTACCATCAGCAATCCGGAAGACTCGCGCTCTACCGAGTACTCGACCGACGTTGCCAAGATGATCCAGGCGCCGATTCTCCATGTGAATGGTGATGACCCTGAGGCCGTGGTGTTCGTTACTCAGTTGGCTATCGATTACCGCATGCAGTTCAAGCGTGACGTGGTTATCGATCTGGTTTGCTACCGTCGCCGCGGTCACAACGAAGCGGACGAACCAAGTGGTACCCAGCCACTGATGTACCAGCAGATCGCTAAACAGCGCACCACTCGTGAGCTGTATGCCGATTACCTGACTAACGCCGGTATTCTGGACACCGCTGCTGCACAAGCGAAGATTGACGACTACCGTAACGCGCTCGACAACGGCATGCACGTTGTGAAGAGCCTGGTCAAGGAACCGAACAAAGAGCTGTTCGTTGACTGGCGTCCGTATCTGGGTCACGCCTGGACCGCGCGTCACGACACAAGCTTCGACCTGAAGACCTTGCAGGAGCTGTCGTCTAAATTGATGGAGCTGCCGGAAGGCTTCGTCGTTCAGCGTCAGGTACAGAAGATCTACGAAGATCGTCAGAAGATGCAAGTCGGTGGCCTGCCCATCAACTGGGGTTACGCTGAGACGATGGCGTACGCGACTCTGGCATTCGAGGGTCACCCGATCCGCATGACAGGTCAGGATATCGGTCGCGGTACGTTCTCGCACCGTCACGCCGTTCTGCACAACCAGAAGGATGCAGGCACTTACATCCCTCTGCAGAATCTGTATGCCGGTCAGCCGCGCTTTGATCTGTACGACTCCTTCCTGTCGGAAGAGGCCGTGCTCGCGTTCGAATATGGTTATTCGACCACTCAGCCTAATGCACTGGTCATCTGGGAAGCTCAGTTCGGCGACTTCGCCAACGGTGCCCAGGTCGTGATTGACCAGTTCATCACCAGCGGCGAGCACAAGTGGGGCCGCCTGTGCGGTCTGACCATGTTGCTGCCACACGGTTATGAAGGTCAGGGCCCTGAGCACTCGTCGGCGCGTCTTGAGCGTTACCTGCAGTTGTGCGCCGAGCACAATATTCAGGTCTGCGTACCCACCACCCCGGCTCAGATCTACCATCTGCTGCGCCGTCAGGTGATCCGTCCGCTGCGCAAGCCGTTGATCGTGTTGACGCCAAAGTCGTTGCTGCGCCACAAACTGGCCATTTCGACGCTGGAAGATCTCGCCGAAGGCTCGTTCCAGACTGTCATTCCGGAAATCGATACCCTCGATGCCGCCAAAGTGACTCGTCTGGTGCTGTGCAGTGGCAAGGTTTACTACGACCTGCTGGAAAAACGTCGTGCCGAAGGCCGTGAAGACATCGCCATCGTGCGTATCGAACAGCTCTATCCGTTCCCGGAAGATGACCTGATGGACGCAATCGCGTCTTACACCAATCTGACCAATGTGGTCTGGTGTCAGGAAGAACCGATGAACCAGGGCGCTTGGTACAGCAGTCAGCATCACTTGCGCCGTAGCATTGGCAACCATAACCGCCACCTCGTTCTCGAGTACACCGGTCGTGACGCTTCTGCTGCTCCTGCTTGTGGCTATGCATCGATGCACGCCGAACAGCAGGAAAAATTGCTGCAAGACGCGTTCACTGTTTAACGCCTTCGCGCATTAGAAACCGAATTAAGGAATTTTGAATAATGGCTATTGATATCAAAGCCCCCTCTTTCCCGGAATCCGTTGCCGATGGCACCATTTCCAAATGGCACAAGCAACCGGGCGAAGCGGTAAAGCGCGACGAGCTGCTGGTCGACATCGAGACTGACAAAGTCGTTCTTGAAGTCTTGGCCGAAGCTGATGGCGTGCTGGCATCGATCGTAAAAGGCGAGGGCGAAACCGTCCTCTCCAATGAACTGATCGCGACCCTCGACGCAGGCGCTACTGCTTCGGCTGCACCTGCTGCCGCCGCGCCGGCTGCTGCACCTGCCCAGGCCGCCGCTGCTCCAGTTGCATCGGCTGCCTCGGCTGTTGACGATGATGCCATCGGCGGTCCTGCTGCTCGCAAACTGGCTGATCAAAACGGCATCAACCTGGCCAGTGTCAAAGGCACGGGTAAAGATGGCCGTGTCACTAAAGAGGACATCGTTGCTGCGATCGAAGCGAAGAAATCCGCTCCGGCCGCTGCGCCTGTTGCCAAACCGGCCGCTGCTGCAGCACCTGTCGTGGCGGTCGGTGAGCGTGTTGAAAAACGCGTTCCGATGACCCGCGTCCGTGCCACCGTGGCCAAGCGTCTGGTTGAAGCACAGTCGAACATGGCAATGTTGACCACCTTCAACGAAGTCGACATGACCGAAGTCATGGCTCTGCGTTCGAAATACAAGGACCTGTTCGAGAAGTCCCACAATGGCGTGCGCCTGGGCTTCATGTCGTTCTTCGTCAAGGCCGCTACCGAGGCGCTGAAACGCTTCCCAGCGGTCAACGCGTCGATCGACGGTTCGGACATCGTTTACCACGGCTATGCCGACGTCGGTGTTGCCGTGTCCAGCGATCGTGGTCTGGTGGTTCCGGTGCTGCGTAACGCAGAACAGATGAGCCTGGCTGAAATCGAAGGCGGCATCGCTGCCTACGGTAAGAAAGCGCGTGATGGCAAACTGTCCATCGACGAGATGACCGGCGGCACCTTCACGATCACCAACGGTGGTACTTTTGGCTCGATGATGTCGACCCCGATCGTTAACCCGCCACAAGCGGCCATCCTCGGCATGCACAACATCCTGCAACGCCCTATGGCGATCAATGGTCAGGTTGTGATCCGTCCGATGATGTATCTGGCTCTGTCCTACGATCACCGTTTGATCGATGGTAAAGAAGCCGTGACGTTCCTGGTCACCATCAAAAACTTGCTGGAAGATCCGGCTCGTCTGCTGCTGGATATCTGATGAGGCAGTCGCAAGCTGCAAGCCCCACGCTTCAAGAAAGAAGCGGTTCGGCGTGCAGCTTGAGGCTGACAGATTGCATCTAACGAATAAGTCGCAAGCCGGCTCTGCAGTTCAACGCAGATCAGCTTGTAGCTTGCAGCTTGAAGCTCGCAGCTAAAGAGGAACTCTTTGTTATGTCCCAGAAATTCGACGTGGTAGTGATTGGCGCAGGCCCTGGCGGTTATGTTGCCGCCATCAAGGCTGCGCAACTTGGTCTCAAGACTGCCTGCATCGAGAAATATCAGGACAAGGAGGGCAAGCTGGCCCTGGGCGGTACTTGCCTGAATGTCGGTTGCATTCCTTCCAAGGCGTTGCTGGACAGCTCCTGGAAGTTCTACGAAGCCAAAAATGGTTTCGCTGTTCACGGTATCTCCACTTCCGAAGTGAAGATGGACGTCACTGCGATGATCGGCCGCAAGGCACAGATCGTTAAAGGCCTGACCGGCGGTGTCGCCAGCCTGTTCAAGGCAAACGGTGTGACTTCCCTGCAAGGCCACGGCAAGCTGCTGGCTGGCAAGAAAGTCGAACTGACCGGCGTTGACGGTACTGTTGAAATCATCGAAGCCGATCACGTGATCCTGGCCTCCGGCTCACGTCCGATCGACATTCCGCCGGCTCCGGTCGACCAGAAAGTCATCGTTGACTCCACCGGCGCCCTGGAATTCCCGGCTGTGCCTGGTCGTCTTTGCGTGATCGGTGCTGGCGTGATCGGTCTGGAACTGGGTTCGGTCTGGGCTCGCCTGGGTTCCAAGGTGACCGTTCTGGAAGCGCTGGAAAAGTTCCTGCCAGCGGCTGACGAAGCCGTTTCCAAAGAAGCGTTGAAAACCTTCACCAAGCAAGGTCTTGATATCAAGCTGGGCGCCCGCGTGACCGGTTCGAAAGTCAATGGCGACGAAGTCGTTGTGACTTACACCGATAAAGACGGTGAGCAGAACATCACGTTCGATCGCGTCATCGTTGCAGTAGGCCGTCGTCCTGTGACCACCGATTTGCTGGCTTCGGACAGCGGCGTGGACATCGACGAGCGCGGTTTCATCTTCGTCAACGATCAATGTGAAACCAGCGTTCCTGGCGTCTACGCGATCGGTGATGTGGTTCGTGGTCTGATGCTGGCGCACAAGGCTTCGGAAGAAGGCATCATGGTTGTCGAGCGCATCAAGGGTCACAAAACCCAGATGAACTACGACCTGATCCCATCGGTTATCTACACTCACCCGGAAATCGCGTGGGTCGGTAAAACCGAGCAGACCTTGAAGGCCGAAGGCGTAGAAGTTAATGTCGGCAGCTTCCCGTTCGCAGCAAGCGGCCGTGCAATGGCGGCGAATGACACTGGCGGTTTCGTCAAGGTCATCGCCGATGCCAAGACCGACCGTGTACTGGGTGTACACGTGATTGGTCCGGGCGCCGCAGAACTGGTTCAGGAAGGCGCGATTGGTATGGAGTTCGGTACCAGTGCCGAAGACCTCGGCATGATGGTTTTCTCCCATCCGACGTTGTCCGAAGCGCTGCACGAAGCTGCTCTGGCTGTGAACGGCCACGCCATTCACATCCAAAATAAGAAAAAACGCTAAATACAAAAAGAAACCACAACGGAGGGCCCGTCGTGAGCCTTGCGAGCAAGACTCACCGCGGAATCTTCGTTGGACTCGACCTTTCGGATCGCCTCGGGGATGTACGCATACGTTCCTGAGGTGGCCGAAAATAGCGGTCACAGGTGGTGCGGCACGTTTCGACGCGCAGCACCGTATGCGCAGTACCTAACGAAGACGGTAATAAGCATGAATCTCCACGAGTATCAGGGTAAGCAGCTGTTCGCTGAGTACGGCCTGCCGGTATCCAAAGGCTACGCAGTAGACACCCCGCAAGCAGCAGCAGAAGCGTGCGACAAGATTGGCGGTACCGAATGGGTTGTAAAAGCCCAGGTCCACGCTGGCGGTCGCGGTAAAGCGGGCGGCGTAAAGCTGGTTCGCAGCAAAGAAGACGCAGCTGCCTTCGCTCAACAATGGTTAGGCAAGCGTCTGGTGACTTACCAGACTGATGCTAACGGCCAACCAGTCACCAAGATCCTCGTTGAATCCTGCACTGACATCGCCAAAGAGCTGTATCTGGGCGCTGTAGTTGATCGCTCGAGCCGTCGTATCGTGTTCATGGCTTCCACCGAAGGTGGCGTGGACATCGAGAAAATCGCTCACGAAACGCCTGAGAAGATTCTCAAGGCCACTATCGATCCACTGGTTGGCGCGCAGCCATTCCAGGGCCGCGATCTGGCATTCCAGTTGGGTCTGGAAGGCAAGCAGGTCACTCAGTTTGCCAAGATATTCACTGGCCTTGCCAAACTGTTCAAAGATCACGACCTGGCACTGCTGGAAGTGAACCCGCTGGTGATCAAGGCTGATGGCGACCTGCATTGCCTGGACGCCAAGATCAACATCGACGCCAACGCCATGTACCGTCAGCCTAAGCTGAAGGCTTTCCACGATCCATCGCAAGATGACCCACGTGAAGCCCACGCTGCCAAGTTCGAACTGAACTACGTGGCACTGGACGGTAACATCGGTTGCATGGTCAACGGTGCTGGCCTGGCCATGGGTACCATGGACATCGTCAACCTGCATGGCGGCAAACCGGCCAACTTCCTCGACGTTGGCGGCGGTGCTACCAAAGAACGCGTAACCGAAGCGTTCAAGATCATTCTGTCCGACAGCAATGTTGCAGCCGTTCTGGTCAACATCTTCGGCGGTATCGTTCGTTGCGACATGATTGCCGAAGGCATCATCGGCGCAGTGAAAGAAGTAGGCGTGAAAATCCCGGTTGTTGTTCGCCTTGAAGGCAACAACGCTGACCTGGGCGCTAAAGTACTGGCAGAAAGCGGTTTGAACATCATCGCAGCTACCAGCCTGACCGACGCTGCTCAACAAGTCGTCAAAGCTGCGGAGGGCAAATAATGAGCGTCCTGATCAATAAAGACACCAAAGTTATCTGCCAGGGTTTCACTGGTTCGCAAGGTACTTTCCACTCCGAACAAGCCATTGCCTACGGCACTAAAATGGTTGGCGGCGTGACACCAGGCAAAGGTGGCACCACCCACCTGAACCTGCCAGTGTTCAACACTGTGCGCGAAGCTGTAGAGCAAACCGGCGCAACTGCATCGGTTATTTATGTTCCGGCTCCTTTCTGCAAAGACTCGATCCTTGAGGCAGCGTTCGGTGGCATCAAGCTGATCATCTGCATCACCGAAGGCATTCCTACCCTGGACATGCTGGATGCCAAGGTCAAGTGCGACGAGCTGGGTGTTATCTTGATCGGCCCTAACTGCCCGGGCGTTATCACTCCGGGCGAGTGCAAGATCGGCATCATGCCAGGCCACATCCACTTGCCAGGCAAAGTCGGCATCGTGTCGCGTTCCGGCACCCTGACTTACGAAGCTGTGAAGCAGACCACTGATGCCGGTTTCGGGCAGTCGACTTGTGTTGGTATCGGTGGTGACCCGATCCCAGGCTCAAACTTCATCGACATCCTGAAGCTGTTCCAGGAGGACCCGAAGACCGAGGCGATTGTGATGATCGGCGAGATCGGCGGTTCTGCTGAAGAAGAAGCGGCTGCCTACATCAAGGCGCACGTGACCAAACCAGTTGTTTCCTACATTGCCGGTGTGACTGCCCCTGCGGGCAAGCGCATGGGCCATGCTGGCGCAATCATCTCCGGCGGCAAAGGCACTGCAGACGAGAAGTTTGCTGCACTGCAAGACGCAGGCGTGAAAACCGTGCGTTCGCTGGCAGACATTGGCAAGGCCTTGGCTGAGCTGACAGGTTGGGAAGTGAAGAAGTAAGCATCACTGCTGACCAATCACAGCTTGACCGGCAAAGGCCACCTTCGGGTGGCCTTTGTGCGTTATGGCATTTGAAGATTCAGGCCTCTATACAGACTAAGTGAGACCAACCGTCACCCGCAATTTATCCCATACCGTGGGGCGATATTGCTCGCTAAGCGGTCTACGGCATCGAATGCCGTCTCAAGGAATCAAACGCTCTTTCCTGAGTTGCTCGAAGACATCGAAAAACGCCTGATCACTGGCCTGAAAATCGGTGAAGCCCAGTGCGCGGCTTTTCGACATATCGGTCACCACCTCTATCGGACGCCCTAGGTCGGCATCGGTGTGCCACGGCGAAATCAGACGATTAATGTCGGCTTCTTTTAACCCGTGTTCAGTGACGATCTTGCTCCAGGCGGCCTGATCTCCGGCCATTTGCGTTTCCAGCGGCGATAGCTGTTGCGGGTAGTCGGCAGGGACCAGATCGAAGTACTTGGCGATCCGGCCCCACATCCAGCTCCAGCGAAACACGTCACCGTTGGTGATGTTGAACGCCTGATTGGCTGCGCCTGGGGTGGTGGCGGCCCACAGCTGTTGCCTGGCCAGTTGGCGGGCGTCGGTCATGTCGGTGAGGCTGTCCCACTGCACCCGGGAACCGGGGAATACAAACGTTCGGCCAGTGGCTTTGCAGATCGAGGCGTAGACGGCGAGGGTCGTCGCCATGTTCATCGCGTTGCCCACCGCCACGCCGGTCACGGTGTGCGGGCGATGCACACTCCAGGTGAAACCGTCTTTCTCAGCAGCGGCAAAGACCTCGTCTTCCTGGGCGTAGTAGAAGTTTTCGATGTCCAGACGGCCCTGTTCTTCACGAAAAGGCGTCTGCGGCAGGCTGCCTTTGCCATAGGCTTCGAAGGGGCCGAGGTAGTGCTTCAAGCCCGTAACCAGCGCGACATGCTGAACGCTGTTGGCTGGACGAAGGGCATCGAGGACGTTACGCACCATCGCCGCATTGACCCGGATGTTTTCGGCTTCTGTGGCTTGCCTGGACCACGTGGTGATAAACACATGCGTCGGCTTCAGATCGTGCAGTGCCTGATTCAATGACGTCAGGTCCTGAAGGTCCGCGGTCACCGGGATCACCCCCGCAACTTGTGACGGATGACGCGAAAGCGCGGCGACCTGCCACTGATTGTCGAGCAGTAACTGTGTGATGGCGCTGCCGACGATGCCGCTGGCGCCGACGACCAGAGCTGTCTGGGTCATGGGGTTCTCCTGGAATGCGTGATGTGATTTCTGATCAGGGCCCTTCACGAGTTACCCCGGGCTCTATGTACGTCAGCCAAATGTAGGCTGCGATGTGATCTGACTGCGAGGCGATCTGACGTTGGATCGCAGCCTTCGGCAGCGCCACCGAACGGCGCCAGACTAAATTTCTGTGTGAGTGAAGTGGCGCGTGAAAGCCACGAAAAGAGCACTGAATAGTTCAGAACCGAATCGCACCGCAGAGGTTCCGTCAATCCGGGCAACCTCATCCCACCAACAGTGCCGCCCCGTACATCCCGATGGCAAACACCACATGGCCAACGATGTTCTGCAACCGTGCCACGTTTGGCTTGGGCGCTTTGCTGCACGCGACGCCAACACCCATGCCCGGTTGCAGAATGAACCATCCTGCGCCAACCGTGACCAGGCCAACAATCAATGCCGGAAGGAAGGTTGGGTTGTGCGCCCATTGCACTCCCCAGATGAGCAGTACGGCAGCAGCGAAAAGGATGCCGATCACGTAGTGCATGGCCCAGCCGATCGCCAGCTCGTTGCTGACAGTCGGTGCGTTCGGGATGCCTTCACGCCGGATGAATCGTCCTTCGGGCATGCCGGCAAACCAGCGTCCTACCAAATGCCAGGGCGGAGTCGGCAAGCCGAGGGTGGTCTTGAGCAACAACGCCCAGAGATCCAACAGCGCGGTGCCGCCGATGCCGATCAGTATCGCGAGGTAGATGAATTCAAACATCATGTTCCTTATTGATTGTCGGTTGGCTTGCAGGTCGTCTGACACTTCGGGCGTAGTGGCGAAACAAGGTATCAGCTTTGCCGATCAAGCGTTTGTATCCGTCGCGGCATTAAAAGGAAAGTCGGCGACGAACAAATCCGAGCAAAAGATCACCTTCCACATCACGTTGGCCCGCCTGTCATTACCGTTGACACCCTCATGGATGGGCGTCTGACCTGTTTTACTCGCGCCTCGAACACAGCATCGTCGATCCACCTTGCCTGCTTTTGCCTATCCAGGCCGCGACATAGTCCATGATCAACGCCAGGGCGGCGGTGGCGGTGGCGAAGGAGACAGTTGCCCGGCTCCAGACCACTGGTTGGCGAGCGTGGGTGGGCACGAGCTCATGGACCCGGAATAACGCCAGCGCCACACTGCCCGATGGCTGCGACCAGTTCGCCCGATTCAGTGATTGAGTGCGCCACACTGGCCACTGACAGCGGCAGTGGGTACTGCGATGAGTTACCCTATGCACCAGGAAAACAGCGGTTATTCCGGGTACGAGGACGGGCTCACTTGAACACCAAAATCATCACCAGAGAGGGGCATGAGGCACTCAAGCAGGAGCTTGATCACCTCTGGCGCGTCTACCGGCCAGAGATCACGCAGAAGGTCGCCTGGGCCGCTTCGTTGGGTGAT
This sequence comes from Pseudomonas sp., assembly GCF_036404235.1. Taxonomy (GTDB): domain Bacteria; phylum Pseudomonadota; class Gammaproteobacteria; order Pseudomonadales; family Pseudomonadaceae; genus Aquipseudomonas. The sequence continues at coordinate 35,902 of NZ_DASWOT010000086.1, forward strand.
CGCAGCGAAAACGCCGATTACCAATACAACAAAAAATTGCTCAGAGAGATTGATCGACGGGTGCGCTACCTGCGCAAGCGCCTTGAAGACATGCGCGTGATCGATTATGCAGCGGAGCAGGAAGGCCGAGTGTTTTTTGGTGCCTGGGTAGAAATCGAAAACGAGGCGGCCGAGGTCAAGAAGTTTCGCGTGGTGGGTTACGACGAAATCTATGGGCGCATGGATTACATCTCCATTGACTCGCCCATGGCCCGAGCGTTGTTGAAAAAAGAGGTCGGGGATGAGGTGATCGTCCAGACCCCGACCGGAGAGGCGTTGTGGTTTATCAATGAAATCACCTATCCGAAATAGTCCGCCTGGATGAGCTATTAGGTTAGCCCTAAAGTTGCTCAAGCCTGTTGGCGTTCCCACGGCGTGGGAACAATCATTTTTGCACGCGATTTTATTGCCCCGCGAGAGATCGCCCGTCGTCCAGATGCCACACTGTCGCGCCGCAAACGCGGGATCTTGCGAAGGCAGTGGCACTGGTTGAGAGCAGGCTGAATGTACCGACCTCATTCGCGGGCAAGCTTTGCTCCAACAGATTAGTTATCGCCAGTAAAATCAATGACCTTTGTTTGATGATCGCCCAATCTGCACGGGCTTATTACCCCTCACGCAGTACCGTCAATGGACTCGCATTCAGGGCCCGACGCGTTCCAAATACACCCGCGCCGCCCACCAGCAGAGCGCCGATCAACGGCAGCAGCAACAGCCATACATGCGGATGCCATTGCAGATTAAAGGCGTATCGGTACAAGGCAAAACTCACCAGCTCGCAACCCAGCGCCGCGAGCACGCCACTGACCGCGCCGAGCAGGCCGAATTCGATACGCCGTGCCTTGGTCAATAGCGCCCGGTTGGCGCCCAATGCCCTAAGCAAGGCACCCTGACGAATACGCTCATCCAGCGTCGCCTGCAGTCCGGAAAACAACACAGCCATGCCCGCTGCGAGCACGAACAGCAACACGTACTGCACCGCCAGTGTCACCTGATCGAGGATGCTGCGCAGCTGTTCCAGCAGCGCCTCCACTTGGAGGATGGTCACCGCCGGGAAGGCGCGTGACAGCTCGACGATCTGCTGATCATTGCCAGGCGCCAGGTAGAAACTGGTGAGGTAGGTGGTGGGTACATCCTTGAGCGTGCCCGGCTGGAAGATCATGAAGAAGTTTGGCTGGAACGTGTCCCAGTTGATATCTCGCAGGCTGGTGACTTTGACCTCGCGGGTCAAACCGCCGATCACGAAGCTCAGGGTGTCGCCGAGCTTCATGTCCAGGCTCTTGGCCAACTTGGTTTCTACCGATACGCCGGGTATGGCATCGACCGCAGGCGGTTGATCGTTCGTCCACCACTGGCCTTCGGTAATGCTGTTGCCTTCGGGCAGCGTGGCGGCCCAGGTCAGATTGAGGTCGCGCTGAGTGGCGTTTTCACCGCGTGAGTCCTTGGTCACGAACTTGCTCACCGGCTCGCCATTGATGCTCATCAGTCGCCCAGGGATCATCGGGTAAAGCGGCGCGCTGTGGTTCGACAAGCGGCTCATGCGCTCGGCAAAGTTGTCCTTGTCGTTGGGCAGAATGTTCAGCGCGAAGTAGTTGGGTGCATCTTTGGGCAACTGGTTCTGCCAGGTGTCGAGCAGTTCGCCACGTAGCAGAGCGATCAACCCCATGGACAGCAGAATCAAGCCGAACGCCAGGGATTGTCCGGCCGCTGCCAACGGATGGCGCAGCAGCTGACCCAGGCCCAGACGCCATGGCAACGAGGCATTGGCCAGCAATCGACGCAAGCTTTGCAGGGCCAGCAGCAATACGCCGCCGAGCACCAGCGCCGCGATCAGCCCCCCGCCGAGCAGGGCGCAGGTCAGGACCAGATCCAGGCTCAGGCGCCACATGATCAGACCGAGCGCGAACAATGCGGCGCCATAGACCAGCCAGGTGCTTGCCGGGGTCGGCAGCATGTCACGGCGCAACACCCGCAGAGGTGGCACTCGGCCCAACGCCGCCAGTGGCGGTAGCGCAAAACCTGCCAGCGCGACCAGACCGGTGCCGATGCCGGCCAGCGCCGGAAGCACACCACCGGGAGGAACAGCCGCCGGTAGCAGGTTTTCGAGCAGATAAAACAGCCCCAGTTGTGCGAGCCAGCCGATGAGCGCTCCGGTCAGGCTCGCCACGATGCCGAGCATCGCCAGTTGCAGGCTGAACAAGACCAGCGCTTCGTTACGTGACAAACCAAGGCAGCGCAGCAGGGCGCTGGCGTCGAAACGCCTTACGGCAAAACGTGCTGCTGACAAGGCAACCGCCACGCCAGCCAGCAACACGGCCACCAAACTCGCCATGTTCAGGTAGCGCTCGGCTTTGCCCAGCGCGCCGCCAATCTGCTGATTGCCGTCGCGGGCGTCGTCGATTTTCTGGTTCGGTGCCAATCCTGGTTCAATGGCTTTGCGATACGCCGCCAGTGCTTCTGGCGTGCCGCGCCACAGATCGCGGTAGCTGACCCGGCTGCCGGGTTGCACCACGTTGGTGGCTTTGAGATCGGCAAGGTTAATCATCACCCGCGGCGTCAGGCTGTAGAAGTTACCGGCCTGATCCGGTTCGTAGGTCAGGACGCGGCTCAGCTTGAGGGTCTTTGCGCCCACGTCGATGCTGTCGCCGACCTTGATGTTCAGGGCCACGAGCACCCGTGCTTCGGCCCAGGCTTCGCCCGGTTGCGGCTCACTGCCGGACACTTCTGTCTCGTAGGGCGCAGCGGCACTTTTCAGTTCTCCGCGCAGGGGATATGCCGCATCTACCGCTTTGACGCTGGCCAGTTGAATGCCGGTGTCGGTGGCGACGACGCTGGAGAAAATCACTGTCTGTGAGTGGTCCAGCTTCAGCGTCGTGCCGGCGTCGATCTGTTCGGCGGTTGGCGGGCTGGAACCACCGAGCACCAAATCGGCACCGAGGAACTCGGTCGCACGCAGCAGCATTGCGCTATTGAGCCGCGCGCCGAAATAGCCGATTGCGGTACTGGCAGCGACCGCCACCACTAACGCGAAAAACAGTACTCGCAATTCACCGGCGCGGGCATCGCGCATCAGTTGACGGGCCGCGAGACTGAGCAGACGAAGAAACGGCAGACGTGCCATCAAGGCTCCAGAGGGGCGACCAAACGGCCACCTTCAAGACGGATCAGGCGCCGGCAACGATGAGCCAGGCGTTCGTCGTGGGTGACCAGCACCAGGGTTGTGTTGCGTTCTTTATTCAGTTCGAACAGCAGATCGCTGATGCGCTCACCGGTCTGGCTGTCGAGGTTGCCGGTGGGTTCATCAGCGAACAGCACGCTGGGATCGGCCGCGAAGGCGCGGGCGATGGCGACGCGCTGTTGCTCACCCCCTGAAAGCTGGCGTGGCGTATGGGTCAGGCGTTGGCCGAGGCCTACGCGCTCAAGCAGCCCGCGTGCCTGGTCCCGGGCGTCTTTACGGCCTTCCAGCTCCATGGGCAGCATGACGTTTCCAGCGCGTTGAGGCTGTCGAGCAACTGAAACGACTGGAACACGAAGCCGACGTGTTCGGCGCGGATGCGTGCGCGTTGGTCTTCGTCAAGGTCGCTGAGATTGCGTCCGGCCAGGGTCACCGATCCGGCGCTTGGCAGGTCCAGGCCGGCTAACAGGCCGAGGAGGGTGGATTTGCCCGAACCTGAGGCGCCGACGATGGCCAGTGTGTCGCCCTTGTTTAGTTCCAGGGAGAGTTCGTGCAGGATGGTCAGATCACCTTCGGTGCTGGGGACCACTTTGCTGAGGTTCCGAGCACTGAGAATACTTTCGCTCATGGAGAATCCGATGCGTGCGTGGTTTTTAAGTGCTGGCCTGGGTTTGCTGCTGTTGTCTCAAGGAGCGATGGCGGGCACGGTGCTAATCGTTGGCGATAGTATCAGCGCGGCTTTCGGCCTGGATACCCGGTTAGGATGGGTCAGCCTGTTGGAGCAGCGTCTGGCAAAGGAAGGTTACAACGATAAAGTGGTCAACGCCTCGGTCAGTGGCGACACCAGTGCCGGGGGCCAGGCGCGGCTGCCAGCGCTGCTTGCAGAGCATAAACCGAATCTGGTGGTGCTGGAGTTGGGTGGCAATGATGGCTTACGTGGCCAACCCCCGGCTCAATTGCAACAGAACCTTTCAGCAATGATCGACAGCTCCCGTGCGGCAGGTGCCAAAGTGCTGTTGCTGGGCATGCAGATTCCGCCCAATTACGGTCCTCGTTATACCCAGGCTTTCAAGGCGGTCTACAGCAATCTGGCGCAAGACAAGAACGTCGCGTTGGTGCCGTTTATGCTCGAAGGCGTGGGCGGCGTGCCGGAGTTTACTCAAGCCGATGGTTTGCACCCGGCGGCGAATGCCCAGGGCCGATTGCTGGAAAACGTCTGGCCGAGTCTAAAAGCACTACTTTAAAGGGCTGCGAGGCTTTTCTGGACGGGGGCTTTGGGCTAAGGTGGCGCCCCCGCTTTGGAGCCCCTCATGCCGCGCCGTCCTGCCTGGTCCCTTTTTGCTTATCAATTGATCGAGCCTGACGAACAGCTCGACCTGTTTGCGTGCCAGGAAATTCGGGTTCATCTGGTCGCGCGCCAACTGGAGCTGGCCGGTTCCGCCGACCGTACGCTGTGCGGCTCGTTGCTGCCTGCCCAGCCGCGCTGGTCGGCAGTCGAACAGACGATTTATCAGGACGAGCGATTGTGCCCGCTGTGTCGGGCAATCATCGATGCGCAGCGCCGAGGTTGGGCGCCTATCTGGCCTGAGCTGTAGGCCGTTAGCTGCAAGCAGTAAGCTCCAAGCCGCAAGCCTTACAGCGTGTTGATACCAGGAAGACGCTACTCCCGAACAGGTGGTAGGCAGTGTACAATCGCTTCTTTTAAGCCCGCCTGTTTACCCAAGGATCATCCGGATGTTGTCGCGCATTCCAGCCTTCGCCCGCTGTCTGTCGCTCGCTGCACTGTGTGCGGTTGGCCCTGTTTCTGCTTTGGAGTTTCCGTTGCCGCCGCCCGGTGAGGACATCATCGGCCAGGTTCAGACCGTCACCTCCAAGTATGAAGACACTTTCGCTGATCTGGCGACCCAGTACGATCTCGGTTATCTGGAAATGATCGCCGCCAACCCAGGCGTCGATGCCTGGCTGCCGGGCGTTGGCAAGCAGATCGTGCTGCCGACGCGTTTCATTCTGCCACCAGGTCCGCGCGAAGGCATCGTGATCAACCTGGCCGAATACCGTCTGTATTACTACCCCAAAGGCCGGAATGTGGTGTACACCTTTCCGCTGGGGATTGGTCGCGAGGGTTGGGGGTCGCCGGTCTCCACCACCAAGATCACGGCCAAGACGCCGAACCCGACCTGGACGCCACCCGCTTCGGTCAAGGCTGAGCATGCTGCGGATGGCGACATCCTGCCAGGCGTAGTTCCAGCGGGTCCGGACAATCCATTGGGCCCGTTCAAGTTTGGTCTGGGATTGCCCGGTTATCTGATCCACGGGTCCAACAAGAAGTTTGGCATCGGTATGCGTACCAGCCACGGCTGCTTTCGCATGTACAACAACAACGTGCTGCAAATGGCTGACATGGTCCCGGTGGGTACCACCGTGCGCATCATGAGCGAGCCATACAAGTTCGGCGTGAGCGGCGGCAAAGTGTATCTGGAGGCGCACACGCCGCTGGACGACAACGGTAATCCTTCGGTGGTCGACAAGCACACAGCTGTTATCAATGCATTGCTCAAGCGTGAAGATCTGGCCAATAACTTGCGGATCAATTGGGATGAAGTGCGTGATGTGGTTGCTGCCGAAGATGGCATGCCAGTAGAAATTGCAGTGCCGACAGGCATGCCCGTGGCACCGAGCGCCCCAGTCGTCTTGCAATAACACGACACCGATACCTGTCCGCCGGGCTCTTGAACAGGGGCTGAGCGGACGGGCTTTTTATTGCTTGGGAAAGACCGCCTGGGCGTGCTCACAGCAATAAAAAAGCCGACCCGGAACCGGGTCGGCTTATTAATAATCCCGAGGAATTATTACTTGCGGCTTGCCTTGTCCAACATACGCAGAGCGCGTTCGTTGGCTTCGTCAGCAGTTTGCTGAGCTTTTTGAGCGGCAGCCAGAGCTTCATCAGCCTTGCGATAGGCTTCATCGGCACGAGCTTGCGAACGAGCGGCTGCGTCTTCTGTTGCAGTCAGACGAGCTTCGGTTTCTTTGGATGCGCTGCTGCAACCGGTGGCCAGAACTGCGGCCAGAGCCAGAGCAGAGAATTTCAGAACGTTGTTCATCGTGTTCCCCTTAAAGGACTTCAATCAAATTAGTCATCTCTCGAAAATGAGAAAATGACCGGCGTACATACTACCCATTGTTTGTAGTAAGTAAACTGACGAAGCGCAAGAAGTGAACAAAATTCTTTGCTTTGAAAGTGTTCCATTCAACTTCTCACGTTTTTTGTACGAAAAAAGCATTCACTATCAGGCGAATAGGACTGACGGTGTACTGATATTAGGCGACGTCGAAGCGGTCTGCCTATGATCATAATCAACTCAGTTGCACTTGGTGGAGTGCTGCGCAGGTGTCATACCCGTTTGCCATTCCTGTATATCCCAATCTTATCTGTCCATGCGTTTTCGTGTGCGATGCAGGTGACTTCAAACCTGCATGAGCGTCTCAATGGACATTTGCCGGCGTTGTCCGGTTCCACTGTTAACGCAGTCAGATGTTCGGCAATGCATTTATAGACGATTCTCTTGAGCATATTCGGTAATGGCGCCTACTATCTGCACGTGCTCATTTGTTTGAGAACAGCAAAGCTCTTCTCGGTGTCCAAATCAGGCACAGGGTGGCGTAGCAGGCGGTATTAAAACGTAGCGAGCGAAGGCAAGACAAGGCAAAAAGGGGTGAAAAGCGGCCAGGGTCGTGATCGACTCTAGGGTTCTAAACGAGCATTTTTCGCCTGCTTTTTAACGCAGTATTGCGTGTATAGAGCCGAAGTCGCCCAGCCCGTAGTAGTTTTCATACCGCCTGTAGAGGTTCCTTCGCCGGAAAAACATCGGTAAGGTAGGGGTCAAAATCCAAGACCCGCGAGGAGCAGTGATGAGCGAGGCGTTGTTGATCCACCATGACAAGACCGGTCACCAGTTTGAAATAAACCTGGAAGGTCACCGTGCCTATCTGACGTATATGGATCTGGGCAAACAGACCCTGGATATTTATCGTACGTTCGTTCCCAGCGCACTTCGGGGACGAGGCATTGCGGCGGCATTGACCGAGCAGGCGCTCGATTACGCCGAAAGCATGGGTTACACCGTTATTCCATCGTGCTCCTACGTCGAGCGCTATATGGAGCGTAACCAGCGTCAAGCAGCAAAGATCTGATCGGTTTTACCCTTCACCCGCTGCCAATGAAAAACGCCGAGCATCTGCTCGGCGTTGTTGTTTCTGCATTTTGTAGACGGCAAGCTGTAAAAAACGATCAGCGTTTACGGTCAGGCAGAATTCCCTTGAGTTTGGCATGCATGCTGCGCAAGGTTTTTTCGGTGGTTTCCCAGTCGATGCAGGCGTCGGTGACCGACACGCCGTATTGCAAGTCAGCCAGGTCTTTCGGAATCGCCTGACTACCCCAGTTCAAGTGACTTTCCACCATCAGACCAATGATTGATTGGTTGCCTTCCAGAATCTGGTTGGCGACGTTCTCCATCACGAGCGGCTGCAGGGCAGGGTCCTTGTTAGAGTTCGCATGACTGGCGTCGACCATGATGTTCGGTTTGATCTTCGCCTTGTTCAGTGCTTGTTCGCACAGGGCGACGCTAACCGAATCATAGTTTGGCTTGCCGTTACCCCCGCGCAATACCACGTGACCGTAGGCGTTGCCTTTGGTGGTGACGATCGACACGCCGCCTTCCTGGTTGATGCCCAGGAAGCGATGCGGGCTGGAAACCGACTGCAGGGCGTTGATCGCTACGGTCAGGCCGCCATCGGTGCCGTTCTTGAAGCCGACTGCCGACGACAGGCCTGAGGCCATTTCCCGGTGAGTCTGCGATTCGGTGGTGCGCGCGCCAATGGCCGACCAACTGATCAGGTCCTGCAGGTATTGCGGGGAGATCGGGTCGAGGGCTTCGGTGGCCGTTGGCAGGCCTTTTTCAGCCAGTTCCAGCAGCAATTGGCGACCAATGTGCAGGCCGTCCTCAATCTTGAACGAGTCATCCAGGTACGGATCGTTGATCAGGCCTTTCCAGCCGACAGTGGTGCGTGGTTTCTCGAAATAGACGCGCATCACCAGATACAGGGTGTCAGACACGTCCTCAGCCAGGGCTTTCAAGCGGTCGGCGTATTCGTGGGCGGCCTTGAGGTCATGGATCGAGCATGGCCCGATCACGATGAACAGGCGATGATCCTTGCCATCGAGAATGTTGCGGATCACTTCGCGGCCCTTGCTCACGGTCTGCTGGGCGGCAGCGGTGAGGGGGATTTCGCGCTTGAGCTGATCCGGAGTGATCAGTGTCTCGTTGGAAGCAACGTTGAGATCGTCAATCGGTAAATCAGCCATCGTGTTACTCATCAGGTCACGGATGCTGGCCGCCAACGTCCCCGTGCGGCGGAGCCGAGCATGATTGAGCGCAGCGGGGGAGCGGAACCTTAGCGCGTTACCCCGCCTTTGGACAATGGGTAAACGACGCTTTCGTCCAGTCGGCATGGCTCATTGAACCTAAACACTCAATCTTGTGACGGCTTTACCAGGTGGAATTTGTAAACTTCCCACGCGCCAGGCATATAGTGTGCAGTCAACCTTGGGGGGAGTGGCGTGGACCAACTGCAACTGACTGATTTCGACGTTGACCATCAATTACTGTCGCTGGGCGGTACTTCATTGCTGATTTTTACCAGCGTTGGCTGCTCCAGTTGTCGCTGGGCGCAGCATCATTTACCCCGGCAAACGTTGCCCGTGGATCGACTCTGTTGGATTGATGCGCAAGAGAATGCCGGCGCGGTACAACGCTACGGTGTGTTTCATCTGCCTGCACTCTTCGTCGTGCGCGACGGCGAGTTCTTCGGGCCATTGCGTAGCACGCTGCAGGTAGACGACATCAGCCAAGGGCTTGATCGGGCCTTGAATCTGCCCCCCGACGAATTACCTTGAATGGGACCCACATGACCAACGATAACTCAAAACCGCGCATCGGCATTATTGGCACCGGCGCCATCGGCGGCTTTTATGGCCTGATGCTGGCGCGTGCCGGTTACGACGTACACTTTTTACTGCGCAGCGAATTCAGCGCTGTTTCGCAACACGGCCTACGTTTGGACAGTCAGGTTCACGGCCTGCTGACACTGGACAATGTGCAGGCTTACTCGTCCGCCGCCGACATGCCGCCTTGCGAGTGGTTGCTGGTAGGTGCCAAGACCACCAATAACGCCGAGCTGGCGCCGGCCATCGCTCAGGCTGCGGCGCCCAATGCCAAGGTGCTGTTGCTGCAGAATGGCTTGGAGGTCGAGGATGAACTGCGACCTTTGTTGCCGGACTCGCTGCACCTGTTGGGCGGGTTGTGTTTCATCTGCGTGCACCGCACCGGCCCTGGGCAGATCGCGCATCAGGCGTTCGGCGCGGTCAACCTGGGTTATCACAGTGGCCCGGGTTACGGTAATAGCTTGCGGCAGTCGATCCTTGAGCACGGCGCCAACCTGTTCCGTGCAGCAGGCATAGAGTCGCAGGCGATGGACAATCTGCATCAGGCACGTTGGCAGAAACTGGTGTGGAATATTCCTTATAACGGTCTATCGGTCCTGCTCGGTACGGGCACCACGGCGCTGATGGCTGATGCCGACAGCGCTGAGCTGATTCACGAAGTGATGAACGAAGTGGTGGAGGGCGCTCAGGCGTGCGGTTACGACTTGCCTGCGGGCTACGCGGAGCGGTTGTTCAACGTCACTCGGCAGATGCCGGATTATCTGCCCAGCATGTACCATGACTTCATCGAAAAACGCCCGCTTGAGCTGGAGGCCATCTACGCCAAACCACTGGCTGCGGCACTGGCAGCCGGGCATGACATGCCGAAGATCCGCGCCTTGCACCATGCGCTGTCATTTATTGATCGCAGGAATCGTTAAGCCAGGCAGGGGACGCAACTGTAGGAGCGAATTGGTTGTTCGGGCGCAAGAGACCTGTCTGAAGTGCCGCCCTCTCGCGAATGAACTCGCTCCTACAGAGGATGTGATCCCTTTGAAACGTGTTTCGATGGATGAGAGAAGCCCATGGCCAACGAGTTAGTGACAAAAGCGCCGAGTAACAAGCTGGTATTGGCGATCTCCTCGCGGGCGCTGTTCGACCTGCGTGAGAGCCATCAGATTTATATGGCCGAGGGCGTTGCGGCCTATCGTCAGTACCAGATCGACCATGAAGACGAAGTACTTGAACAAGGCGATGCGTTTCAGTTAGTGCAAAAACTGCTGAGTCTCAACGCCAGTCTGAGCAAGGCGCGGGTCGAGGTCGTGCTGGTGTCGCGTAACAGCGCCGACACTGGTTTGCGCGTGTTTAATTCGATCCAGCATTACGGCCTGGATATTTCTCGCGCGGCGTTCGTCGGCGGGCGCAGTCCGTTTCCGTACCTGGCCGCATTCGGTAGCCATCTGTTTCTATCTACCCACGCGGAGGATGTACGCAGCGCGCTGGACGCCGGTTTCGCAGCAGCCACGATTCTCTCCGGTGGCGCCAGACGTGCCGCCAGCGCTGAATTGCGGATCGCCTTCGACGGCGACGCCGTGCTGTTTTCTGACGAGTCGGAACGGGTCTATCAGTCTGGCGGCCTGGAAGCCTTTCAGGCCAGCGAACGGGAAGCGGCACGCCGACCTTTGAGCGGTGGACCTTTCAAGCCGTTCCTGGAAGCGTTGAATCTGCTGCAGCGCGAGTTTGCGGAAGAATCGTGCCCAATTCGTACCGCGCTGGTCACCGCCCGGTCTGCGCCAGCTCATGAACGTGTGATTCGCACGCTTCGCGAATGGGATATTCGTTTGGACGAGTCGCTGTTCCTGGGAGGGCTGGACAAATCCGCTTTCCTTGAAGCGTTCGCGGCCGATGTTTTTTTCGATGATCAGCCAGGCCACTGCGAGAGAGCGCGTGAGGTCGTCGCCACCGGCCATGTGCCCCACGGCATCAGCAACGAACTAAAACCGTGACCCTTTAGACCTCAATGATGTATCGGACCGGTTGGTTTCCCTGCGCGCTGCTAAGCTGAATTTCAGATCTGAGCAAATGGCCTGCGTGCCGCTTGTAGTCCAGCGTCTGCTTTGCCGTTTCTGGCTGTCCGGAGGTCCCATGATTCGTTCGATGCTCTATGCCACGGACCTCGGTCTGTATGCGCCGTACGTCTTGCAGCACGCGTTGGCACTGGCTCGAACTTTCAACGCCGAGCTGTACGTGATTCATGTCGTAGAACCCATGGGGCTGTTCGCTGAGTCAGTGTTACAGAGTTATCTGGCGGAGGATGTGCTCAAAGAGCTGCACAGCGAGGGTATCAACAATGTCATTGACGGTATTGAGCAGCGGGTGCTCGCAGGGTTTCGCGATGAGCTGGGGGAAGGGCACAAAGATCTCGAATTGATCCGTACCGTGCGGGTTGTCCAGGGTGATCCATCCAACGTAATACTTGAACAGGCGCAGAAGCTGGAGGTCGATCTGGTGGTGGTGGGTAGCCACAGTCATGGTACGCAGGGGGACACGCCGATTGGCCGGACCGCAGCGCGGGTGCTGCAGCTTTGCGAGGTCCCCGTGTACATGGTGCCCATGATTCAGAACCGTTCGAGGGATTAAACGGGTTGAAACGTGAAATCCAGCGTGCCATTACCGTCTAAAAGTGATAAAAAGTTCTAGCTAAGCTATTCTGACCATTAATCCAGTTATATACCGTCGTGATGCCCGTGGCGTCTTCCGGCTTTGAGGGACACATATGAAGCTTCAACAACTGCGCTACATCTGGGAAGTGGCGCACCACGACCTCAACGTTTCGGCTACGGCGCAGAGTCTGTACACCTCTCAGCCAGGCATCAGCAAACAGATCCGTCTGTTGGAAGACGAATTGGGGGTCGAGGTTTTTGCTCGCAGCGGCAAACACTTGACCCGAGTGACGCCTGCGGGGGAGCGAATCATTACCACGGCAGGGGAAATCCTGCGCAAGGTCGAAAGCATCAAGCAGATTGCTCAGGAATTCTCTAACGAGAAAAAGGGCACGCTGTCGATCGCAACTACACATACCCAAGCACGTTATGCGTTGCCGCCGGTGATCAGCAATTTCATCAAGCAATACCCGGACGTCGCGCTGCACATGCATCAGGGCTCGCCGATGCAAATCGCCGAAATGGCAGCCGACGGCACCGTCGATTTCGCGATTGCCACCGAAGCGCTTGAGCTGTTCGGTGATCTGGTGATGATGCCGTGCTACACATGGAACCGCTGTGTGGTGGTGCCGCAAGGTCATCCGCTGACCAAGGTGCCGAAACTGACCCTGGAAATTCTCGCCGAATACCCGATCGTGACCTACGTATTTGGTTTCACGGGCCGCTCCAAGCTCGACGAGGCGTTCAACCACCGTGGCCTGACACCTAAAGTGGTGTTCACCGCCGCCGACGCCGACGTGATCAAAACCTATGTGCGTCTTGGCCTGGGTGTCGGCATCGTCGCCAAGATGGCCGTTGACTCGAAACTGGACAGTGATCTGGTGGTGCTCGATGCCAGCGAATTGTTCGAGGCCAGCGTGACCAAGATCGGTTTCCGCCGTGGGACCTTCCTGCGCGGTTTTATGTGCGATTTCATCGAGAAATTCGCCCCGCACCTGACCCGCGACGTCATGGCTAAAGCGATCCAGTGCCATAACAAGCAGGAACTCGAAGAACTGTTCCACGGGGTGGTGCTGCCGGAGCATTGATTCGCCGGACTGTCATTCAGCAATCCGCGTCGTCTGTAGGCGCGAACTTGTTCGCGAGGCAACGTAATTGATGCAGCGCCTAAGTCGCTTCGCCAACACGTTGGCTCCTACAGGAGATGCGCTCGTCCACCTACGCCTTGCCGATCAAATTTCCCGCATGCAGCCCGCATTCTTTCTGCGTGGCTTCCTCCCACCACCAGCGACCTTCGCGTTCGTGCTGATTAGGTAGGACAGGGCGGGTGCAGGGTTCGCAGCCGATACTGATGAACCCTTTTTCGTGCAAGGTATTGAATGGCAACTCCAACATACGAATGTAGTTCCACACATCCTCGCTGGTCATCTGCGCCAGCGGATTGAATTTGTACAGCGGGCGTTCGGGTGTCGAGAATGCGCCGTCGATTTCAACCACCGCCACGCTGTTACGGGTGCTCGGGCTCTGGTCCCGACGTTGTCCGGTCGCCCAGGCGGTTACGCCGGTCAGCTTGCGCCGCAGTGGCTCGATCTTGCGGATGCCGCAGCATTCGCCATGCCCGTCCTTGTAGAAGCTGAACAGGCCCTTTTCTTTGACGAAGGGCTCCAGGGCGCGCTGATCTGGCGAAACAATATCGATGTCGATTTTGTACTGCTCGCGCACCTGCTCAATAAAGCGATAGGTTTGCGGGTGCAGTCGACCCGTGTCGAGGCTGAAGACCTTGACGTTCTTGTTGATCTTCCAGGCCATATCGACCAACACCACGTCTTCAGCGCCGCTGAAGGAAATCCACAACTCATCACCGAAATGCTGAAAGGCAAATTTGAGAATGTCCTGAGCGGATTTGTTGGCGTAAGTCGCGGCGATTTCGGCGACATCGAACGGGTGACTCATCAGGCGGCTTCCTAATATTGAGTGGCGCTTAAGCGCTCGTAATGGCGCCGATGGTAACAAAATCCGTTGGTAATTTGCCTATAACCTGTATTTGCGCCGGCCCGATCCAGTGGTTAGAGTGCCGCTTCTTTAATGTTCATCGAGGAGATTTTTGTGGAAATTGCCTGTCTCGACCTGGAAGGTGTCCTAGTCCCGGAAATCTGGATCGCGTTCGCGGAAAAAACCGGTATTGAGTCACTACGGGCGACCACGCGGGACATTCCGGACTACGACGTGCTGATGAAGCAGCGTCTGCGCATTCTCGATGAGCACGGGCTAAAGCTGTCGGACATTCAGCAAGTGATTGGCACGCTGAAGCCGCTGGATGGCGCGGTCGAGTTCGTCAATTGGCTGCGCGAGCGGTTTCAGGTGGTGATTCTGTCGGACACGTTCTATGAATTCTCCCAGCCACTGATGCGTCAGTTGGGTTTTCCGACGTTGCTTTGCCATCGTCTGATCACTGACGAGACGGATCGCGTCGTCAGCTACCAATTGCGTCAAAAAGATCCCAAGCGTCAATCGGTACTGGCCTTCAAGAGCCTGTACTACCGCGTCATCGCCGCGGGTGATTCGTACAACGACACCACCATGCTGGGCGAAGCGGATGCTGGCATCCTGTTCCATGCGCCGGAAAACGTGATTCGCGAGTTTCCGCAATTCCCGGCGGTACACACCTTTGATGAGTTGAAACAGGCGTTCATCAAGGCCTCGAATCGAGAGTTGAGTCTGTAATAACGACCGTTGGAGGCTTGCCCGCGAAGGCGTCAGTACATCCGGCGCATTTTCAGCGTCTGATGAATCTTCGCGGGCAAGCCTCCAACACTCGCACAGTCCAGACGTTACATTCCCTCCAGCGTCTCCAACAACACGCGCACTTTGGTCAATGACTCTTGATACTCGGCCTCGCCATCTGAATCGGCGACGATCCCGCCGCCGCCCCAGCAAGCTATCTGCCCATCCTTGGCCAACAGGCTGCGAATGGTGATGGAACTGTCCATCTCGCCGCGTACGTCCAGATACAGCAACGAGCCGCAGTACAACGCGCGTCGGGTTGGCTCCAGTTCGTCGATGATCTGCATCGCGCGTATCTTCGGCGCCCCGGTAATCGAGCCGCCGGGAAAGCTGCCGCCCAGCAAGTCCAGCGCATCTTTGCCTGCGGCCAGTTCGCCGATGACGCTACTGACCAGATGATGCACGTTCGGGTAGCTTTCCAGGCTGAACAACTCGGGAACCTTGACTGAGCCAATCCGACAGGTGCGTCCCAGATCATTACGCAGTAAATCGACGATCATCAGGTTTTCTGCACGGTCCTTTGCGCTGGCCAGCAATTCACCAGCGTAGGCGGCATCTTCGGCTGCATCTTTGCCCCGTGGGCGAGTGCCTTTGATCGGGCGGGTTTCAACCTGGCGCTGGCTGACCTTGACGAAACGTTCGGGCGACAGGCTAAGGATTGCATCACCTTCGGGCAGCGTCAGGTAGCCCGAGAAAGGCGTTGGGCAGGCAATCCGCAATGCGCAGTACGCCGTCCATGGATCGCCTGTGTAACCGGCACGAAAACGCTGCGTGAGGTTGACCTGATAGCAATCGCCCGCGTGAATGTAATGCTGAATCCGCTCGAACGATTGCCGGTATTGCTCGGCGCTGATGTCGGTTTGGAAAGGGCCGGTCAGGGCAAAATGTCCGTTTTCAACTGTCTCTGTTTCACTGAACAACGAAATCAACCGCTGCTGCTCGTCTTGTGCGAGAGCAGGGTGAAATACCAATTGGCTCGTCTGCTCAAGGTGGTCGCTGACCAGCGCCCAGGCATAAACCCCAAGTCGGGCAGAGGGTAAACGTAGATCGTCTGCAGACTGTCGCGGCAGCGGTTCGAGCAAGCGTCCAAAGTCATAGGCCAGGTAACCGATCAGGCCACCTGCGAAAGGCAGCGGGCAATTATCCGGTAATTGCGCCTCGCCCAGTTGCAGCAGGCTGTCGCGTAGGCGCTGGACAAATGCCAGGCCGGACTCACCCGCTTGCGGCAGCAGTTGCTCCAGCGGCCAGGCGCTGAGAACGTCGAAGCGTCCACGATTGGCTTCGGGCCTGCCACTGTCTAGCAGCACCGCACCGGGCGCATGACGAATGACCGAGAAAAAACCCGAAGGGTTGGCGCGGTAGGTGAGCGGATGTACAGAGCAGGTTGGCATGCGAAGACAGTCAGTCATGGAGCGCGGGAGGGCGATTGTAGTCCTCTGGTGGTTTGAGTCCTAGTGGGTAGAGCCGGGGACAGATTCATTTACGGTGAAGCGCTGTCAATAAATCAGTCCCCTCGCGCCATGAACGCACTGGAGCGTGGCGGCAGTAAACCCGATGTGAGTGGTCTGCCAGTCACCCCGCATGCGCACATCAAACATGGCCAAACAGTTCCTGCACGAACTTCACCCGTTCTTCCGGGCTTTCCACCTGGCCTTCAACGGCAAGCTGTTCCAGCCTGTTCTCGACTGCGCGGGTGCGATGGGTCAGGCCGCAATCGTTGGCGATCTGGATGTTCAGGCCGGGGCGGGCATTGAGTTCGAGGATCAATGGGCCATGGTCCTGATCCAGCACCATGTCAACGCCAATGTAGCCCAGGCCGCACAGCTCGTAACACCCGGCCGCAAGCTTTATGAAGCCATCCCAATTGGGCAATTGCACGCCGTCCACCGCATTGGTGGTGTCGGGGTGCTTGCTGATGATGTTGTTGAGCCAGGTGCCGCGCAGGGTCATGCCGGTGGCAAGATCGACGCCCACGCCGATGGCGCCCTGATGCAGGTTGGCCTTGCCGCCGGACTGACGGGTCGGCAGGCGCAACATTGCCATGACCGGATAGCCCATCAAAACGATCACTCGAATGTCAGGCACGCCCTCATAGCTGATGCTTTTGAAGATGGGGTCGGGAGTGACGCGGTATTCGATCAGTGCGCGGTCGCGATGCCCGCCCAGCGAATACAGGCCCGTAAGGATGCTGGAAATCTGATGTTCTATCTCATCGTGGCTGATGATGCGCCCGGAGATGGTCCTGAAACGCTCTTCAAAGCGATCGGCTATCACCAGAATGCCATCACCGCCGGCACCCTGAGCTGGCTTGATCACGAAGTCGTTATGCCCATCGATAATGTCGTCGAGTTTGCTGATCTCTTTCTCGGTAGAAATGATCCCGTACATTTGCGGCACTTGAATACCGGCAGCGATGGCCCGTTCCTTGGTGATGATCTTGTCATCGACGATGGGGTACAGGCTGCGCTTGTTGTACTTGAGCACATAGTCGGCGTTACGCCGGTTGATGCCCATGATCCCCTTGGCCTCCAGCGCCTTCCAGGTTTTCCACCATCCGATCATTTGGCGCCGTCCCGAGGGTTGTCTTCCTTAATGAAGGCTTTGAAACGAATCAGCTCGGTCAGACGGTAGCCGCGGTAGCGTCCCATCGCCAGCATGAAGCCCACTAAAATCAACAGCACCGCGGGGAAGGTGAACACGAAGTAGATCAACTCCGGCACGCTCATGATGATGTGCGCCAGTGATGCCGCGAATAGCGTACCGATGGCGACTTTCATGGCGTGGCCGCCGCCGCGTTCTTCCCAGGTGATCGACAGGCGTTCGATGGTCATGGTTAGAATCACCATCGGGAACAGCGCCACTGACAGCCCACGCTCCAAGCCAAGTTTGTGGCTGAACAGACTGATGGCGGCGATCAGCACCACCACAAAGGTCAGTACGACCGACAGGCGCGGCAGCATTTGCAGCTTGAGGTGCTCCAGGTACGAACGCAGTGACAGGCCGAGCGCCGTGATGATGGTGAACAGCACGATGCCAAAGCCCAATTGTGTCTCGCGAAATGCCAGCGCAATCAGTACCGGGGTGAACGTGCCGAGGGTTTGCAGGCCGATCAGGTTGCGCAAAATCAGAATCACCAGCACGCCAATCGGGATCATCACCATGATCATGAAGGTTTGCTGGGTCTGTAGCGGCAGGCCGTACAGCGAGTATTCAAGGAAGTCGGCATCGGTGCTGTCGTCGGTCAGCTTGGCCAGGCGGATGGCGTTCATCTCGCTGTTGTTCAGGGTGAAATTGACTGTGGCCTTTTTGCCGCCCTCGACTGTGATCAGGTTTTCATCGCCGATCCACCACAGCAAGCGGTCCTGCGGCAAGCCCGCTTCGCCTGTGTCCGGGTTGAAGTACAGCCAATCTTTGCCATTGAAGCTGCGTAACCACAGTTCCGGGGTTTGCGGCTGATTGGCGACGAGGCGGATGGTGTGGACCTTTTCAACCGGAACATGCGCGATAGACAGCAGGATTTCAGTGATTCGCGCCTTGTTCTGCACTGACGGATCCCCCGCCAGCAGCAGCTTGACGTTGTCGTCGCTCAGATTGTTGACACGCTTGATAGCTTCGGTGACGAAGGTCTCGACGTCCGCCGAGTGCTGGCGAATGGGGGCGAGTAACGCGTCGGCGGCGATTTTTTCCGGGCCCTCGACGGCGATGCTGTCGCGAAATATCGGGCCTTTGACCTTGGCTTTTTCGCCGCTGTAGCGTTTGGTCAGAACCAGTCGGTAATACAACGTCTGGTTGCCGTTGGCGCGCCGCGCCGACCAGGTGACTTTGCGGTTGCCGTCGGCGCGATTGACGCTGACACCGTAGTTATTGGAGATAAAGCTCTCGTTGAGACTGACGTAATCGCGCACCAGCGGGGGCACGAACATCTGGATTTTGACCGGGTCTTTCGGGTTGGCGACGAACTCGACTTTGGCGTCGATGTTCCACAGGTCGTCTGTTTCATCTTCGGTTACCGGAATGCCGAGAACCAATATCTGATAAGCCGTGATCGCAATGCCCAGTGCCACCAGGGTTGTGATCAGGATTTTCAGATGGAGGGTAAGAGCGCGCATGTAGTTACTCGGCGGTTAAAGCATCGGTGGCACAGGCTGGTTTGCCCGCTGCGTATTTAAGGCTGGGATCGACCAGCGCGTCGAAGTGTTTCAGTGCTTCGGAGCCAATCAAAAGTGGGTATTGGAATGCACTTCGGTCGGTCAAGTTCACTTCTATGCTTCTTAAAGAAGAGCCCATGCACACCGTCAGGCTGATGACCGGCCGCGCGGTGTATTTTTTCTCGTCATCGGGGTCGATATCGCCAGCGCGTCGCTTGATTTTGCTGACCCGCGCCAGTGGCCGTTCAATAGGGTGCGCGTGGGCGTCGTCAATGGCTAGATAGAAACGAACCCAGGACTCGCCATCACGCTTGAAACGCTTGATGTCGCGTGCGCTGAGTGAAGCGGTTTTTGCCCCGGTGTCGAGTTTTGCCGCCACTTGCAGGTCGATATCGGCAAGTTCGGCGTATTCATTCAGGCCATAGACGGTCTTGTCGGCAGCGATGCATGGGCTGATAAGCAAAGGACATAGAAAGAACAGGAAGGGTTTGAGGCTCATAAGTCCTGACGCGATGAAGAGTAGCGTGGAGCTTTAATTGTGGTGTTCAGGTCTTGGACCTGCATGGGCATCCCTGATAGGGCCGCGTAGCCGAGCAGGTAAAGCTGCGGATCAACGTCAGCCAGCCGATGCGGTCGGCATTCTAGCATGAAGGTTCAGAACGGTACTGAGGCACAGGTGCTTTCGCCACGATTTGGAGTGTGGGTGTGCAATTGCCTTATTAGACTATTGTCGACAATAACGAATTTTTCTTTGACCTCTTGGGGGTTATTGGCTAGATTTGGCGGCATCAACTGTTAAGGTGTCAACAATGTTGGATGCTGTCGACGTAATGCCTTCGGTGCATGACGATTCGGAAACCCTTTCCGAGCATGTCTTCCGCCGTATCCAGGCCGCCATAGTCAAGGGCGATATAGCCCCCGGCAGCAAGATCTCCGAACCTGAGTTGGCGCGCACCTATGGCATCAGCCGTGGCCCGCTGCGCGAAGCGATTCATCGTCTTGAGGGGCAGCGCCTGCTGGTGCGTGTTCCGCATGTCGGTGCCAGGGTGGTGTCGCTCAGCCATGCCGAGTTGATAGAACTCTACGAAATCCGCGAATCCCTTGAGGGCATGGCCTGTCGGTTGGCCGCTGAGCGCATGACGCTTGCGGAAATCGACGAGCTGCGACGAGTGCTTGAAACCCACGAGCGCGACACGGCCTTCCAAGCCGGTGTCGGCTATTACCAGCAGGAAGGCGATTTCGACTTCCACTACCGAATCATTCAGGGGGCGGGCAACAGCACGCTGACCCAGATGCTGTGTGGCGAGCTGTATCAACTGGTGCGCATGTACCGGATTCAGTTTTCCACCGTGCCTAACCGTCCGCGCCAGGCCTTTGTCGAGCACCACCGCATTCTCGATGCCATCGCTGACCGTGATGGCGAACTGGCCGAATTGTTGATGCGCCGGCATATCGGCGCATCAAAACGCAACATCGAGCAGCATTACCAGGCTGTTCCAGTCCGAGGTGAAAAAGAAAAATGAGTCTGATTAAAAGCACTCCCGGCCAACGTTTCCGTGACGCGGTGGCCAACGAACATCCTCTGCAAGTGGTCGGCACGATCAACGCCAACCATGCGCTGCTGGCCCAACGCGCCGGTTTCAAGGCGATTTACCTGTCAGGTGGCGGCGTCGCTGCCGGCTCGCTCGGCGTCCCTGATCTGGGGATTACCGGCCTGGATGACGTACTGACTGACGTGCGTCGCATCACCGATGTGTGCGACCTGCCGTTGTTGGTGGACGTCGATACCGGTTTTGGCGCGTCAGCGTTCAACGTTGCACGTACTGTCAAGTCGATGATCAAGTTCGGCGCGGCTGCAATGCACATCGAAGATCAGGTCGGCGCCAAGCGCTGCGGTCACCGCCCAGGTAAGGAAATCGTCTCCCTGCAAGAGATGGTCGACCGGATCAAAGCGGCAGTGGACGCCCGCACTGACGACAGCTTCGTGATCATGGCGCGCACCGATGCGCTGGCGGTCGAAGGGCTTGAGTCGGCGCTGGATCGCGCGGCGGCGTGCATCGAAGCGGGTGCTGACATGGTGTTTCCGGAAGCGATCACTGAGCTTGAGATGTACAAGCTGTTCGCCAGCCGGGTAAAAGCGCCGATCCTCGCCAACATCACCGAGTTTGGCGCAACGCCGTTGTTTACCACCGACGAGTTGAAATCTGCCGAGGTGGGCCTGGTGCTGTACCCACTGTCGGCGTTCCGTGCGATGAACAAGGCTGCGGAAAACGTCTACACCGCGATCCGCCGCGATGGCACGCAAAAGAATGTCGTCGACACCATGCAAACGCGCATGGAGCTGTATGAGCGCATCGATTACCACGCGTTTGAGCAGAAGCTCGATGCGCTGTTTGCGCAGAAGAAGGGTTAATACCCGTTCAGGCTGTGTGAAAACTACCGCGGGCTGGAAGCCTTCGGCTTAACGCGCACAATACGGCGTTAAAAACAGGCGGAAAAGGCTCATTTAGAACACCTAGAGTCGGTCGCGAACCCGGCCGTTTTTCACCTGTTTTTGCCTTGTCTTGCTTTCGCTCGTGACGTTTTTACACACCCTGCGTTGAGCGAGGTTTGCCCGCGAGTTCGGTGTGTCAGCCGATAGAGTTATCACTGATCCAACGCATTCGCGGGCACGCCTGGCTCCAACGTAATGAATTGCCGATTCCCTAAAAAATTCAAAATTGGAGACAGCAATGGCTGAAGCTAAAGTATTGAGCGGGGCCGGCCTGCGCGGCCAGGTCGCCGGACAGACCGCATTGTCGACAGTCGGCCAGGCTGGCGCCGGCTTGACCTATCGCGGCTACGACGTACGTGAACTGGCGGCCGACGCTCGTTTTGAAGAAGTCGCCTATCTGCTGTTGTACGGGGAGTTGCCTACGCAATCCCAACTGGACGCCTACCTGAAAAAGCTCCAGGGCCTGCGCGACCTGCCGCAAGCGTTGAAGGAAGTGCTGGAACGCATCCCTGCCGACACCCACCCAATGGACGTCATGCGTACCGGCGCGTCGATGCTCGGCAATCTGGAACCGGAACAAAGCTTTGACCAGCAGCACGATTCCACCGACCGCCTGCTGGCGGCGTTTCCGGCGATCATGTGTTACTGGTATCGCTACAGCCACGACGGCAAGCGTATCGACTGCGTGACCGATGAAGTCTCCATCGGCGGGCATTTCCTCAAGCTGCTGCTGGACAAGACGCCAAGCGATTTGCACCGCAAGGTCATGGACGTGTCTCTGATTCTCTACGCAGAGCACGAATTCAACGCCTCGACCTTTACCGCACGTGTCTGCGCCTCGACGTTGTCGGATTTGTACTCCTGCGTGACGGCGGCCATCGGCTCGCTGCGTGGTCCACTGCACGGGGGCGCCAACGAAGCGGCCATGGAAATGATCGAGAAGTTCTCTTCAGCCGAAGAGGCGGTCCAGGGCACGCTCGGCATGCTTGAGCGCAAGGACAAGATCATGGGCTTCGGTCACGCGATCTACAAAGACTGCGACCCCCGTAACGAAGTGATCAAGGGTTGGGCGAAAAAGCTGGCTGACGAAGCAGGCGACACCGTGTTGTTTCCGGTTTCCGAGGCCATCGACAAGACCATGTGGGAGCAGAAAAAACTGTTCCCCAATGCCGATTTCTACCATGCCTCGGCTTACCACTTCATGGGCATCCCGACCAAGCTGTTCACGCCGATTTTCGTCTGCTCGCGCCTGACTGGCTGGGCCGCGCACGTATTCGAACAGCGTGCCAACAACCGCATCATCCGTCCAAGCGCCGACTACATCGGCGTCGAACAGCGCAAGTTCGTGCCAATCGAACAACGCTGACCGAGAGCGGGGAGTCGTCTCACGTGCGGCTCTCCATCCTCCGATCTTTTCCGTGATTGAGTCCGAGCATATGAATACTGAAAACCGTAAACGCTTGCCCGGCACCTCGCTGGATTATTTCGACGCCCGTGCGGCAGTCGATGCGATCAAGCCTGGCGCCTACGCAACATTGCCCTACACCTCCCGGGTGTTGGCGGAAAACCTGGTGCGGCGCTGCAACCCGGCGACGCTCAAGGCTTCGTTGACCCAACTGATCGAACGCAAGCGCGACCTCGATTTCCCTTGGTTCCCGGCACGCGTGGTGTGTCACGACATTCTCGGTCAGACCGCGCTGGTGGACCTCGCAGGCCTGCGCGATGCCATCGCTGACATGGGCGGCGACCCCGCGCAGGTTAATCCGGTGGTGCCGGTGCAACTGATTGTCGACCATTCGCTGGCAGTGGAATGCGGCGGTTTTGACCCAGATGCGTTCGTCAAGAACCGCGCCATCGAAGACCGTCGTAACGAAGACCGTTTCCACTTCATCAACTGGACCAAGCAGGCATTCAAGAACGTCGAGGTCATTCCACCGGGCAACGGCATCATGCACCAGATCAATCTGGAGCGGATGTCGCCGGTCATTCAGGTGCAAAACAGCGTGGCGTTCCCTGACACGCTAGTGGGCACCGACAGCCACACGCCGCATGTCGACGCGCTCGGTGTGATTGCAATTGGCGTCGGCGGCCTTGAAGCCGAAAACGTCATGCTCGGTCGTGCGTCGTGGATGCGTTTACCCGACAGCATTGGCGTCAAGCTGTCCGGTCGCCCGCAACCCGGCATCACGGCGACCGACGTGGTGCTGGCGCTCACCGAGTTTCTGCGCAAGCAAAAGGTGGTCGGTGCATGGCTTGAGTTCTACGGCGAAGGCGCCAGCGCGCTGACCCTGGGCGACCGTGCGACGATTTCCAACATGGCCCCGGAATACGGCGCTACGGCGGCAATGTTCGCCATCGACCAGCAGACCATTTCTTACCTCAAGCTCACCGGTCGTGAAGACGAGCAAGTGAAACTGGTCGAAACCTACGCCAAAGAAGCCGGGCTGTGGGCCGACTCGCTGACGACTGCCGAGTACGAGCGTGTGCTGAGCTTTGATCTGTCCAGCGTCGTGCGCAACATGGCCGGACCGTCCAATCCTCATGCCCGCGTTGCAACCAGCGACCTGGCAGCGAAAGGCATTTCCGGGCCATGGGAGCAAGTGCCGGGCGAAATGCCGGACGGCGCCGTGATCATCGCTGCGATCACCAGTTGCACCAACACCAGTAACCCGCGCAACGTGATCGCCGCCGGGCTGCTGGCGCGTAACGCCAACAGGGTAGGCCTGACCCGCAAGCCGTGGGTCAAGTCCTCCCTGGCGCCGGGTTCGAAAACCGTGGCGCTGTACCTTGATGAAGCAGGCTTGACCACTGAGCTGGAACAGTTGGGTTTTGGTGTCGTGGCGTTTGCCTGCACCACCTGCAATGGCATGTCTGGTGCGCTGGACCCGGTCATTCAGCAGGAAATCATCGACCGCGACCTGTACGCCACGGCAGTGCTGTCCGGTAACCGCAACTTTGACGGGCGTATTCATCCTTACGCCAAGCAGGCATTTCTCGCTTCGCCGCCGTTGGTGGTGGCCTACGCGATTGCCGGCACCATTCGCTTCGACATCGAGAAAGATGTGCTGGGCCTGGACGCCGATGGCAAGGAAATCCGCCTGAAGGATATCTGGCCAAGCGACGAAGAAATCGATGCGGTGGTCAAGGCCTCGGTCAAGCCGGAGCAGTTTCGTCAGGTCTACATCCCGATGTTCGCCATTCACGAAGACAAAGGCCCGAAAGTGGCGCCGCTGTACGAATGGCGTCCGATGAGTACATACATTCGTCGCCCTCCTTATTGGGAAGGCGCGCTGGCCGGTGAGCGTACGCTCAAGGGCATGCGTCCGTTGGCAGTGCTGCCGGACAACATCACCACTGATCACCTGTCACCGTCCAACGCGATCATGCTCGACAGTGCAGCGGGCGAATACCTGGCGCACATGGGCGTGCCGGAAGAGGACTTCAACTCCTACGCGACTCACCGTGGCGACCACTTGACCGCACAACGTGCGACGTTTGCCAACCCGAAACTGTTCAACGAGATGGTGCTCGAAGGCGGCAAGGTCAAACAGGGCTCTTACGCACGGATCGAGCCGGAAGGCAAAGTCACGCGCATGTGGGAAGCCATCGAAACCTATATGGCGCGCAAACAACCGCTGATCATCGTCGCCGGTGCTGACTACGGCCAGGGCTCGTCCCGCGACTGGGCAGCCAAGGGCGTACGACTGGCCGGCGTGGAAGTGATCGCCGCTGAAGGGTTCGAACGTATCCACCGCACCAACCTGGTGGGCATGGGTGTGCTGCCGCTGGAATTCAAACCGGGGGTCAATCGGCTTACGCTGGGCATCGACGGTACAGAAACCTACGACGTGGTCGGCGAACGTACGCCAGGGGCCACGCTGACCCTGGTCATCCATCGCAAAAACGGCGAGCGCCTGGAGGTGCCGATGACCTGCCGTCTGGATACCGGTGAAGAGGTGTCGATCTATGAAGCCGGTGGGGTGTTGCAGCGTTTTGCTCAAGACTTCCTCGAGTCGGCAGCGGTTGCCTGAACTCGGTCTGTAGACCCACTTGTTGGTGAGGCGGTGTGTCAGGCATGACGCCTCGCGAACAAGTTCGTTCCTACAGTGGATACTCATGATGCCTATATAAAGGAAACACGTTCATGGCCCACGTAGCACAAATCAAGATTGCCGCGACGTACATGCGTGGCGGCACCAGTAAAGGCGTGTTCTTGCGCCAACAGGATTTGCCCGAAGCAGCGCAATTACCGGGCGCTGCGCGCGATGCCTTGTTGTTGCGCATTATTGGTAGCCCAGACCCGTATGCCAAGCAGATCGACGGCATGGGCGGTGCCACCTCAAGCACCAGCAAAACCGTGATTCTGTCGAAAAGTATTCGAGCCGATCACGACGTCGATTACCTGTTTGGTCAGGTCTCCATCGACAAGCCGTTCGTGGACTGGAGCGGCAACTGCGGCAACCTGTCAGCGGCGGTGGGGCCGTTCGCTATCAGCAACGGGCTGGTGGATGCCAGTCGCATTCCACAAAACGGCATTGCAGTGATTCGCATCTGGCAAGCCAATATCGGCAAAACCATCATCGCCCACGTGCCGATCACCGATGGCGCAGTGCAGGAAACCGGTGACTTCGAGCTCGATGGCGTGACCTTCCCGGCAGCCGAAGTGCAACTGGAATTCATGGACCCCGCAGCAGAGGAAGAGGGCGCTGGCGGTTCGATGTTCCCCACGGGCAATCTGGTGGATGACCTGGAAGTGCCCGGCGTTGGCACGTTCAAGGCGACCCTGATCAACGCGGGCATTCCGACGATCTTCATCAATGCCAGTGACATCGGTTACACCGGGACCGAGTTGCAGGATGCGATCAACAGCGACCCGAAAGCGCTGAACATGTTCGAAACCATTCGTGCGTATGGGGCCGTGCGCATGGGCTTGATCGACAACGTCGATGACGCCGCCAAACGTCAGCACACGCCGAAGGTCGCGTTTGTCGCACCGCCGAGCGCCTATGTGTCGTCCAGCGGTAAAAACGTCACGACGCACGACACCGATCTGCTGGTGCGGGCATTGTCCATGGGCAAGTTGCATCACGCGATGATGGGCACTGCGGCGGTCGCCATTGGTACAGCCGCCGCCATCCCCGGCACGCTGGTCAATCTGGCGGCGGGCGGCGGTGAGCGCAGCGCGGTGCGTTTTGGGCATCCCTCGGGAACACTGCGGGTCGGGGCTGAGGCCACGCAGGTCAATGGCCAATGGTCGGTGAAAAAAGCGATCATGAGCCGCAGCGCGCGAGTGCTGATGGAAGGTTGGGTGCGCGTGCCAGGCGATAGTTTCTGACTGAAGAGCGCCTTTCACCTTCTGTAGGAGCGAATTCATTCGCAAGGGATCAGTACAGCCAATACACGGTCACATCGCCTTCGCAATTGCATCGCGAATGAATTCGCTCACCGATTATTCATCAGTCAGACATACAAAAACGCCCCCCTACCTTGCAGTCGGCCGTTGAAGTTCTGATTGAGCACCCGATTTCCGTAGGAGCCAACTTGTTGGCGAGGCAACCAACGCGGTGTGGCTGAAACACCGCTTCGCGAACAAGTTCGCTCCTACAACCGATGCCTCATCAGTCAGACATACAAAAACGC
>NZ_DASWOT010000087.1:0-2812 GCF_036404235.1 Pseudomonas sp.
ACGGTGTCAGCCATTCAGGCCATGAACCAGCAAATCGCCGCAGCAGCCGAACAGCAAAGTGCTACCGCAGAAGAAATCAACCGCAGCGTGCTCAACGTGCGCGACGTCTCGGAACAGACCTCGGCCGCCAGCGAAGAAACCGCAGCGTCCAGCGTCGAATTGGCTCGGCTGGGGACGCATTTGCAGACATTAGTGGCGCGTTTCCGCGTCTGATGCCTCCAATGATGATCGCTCCCACGTTCTGCATGGGGGCGATCACTCAATGACGACTCTGTGACACACATCACCCCGTCCCGCTAATCAGAAATCTCCTACACCCACCTCAGGTCGCGTGCTTCAACCTTCTGCCGATGCGCTTTCAACGCTCGCCCTGCTGATGCCGGGCATGCCATTGATTGCCCATTCGCAGGAGATACACCATGTTTCGAGGGATGAATCAGGTACTGGGGAATACCAGCGTCAAACTCAAGCTTTCATTAGGCTTTGGTCTGGTGCTGGTGCTGACGCTGGTGATCGCCCTCACCGGCTGGCATGGCCTGGACACGATGATCGAACGTTCAGAATCGATCACAGCCGTCAGCCAGTTGAACGCCATGACCAAAGACCTGCGTACCGAGCGCGTTACCTTTCGCTTAGAAAACACCCCAGAAGCTGCAACCCGAGTGGTTGACCGTCTCAATGAACTCGAAGCACACCTGCTCAAACTGCGCGAAGAAACCGAGCAAGCCGAACTGCTTAAACTGCTTACCAGCCAAAGCGAGGGCGTGCGCACGCTGGAAAAAACCTTCACTGACCTTGGGCAGTTGCTCAAGGAGCGCGCCGCCTCACGCCTGCGCCTGGATGAGCATTCCGATCAAGCGATAGCGGCGGTTGGCCGGGTTGAAAGCGAAGTGTTGAAAGTCGTGAGCCAAGAGCAGAACAGCAGCGAACAGCTCGACGAGTTCACTAATATTCTTCAGTTACGGCGCCAGATCCAGAACGCTCGCTATGAAGTGCTCGCATACGTCTTTAGCGGTC
The DNA here is from genome assembly GCF_036404235.1 of Pseudomonas sp. Lineage (GTDB taxonomy): Bacteria > Pseudomonadota > Gammaproteobacteria > Pseudomonadales > Pseudomonadaceae > Aquipseudomonas. Next base: position 1,018 of record NZ_DASWOT010000087.1, read on the forward strand.
AGGAAGTCTATGAGACTGCGGCCTTCACTGCCATCGACGAGTCGCTAAAGGAAATAGAGCAGATTTCCCAGGTTCAAACGCAGGGCAATGCGTCCGGCCTTAAATTAGCCAGCCAAGCACTGCAGAACTACCGTAGCCAACTGGGCCTATTCAAAGAAGTCCAAGTCAAGACCGAGGCTGCTCACGAAAACATGGAGGCGCTAGGAGAGACGCTGCTGGCATCGACGAACGAGTTGAGCAACCTGCAGAGCACACGCCGCGAGAGTGAGGCGAGCCAATCACGTACCGCCTTGACCAGCGTTGCCGGGTTGACGCTAACCCTCGGCCTGCTCGCCGCCTGGCTGATTACTCAACAAGTCGTCATACCCCTGCGCCAGACACTAAAGGCAGCTGAACGCATCGCTCAAGGCGACTTGAGCAGAGACCTCGTTGTTAACCGGCGGGACGAGATGGGTGAGCTGCAACAGCGCATGCAGACGATGACGATCAGCCTGCGGCGACTAATCGGCGGCATCAGCGACGGCGTGGCGAAAATCGCCAGCGCCGCCGCACAATTGTCAGCGGTGACGCAGCAAACCAGCATCGGGGTGAACAACCAAAAGGAGGAAACCGATCAAGTAGCGACGGCCATGAACGAAATGACTTCGACAGTCATGGAGGTGGCGCGCAATGCCGAGGAAGCGTCGGAGGCCGCGATTCAAGCCGATCAACAGGCTCGCGAAGGTGACAAGGTGGTCAACGATGCAATCGCGCAGATAGAACGGCTGGCAAGCGAAGTCAACAACTCAACACAGGCGATGGGCCAGTTGAAGTCTGAAAGCGACAAAATCGGTGGTGTGCTCGATGTAATCAAGTCAGTCTCACAACAGACTAACCTTTTGGCCTTGAACGCCGCCATTGAAGCCGCACGTGCAGGCGAAGCGGGACGCGGTTTTGCCGTGGTTGCCGATGAAGTGCGCAGCCTGGCGCAGCGCACGCAGCAGTCCACAGAGGAAATCGAAGAGTTGATCGCGGCGCTACAGAGCGGGACACAACATGTGGTCAACGCCCTCGACGCCAGCCGTACATTAACTGACAGCAGTGTGGACCTGAGCCGCCGTGCCGGCAGTGCCCTGGAACACATCAATCGCACCGTTTCGACCATCCAGAGCATGAATCAGCAGATCGCTACGGCCGGCGAAGAACAAAGCGCCGTGGCCGAACAGATCAACCGTAGCATTTTGAACGTGCGCGACATCTCCGATCAGACTGCGGCCGCCAGCGAGCAAACCGCAGCGTCGAGCGCGGAGCTGGCGAGGTTGGGGCTGGACTTGCAGGAAATGGTAGGGAAATTCAAGGTCGTGTGGACATCGCGCAGCAAGTAGGGCCCGGTAGATACTCGGTTCCCGGCCAAGCTTTCAGCGGGCGTTTCTCGCTGAAAAAATTGACCGTATCAGAGGCGTCACCGTTGCTTACATCGCGGCGCGCCAGTGGCGGATGCCTTCCACACAACCTCTGTAGGAGTGAACTTGTTCGCGAGGCGGTGTTTCAGGCACACCGCGTTGGACGCCTCGCCAACACGTTGGCTCCTACAGATGAAACGCGTTCTGCAACCTCGACCACAATTGCCCGCAGCTGCTCATCCGGCGCGGCGCGCCAGTGGCGGATGCCTTCAACACACCCGCTGTAGATACTCTGTTGCCGGTCAAGCTTTTAGTAAGTGTTTTTCGCTAAAAAGCTTGGCCGTATTAAAATCTTCGCCAGCACGCATGCATGCCCAAATCCCCGTCAAATACTTGCGCATGACCGCGCCTAT
>NZ_DASWOT010000088.1:0-49531 GCF_036404235.1 Pseudomonas sp.
AGAAAGAGACGGGCGCAGGTTGGCGCAATGAAATGGCCAAGCGAATAGGTTGCTGCAGGGCAGCTTTAAAAGGGTATGAGTTGCCGCAGTCGGCACACTGGTAAGAGTAGGCATCCATCACTCGGTGAGTGACCGTGCGAGCCGCTGGACGCTAATCGCACTTTGGGAGAACCACCAGGGTGTGGCGTAGCCTTAAAGGTTCTGGCTAGCTGGGTTGCTGTCAGCGACAGCGCTTTGCCCGACCTTTTCTACGCCTGTGGAGAATTAGGGTCAAGGCTCGAATTTTCGGGAGTTCTGCGGCTGTGGATGAAATTATCCACTAATGGAAATCAGTGGTTTTCCACAGACAATTGCGTGGGCTTTAGATTTTTTAAGTGAGGTCCATCCAAACAGGGCGGCTTTGCAGCCCTGTTTGGATGGACCCGCGTGGACAAACGGATCACTGAGATATGAGGACCGAGCGCTTACTCAGTTGCGCCACGTTTTGCTTTTAGGCGAGTGACATTGGCACCCGTCTGATTGGCGAATTCGCGTGGGCTGACATGCTTCTGCTGATTAGCCTCAAGGTAGCGACTCCACCAGTTCATGATCAGCCTGCGCTCCTCGATGAACTCGGCCTTGTGGATGTAAGCGGCGCGGACGTTGTTGCGTTCCTTGTGGCTCATCTGCCGCTCGATGGCTGTGTCCGTCCACAAGCCTGACTCGATCAGTGCGCTGCAGGCCATCGAACGAAACCCATGCCCACAGATCTCGGATTTGGTGTCGTACCCCATCTTCCGAAGCGCGCTGTTCACCGTGTTTTCGGACATTGGTTTCCAAGACTTGGTATCGCCTGCGAACACCAAGTCAAATTTGCCTGTGATTGCGTGGATCTGCTCGAGCAGGGCGATCGCTTGCGGCGATAAGGGTACAAGATGGATATCGCCTGCCATCTTCGTACCCCTTGTGGAAAAGGGTACGCCTTCCAACGCTGGTCGCGTGTCGGGTATTTCCCAGACGCCACGTTTGAGGTCGAACTCGCTCCAGCGGGCGAAGCGCAGCTCGCTGGAGCGTACAAACACGTGCAGCGACAGCAAGACCGTCAGCCGGGTAAGTGCGCGGCCTTTATAGGTGTCGATCCGTTCCTGCAATTCAGGCAAGCGCGATAAGGATAAGGCGGGGCGGTGGACGACCCGCGAGGCTTTGATCGAGCCTACGAGGTCGTAAGCAGGGTTTACGGTGATAAGCCGGAGGCGCTTTGCCTCGCGCATGATGCTCTGCAGGTAGTTTTGTACCCTTAAAGCAATATCTATCGTTCCGCGCTTCTTAATCGCGTCCAGGGGCCGCATAAGGTCGTGGGTATCAAGGTCGACAATGGCGCGGGCGCCGATCAGCGGGAAGAGATGAGTTTTGAGGCGACTCATCACTGTCTTGGAATAGTCCGGTGCCCACTTGGCTGACATTTCCGTGTGCCAGCCGAGGGCAACGCTTTCAAAGGTGCGGCCTTTGATTAGGGCTTGCGTCTTGGCTTGGTGCTTGGCTCCTATAGGGTCAATGCCATCCGCCAGCATTCGCTTGACCTCCAAGCGCTTGCGGCGCGCATCCGAGAGGCCAACGATGGGGTAGTTGCCGAATGAGGTCAGTCCTTCCCGGCCATCAGGTTTGACGTATCTGAGACGCCAGCCTTTGCGGCCATTGGGTTGGACTAGAAGGTAAAGGCCGTCGCCGTCGAAAAGCTTGTAGGCGCGGTCTGTGGGCTTGGCCGAACGGCAAGCGGCGTCGGAGAGTGGAGCAGTAGTGCGCGACATAAGGGTACTCCCTTTTATCGAACTGACCTTTATCCCAAACTCTACCCTTAAAATGGCTGGTATCCACCGGAATCCGACAGAACGCCAAAACGAAAAAACCCGCCAGAAGGCGGGTTTTCGGGGGTTTCAGAGATTTTGAAAGCCTTCTCTGGAACCTTGTCTGGCTCCACGACCTGGACTCGAACCAGGGACCCAGTGATTAACAGTCACTTGCTCTACCAACTGAGCTATCGCGGAATGCGCGCTATCTTACTGATTAAAAAAGGGAAGTCAAGCAAGCCTGGCAAAAAAACCAGGCTGATGATCGACGGTGCATCGCTTGCCTACATTTGCTACAGCGTCAAGCGCCCAGCCGGTCCTGCACGAATGCCTTGGCGTGACGAGTCATCTGATCGAGGTGGCGGTCCCGCTGTTTCTCGGCGTCGAGCATGGCTTTTTTACCGTGCTGTCCAAGCAGGTAGGTATGGATCTGCCTCACCTCCAACGAGTTGTAGATCGGCGTCACATCGAGCACGGCCAACAGGCCATTTGTGCTGTGATCACGGGTACTCATCAAGACTTGCGGCCCGCGCACGCCAATCACCTGAAAACCCATGGCCTCAAAATACGGCACCTTGGCGACGAAACACGCAAGCTCCGCATGCGGGTATCGCGCAACCATCGCGTCAAGCATCCCGCGCGCGACACCGCGACGTCGATGGCTGGCGAGCACGCCCATATAAGCAACCGCGCAAGCCTCAGGCTGCTCTTTTACCGGCAGATACAGCACGAAGCCGATGACCTGCAGAGGGTCGTGTTCATCCAGCGCTACGATCAATTCAACGGGCATGCCTTTCGCGCCGTTCATGGCCTCCAGATACAAGTGAATCTCGTAGCCCATGCCGTATTGATACAGCTTGTACAACGGATTGCTCGGCGCGATGGCGACCATGCTGATGTCGGTCACATAATCCACCACCATCTGCATAACCTGGCTGTTGATCGACTCGGGCGGTGAAGTTTCAAAATGGGTGATGCTGAACATCGGCTATCGGGCTCCAGGACTGAGACTGGCCCGAGCCTGACCGTCAGGCATCGAGCGGCGTCATCATAACGCCTCGCTGGAGTGATAGGCAGAACCACGTCTCTGTCGGCCGGATCGGCATCGGGCTTTCAGGACCGCCGGGGTGGCGATGTCACCCGCGTTGGCAAACTTTAATGGGAGTGCTCCCCGGCCGCGAACAGGCCGTTGCTGGCCGTTCCATGGGCGATCACTCGTCACGCGCCGCCACTGGCATAGCTGTCCGCGTCGACCACCGCGTCGACAAAAGCCTGCGGCGCTTCCTGCGGCAGATTACGGCCTGCGCCAGCGATAATCCGGTGGACGCGCTTGCCAGTGAACATCCCGGCGTAAGCGCTACCGTCCGAAGCCGGTGCCACCCCGTCCGAATCGCCGTCCAGGGTAATCGTCGGCACTGCAATGACCGGACTCTCTGCCAGCTGCCTTTCGATGTCATCGTATTGCGGCTCACCTGGTGCCAGGCTCAAGCGCCAGCGATAGTTGTGGATAACGATCGCCACATAATCCGGGTTCTCGAAGGAGTCAGCAGTGCGATCAAACGTGGCTTTACCGAAATTCCATTTGGGTGAGTTGAACTTCCACACGACGTTGGCCAGGTCTCGGCGATTAGCCTCCAGCCCGGCCCGACCACGCTCTGTCGCAAAATAAAACTGGTACCACCCCCCGTGTTCGGCCATCGGCGGCAGCGGCAGTTTGTTGCGTTCCAGGTTGTTGATCAGGTAGCCGTTCACTGACACCATCGCTTTGCAGCGTTCTGGCCATAGCGCGGCAATGATGTTGGCGGTACGCGCACCCCAGTCGTAACCGGCGAGAATCGCGTTATCGATTTTCAGCGCGTCCATCAACGCAATGATGTCCTGCGCCACCGCCGCTTGCTGGCCGCTGCGCACCGTACTGTCTGACAGGAAGCGCGTCGAACCATGACCACGAAGATGCGGCACGATCACGCGATAACCTTTCGCGGCCAACATCGGCGCGACATCGACGTAACTGTGAATGTCATATGGCCAGCCATGCAACAACAAGACCGCGGAACCATCAGCAGGCCCCAGTTCGGCGTAGCCGACATTAAGCAATCCCGCATCGATTTGCTTGAGCGGACCGAATGTGGTGTTAGTGCCGGGCTTGACTGCGGGAGCGTCGGGAGATGATGTGCTGGCGGATTTTGCATTTGCCAAACCGGTCACGCCCAATTCCACAGCGGCAACGGCAATCGTTGCGGTGACTAGAAAGCGGCGGCGATGCTGGTTGATGTGTTCGGACATGTGCCCACTCCAAGGGTCGGATGATCAGCGATATAAGGAACGTCAGATGCTCTGCCGCGAAACAACCCTTATAACCGCTATTTGACCGACACATAGAAGTCATCGGCTACACATGGACCGATGATCGCCCGGGGAGTTTATCGGTTGCGACCGATGTTCAACTGACAGCGGCATTGAACGCCGCTTTAGTGGCGGGCTACCTGGCTTCGCCTCGGCTGTCATCGACACCGACGATCAGCTCGCTACACAACCATGACGCCAACAGCGCCCCGGCTTTTTCGACACCTTCAGCTTCGCCCAGGCGCTCAACGAGCAGCTCACACAGCGCATTAAAACTGCCGTCGTGTTGCACCTGAAGCAGCGCTTGGTATTCCAGCGCATCCAGTTGTCGAAGCCGGGAGGTGAACTGTCGACGCCAGACCATCAATCCACCGGGCGTTTCGAGCATCTCGCTCTCCGGTGTGGGGGTTTTTTCCCACAGCGCCGACCAGATCGCCTCGGCGTTGGTGGTCAGCGGATGAGTCATCAGCGAAGGCGTCAACCGCAAGCAGGCGTTGTCCCAATCGACGTCAGCTAAAGCCTGAGCCGTAATGGGTTCAACATCGGCAGCCACAAATACCTGGGAAACCGCCAGCTCGATCCAGGCCAGCTCATGAATATCCGGATTATTCGCAAACATCACCTTTAGCGTCTCGCCGAACAGCGCAGGATAGGCATCCAGGGTCCAGGCATGAGGCGGATACTTGTCGATATGTGTGACGACCGCTTTTAGAAAAGCCTCATCGCCCAACCAAGCACGGACATGGGGGAAAGCCTCTTCGAGGCAACCCACCAGTTGCGCGCGGTAGTTGTTCTGGTACACAGGCAGGCCAATACTGGCGACGGCCCCCAAGCGCTGCGCTGCCTCATTGGAGGCATTGACCAACCAACTGCGGAAATCTCGCTGCATGTCCGCCAGGCTCATGCGACCTCCTGCGCACGCTTACGTGCATCGACGGCGCCGAGAATTCTGGCAGTCTCCAGTTCCTTGAGTAAGTCGACCAAGGGCGGGATGTCATCGTCGCGTTCAATCATCGTCGCCACCGGGCCGAGCAATGAAATCGCTTTGGCGTATAGGGTCCAGACATCCGCACAGACGGGCTTGTCATGGGTGTCGATCAACAGGTTTTCTCCTTGGCTGTGCCCGGCCAGATGAATCTGCCGTATACGATCAGCCGGGATACCGTCGAGAAAGGCCAACCCGTCGAAGCCGTGGTTCTGCGCGCTGACAAAGACATTATTGACGTCGAGTAGCAGGTGACAGCCTGTGCGCCTGGACATGGCGGCGATGAACTGCCACTCGGTCATGTCGGCCCCCTCAAACGTCAGGTAGCTGGAAGGGTTTTCGAACAGCATTGCCCGACCCAGCACGTCCTGAGCCATCGAAATATTGGCGCAGACGATGTCCAGTGCTTCATTGGTATACGGCACAGGCAACAGATCATGAGAGTTGAAGTCGTCAATCCGTGACCAGCTAAGGTGATCGGAAACGAACAGCGGGTCGATTTCATCAACCAGCGCTTTGAGACGGAGAAGGTAATCAGGATCGAGCCCATCAGCGGAACCGATGGACATCGACACGCCATGAAGTGCAACGGGGTGGCGTTCACGAATCTGTCGCAGGATATGCCGAGGCTGGCCACCTGCAACCATGAAATTTTCGGAGATGACTTCGACGAAATCAACCGGCACGTCGGTCTCAAGGAAGTCCTGATAGTGGTCCTTTCTCAAGCCAAGGCCGTAGCCCGAGAAGGCTGGAATGGAAAGGGTCATCGCGATCACTCAGCTAAAAGAAGTCAATGAAGGATTGAGGGAAGCTACGGGCATTTAACCTGAACAAAGTGGCCCGACCCTTTCGGGCCGGAGCCGCTACACAGTTACTTGATTTCGGTCAGGGATCCACCCTCTTTTAGGCACTCAGCTTCAGTCTTTTGTACGAACCCGATACCTTTACAACTGTTATGGCCTTTACACTCGTTCTTTGCGGTGGCACAAGCACTTGTACCCTTGCAGCTATTGATGCCGTAGCAGTGGACAGGCTGCTCCTTGTCAGCAGCGGTTGCTGTCACGGAAAACGAAGCCGATGCCATCGCGATGACAGCCGCAGCGCCAGCAATGCTCAAACGGGATTTAATAGGGGTCGTCATGGTGTTTCTCCAGAGTCAATTAACGTGAGTCTTCAAGGTTTCGGAATGGTCGGATGACCACTCCGCTGTCAGTAAGGATCGTGGAAATAATTCCATTTATGGCTGGGCGCCCTTAAGAGAGGGCGAACATTTACGCTTTATCAGGCGATCAAGTGACCATGTGCCACCGCCATAGGCAATTAACACCAGCAACAGTGCAGTCCAACTTAAGTGCGTTGACCAAGCCGCTGGATATACAAATATTTGTATGACCGCCGTCATGATGAGTAACCCAACGGCAGCTGGGCGAGTCAGTAAACCCATCACCAATAGAATCGGCAATACATGCTCCGCATAAGTTGCCAGCCGGGCTGCCAACTCAGGGGAGATCAGTGGCAAGGCATATTCATATCGAAATAACGCATAGGTTGATGGTTTGAGGGTCAGTAACTCGGTCACCTTGGTGCGCCCCGACATATAAAACACCGAGGCGATGCCAACGCGTGCAACCAGCAATACCAGCGCTGGCGGTAAAAACCGCCGGCTTATCCGGGCGCACAGTTGGTCGAGGCGAGAAACCGTCGACATTACGGCTGTTCCATCAACGTACCAAAGCCCTTAGGGGTCTTGATCTGGGTACAGCTGCCCTTTTCGACCAGCACCCAGGCATTTCCTTGATAGTCGGTTTTCGACGTGCCAGCGCAGGAGGTTCCGGCACCAGCGGCACAATCATTTTTACCAGCAAGGGAAACGCCGAAGCACTTTTCCATGGGTTTGCTCTCATCAGCCGCCTGGCTCACTCCAGCAACGGCAGTAAGTGAGAGCGCAAGTGTTGCAGCAAGCGTTACATATTTTTTATTCATATCCTTTCCTTGGTTGGATCCGCAGCAAAACAAGTATGAGTCGTCATTAAATAACGTTAATACCACTTCACAACTAGGCGAAAAACCTTAATACCCAAATAGCAGTACCAATCGCCAAGCAATGCTAGCCGCCGAACGCAATAAACTCCAGAGCCCATTCACATCCATAAGTAACGAAATATATTAAAAAAGATCACTAGCACAACCAGCCAAACACCGAACTGAAAATATATGTCACCAAGTAACCTGATCGGCGTTATGACGACATATCATTTAAAGAGCGCAACAATGCGCTCGCGTACCCCTTATTTTTACGATCCAAAAAAAACCTCTGCTCAGTTGATCCAGAGGGGTTGGTGTTGTAACGCGAATCCTATCAGCGACGATCAGTCCAGACGCGCTGCGCACTGCGGGGCTCTCAAATACCCAGGTGTGACAATTCACGACTAACACCACTCATCCTGGAGTGGCGCCGAGTCCCCTGCGTTGAATACAGGCAAACATCTGCTGCAAATCATTCAGATCATGGCTCAGGTTTGAGTTGAGCATTCTTCGCCTGTGTTTAACGTTTAACGCAGCATTGGCTGAGTAACGCCGAACGCGCCGCATCCTGTAGTAGTTTTCACACAACCTGTACAGGGGCGCGCTTAATTTCAAGGTGCATTGCACGGGACAAGAAACGCTGAGTTACTTGGCCGTCCGATAACGCAACCAGACCCCGCCGCCCACCTGGACCTCTGCCGAGTCAAGAGTCAGATAAGCCGGCTGTTTCCATACAGCGGGGGCGATTTCGAACGAGGCAGGATGCGCCCCCCGCCCGTCGATCAGCGGCAGGAGCAGCACACTGACCTCATCAACCAATCCTGCCTCCACGAACGACCCGCTAACGTGCGGACCTCCCTCGACGATCAGGCGCTTGGTGCCCAACTCACGGGCAAGGATATCAACTACAACATGCAGGTCGATCTCACTTTTGCCACCGAACAGGTAGGACACGCCGACCGATTGCAAGTACGCCAGATAATCATCCGATACTGCCTCTGTGACCACTTCAACCACATGGGAGTCCAGCGCTTGATTGCTCTTCCATCCCACTTTGCCATGTGGGTCGATGGAGATTGCGTACCTGTCGGCCTTTCGGTTGACGAAGTGGTGAGTGCGCGGTATCGGTGATGTAGCCAGACCGGCGGGGTAACCGTCGTCGTGGGCGACTTCCTGCATGGTGACGCGGCCACAAATCCAGGCATCGAAAGCGAATGTCTGAGCGAGCTTTTCGTACAGGTCGCCAGCCGCTTTCTTGAAGGGCCGGTCCCATCCGTCAGTAAGTGCATGACCGTCCATGGATGACAGCATGTGGCAGATCACATAAGGCTTCATTGATAACTCCGGGCAGTTTCCGTCAATAGGGTTCAGAGCCGACCCAAAACCCACGTCAATAGTTCACCCTGGATGCATGTCACATCCTGATTGATCACTCGTTCAGTAACTGCTCGACAAATTGCATAACGTCAGCGAACGCGGCGCACAGCCATGCGGGCACGGCCCAATATCTACTATCTTAGTGGGCAGCCTACTGTCGGACGAATGAAGAGAAAAAAGCTGGGTCATGCCGAGCGTCGTCGGCATGACTCAACGGGGGGCATCTACTTAGTGAGGCATTCGTAGCAAAGCTCACCGGCAAGCTCGCGAGCTTTCATGCGATCCCACTTATCGGCGGCGACACGGGAGGCACCCACTTTGTCAGAGCCATCGGATGCCAGACCACGCTCAACCCCGACTGCCGCCACCGCATTAGCGCCAACGTGATCTGCACCGTCAGAAGCCACGCGGTTTGCGCCTACATGGTCTGCGCCGTCTGTTGCAACCTTGTTGGCACCGACACGGTCCGCACCGTCAGAGGCAGTTCTGTTAGCCCCAACGTGGTCAGATCCAGATTCAGCCACAGGTTTGTTCTGGCTGACATCACTGTCCGCATTCGCAGCCGATATTCCTAGCGCCAGCAAGGAAAGCGCCAAGCCCCAAATCAATTGTCTCTTCATAACCGATTGCTCCAAGTCTCAATTTCGGTTGATGTGAGCGTAATGCCCAGATTGATGCCGTTTAGGCATATAAAAACCGGTCCTTGGAACAATTATTACCTTCCCGATGAGTCAATCAACTCAGTGGATGCTTAAAGCTTAATCGACATCAGCACTATAGACCCCGTCTGTCTGTTAAAGGTGCTGCGGCTGGCGCGTTATCATGTCCTTGAGTGCGCCAGCCATTGTACCGACGATGCAAGTGACCAGCAGGTTTTTTTAGTCTATATCCATCTGGTCTGATGCAACGATTTCAGGCTGAACGGCGCAATTTCCTTAAAGGAAAAAAGTCATATCCGTCCTGGCAGATCTCTGATCCTCGTTGAAGCCGATGTCAGCGACGGGCGATGACGAACAAGCGCGGAAATGGCAGCAGCACTGTACCGTTGTCGAGCGCCGGATATGCCTGGCTGATGACCTGCAGATAGCGCTCAAGAAACGCTTGTTTTTCAGCGTCATCGAGCGGTGCCAGATACGGCCGTAACGCTGAACCCTTGAACCATTCCACAACCGCCTGATGCCCACCCACCAATGGATGATGATAAGTGGTGCGCCAGACGTCCACCGAACTGCACAACGGTTGCACAAGCTCGTAATAAAATGTCGCGCTGTGGCGCGGCGGATGCCTGACCGAGCCGATTTTGCTGGCCCAAGGCCCTTGCGCGGCTACCTCGCGGGCCAAGCGGTGGGAGGGCTCTTCCATGTTGTCCGGGGTTTGTACAGCGAGGCTGCCACCGGCGTTGAGCTTGCTCAACAAACGCGGGTACAACCCGGCGTGGTCTGGCACCCATTGCAGCGAAGCGTTGGCCAGAACCACGTCGAATGTCGTATCAGGATTCCACGACTCAATGTCCGCTTGCTCAAAGTTCAGCGACGGCAACCGCTCACGTGCGCTTGCCAACATATCATCCGAGCTGTCCATTCCCGTGACGTTCGCGTCCGGGAAGCGTTCAGCCAACACCTGTGTGGAGTTACCGGGGCCACAACCGAGGTCGATGGCGGTCTGGACATTTTGCGTGGCGATGGCCGCTATCAAGTCACGTACCGGGCGCGTCCTTTCTTGTTCAAATGTCGAATACTGCTTGGCAGACCAAGTCATAGTTGCTCCTTGCGATTGTTGTCAGTGTGATTGTGTGGGGCAATGCTCACGCCACTATGTTTCTCTCGCTCAACGACTCAGCGCCCCCTGCCCTGCGGTGATACGCCGCGACATAGGCTTCAAGTGATGGCCGCAGATGGGCACTGCACAGATCGACCAGTTGTTTCGAATCCCCGGCCTTCAATGCGTCAATGATCTGCCAGTGTTCACGCCGAGCGCGCTCAAGCTGTTCGGGCAACACCAGTGAGGAGGATCGAACCGAGTGCGCGCGTTGAGCGTGGTCTTGTATGGCGGCGACCAACACCTGGTTGTCGGACAGCGCGAACAGCTGCTGATGAAAACGCATGTTGGAACGAAATACCTGTCGCAAATTGCCCAGGGAAATCATCGCGTCATGTTCGATCTGTGTCGCTTCCAGCGCCAGAAGACGTTCTTGTGGCACTGGAAAACGGATCAATTGCACACACTGGCATTCCAGCAGTTCGCGCACCGCGTACAGATCTTCGACTTCCTTGACCGTATACGCCCGCACCAAAGCCCCGATATTGCGCTTGCGCTCAACCAGCCCCATCCGCTCGAGTTCGGCCAGTACCTGGCGGACCACATGACGTTTGAGTTTGAAACGAGCGAGCAACTCATCCTCCACCAAACGCTCACGCGGATGAAGAAAGCCCAGCACGATTTCCTCTTCCAGGGTTTGCACCGCCCCTTCAAGGTTGGTGTGTGAATCATCGAATTCAATGGATGGCATAACCGGATACAGCGCTCACGTAGTAAATATTGACCGTGCCAGACTGCCACAAACGCTCACGGACCGCAGCCTCGATTAGCGGACAGTACAAATTGACGGAGTACTTGCCGGGATGAGCGATTTCGTGATTTCATCGCACCTTAATTTATTATCAATAATATCAACGATAATAATTCAAGCCGCGATTTAACCGAGGTGTTGTATGCCGGATCACGACCCTGTCATCAAACCCCAGGGCATCCGCAAGGGCCTGACCAATTACGGAGACACTGGCTTCGCACTGTTTCTGCGCAAGGCTTTCATCAAAGGTGCTGGCTATACCGATGATGCGCTCAACCGTACTATCGTCGGTATCGCCAATACCGGCAGCGGCTACAATCCCTGTCACGGCAACGCGCCACAGTTAATCGAAGCCGTCAAACGCGGCGTAATGATGGCTGGTGGCTTGCCGATCGACTTCCCCACCATCTCGATTGCCGAAAGCTTTTCCCAACCCACCAGCATGTACCTGCGCAACCTGATGTCGATGGACACCGAAGAAATGATTCGCGCCCAGCCCATGGACGCCGTGGTGTTGATCGGCGGTTGCGACAAAACCGTCCCCGCGCAATTGATGGGCGCCGCATCGGCCAATGTGCCGATGGTGCAACTGGTGACGGGCGCCATGCTCACCGGCGGACATCGCGGCGAACGGGTCGGCGCCTGCACCGACTGCCGACGCTTTTGGGGCCAGTACCGTGGCGATCAAATCGATGAGCAGGAAATCACCGAGGTCAACGACAAACTGGTGGCCAGCGTCGGCACCTGCTCGGTGATGGGCACCGCCAGCACCATGGCCTGCATCGGTGAAGCGCTGGGCATTGTCATGCCGGGTGGTGCGTCGCCTCCGGCCGTCACGTCCGACCGCATCCGCATCGCCGAATTGAGCGGTCGACACGCCGTGATCATGGCCGAAACCGGTTTAACGCCTGACAAGATCCTCACCGAAAAAGCCTTCGAAAACGCCCTGCGGGTGCTATTGGCCATCGGTGGCTCAACCAACGGCATCATCCACCTGACCGCCATCGCCGGGCGTATGGGCTTTGAGATTGACCTTGAAGCCTTCGACCGCATGAGCCGGGAAACCCCAGTGCTGGTCGATTTGAAGCCGTCGGGCCAGCACTATATGGAAGACCTGCACCGCGCCGGCGGCCTACAAACCGTGCTGCGTGAACTGCGTTCGCAATTGCATCTGGACGCACTGACGGTGACCGGCCGCACGCTAGGTGAAGAACTGGACGACGTTCCGGCCTTCAAACAGGACGTGGTGCGCAGTTTTAGCAATCCGATCTACCCCGCAGGCGGCATTGCACTCCTCAAGGGCAACCTGGCCCCAGACGGCGCGATCATCAAGCAATCAGCCGCCGACCCGGTGTTGATGGAGCACGAAGGCCGTGCGGTGGTGTTCGAAAATTCCGAGGACATGGCTGCACGCATCGACACCCCGGAGCTGGACGTCAACGCCGACGACATCCTGGTGCTGAAGAACATTGGCCCCATTGGCGCACCGGGCATGCCGGAAGCTGGTTACCTGCCGATCCCGAAAAAGCTCGCCCGCGCAGGCGTCAAAGACATGGTGCGCATCTCCGATGGCCGCATGAGCGGCACCGCCGCCGGAACCATCGTTTTGCACGTCACCCCGGAAGCGGCACTCGGTGGCCCCTTGGCTTTGGTGCGCAACGGTGATCGCATTCGCCTGAGTGTCACCGAGCGCAGCATCGAGCTACGCATCGGCGACGAAGAACTCGCGCGCCGCCGTGCCGAACTGGTATTGCCGGTGCCGCAAGACGCCGAACGCGGTTACCGTAAGCTGTTCTACGAACAGGTAACGCAGGCCGATAAGGGTTGTGATTTCGAATTCCTGCGTGCGCCAAAAATGATCGCCAGGGTTCCTGCTAGCGACAGCTGATCGTTGCTCATTGGCCTTGCATGGTTTGTTGATTTCCCGGCAGCCATCATGGCTAAATACATCGCTTTATTATCAATAATAAAATCAATAAACAGATCGAGGTAACGCCGATGTCTGTTCCACACGATTCAGTCGTACGTTCTATCGCGCTTTGCCTGCCGCCCCTCGACAGTGTCGAGCCCTCCCGTTTCAGCGTACCTCCGGGCGCCTGCGACACGCATGCCCATGTCGTCAGCGCTTCTGGGGATTATCCGTTTAGCCCGGATCGCAGTTACACGCCGCCGCCCGCACCGGAAGAAAAGTACCTGTCGATGCTCAACGCAATGGGCATGGGTCGCGGTGTACTGGTGCAGATCAGCGTCTATGGTACTGACAACCGCTACATGCTCGACGTGCTGTCTCGGCACCCCGACCGGTTGCGCGGTGTCGCGGTGGTCGACGCCAACATCGACGACGTTGAGTTGCAGCGCCTGCACGATGCCGGGGTGCGGGGTGTGCGCCTCAATGTGTTGTTCGGCGGCGGTGTCGGTTTTGACATCATGGACAAACTCGCGGCGCGCATCGCACCACTGGGCTGGCACATGCAGTTCCTGATGGACATACGCCAGTTACCCGAACTCATGCCAAGAATGAGTCAATTGCCCTGCCCGGTGGTCATCGACCACATGGGCCATATGCCGGTGGCCGAAGGCATGTCGCACCCAGGTTTCCAGGCGCTACTGCTGCAGGTTCGCGACCACGATTGGTGGGTCAAATTGTCGGGGGCGTATCGCATCAGCGATCAACCGGACGACTACCCTGACGTCACGCCCTGGGCACAGGCACTGGTAAATGCCGCCCCGGACCGCATGCTCTGGGGCAGCGACTGGCCCCATGTGGCGATCCCGAAAATGGTCGACACCGGGCGTATGCTCAACCTGCTGGCCGACTGGGTTCCAGACGCTGCCCAACGGCAAAAAATACTGGTGGACAATCCGGCACGCCTCTATGACTTCCCGCCGCTGCGCAGCCGCGACGCCTAATCACGCTGCACCCTTGCGGCCCAAGTGCCGCGCCACTTCAGGATAAAAACAAAAATGAAATGGTATCGAGAACTGGATAAAAGCGGACGCCGTACTTTCATTGCTGCGTTCGGGGGCTGGAGCCTTGACGCCCTGGACTTCATGGTCTTCACCTTCGTCATCTCGACGTTGATGACGCTGTGGCACATCGACAAAGGGCAAGCAGGCATGCTCGGCACGGTGACATTGTTGTCATCGGCCATCGGCGGATGGGCCGCCGGGATTCTCGCCGACCGCTATGGCCGTGTGCGCATTCTGCAGTTGACGATTCTGTGGTTTTCCCTGTGTACGGTGGCAATCGGTTTCAGTCAGAACTTTGAGCAGCTATTTGTGCTGCGCGCCTTGCAAGGGCTGGGTTTTGGCGGTGAGTGGGCGGTCGGCTCGGTACTGATCGGTGAGATCGTCCGTTCGGAAAACCGCGCCAAAGCAGTCGGCACAGTACAAAGCGGATGGGCCGTGGGTTGGGGCGTTGCAGCCTTGGCTTACACCTTGGCGTTCTCGGTGCTGCCCGAAGAATGGGCATGGCGCAGTCTGTTCTGGGTCGGCGTGCTGCCCGCGCTGCTGGTGCTGTTCATTCGTAAAAATGTGCCGGAACCGGCCGTTTACCTACGCACCCAACAGCGCTATGCAGACGGCGAAGTTCGCCGCTCGTTCTGGGAGATCTTCTCTCCTGAGCTTCTGAAAACCACGGTGCTGGCAGCGCTGCTGTGTACCGGGATTCAGGGCGGTTACTACGCGATCACCACTTGGTTGCCAACGTTCCTCAAGGTCGAGCGTGGTTTGTCGGTGATCGGCACTGGCGGTTACCTGCTGGTGATCATCACCGGCTCGTTCTGCGGTTACCTGTGCGGTGCCTATTTGGGCGATCGCCTGGGGCGGCGTGGCAACCTAATTCTGTTCTCCATCCTGTCGGGCGTGGCTATTTATGCCTATACCCAGATGCAATTGACCAATAACCAGATTTTGGTATTGGGCTTTCCGCTGGGGTTCGCCGCTTCCGGTATTTTTGGTGGATTGGGGGCCTTCCTTACCGAGCTTTTCCCGTCGGCCTTACGGGCCAACGGGCAAGGGTTTGCCTACAACTTCGGGCGCGGCGTCGGCGCGTTGTTTCCGACGCTGGTCGGCTATCTCAGCGCGAAAAGCACCCTGGGGCTGGCGATTGGCATGTTCGCTGGCGGCGCCTATTGCGTGGTGCTGATCGCCGCCTTGCTGCTCCCCGAAACCAAAGGCCGAACGCTGGATTAGCGACCCCGCGAATCAAAGGATCATCGATTGGACCAGCCCTCGACCGTGCGCACCAGTTCGGTCAGGTCTCTGTCCCCTCCATCCTGCTGCGCGGTGACGTTCCATAGTTGCCGCGCCGCATTACCCAACCACATAGGCACGCCCAACGCCTGACACTCGTCAATCGCCAGGCCAATGTCCTTGCACACACTGGACACCGGGAAGCCAAAATCGAAGGTGCCCGGCAGAACGTGCTTGGGAAACTTGTCCAGCGTCGCGCCATTCTTGCCGCTGCCAGCATTGATCACGTCCATCATCACGTGCGGATCGAGCCCGCCTTTCACGCCGGCAACGAAGGCTTCTGAAGTGATGGCAAATGCGGTTGTGGAGAGCATGTTGTTCAGCAGTTTCAGCAACTGCCCCTGCCCGGCCCGTTCACCGACGATGAACACTTTGCCGAACACCTTGAACAACTCTCGCACCTGGGCGACGGCTTCGGGTTTACCCGCGACCATCATCGCCAGCGTGCCTTTGCTGGCACCGGCCGCACCGCCACTGACCGGGGCGTCGACGGTTTCAATTCCACGCTTGAGCAAACCGGCAGCGACCTCCTGTTCCGCACGCGATCCTACTGTCGAGAGGTCCACAAGAATGCGCACCGCCTCGCCCTCGACGATGCCGTCCGCCCCCAACGCCACGGCCTTGAAAATCGCTGGGCTCGGTAGGCTGGTGAAGATGATCTGCGCACTGTTGGCCACATCCCGCACGCTGTCGGCAACCCGGGCACCCAGGCTGGAGAGCTCGGCCAGGGCGGCTGGGTCCTTGTCGAAGATCACCAGCGCATGGCCTTGCTCCAGCAGCCGTCGCGCCATCGGCCGGCCCATCACCCCGACGCCAATGAAACCCAGTTGTTTGTCGGTCATGACGCCGCTCCAGAATGAATAATGAATAAAAGTTTTTAAGCCCGTGCAAGGCGCATCACCGAGCTGACGTCGTCGCTCTGTTGCAGAGCCCACAGCGCATCGATCAGCGGCTGTGGCGTGCTGGCAGATCCGCCGTATTCGGCAAGTTCGCGCAGTTTGTTTTCCAGAAACCGATCACTCAGTGGCGCACCAAGGCTGCCCAGCGACATGTCAATGGTTCGGCTGAGGGTTTCGCTGGACCTGAAAAAAAGCCTGACCTGCGCCGACTCCACGGCGTAATCGGCGTCGTCGATAAAGTGCAGCAACGGGTATAGCGCGCGTAAGCGACTGTCGGCGACGGCCGCATCGCTGAATTCGGCCAGACCTGCCTTGCCGGTTGCCAGACTCACGGCGACGGCATGCTGCGCGCTCACTTGCGATTCGCGCCCGGCTTGGATATTCGGGCGATCGGTTCGCTGTCGCAGCAACGGATGGCCCGTCAGCTCGACTCGGGTGATGTCTTCAAGTAGCCAACTGCGATCCCGGGACAGCTGCAAGCACGCCTCGATCACCGGGTTCAGCACCACGCCACAGGGATAGGGTTTGTAGGTGTTGGCGCTCAACGCCCAGCGCTCGCCAAAACCGTCGATGATCTGCGCATAATCAGGCTTATCGCCCATCACATTAAGAAAGCCCCGCTCGCCTTCGAGTGGATATTGCGGCCCTTTGAAACCGTCCTGCGCCAGCAACGCCGAGAGCAAGCCATTGCGTGCGGCGTTGCCGACGCCAATACTTTTCGCGGCACTGCCCAGGGTTTCCACCAGGCCAGATGATTGCGCGCTGGCATTGCCCAGTGCCCACGCTAGGTGTTGAGCGTCCAGTTGCAGGATTTTCCCGACGGCGGCAGCTGCGCCAAACACGCCGCACGTTGAAGTAATGTGCCAGCCACGTCGGTAATGCTCGGGCGAAATCGCCATGCCCAGGCGGCATTCGACCTCGACCCCCAGCACGAACGCCAATAGAAATTGCTCGCCTGAGACGGGCTGGGTTTCAGCCAGGGCAAACAACGCTGCGGCCACCGGTGCGGTCGGGTGAATGATGGTTGGGATGTGGGTGTCGTCGAAGTCGAACACATTGGCGCTCATGGCGTTCAGCGACGCGGCATTGAGCATGTCCATCGTTTCTGCCCGACCGATGACGTGGGCCTGGTCGCCGGCGCTGAAGCGCTGGAACAGCGTGACAGCCTTACTGACATCCAGATCGTTGCAACCGGCCAGCGCGACGGCGAAGTAGTTGACCAGAGAACGTTTGGCTTCATGACTGATGGCGGCAGGTATCTGGGCCCAGGTGGTGCGCTCGATAAATTCGCTGAGCAGGTGTGTGACAGCAGGAGCCTTCATGGTGTCTCCGTTGTTGTTATTTTGTTTAGCCTTGAGTTCGACATGAACCTCTCGGAGTCGGCTGTAGGAGCGAATTTATTCGCGATGAAATTTTCCAGGCGATGAACGTGCATCGACTGTACCGACCCCTCGCGAATGAATTCGCTCCTACAGAATGCGTGGTATACCGCAGGTTTCTAATGACCTGAAACACCCGGCCTACCCCGCCAACCACCCATCGTCCACCGGCAAGGTCGCGCCGGTGATCGACGCGCCAGATTCGCTGCACAGAAACACGATCAGATCCGCCACATGCGCAGCGTCAACAAAGCGGCCAGTGCCCTGCTTGCCGACCAGAAACTCCCGCGTTGCAGTCTCGCGATCCAGTTGCTTGCGGGTCATCAATTCGGTCAGCCGGCCCTCGATGTTCGGTGTCAATACGGACCCCGGACACACCGCGTTGCAAGTAATCCCCTGCCCTTGGGTTTCGATGGCGACCGCTCGGGTAAAACCCAGCAACGCGGTCTTGGTGGTCACGTAATCGATGCGGTTGGCAATCGCACGCGCGCCGTACGCCGAGGACATGTTGAAGATCCGCCCCCAGCCCCGAGCGCGCATGCCGGGCAGACTCAGTTGAACGGCACGAAACGCTGCCGTGAGATTCACCGCCAGCGCCTGATCCCAACGCTCAGCGGGAAAATCCTCAATAGGCGAAAAGTGCCGCACCACCGCGTTGTTGATCAACACATCGACCGCACCAGCGGCTTCGATCATTGCATCGACACCCGAAGACTGCGACAGGTCAGCCTGCACGTAGCTGACCGCGACGCCACACTGGCGCGCCAGGTCCTCACACGTTGCGCGCATATCGGCCGATGACTCGAGCCCATGCAGCACCACATCACAGCCCGCCACCGCCAATCCTCGCGCCACCGCCAGCCCGAGGCCGTTCGATGACCCCGTGACCAATGCCCGCTTACCCTTCATACGCCGGCTCCCGTTACATCGATATGCACAGCGAATGAAGGGTCGGCAGGATCGACGGGCGCAAAGCGGTTCATCACATCCGGGTCATGCCCCGGGATCATCAGCGCACCGGGACGCAGCAGCCACTCGCGAATCTGCTCATAGCCCTGATACATGTCCGCCAGGCTGTCGAGCACCGCGAAGGGGCGGTCCAGCTCCAGCTCTTCGTAATAGTGGACTGCGTCGGAGGCGAGGATCACCGGGCCTTTTGGCATTTCCACCACCACCGCCAGTTGCCCTGGCGTGTGTCCACCGATTTCATACAACTCAATACCGGGAATCAGCGTATTACGTGGGGCGTCCAGCAACGTAATGCGACCGGCTTCGACCAGCGCCTGAATATGCTGGATGTCCAGCGGATCGATATGGTGCGCGTACTGCGGGCGCTTGCCCATGTCAGTGCCCCAAAATTCGAACTCCCGGCGTGACATGACGATTTTTGCGTTCGGGTACAGGCCCAGATTACCGGCATGGTCGTAGTGCGCATGGGTCAACACCAGCAGCTTCACCTGCGCCGGGTCAATGCCCAACCGCGCCAGCGCATCGGCAGGTTTTACCACCGGCTGACGCTTGCGGGCCACCGCCGCTTGCGGGCTGAAACCGGTGTCGATGACAATGGTTTGCTCGTCGTTGCGAAAGATCCAGAAGAAGTAATCCATGGTGATTTCCGCATCCGGTTCTCGGTACGCGCGAAAGTTGTAATAGCACTCGCTTTTGCTGGTTTGCCGAGTGCCGTAACGCACGACGATCACCTCGGGGTTGTTCCAGTTCGGCTTTGCCGCGGTCGTCGGATTGTTGTTGTTCATGTCGACTCCGGTTCTTTAAAGGTTCGCACTTGCAGGCATCCGGGATTCGCCCAATGCATGCTCCAGCATCGGCGCCGCCACCAACGCCCCGTGAATACCAATCACGCTGACGATTTCCAGCATTTCCATGATCTGCTCTTTGCTCGCGCCGTAACGCAGTGCGTTGCGCATATGCAGCTTCAGGCCCGGCACATAGAGGTGGGTCGCGGCGGCATCGAAGGCGCAATACATCAACTCCTTGACCATCGGCGGCAACACACCTGTACGCCAGGGCACCGACGAGAATTCGACGTAGGCGTCGAATAGCTCTGGGTCCAGTTCAAGCAAGCCTTCCCATGACGAATGCCAATAACCGCGATTGTCGATGAAGCTGGCTTTGAGTGCTTCGCGCCGGGCGTCCAACGGCTCAGGCCCATCGCGCATGCCCTCCTCTTCCAGCACCTCCAATAACACCGGCACCCCGACGTTCGACGCGTGGATGCCGACGGTACTGATCAGCTCCAGCACTTCCATTAACTCTTCGCGGGTCGCGCCGTGGGTTATTGCCACCCGCAAGTGCTCTTGAATACCAGGACGAAACAAATGAGTCGCCGCGGCGCTGGCAGCGATGCCAATGAACGCCTTGACCTTGTTTTCCAGGTGATTGTTCTGCCAAGGGACTGCGGCAAAGCCGGCATAGGCCTGGAGAAAGCCCGGATCCAGACGCAGGATGCTGTCCCACGCCGCATTCCAGGTGCCGCCACAGCCGTTGAATGCATCTTTGGCCTGTTGTTGTTCTTGTGTGAGGCTCATGCTGAATTTCCCTCATACCCGTTCACTTCAAACGTTAAATTGCGCTGTAGATACTTTGTTCCCGGTCAAGCGTTCAGCAGGTGTTCTTTGCCGAAAAGCGTGGCCGTATCAAAAGGGCCAAAACGCACTTGCAGGAGCGCGGCTTGTCCCGCGATCTGGCGCGCAGCGGCAGTAAACCCGGGTGTACGCGGTGTGTCTGTCACCCCTCGTGCTCAGGTTTTACGACGGGTTCCCCGCCGGTCGTGGGACAAGCCCGGCTCCTTCAGAATCACAAGCCCTTAGGCGGCGTGGGATCAACGCACCGAGCGCAGGTAGTCGTTTTCTTCGACCGCTTCTTGCCACACCGTTTTGCCAATGGAGGTGGCGGTATGCACCATGAAGTTCTCGGTGTTGGCGCCATGCCAATGCCGCTCGTTGGGACCGATCCACACCGTGTCGCCCTGGCGGATGGCCTGCGGCTCATTGCCTTCCAGGCAGATCCAGCCGCTGCCTGCCGTCACGTAGAGCACTTGGCCAAACTCGTGAAAATGCCAGAACGTGCGAGCGCCAGGGTTGAAGGAAACGTTGTTGATGGTCACGCCGTCAGTGGTCGACATCACCGGATCGGCCCATACCACGCCAGTAAATGTGGCGCTGCGCTGCTCGGAAATTGCACCTTCAACGCTGCCGTGAATAACCTTCATGCCTTGTCTCCTTTATAGGGGTTGGTGAAGTCGAACACCGCCGGACACATCGCCAATGGCGTCCACGACTTTGTTGCTGATCAGATCGCCATAACCCAGCGCCACTTGCAGGCCGAAGCTTGCCAATGGCCCGGACGCGTTGAGCGAAGCGACGCCCAGTTCGCGCACACGATCGATGTACAGCACCACGTCTTTGTTCATCAATTTGCCGGTCAGACCGCCTTCCAGATAATCGCCATCGACGATGTACGGGAAGCGCTTCTGCGTGGCGAAATTGACCCCGCTGCTGCTATTGAGCACATCGAGTAACTGGTGCAGGTCAAGACCGGCCTTCTTACCCGCAACCATCACCTCGGCAGTGGCGCAAAGGCTCACCGCATTGAGAAAGTTATTGAGGGTTTTGGTGGTGTGCCCGGCGCCGCTGGCGCCCATGTGGAATACCTTGCTGGCGATGGGCGCAAACACCCAGTCCAGGGTAGCGACGGTGGCTTCGTCGCCACCGATCATCAGTGTCAGCGCGCCCTTCTCGGCTGCGGCTGCGCCCCCGGAAATACCGGCGTCGATGTACTGCACGCCGCGTTCGGCAAACAAGCCGTGCAAGCGGATTGTCGAACTGGCAGCGGCGGTACTCAAATCCACCACCACCTGACCTTCCCGGCAATGGCGCAGCAACCCTTCAGCGCCCTCAACGACCGTCTCGACCACCTTGCTGTCTGGCAGCGAAAGCAACACCACGCCTGACTCTGCTGCCACCTGGGCGATAGAGTCGGCCACCTGTGCGCCAGCGGTTTTGACCCGCTGCGTATCGGTGTCGTAACCCAATACGGTGAGCCCGGCGTCCACCAGACAGCGGGTCATGCGGCCACCCATGTTGCCCAGGCCGATGAAGCCTATGGTTTTGTTGTTCACAGCCGTTCTCCTGTTCGAAACTGAAGCTGATGCATCAGAAATCAACGTCTTTGGTTTCCGGCCCCATGTAGGCGCCGATGGTCGCGATGACGCCGCCCACCGCCAGCAACACTGCCGGGGTCATGGTGAAGGGGATGATCTGGCCCAGCCAGGCCATGTAGAAGGCGTAAAACGAAGGGATAATCACCGACAAACTGAAGCCGACACCGAAACCGGTTGCGCGCACGTCGGTAACAAAACGCTCGTTGATGTAGGTCACGATCACCCCCCAGGGCGCGGTCACCAACACCGACAGCAGGCACACCAGAGCCATGACCACGGGCAGCGAAAGCCCCGGCACATTGGCCAGCACGTACATGATTGCGGCACCGACGGTGGCGATGATCGGACCAAGGGTGAGGAAAAACCGCCTGCGTCCGATTTTCTGTCCGATCAGTCCCGAACCGATGTAGCTAAAGAACAACACCGAGTAGGAAATCAACAATGTGCCGGTTACTTGAAGCCCTGACAGGTGCAGGGTATTGACCAGTAATCCGGTGGGCAGAAAGATGGTGATGATGTTTTGGGTCAGCCAGAAGCCGGTCATCATCAGCAACACTTGCAACAGGTTGCGTCCGCTTTTGCCTTTGAGCAGGTCGGATAACGGCAGTTTTTCTCGGGGTTTGTTACCGGTTTCGGTTTCCCAGATTTCTGATTCGGATACCGCGTATACGTAATACAAGGCCAGTACACCGGCCAACACCGCGCCGATCACGAACGGAATCCGCCAGCCCCACTGCACATAAGGCGAACCGGGGCCGTCCAGCGGGAACAGCATGAACATCAGCATTGCCACCAGATTGATACTGACGTAAGCCAAGGGGAACCCGGCGATGATCAGACCGCCGACAAAACCGCGTTGGTGCTTTTTCGAATACTCAATGGCCAGAGGCATCGCGCCGGTGTATCCACCACCGAGGAAAATACCGTCGACAAACCGCAAGATCACCAACAGCCAATACGAGGCAATGCCAATGGTCTCGTAGCCCGGCAGCAAGGCGATCAGCAGCGTGACCACGCCAAACCCGGAGACCGAGTAAATCGACGCCATGCGCCGCCCGGTCTTGTCGGCAATCATGCCGAACAACAATGCACCGATGGGCCGCCCAAGCAGCGTGGTGATGAACACCAGTGACGCGAGAATCGCCGCCATGCCCGGTGACAACTGGGCCGGCTGGAAGAAGAACAACACCGGAGACAGCACGACGACCGGCAGGTAAATGTCGAACATATCGATGTATTCGGAGAAGAACGCACCTTTGATTGCGTTTCTTCTTTTCTTCTCGATCGATTGATCGGTCTCGGCCAGCGGTCTGGCCTGGGCGTATGTGCTCATGACGTTTCCTTATAATTATTGTTGAACGGCAAGTTGGTGTTGAACAACAGGTCAGGTCCCGGCGATTTCCGCTTCGTAGGCCCTGATCGCCTCCGACGCGACCCGAAATGCCGCCAGACCCAACGGCACACCGCAATAGACGGCGGCCTGCATCAGCACCGCGCGAATTTCGTCCTTGCTCACCCCATTGCGTAAGGCGCCACGCACATGCACGCCCAGTTCATGGTGCTGGCTCAGCGCCGTGAGCATCGCCAGATTGATCATGCTGCGGGTCTTGAATGGCAACGTGGCGTCGCCCCAGACCTCACCCCAACACACTTCGGTGACGAGTTTTTGCATCGGCCGATTGAAGTCATCCGCCGCCGCCCAGGACTTCTCCACATGAAGGTCGCCGAGGACTTCTTTACGGTTGTTGAAGCCTTGGTTGAAGCGTTTGTTGTCTTCCATCGTCATCTCCACTTTTCGTAATATCGACCGATTGTCATACAGTCAAAACAAGCAAATTTTTTTGCTAAACCCCGGTTGCTATACCCAGCTTTCAGTCACCGTAGCCAACCATGGATTTCACCTCCAAGTACTCACGCAGCCCGAACTCGCCCCACTCCCGACCATTGCCGGAACGTTTGTAGCCACCAAAGGGCGCAGCAAAATCGGCGGGCGGGTAATTCAAATGCACGCTACCGGCTTGCAGAGCGCGGCCCACGTTGCGAGCGCGATCCTGATCGGCTGACTGCACATAAGCCGCCAATCCATAGTGAGTACCGTTGGCAATCTCAATGGCTTGGGCTTCGCTGTCATAGGCGATCATCGACAGCACCGGTCCGAAGATTTCTTCCTGGGCGATGATCATGTCTGGCGTGACGTTAGCGAACACGGTGGGTTTGACGAAATAGCCTTTATTCAAGCCTTCAGGCATGCCGACGCCCCCCGTCACCAGCTCAGCACCCTCGTCGATGCCGTTCTGAATCAACGCCTGAACGCGGCGCCACTGCGCACGATTGACCAACGGGCCGAGCTGCGTCGACTCCTCAGTGGTCGGGCCAACCTTGAAGGCCTCTGCCGCGCGTTTGGCAATCGGCGCCGCGTCGCTCATCAGGCTGCGCGGAATCAGCATCCGGGTCGGGATCGAGCACGATTGACCGCTGTTGGTGAAGCACGCTGCCACGCCACGGGTCACGGCGTCCTGCAGATTCACATCGTCGAGCAGGATATTGGCCGACTTGCCGCCCAACTCTTGCGCCACGCGCTTGACCGTGTCAGCAGCGGACTTCGCCACCTGCACGCCAGCCCGCGTCGAACCGGTAAACGACAGCATGTCGATGTCCGGGTGGGCCGACAACGCCGCACCGACACCAGGGCCATCACCGTTGACCAGGTTGAACACACCTGGCGGTACCCCGGCCTCGTCCAACACCTCGGCAAACAACAAGCTGCTCAAGGGCGAGTATTCACTGGGCTTGAGCACCATGGTGCAACCGGCCGCCAGCGCCGGCGCGACTTTCACCACAATCTGGTTGATCGGCCAGTTCCACGGCGTGATCAGGCCACACACACCCACCGGCTCGTAGCGCAACAACGTACTGCCTTGGCGTTGCTCAAACTCAAAGCGCTCAAGCACCTCAATCATCTGATTGAGGTGCAACCAGCCGCGCGGTACCTGAAAGTTACGCGATGCGGTAATGGGCGAACCCATCTCGACGCGCATGGCCTGAGCAAACTCTTCCTGACGACGCTGGTAGATCGCGACGATCCGGCGCAGCAAGGCGATGCGTTCAGTCACGCTGGTTTGCGCGTAAACCAGCAGGGCCTTGCGCGCGGCGGCAACAGCACGATCAACGTCAGTGGCATCGCCCAAGGCAAGACGCTCGACCACGCTTTCGGTGGCGGGATCAATCACCTCAAACCAGGTCGGCGCGTTTGGCTCGACCCATTGTCCATCGATGTAAAAACTGGCTGCACGAGACATTCGGTGTACTCCGTTGAAGATCAGGGCTGGGCTGACAACACCAGACAAATGCGCTCACTCACCTTCTTTGGCCAGCATGCGGTACATCTCGGTGTGGTCGGTGGTGGGCGTCGAGTCTTGCGCCACCTCGTCCCAGACCTTGATCGCCCGCTGGCCAAACGTCAGCGGGTAATCCAGCGCATCGGCCAGGCCCTTGGCGATCTTCAAGTCCTTATTCATCAGTTGCATTGAAAATCCGGAACCAAAGCTGCCGCTGAGCATAAATTGCTTGGCTTTATTGAGCGACGTGTTGCTGCTGCCGCTGGAGGCATTGAGCACATCGACCATCACGCCGGGTTCGATGCCAAAACGCCTGGCCACATGCAGGGCTTCAACAGTGGCCATCAGGCCCGCAGCAGAGACGAAATTATTCAGGGCTTTGGCCGCGTGGCCCGACCCGGCGTCACCGATGTGCAAGATATTTTTGCCCATGGCGTCGAGCAGTGCCCGGCAACGCTGCATTACCCCCAGATCGCCACCAACGAGAATCGCCAGGCTGCCGTCCACGGCGCGCTTGACTCCGCCTGACACTGGAGCGTCCAGGTAAGCCAGGCCGAGATCATTGAGCTTGTGGCCCAACTCGCGAGAGCGCGCTGGCTCCGACGAGCTCATGTCGATCACCACCGTGTTGACCGCCAGTGAAACAGCCCAGCCTGATTTGCCGTCGGCACCCAGCAGCACATTTTCGACAATGGTCGAGTTGGGCAGCATAGTGATCAGCACATCGAGGGATTTGGCGTTTTCGGCATCCAACGCTGTTGCGCCGAGGGTGGCCTGAACGTCACGCAGACGCCCGGTATCGGCGTCCGAAACAAACAGCTGGAAACCGGCTTTGCTCAGACAGGTAGTCATCGGTAGCCCCATCATGCCCAGGCCGATGAAGCCAATCCGTTGCGGTTGAGTCATTTTTCGTACCCTGTTGTTTTTGTAAACGGGTTCACTGCGCCAGCGGGCTATTTTTATGCTCGATACGCGTCAGCAGTTGCAATAAAACTATATGACTGTCATACAATCGGTCAATAGGCTACTTCGCCTATTTCGTGATCGGTACTCACCTTAGGAGTTGGAAATGATCGTTGAGTTACGTACCTACCATTGCGCACCGGGCCGCCTGCCTGCCCTGCATGAGCGCTTTAGCAACGTCACGCTGGGATTCTTTGAAAAGTACGGCATCGAGCAAATCGGCTTCTGGACCTCGCTCACCGGCAAGAGCAATCAAACGCTGACCTATTTGCTGAAGTGGGACAGTCTGGCCGACCGCGAAATCAAGTGGAACGCGTTCCAGAGCGATGCCGAGTGGATCGCCAAACGCGCGCAAAGCGAGGCGCAGGCGATCATTGTCCAGCGCATTGAAAACCAGTTCCTGACGCCGACGGCTTATTCAGCGTTGCGCTGAAATAACTTAGGCATGGATCGGCATGGTCCCAGGGAGCTGACGAGCGCGTTCTGGCCCTGCCCCTCCCATGTTGGAGCCGGGCTTGTCCCGCGACCGGCGGGGAACCCGTCGTAAAACCTGCGCACGCGGTGTGACAGACACACCGCGCGCACCGGTGAAGCATTGATACGGCCACGCCTTTCAGCAAAAAACACCGGCTGAAAGCTTGACCGGGAACAGAGTATCTACAAAAACGCGTCGTTTCAGAGAGTGGGGATGCGGTTATTGCACCGCGTGAATATCGTTAAGCGCCAACAGCTCCAGCACGTTCTTCGAGGCGTTCTCGACGTGCAACAGCGCGGCGGCACAGGCGCCGGTTTCATCGCGCAGCTCAATCATGCGCACGATCTCTTTGAGCTCAGCCAAGGTATGCACCATCCGGCCTTCACGCCCCAGAGACAGGGCACGCAACAGGCTGACGCGGTTGTTCAACTGCTCCAGCATGCCGCCAACCACCCGGCTTTGCTCGATGTCCAACAGCACATGATAAAAACGCCGCTTGATGTCCAGTAACGTAGTTCCGTCGACGCTAGAGGTGCGCGACTGCTCGACGAACTCCTCAAAAACCTCGGCCAGCTCGGCAACATCTTCGTCACTGGCGTAGCGCACGAAATTACGCACCGCGAGCACTTCCAGCGCACCGCGCACGTCGTAAATCTGAATCGCATCCTTGGCATCCACCGACGCCACGTAAGCCCCGCGATGCGGCACCTGCTCCACTAACCCTTCGGCCTCAAGCTGGCGCAGTGCTTCGCGCAACGACGTGCGGCTGACATCCAGTGCGGTATAGAGCTGCTGCTCCACCAGTCGATCGCCCGGTTTGAAACGACCGGAGATGATTTCGTTGCGCAGCGCATCCTGCACCTGATGCCGCAAAGAAGACGCCTGGCGCTGTACTTTCATGTTGTATTCCCTAAGAGCTGTACATTTCATTGCTGCAACGCCCGGCGGGCCGTCGCCTGGATCGAACGCCGCCGATCCTCATGATCGGAGGCGTTATGCGCAATCGTATTGTATTACAGGCCATTTCGGAAAATTAAATACAGGGCGGGGACAGCAGCTGCAAAGCGAATACATGATGCTCGCGCGGGCTGAAACTGTTCACCGGCGAAACTGAGCATCGATTGCGCAGCAAAAGCGCTGTCGACTCAGAAGTTCGCTTTCAGCGCTTGCAGTCCGCCTTCGTAAATGCCCTGAAAAAGCGCCACGGCGTCAGCCTCAGGAATGCCATTGGGGGTAAAACGACCCGACCAGGTCACCTGTGTTTCATTGCTGCCCGCCCCAGAGACTTGCAGCGTTGCAAGGTAGTCGGTGACCGGGAACGGCCCCTCGGTGATCGAGTAACGGTAGGTGCGGGTTTGATTGTCGAAGAACTCCAGGCGTTCGACGATCACTGCGCCGTCCTGCGTCGTCAATTTGCGCAGCCGACCGCCTTCAGCAGGCTCGCTGGTAGCGATCAACGGCAACCAATCGGGGAGTGAAAGAAAACCGCCGACCAATTGCCAGACGGTGTCGGCAGATACCGGCAGATGCAGGGTTGCAGAAGCTGTTGCCATGATGATTCTCCAAAAACGAGTGTTTGTTGGGGCTATCCGTTGCCCTGCTATCGATCACGCCACCGTTGCAGCGCAGCGGGTTGCAGATGACAAGGACAAGCAAGATACGCCACCAGTCCGGCGACATCATCTACTTATAGTGAACGCTCAATGCGGGGGATGAGTTAGGCAATGATAGGTTCAAGCAGGCGCACAGCAAACACTGGACATGTAGGAGCCGCCGAAGGCTGCGACAGAAAATCTATTTAATTCAGGTTGTTATAGTTTCTTCGATGAGAGAAACGCTTGCTCGCGATGCGATATTCCGGACACAGAATGCGTGTCGAATGTACCGGCTATTCGCGAGCAAGTGCCCCCCGGCAGGTACGCGCCGCAAACACGCGGGCCCTTTATGGCGCAGGCCGCCTCAGTTACTTGGCGGTCAACGACGAGTAGCTGTTCATCAGGTTGCGATAGTTCGGAATGCGCGGCGACAACAAGTTGGCCAGGCCTTCCATGTCGTTGCGCCAGTCCACTTGCAGCTCACAGGCCACCGAGAACCAGTTCACCAGTTGCGCACCGGCTGCGGTCATACGCGCCCAGGCCGCTTGTTGAACGGTTTCGTTGAAGGTCCCGGAAGCGTCTGTCACCACGAACACCTCAAAGCCTTCTTCCAACGCGCACAGGGTCGGGAACGCGACGCAAACGTCAGTCACGACACCGGCGATGATCAGTTGCTTGCGGCCGGTGTCCTTGATCGCCTTGACGAAATCCGGGTTGTCCCAGGCGTTGATCTGACCAGGGCGCTGAATGAACGGAGCGTCCGGAAACAGCTCCTTGAGTTCTGGCACGATCGGGCCGTTGGGGCCTTTGTCGAAGCTGGTGGTCAGGATGGTCGGCAAGTTGAAAAACTTGGCGACATCGGCCAGTGCCAACACGTTGTTTTTGAACTCGTTGGGCGAGAAGTCTTGTACCAGCGAAATCAGACCGGTCTGATGGTCAACCAACAGAACGACCGCATCATCTTTGTTCAAGCGCTTGTAGGTAAAGGGGGTGCTCATGGTGGACTCCTTGGAGGTAAGACAGAGGTCATTTAAAGAGCCGGCAATCATCACCGGCCAAGTGCCCCGCCGCTGCTCCGGCGAGGCGTATCGTGCTCTTGAAAACAGGGTGCCTAGAAGGCGAAACAGGAACAGCCAAACGCGCCCCAGAACCCCTGGAAGTCGCTGACCGGCACGTTGGAAAGACGCGCCCGCTCATGGCTGTGGGAGTGAACCGTGCAAGGGCCTGCGCATTGATGGACGCTCGCCGCCAGTGGCGCGCTCGGACGCCAGTGGCCAGGGACCAGCGCCACAGGCGACCAGTCCGGCAGTACCGGCAAGGTCGGCGGCGACAGGCTGTCGAATTCTCCGGTGCCATAGACCACCTTGCCATCCACCACTGTCAGCACCGACTCAATCCACTTGATGGCCTCTTCTTCGACGCTGAAGAAGTCCGCAGACAGGGCCACCACGTCAGCCAGTTGGCCGACTTTGATCTGGCCTTTTTTGCCTTGCTCGGACGAGAACCAGGCGCTGCCACGGGTGTACAACTCAAGCGCGGTGTCGCGAGACAGACCTTCCGGGTACAACTCAAGCCCGCCGACGGTACGACCACTGACCATCCAGTACAGCGAGGTCCACGGGTTATAACTCGAGACCCGCGTGGCGTCGGTGCCCGCACCCACCGGCACGCCTTCGGCCAGCATGCGTTTGATCGGCGGCGTGTGTTCGCCAGCCTTGGCGCCGTAGCGCTCGACGAAGTACTCACCCTGGAACGCCATGCGGTCCTGAATCGCTATGCCGCCGCCCAATGCCTTCACCCGCTCGATGTTTTTCGGGGTGATGGTTTCGCAGTGGTCGAAGAACCACGGGATGCCGTTGAACGCAATCTCACGGTTGACCTTCTCGAACACGTCGAGCATGCGCGAGATGGATTCGTCATACGTGGCGTGCAAACGAAACGGCCAGCGGTGCTCGACCAGGTGACGCACTACCGGCTCCAGGTCTTGCTCCATGCCAGGCGGCAGGTCAGGACGTGGCTCCAGGAAATCTTCAAAGTCGGCCGCCGAGAACGTCAGCATCTCACCTGCGCCGTTGTGCCGAAGGAAGTCGTCGCCCTGGTGCAGGGTCACGGTGTTGGTCCAATTCTTGAAATCGGTGAGTTCTTCCTTGGGCTTTTGGGTGAACAGGTTGTAGGCGATGCGCACGCTCAGCTGTTTGGCCTTGGCCAGTTGCTCGATCACCGCGTAATCATCGGGATAGTTCTGGAAACCGCCGCCTGCATCAATAGCGCTGGTGACGCCCAGACGGTTCAGCTCACGCATGAATTGACGGGTGGAGTTGACCTGATACTCCAACGCCAGCTTCGGGCCTTTGGCCAGCGTCGCATACAGAATCATCGCATTGGGTTTGGCCACCAGCATGCCAGTCGGGTCGCCGTTACTGTCACGAACGATCTCGCCACCTGGCGGGTTCGGGGTGTCGCGGGTGTAGCCGGCAACGCGTAGCGCGGCACGGTTGAGCAGCGCGCGGTCGTATAAGTGCAGCACGAACACCGGCGTATCTGGCGCTGCCTGGTTGAGTTCTTCGAGGGTCGGCATGCGTTTTTCAGCGAACTGGAATTCATTCCAGCCGCCCACCACCCGCACCCACTGCGGGGTTGGCGTGCGGTCTGCCTGGGCCTTGAGCATGCGCAGCGCGTCAGCCAAGGACGGCACGCCTTCCCAGCGCAGTTCGAGGTTGTAGTTCAAACCGCCACGAATCAGGTGCAGGTGCGAGTCGTTGAGGCCCGGAATCACCGTGCGTTTGTGCATATCAATCACTTGCGTGGCACTTCCGCGCATGCCCATGACTTCGGCGTCGCTGCCCACCGCGACGAATTTGCCGCCGTTGATGGCAACCGCACTGGCAGTAGGCTTTTCACGATCAACCGTATGAAAATTTCCGTTGAAGAGAATCAGATCGACGTTCATCGCAGTTCCTTGGACAGAGGATTGAGCAGCTTGCGAAGCTGCGGCGTAACCGGAGAAAGGCAAGGATGAAAAGACCGCCGCAACGGCACTCAGCAACGAGCCCTTGGCCACGAACTGGCGGCGTGCCTGATCGGTGGGATCATCCTTCATGGTCTCCTCCTGGCGCGAGGGGGGCGGGTTTGGCGTTCAACCATGGCGCCGCGAGTCGGGTGGCGAATGGCATCAGCAGGTACACCACCAACAGCACGATGGTCACGGTGACCAACCCGGTGCTGACCACGTAATTGGCGAGCACCGGATGCAGGCCGAACACGGGGCGCCAGAGCAACGGGATCAACAACGTCAGCGGGCAGATGACCATGAAGGTCACGACAGCCTGCTTCCAACGTGGCGGCGGTGGCGTATCGGTGGCTGGGACGAACCAGAACTCGTTGTGGCGGTTGACCTCGGTGACATCACCGTCGGCCAGCATCGGGGCGGCTTGTTCTACCAACTGACGACGCTGATCGGAATCCAGCCAGCTTTGCATGGCGTCGGTGGAGCAAAACCTCAATACGCAGGTGAACATGTGCAGGCCCGCCGACTTGCTGCGGATGACGTCCACCCCCAAATGGCCCGGATAGCTGGCGGCAATCGCAACGATGCGCCGCAACCAGGCTTCGTATTGCGACTCCAGCCCCTCCCTGACCCGGTGCTTGACCACCAGGGTGACGATTTCGTCGGCAGACAGTCGCGAGGTGGGCATGGCGTCCGCTTCTCGGATGAGGGAATCAGGCATAACGGAGCGCTCCAGGGAGACGTGCATTGAGTGCCAGGCGACCGGGCCCGGCGATCAGCACGCTGGTAAAGATGATCAGCAATAACCAGCCGAACTGGCCTTCTTGCACCGTCCATTGGCCATGCACGACCAGCAGGGCCACCAGCAACAGGAAGAGAATAGGCAGGCACGCCAAACGCGCCAGTACGCCGCACAGGATGAGTAGCGGACACAGCACTTCGGCAAAAATCGACAGGCACAACGTGAGCTGCGCCCCGAGATGAAAAGGGTCTTCAATACTCGCCAACTGAGCCTGGAAATCGAGCAGTTTGGGCAGGCCGTGAACACCCAGCAGAAACAGCGCGCCGCTGGCCCTCAGAAACAGCAGCCCGATGTCCTGCGCATTGTGATCGAACGTCGAGTCAGTCATCGCACACCACACATTCAAGAATCGCCCGCCAGGTATCGCGACCTGGGCGAGCACTGGATTCGATAGTGACCGTGATGGTTATCCAGTTATTGAACGGGTGTGCTGTGAATGGCTTATTCGTGCGGACGACGTAACAGCTTCTGCCGCAGGCGTGGGAGCGTGGTTTGTCCCGTGATCTGGCGCGCAGCGGCAGTAAGGCTGGAAAATGCGATATTCCAGAAAGACCACGGCGTCTGGATTTGGGGCAGGTTCCCACCCATCGTGGGACAAGCCGCGCGCCTACAACCTGCGGCCAGAATCAAAAGCCAGGTCTGGCCACCCAAGCGTGCGCTGCCTCACGGCATCGGCCGGGTTTCCTGAGACATGTATTCGGTGATGCGCGAACGCAGCCAGCGTTCGGCGGGGTCGTTGTCATGCACGCCGCTCCAGACCATCGACAACTCGGCGGGCTCAATCGGGAATGGCGGATCTTCAGCCCGCAAGGCGCAACCTTCGACCAGGGCGCAGGCGGCATAGTCCGGCACAGTGGCGATCAGTTCGGTGCCCGCCAATAGCTGGCGCAGCCCGCTGAACTGCGGTACGGCCACCACCACCCTCCTCGCACGCCCGACCTTGGCCAGATCGATGTCGATGTTGCCACTCAGGTCCCCTGAAAACGACACCATCGTGTGCGGCCGCGCGCAATAGTCATCCAGCGTCAGCACGCCGGGACGCTTGTCACCGCGCAGCACCTTGACGCCAATGTCTCTCAACTTCTTGCGTTTGGCGTTGGCCGGTAATTCGGTGGTGTAGCTGATGCCGACCGAAATTTCCCCGGACGCCAGCAGTGACGGCATCAACAGAAAGTTCGCCCGCCGTACCACCACGATAATCCCCGGTGCTTCCTCACGCAGCTTTGTCAGCAACGGTGGAAACAGGCCGAATTCAGCATCATCGGACAAGCCAATCCGGAACACGTCGCAACTGGTGGCCGGATCAAACTCTTTGGCCCGGCTGACCGCGCCGGAAATAGTATCCAGTGCCGGTTGCAGCTCTTTGAGAATGTCCAGCGCACGGGCGGTCGGCTCCATCGCCCGGCCATTGCGCAACAGTAACGGGTCATCGAACAGGTCACGTAACCGGGCCAGCGCCGCACTGATTGCTGGCTGGCCCATGAACAATTTCTCGGCGACGCGGGTCAGATTTCTCTCGAACATCAGGGCTTCGAAAATTACCAGCAGGTTCATGTCGACGCGGCGCAGGTCATTTCGGTTCATGGCGCATTTCCGGAATCAGCGATGAGAAAGCCTGGGAGGCCATTGGCGTCCCAGATAAACACAGATGGCCATCCTGCAACTTGAATAAATGTGCTGTCCACTGCAAGTTTGAGCACCCAGAGGCGATGCACGTCTCAGCGCAGGAGCAGCACCTAACAACAACTTCGCGCACGCCCCGGCAATCCCTACGCCTGTACACCTGTCAGATTGGCCGCTGCGTTTATCTCAGCATAAGGTCGCTTCATGGCATACCGACTGACCCTGCTCGCCACCGCCCTGCTCGTTGCCTCGCCGAATCTATTGGCGGCAGGCGATGATGAGCATGGCTTTATCGCCGACTCCACACTGAACCTTCTGGCCCGAAACTTCTTTCTGCAAAACGATTACCGCACAGCTCACCCCGAGAAAAGCTACAAGCAAGAGTGGGCGCAAGGCTTCATCGCCAATCTGCAATCGGGTTTCACTCAAGGCACGCTAGGGCTGGGCATCGACGCCCATAGTTTTTACGGGGTAAAGCTCGATGGCGGACGCGGCCACTCGGGGACCGGGCTTTTGCCGCTGGATAGCCAGGGCCGGGCCGCTGACGAATACTCCAGCGCGGGAGGCGCGGTAAAGCTCAAGCTGTCCAAGACCATCGTGAAGTTCGGCGAGATGGAAGTGCAAACCCCAGTGTTCGATACCGGTGACAAGCGCCTGCAGCCCGAGTACGCCACCGGTGTGTGGATCGACAGCGGCGAGTTGGATGAACTCAAACTGGTCGCCGGGCGCTTCACAGCGTTCAAAAACCAGGACGCCTCGACCCGAGACGGCGATTTTGGCGGCTATGGTGCCGACACACGCGGCAGCACAATGAGCCTGGTCGGTATCGAAAGCACCGGCAGCGAAGCGCTCGGCGGCGCGCTTTACGCCTCGCAACTGAGCGAAACCTGGCGCCAGTACTACAGCAATCTGCATTATCTGAAGGCCCTGTCGGACAACAGCGCATTGCTGCTCGATGGCAATCTCTATCGCACGCTCGATCAAGGCCGCGCCAAGGCAGGCGCCATCGACAACACTGCCTACAGCCTGTCGGCCAGGTACAGTCAGGGCAGCCAAGCGTTTACCCTGGCCTGGCAGAAAGTCGACGGCGACACGCCGTTCGACTTTGTTGGCGGCGACTCGATCTACCTCGCAAACTCAATCAAATACGCGGACTTCAACGGCGCTCACGAGCAGTCCTGGCAAGCGCGTTACGACCTGGACTTCGGCGCCTTTGGCGTGCCGGGTCTGAAATTCATGACCCGCTACGTTCGTGGCACACAGATCGACGGCACGCGCGCGCCGAAGGGCGAGGTCTATCAGCCATTCGACAGCGACACCGGGGTTTATCAAGCGATTCAGGGCAAGGGCGGACGTCATTGGGAACGCGATGTCGATCTTAAATACGTGGTCCAGTCAGGCCCAGCCAAGGACCTTTCGTTGAACGTGTCGCATGTGTCTCATCGCGGCAACACCGCTCAGGGCGGCGATGACATTGATCGACTCTATATCGTTGTGCAGTACCCGCTGGACCTGCTCAAGTAACTCAATGGCCCGCTCAGCCGAGCATCAACCAACACGACGCACAGAGGCCGCCGGCATCGATCGGCGCCACGTGAACGGCGTGACCCCGACCGTGCGGGTGAATACCCGAGTGAAATGTGATTGATCGGCAAAACCACAGTCCAGACTGATTTGCGAGATGGTCAGGGCGGAGTCCGTCAGCAGGCCCTTGGCCTTGTCCAGCCGAACCTGAAGGAACCAGTCACGCGGCGAGACGCCTGTGTTTTTCTTGAAGGCGCGGGAAAAGTGGCTGCGCGACAACGAACATTCACTGGCGATCCGAGCAATCGACAACCCCTGATCCATGTGGCTGTTCATCAGCTCCTTGGCGCGACGCTCTTGCCACGGCGACAACGCTACCCGCTCGGCAGGACGCGAAGGTTGGTTTGGTTCGAAGCGTTGCGACAGGTGAGCGCACAGCGCCAGCATTGCCTGCTCGACAGAGTCCTGATGAGTTCCCTGTCGAGACCTCAGCGCTGGAAGCAACGAGCGAATCAGTTGATACATCAAGGGATCAACGAGGGCTGCGCCGAAACCACCCTCGCCTTCGCTGGCGCTGACCAGGTTTTCGACATCACTGTTCAGATCAATGCCCTGGTCAGGTCGGGCCTGCATCAGCGCATCGAGTGCAGACGAAAGCAGCGCCAATTGCTGTGCATTGGGCAAATGCGCAGCATGTGCCGCGTCGAACGGATCAGCGCCGTGCGCCATTGATGAGTTGCTTGCATTCATTCCTGACTCTCCTGCTTGGACGGGGTGGTCACAGGGCAAGTCTGGGAGGGCGTTACCTTAAAGTCCTTTTCGTCACATTAAACGTTCTGAATCCTGCTCTTTCCCCCTAAACAGCACCACAACGGTGTGCGCAGGCAGCAAAAACCAGCGCTTGATTCAGAACATTTCAGGGTGCGACCAAGGACGATAAACAACCGCGAGCCTATGTTGTTCTTGAATGACTGCCCGTTCGCTGCGAGGGATGCATGTGAACACCCGATACGTCGCTGGCGTTTCGATTCCTGATAGCGCGATGGCCCGCGCGGCGACCGAGTTGATGCGCGATAGCCAATCACAGCTGCTGCTCGATGCCTCATCGCGGGCGTTTTTGTTCGCCGCGCTGATCGGCGAAAGCCGCGCGATGCGCTTCGATTCAGATTTGCTGTACATCAGCGCGCTTTTTTTACGGGTGGGTGTCACACCGCTGTATCGCCGCTCGCAGCAGCGCTTCGAAGTCGACAGCGCCGATGCCGCCGCGCAGTTTCTCAAAGGCTATGGCCGGTCCCGCGACGACATTGCGCAGGTCTGGGATGCGATTGCCCTGCACACCACACCGGGCATCCCCGAGCATAAACCGGGGCTCACTGCGTTGCTGGCCGCAGGTGTCGAGACCGACCTACTGGGCACCCATTGCCAAGCCCTGGGGCCTCAGGCGTTGGGGTTGATCCTTGACGCGTTTCCACGGGTGGCTGGATTCAAGAGCAAATTTCTCGACACTCTCGCCCGTGGACAAGCCCACCGGCCGCAAAGCACCTACGGCACGATCAACGCCGATGTGCTGGGGTTTTGTGATCCGCGCTTCAGGGGCGCCAACTACTGCAAACGATTGATGGCGTCGAAATGGCCGTATTGATCAGCCGCCACGTTGGAGGCATACACCAACGGTACGCCGCGACGAGCAATTGGGGCACAGTTCAGCTCGTAGGAGCCGGGCTTGTCCCGCGACCGGCGGGGAACCCGTCGTAAACCTGCGCATGCGGTGTGACTGGCAGACCCTGCACGTGAGCTTAATCAGGCGGGCTTATCCACCGGCAGTACAAACACAAACGTGGTGCCGCCATAGCGTGCGGGCATGACATACAAATGCCCGGCATGGGCCTCGATGATCGAGCGGCAAATCGCCAGGCCCATGCCCATGCCTTTGTCCTTGGTGCTGAAAAACGCATTGAACACCTTGTCCATATCTGCAAGTGCGATGCCCACGCCGCTGTCCTCGACGCTGACCACCAGGTAATCCTCGGCCACCACCTCGCTGGTGATAGAGAGCCGACGCAGCACATGGTCGCCACCGCTCATGGCGTCCAGAGCATTCAGAATCAGGTTCAACACCACTTGTTGCAACTGCACGCAGGACGCATACACCCACAGCGGCGAACGTGTCAGATGCGTGGCCAGCAATACTCGATGCTGCTCGACCTCACTGGTAGTCAGCGCCACCACGTGGCGGATGACGTCATTGATCTGCAAGCGCTGACGGTTTTGCGGGGTCTGCCTGGCCAATGACTGCAATGCATTGACGATTTCACCGGCGCGCCTGCCGTTGTTGAGAATATCGCTCAATCCGCACATCGCTTCGTCGACCACCGGCACCTCGCGATTGAGCCAGCGAAGGCTGGCAGCCGCGTTGGAAATGATCGACGCCAACGGTTGATTGATCTCGTGGGCAATCGAGGCGGCCAGTTCGCCCATGACCGTCACCTTGGAGACTCTCTCCAGCTCGGCGCGGGCGTTGCGCAGCGCGGTTTCTGTGTCTTTGCGGCGGACGTTTTCCTCCACCAGCTCGGCATACAGACGTGCCCTCTCCAACGAAATCGCCGCTTGCCCCGCGAGCAGCTCCAGCACGGTGGTGTGGCGGGCCGTGAATACCCCAGGCGCCAGGTTATTTTCCAGGTACAACACGCCGATCACCTGCCCCTGTTTGATCAGCGGCAGGCACAACACCGAGCGCAAGTCGTGTCGCAGCAGATAGCGGTCGGCAGAGAAGTACGGGGCGTTGCGCACGTCATCGAACACCAACCGCTGGCGGGTGCGTATCACGCGGTCAAGAATCGACAGCGGCAGGTCATTTTTGCCCGGTGTATCGCTGGACAACTTGATGTCGATGCCGCCTTCGAGCGTCTGCCCAGTGGCGCAAATGATCGGCGCCTGGTCTTTGACCAACAGCAACAACGCGCGCTGTGCGCCGGCATGCATGATGGTGTTGGTGAGCAGAACCTCGATCAGCCGGTCCAGCAGGATTTCTTCGCTGAGTGCCTGGGTGGCCTTCATCACCGACACCAAATCGAGCGTGTCCTGCCCCCCAGCGATGTTGATCGACGCTCGCGACGCACTGATTGATTGATGCGGCCAGGCCGCTTGCAGGCTCAACTGTTCAATGCAGTCACGCTTTTGCAGCGCAGCGCAGCCATTGAAGGCGGATTCGCATTGCCTGGGTTCAAAATCGGGAATGTCCTGAAACTGTCGCCACTGCGCCAGGCATTCGCGCAGATCAGCCTCAAGCCCGGTCGCGCGTTGGTAGCGCTCAGCCGGGTTCTTGGCGACCAGTTTCAATACCAGTGTGGCCAAAGGCGTGGGGATGTCCCCGCGAAACTGGCTGAGCGGCGGCGGTTGTCGGGCGACATGGCTATACACCCACTCCACCGCATCGGTGGCGTCGAACGGCAACTGGCCGGTCAGCCATTCGTAGAAAGTCATGCCCAGTGAATACAAGTCGCTGCGCTGGTCGGCTTGTCGCTCGACCCGCCGAGCCTGCTCGGGTGACATGTACGCCAAGGTCCCGCAGATCGAATCTGACACGGCTGCGTGTTCACCGTGACCGAGTTCAAGACTCAAACCAAATCCGGTCAGGCGCACAATACCGTCTGCACCCTCCACCAGATTGCAGGGCTTGATGTCGCGGTGCAGCAGGCCGTTGCCATGCGCCTGACCAAGCGCGGCGGCCGCACCAATGGCCAACTCCAGGAAACGCTGGACGCCCAGCCCCTCTTGCGCAGGATCGTGAAGCGGTACACCGCCAGGGTCGCTCAGCACCAGCAGCAACCCGTCGGATGTCTGCAATAGCGCCAACGGGTGCAGTGACCACTCGGGTAGCAGTTTGTCGGCCAGCGAAAACTCATGTTCGACACGCCCAAGTGCGCTGCCTGCAGAGGGCGAGACAGGCCGCACCGTGCGCCAGGTCTCATCACTGCCAGGCAAACTCACCCGGTAGTGGTCCAGATCCCCATCGCGGTACAAAAAAGTCCAGACGACGCACTCCAGCCACTGATTATCAAAGCGTGCAGCGGCGTGCCCGGAAACAGGAGGTACGTTGACGATGCTGCTCATGAAGGCCCTTGATTACTTTGCACGGCGCCTGTCTCAAGGCGAGGCCGACTGCATGATGGCGCTAAAACCGAGAGAAGAAGGGTTTATGAAGCTCATACATAGCGCTGTCATCGACAGCAACGATGACGATCATAGGCTGAACTTTGCGAGACTGATAGTTAGGGAACAGGAAATGCCACACGCCATTTTAATAACCAAGAAAGTTCATGGACAATTGTGCTCCCGATCATGTTGACACCCCCCCCCCAAACGCTCTCGCATCTTCAGAAGTTCGATAACAGTGCGCGCGTTCATTTTTGTCATTACGTGCCGCTTATGGACTTTGGCAGTGACTTCACTCGTACCCAGTTCAAGGGCTATTTGTTTATTCATTTTGCCAGTAATTAATAAAGCCATGACTTCACGCTCACGCGGCGTCAGGCTATTAAAGCGTTGTCGAACGCTTCCGGTCATTGCCCTTTCCACGCAATTGCTTTGGTCTTGGAGCAAGGCCTGGCGGACCAGATCAAGCAAATGGTCGGGTTCGAACGGCTTGGTCAGGAACTCATGGGCCCCTGCCTTGATCGCCCGCACAGACATGGGAATGGTGCCAAACCCGGTCATGAAGATGATGGGAAAACCATGGCCCCGACGCAGGAGTTCATGCTGCAGATCAAATCCGTTGCTCGTTGAAAGATTGACATCCAAGAGCAGGCAACTGGGCCGCTCAGTGAAATCAATGCCCAAAAACTCGTCCGCGCTCGCATAGGCCTCAGAGTTGATGTCCGCCGAACTCAGCAACCGCTGCAGCGAGACACGAATGGCCGCGTCGTCATCCACCACGTAAACAATCGGTGTCACACCCATAAAGAATTCCGTCGCTGCATGCTACTGGCTGGCCGCCAGCATTCTCTGATGACTCGCATGATAGCTGCTGGGGCCTGGCGGTCCAGAATCGCTCGAAGCACACACAGCCATGCTTAGCAGCTCGGGCCCTGATGCAGCACGCTCGCCAACAGACAACGTGGTCTCGCAGGGCAGATCGTCTGATCGCTCCTGCAGGGTTCGTTTGAGGCAGGCACGCGTCGACTCTGGCACACAATAAAAACGAAACGGCCCTTTGGCGGTCACCGTCAGCAAGGATTTCAGCGCCAGGCCGACAATACAATCAAGCACCCGTGAGTGCCCGATTTCACGGTCCTGGACAGCATCACAAGCAAGGCTCAGGGTAAATTGCCCTTGAAGCTGGCTGAGGCGCTCAAGCACCGCCAACTCGTCATCATCCAGCAGGCGCAGGCTCCAACTCAGCGACGCTTGAAGGGTCTGATGCCGAGGGGGCGCATTGCGCAACGCCGATGTCAGCAAATGCATGCTTTGGCCAAGACTTGCGACCATTTCGTACAGGCCAAGACCCACCGCTCGCGCCGCTGCCATTTGCAAAGCCAACGGCAAGCCTTCCAGGCGTCGGCAGACTTCGCCGATCAAGTCGACGCTTTGGTTGTCCAGTTCGTCCTCGCCGACCTGCGCGAAACAGCCGTCGAGCGCGCGCAAATGCCTTAACACCAGTTGAACCGAGGCGCAGTCCAGTGTTGCTTGGCGGTCGGCGCCGACATCAGGCACCCGTAACGGCGGTACCCGGACATTGCGCTCATGGGCAATGCGCAACGGTTCGCGACTTGTGGCCAACACCCGGATCGACGGGCAGCTGCACATCAGCAGTTCTACCAGACTGGCAACCGTTTCGATGAGGTGCTCGCAGTTATCAAGAATGATCAGGCATGGCTGCCCCATAAGACGATTGATCAGGGTTTGTGGCATCGGATCGGCACTTGAGCAGTCGATGCCCAGCGCACTTGCCATCGCGTCCATCAGCAACTCGGGGCCCTTCAACGCTGCCAGCGATACAAAGTAGGCCTGGCTTGACTGCGTGGCAACGAAACACTGCGCGACCTCAGTTGCCAGCGCAGTTTTACCAATACCGCCCGGCCCCGTCAGCGTGATTAATGCACAGACACTGAGCGCCTGACAGACCTCGTTGAATAAGGCGTCGCAGCCAATCAGTGCCATGCAGCCGGGCATGGGTGGCTCAACTCGCGGGCGTTCGGGGACGACGTTGTCAGTCGGCAAGGGCTTTACCTCCCCGCCTTCGCCGCCCAACAACACGTAACCGCGCCCCGGAATGGTCCGAATCAAATCACGATCACTGCCGAGCGCCTTGCGCAACGCCGAGATATGCACCTGCAGGTTGTTTTCTTCCACCACGGTCTGTGGCCAGACACGCTGCAAGATCTCGTCCTTGGTGACCAGACGCCCATGACTGCGAATCAATAATTCAAGAATATCGAACGCGCGGGTTCCAACGCGCAACGCCGTGCCGTGCTTGAAGACTTCCCTTAGTTCAAGAGAAACGGTGGTCTGACCGAGAGTTATCATTTTATTCACGCTGTCCTTAGGGTGGTTTCGTGTTTCCTGCCGTCACCGACAGAGCCCATGGATCGTTCGCTCACAAATGGCATTCATCATTGGGAAAATTCGCCGATTACGACTGAGCATCTAACCATCTAAATAACCGCGTCGATATTATCTGTTGGGGTAGTTTTTCAAACCGAACGACTTAAAAACGAATTCCTTAAAACTGAATGCGCAGATTAAGCCCGTGCTATTTCGATACCCGCCGATTCCCCATCAATAGGCGTGACGACGTTAACTGAAGGCATATCGATTATTTCAGCGAGAAATTTGCGAACCCGTTCACCTTTCATGTTGCGTGCGACGCAACGGGGTTTTGCGTGTCAGCAGGATTATCGCCACCCAATGGGTCATTTAAGGTATTACTCAACTGCCATGCACCGACTCGCGCGTGGCCCCTTGTACACGCCGACTTGAGCGTATCGTCATGAATGATTCCATCGCTTCTTCCCTGCAGGCACCGCCGCGCACCCTCACCCGTGGGTTGGTGCTGTTGTTTGCGGTCTGCTGCGGCGCCATTGTCGCCAATATTTATTACGCACAACCCATCGTCGAACTGATCGCTCCCGATATCGGTCTGTCGACGCACAGCGCCAGCCTGATTGTCTCGCTGACCCAAATCGGCTACGCCCTGGGCTTATTGTTTCTGGTGCCGTTGGCCGACCTTGTCGAAAACCGCAAGCTGATGATCGGCACCGCTGTCGTCGCCACGATCAGCCTGCTGGGCGCTGGCACGATGCAACATGCCACAGGTTT
Organism: Pseudomonas sp.; assembly: GCF_036404235.1. GTDB lineage: Bacteria > Pseudomonadota > Gammaproteobacteria > Pseudomonadales > Pseudomonadaceae > Aquipseudomonas. The sequence continues at coordinate 42,485 of NZ_DASWOT010000088.1, forward strand.
TCTGGCGATCTCGCTGTTGATCGGTTTGAGTTCGGTATCGGTACAGATGTTGATCCCGCTGGCCGCGCACTTGGCGCCCGAGCAGTCCAGGGGCCAGGTGGTGGGTAACATCATGGGTGGCCTGTTGCTGGGGATTCTGTTGGCGCGGCCGTTGTCGAGCCTGGTGGCCGATCATTTCGGCTGGCGCACGGTATTCATGTGCGCGGCAATGCTGATGCTGGCAATCATTGTGGTGCTGGCACTGACCATTCCCAAGCGCGTACCCGATCACAAAGCCACATACGGCCAACTGTTGAAGTCGCTGCTGACCCTGCTGCGGCGTCACGCTGTGCTGCGTCAACGCGCGCTTTATCAAGGGTTACTGTTTGCAGCGTTCAGCCTGTTCTGGACCGCAGCCCCCATCGAGCTTTCGCGGCAGTTCGGCTTGTCTCAGAGTCAGATCGCCGTATTCGCGCTGGTCGGCGCTATCGGAGCCATCGCCGCCCCCATTGCCGGGCGTTTGGCCGATGCCGGGCATACCCATCGTGCATCGTTGGTCGCAATGATTCTGGCGCCACTGGCCTTCTTGCTGGGCTTGAGCCAGCCAGGTTGCAGCGTGATCGGACTGGCCGTCACCGGCGTGCTGCTCGACTTCGCGGTGCAGATGAACATGGTGCTCGGCCAACGCGCGGTCTATGCCCTTGATCCGACCAGCCGCGGCCGTTTGAATGCGCTGTACATGACCAGCATTTTCGTTGGCGGTGCCGTGGGCTCGGCGCTGGCCAGCGTGCTCTACGAGCAGGCAGGATGGAATGCGGTGATCATGCTCGGCGCAGGCTTGCCACTGCTGGCGCTGCTGGTGTTTTTGGCCGTAAGTCGTAGAGGGCTGAGCGATGCGTAACGAGTTGACACTATTGGGCTGGATGGGAGGTCTGTGCTCCATGACAGCGAGTCAACTCGGCAACAACGTCGGTGGTTGATGGCGATTGCGCCAGGCGCTGGGGGGTTCGCCGGTAAGACGGGTGAAAACCCGGGTCAGGTGCGGCTGGTCGGCAAAACCGCAATCCTGAGCGATTTGCACCATTGGGATCGCCGGCCGTTGCAGCAACAATACCCTGGCGCGCTCTACGCGCATCTGCAACAGCCAGGTGTGCGGCGCAACGCCGGTGGCCTGTTTGAACGCGCGGGAGAAGTGGCTTCTGGACAACGAGCACTCCTGAGCGATGCGCTGCACCGACAGGTCATTGCCCAACTGACTGGCGATCAGCTCCTTGGCAAGGCGAAGCTGAATCGGAGTGAGGCTAGCGGGGAGTTTTCCCGAGGCGGGCCGCAGCCGTCCATAGCGCTGCAATGCGTGGCTGCACATTGCCAATAGGAGGTGATCAATGAATAGCTGGCTGACCCTGTCTGGACGCTGCAACGCTGGCAACATCGCCTGCGCCAGATGATAGAGCACCGGGTCTTGGTTGCCGCCCTGCTCGTAGTGAAACATGTCGATCTTCTTGCTACCGAGCTCAACCTGCAATTGGTCCAGTGTCTGCCGGGGAATATTCAGACGCAGGTTGTCGTAAGCCGACCGGTGCTGGCAGCGCAACTCGTCGCCCATGAACGGCAGCGACACGTTGCCTTGCTGATATCCCCCCGAATAGCTCAACCGGCGACCGCGCCAGAGCCGATGGGCCGCAAAGTCCTCCAGTTGCACGATGATCGAAAACGCATCAGCGCAGGGAATATCGATGATCTGCTCGGGATCAGGCGACACCTGCGTTGCCCGGGTCGCGGTAAAGCCTTCGCGACTCAGTTGCGTCATCAACGGTGCGTTCAAAAGAAATCCCACATACGGTCGGTTGGCAATAGAGACAGCGGTATGCCCCACTCAAATGTCATACCGCCGGTGATTCTAGCCGATCGTCCAGCGCTGGCACGCGCCAAGGCCGTCAATCGATCAAAGGCACGTGTACGGCGCATTGATAACGGCCGTATTCCACGGGCACCCACTGAAAATGCTTACCTGTGGCGGTGATGGGCGTTACCTCAACGCACCAGATGCCCGCGCCATGCATTTTGCGCGTCGATCCTCCACGCGTTGGGCAAACCAGGCTGTGGTCAGCTTGCGGGTGATTTTCGGGCTTTCGAGAACGATGCCTGGCAGTATCGCTCGGGGTAACGGTTTGCCCGCAGCTTGGTCTGCCAGGGTGAAGACGTCCTTGTAGAGGTCGGTCTCTTCAAACTCCAGCGTGTCACCCTTCTCCAATTGGCTGCGAATGGTGGTGTTGCGCATCCCCAACTGTCGATGCAACGAGCGCACCGCCAACTCGGTCGCGCCCACCGACGGACTAAAACCATAACTGATCAAATCCCCATCAAGCGCCAGACGGGTGCCGGATAACCGACTGACGGCGCTCTGAAACGCTGCATTGCGGCTGGCGTACCACCCCGCGTTGAAATCGGCGAAGCGGTAAATCGGCTGGCTGTAACTGACCGGATACCCCAGCAAATGAGCGATGCCGAAATACATCCCGCCACGTCGGCTGAACACCTCATGACGAATCGAGCCTTCAACCGGATAGGGATAGCCCGGCGCCTGCCGTTCAGCGAATTCGATGCTGACCTGCATGGGCCCGGCGGTATGCACCGGATTGAAATTGCCGAACAGGGTTTTGCCCATCGGCACCATGCCGATGAAGTCATCGAAGATCGCGCTCAGGTCTTTTTCCGTGCGCGCCGCGTTCAACCGTTCGGCGTAGGTTTTGCCGGTGGGTGAGCGAATGTCCAACGCCGAATGCACCAGCAGGCTGGGCACATGCACCTTGCTGGCACGACGGTCGATCTCATCGCGCGCGATCTTGCCCATCCCAGGCACCGGCGGATCAACTTGAAAGTTTGATTCCTGCTCGGCCACGGCCAGCACCGAACACAGATTTTCGACGCTGGGATCAAGCCCCTGAGCATTGAACGCCGCGTAAATGTCAGTTGCCCAGCCCTGCCGATCCGGCACACTGGCAGGCATCAGCCGCGCGATTTCCGTACGCACAACATCCGGGGCAGGAGGTGGTGGCCGCTTGGGTTGTGAGCTGCACGCCGCCAGCAGCGCCATCACCAGCAATGCGCTTACAGCACAAACATGCCGGGAGAATCCGTTCAGTGGAACTGGATGCGTGTGTCCTCGATAGTTCATCACGCCGATTGGCGCATGAGCGCTCGTCGTCCGAACCACTGATTCAGTGTGCAGCCAAGCGCTACGAGACTCAGCCATCAACGCACCGCCACAACAGGTGGGCTGACACCAAATTGTCTGCGGTAGTCGCTGGGCGTCAGGCCGGTGATTTTCTTGAAAAGCACACGAAAGGCTGCCGGGTCCTGGTAGCCCACCGTCCAGGCAATGTGATCGACCGTGCCGTGGGTGTATTCGAGCATTTCACGCGCTTTGCCAACACGCAGATGCTGACAATATTCAGTGGGTTTGAGGCCGGTCGCGGCGCGAAACCTGCGCAAAAAAGTTCGCTCTTCAAGCCCGGCCGTCTTCGCCATCTCAGGCAGCGAAACATCAACCGCGCCGCTGGCCTGTAGCCAATGCTGGACTTTCAATACCGCCGCATCGCCATGCCCGAGTATTGGCGAAAAATTGCTGCCGCACTGTTGAGCACTGTCGTTGTGCTCGACCACCAGAAAACGCGCGGTGCCAGTGGCAACGCTCGGACCGAGCAGGCGCTCGACCAACCGTAAACCCAAAGCTGACCACGCCATCAGCCCAGCGGTGGTAATGATGTCGCCATCATCGATGATCGGCTGATCAGCCTGCACGTTGATGTGCGGATAACGCTCGGCCAGCGCCTTGCTCTGGGTCCAGTGGGTGGTAGCGGCTCGACCATCCAGCAACCCGGTTTCTGCCAACATGAATGCGCCCACGCAGACCGCGCCCAGCGTCGCCCCGCTGGCATGCTGCCTAAGGAGCCAGCGCTTGATGTCCTGCAACTGCGCAGCAGTCGGTTCCCCACCCAGTGACGGGGGAATCAGCACCGCAACCAAATGCCCAGCGTGCCCCTCATGGCTGTCGAACACCCGCTGCGGCTCACCTCCCGCTTCAGCCTGCCAATGGCTGACACGCAAAATCGGCCGCTCATTGGCCTGATACTCATCTGCAATCCGGTTAGCCACGCTAAAGAGATCAGTCAGCCCATGGACTGCCGCGGTCTGTGCGCCGGGATAGATCAGCACGCCAATGTCGGCCACTGCCCGCTCAACGGTCATTGTCAGTTTTCCCTCGTTTAATGTCGGTGCAGCCAATCCCCGTGGGCGCCCAAGCGGTCAATACTTCATCCCACAACACGCCCGGCACAACACACCTACTTATCCGAGGAAGCAGACATGTCCAAACAAGCGCTCATCGTAGTCGATATCCAGAACGACTACTTCCCCACCGGCAAATGGCCTCTGGTCGGCATCGACGCCGCCGCCGACAACGCCGCGCGAATCATTCAAGCGACACGCGATGCAGGCGACCTGGTGGTACACATTCGCCATGAGTTTACCCGTAACGACGCGCCGTTTTTTCTACCCAACTCCGAGGGCGCGAAACTGCACCCGAAAGTGATCAACCGCACAGACGAACCCGTGGTATTGAAACATTTCATCAACTCGTTCCGTGAGACCGAGCTCAAAGCCATTCTGGATCAGCATGACATCGACGAACTGCTGATCGTCGGCGCCATGAGCCACATGTGCATCGATGGCATCACTCGCGCCGCCGTGGATTTTGGCTATAAAGCCACGGTCATTCATGACGCCTGCGCATCGCGCGATCTGGAATTCAATGGCATCACCGTTCCGGCTGCTCAGGTGCATGCAGCGTTCATGGCGGCACTGGGGTTTGGTTACGCGACCGTGGTGTCGACGGCCGCGTATTTGCAGAGCGCTGCATGATCTGACGGCAGTCACAGTGAATCGCCCACTAAACGCAATCCTTCGCCCCAGTCACCGACGGGACGGTGATGAATAGCGTCGTACGGACTAACTGGCCGCTACCCGATAAGTACGTGGACTGTGATCGTTCGGTGACATGGGGGTTGGTGGGATGACGTGCCGCCGTCTGACGGTTGTATTGCCGTGCGCAGCGATGGTGGGATGTGGCCTGATAGGGATCCGCTGACACACGGGCAAGGTGTGCCTTCAGGCCCCTGCCCGCTCGACCGCCGATCATCCATCAGGCGCGGCGTTCAACTTTTCCGGATAATGCCGGTCCAAAAGCGCCTGAACCTGATCATGCGACACGGGAGAATCCTGTTTGAATATTGCTGGCGTCATTTTCGATTGCGACGGAACCCTGGTAGACAGCGAACGTCTGGCGGCCGGGTTGCTGCGGGACATTCTTGGCGAACATCAGGTGTCATTGAGCGTCGAGGAGGTCCTGACGCGCTTTCGCGGCGTGCAGTTCGCCCTGTGTATGGACGGCCTGTGCGCTGATTACCCCGCACTGCCCGGCGACGATATCGGGCTGTCGTTCAGGCAACGCACGCTGCCGCTGCTGCGCGAAAAGCTCGAAGAAATGCCCGGCGCCGTTGAGTTCGTTCGCGGTCTGCACCTGCCTAAATGTGTGGCCTCCAACGGGCCGCGTAGCAAAATCGAAACCTGCCTGAGCACCGTTGGATTATTGGATGTCTTTCACGGCCTGATTGTCAGTGCGTACGAAGTCCAAGCCTGGAAGCCATCGCCGATCCTGATTGAAAGCGCGGCTCAATTGTTAGGTCTGTCTGCGCAGCAATGTCTGCTGGTAGACGATAGCGTTCCCGGCGTACTCGCAGGGCTAGGCGCTGGCGCCCATGTGGCAGGCTATGGCGATACCGATTTTTCCGAATTCGCCGACCACGCAAATTTCCACCGGGTGAAAGATTTTGCCGAGCTGAAGACGTTGATTCAGCGGATCCGTTGATCGGCGCGACACTGCAACGTTGGCGGCGATGATTTCGGTGCCGCGACAGAAGGAGCTGGATCGCGCTTCATTCGCTTGTAAAAACCGCCTAGCAAATCCCCTCAAACGACGCTTGTGGGCGACAGGGCAACCCTATACTGTATATAAAACCAGTATCAAGGTATGTCCCATGCAGTTGATCGATAAGCTGAGCATTCTCGCCGACGCCGCCAAGTATGACGCCTCCTGCGCCAGCAGCGCCGCGCCGAAACGCAGCTCCGAGGGCAAGTCCGGCCTGGGATCGACCAATGGCATGGGCATCTGCCACAGCTACACCCCAGACGGGCGCTGCGTGTCGCTGCTGAAAATCCTCCTCACCAATTTTTGCCTGTATGACTGCCAGTATTGCGTCAACCGCCGCTCCAGCGATGTACCACGTGCGCGTTTCAGTCCCGAAGAAGTGGTCACGCTGACCCTGGATTTCTATCGCCGAAATTGCGTCAGCGGGCTGTTTCTCAGTTCCGGCATCATTCGGTCCGCCGACTACACCATGGAACAACTGATCCGTGTGGCGAAGCTTTTGCGCGAGGAGCACGAGTTTCGTGGCTATATTCACCTCAAGACCATTCCCGAAGCCGACCCGCAACTGATCGAACAAGCCGGTCGTTACGCTGATCGCCTGAGCGTCAACATCGAGCTGCCGACCCATCTCAGTTTGCAAACACTGGCGCCGGAAAAGGAAATGGGCTCAATCAAGCAGGCCATGCAGACCATCTATACCGGTCAGCAAGCGGTACTCAACGAACCCAATGCACCACGCTTTACGCCCGCCGGACAAAGCACGCAAATGATCGTCGGCGCCGATGACAGCGACGACAGCACCCTGTTGCACAGCGCCGAGTCGCTGTATGGCGACTACCGCCTCAAACGGGTCTATTACTCAGCCTTCAGCCCGATCCCCAACAGCCCGAAAAGCGTACCGCTGGCTGCGCCGCCGTTGATGCGCGAACACCGGTTGTACCAGGCCGACTTTCTGCTGCGCAGCTACGGTTACCGCGCCGATGAATTGCTTAAAGGCCCCGGCAACCTGGCGCTGGACATTGATCCAAAACTCGCCTGGGCGCTGAACAATCGCGAGGTCTTTCCGCTGGATTTGAACC
>NZ_DASWOT010000089.1:0-26329 GCF_036404235.1 Pseudomonas sp.
GACGAGGTGCGTTTTACGTTGCTGTTCGTCACTCACTCCATTGAAGAGGCGCTGGTGGTGGGCAACCGGATTCTGCTGCTGTCGCCGCATCCGGGGCGTGTGCGTGCCGAAATCAACAGTCATCAGTACGACCTGAAAAGCCTCGGCGGCGTTGATTTCCAGGCCACCGCGCAGCGTATTCATCGGCTGTTGTTCGACGAGGGCGATGAGCCTGTGGTCGAGCGGGAACTGCGGTTCCAGGACATTCGGATCGCTTACTAAATACACGCTCAGTCTGTAGGAGCCCACGTGTTGGCGAGGCGATAGACCTGACGCTCCGCGTTACGCCGCTCGCCAACACGTTGGCTCCTACCGGTTCAGTGTTGGCTTCAACATAGAGAATTCCCCATGAGCCTTTCCCCCCCAATCCGCGAGGAATACGAAGTCGCGCTGGAGCCTTTCACTCAGGAAGACCTGGCCCGTGACATCCCCCTCGCTCAGCGCATCTGGCAACAGAGCTGGGTACGCAAAAGTGTGATCCTGATTGCCCTTGCGGTGATCTGGGAAATTGCCGCGCGCATTCAAGGCAACGACTTGTTGTTGCCCAGTTTTATGCAAACCGCCCATGCATTCATCGATGGCATTGCCAGTGGCGAACTGCTGGTCAAGATCTGGATCTCCCTGAAGGTGCTGATCAAGGGCTATCTGATCGGTATCGTGCTGGCGTTCGCCCTGACCACGCTGGCGGTTTCGACTCAACTGGGTCGTGACCTGCTCGGCACGCTGACGGCAATGTTCAATCCGCTGCCCGCCATCGCGCTGCTGCCGCTGTCGCTGCTGTGGTTTGGCCTTGGCGAAAACAGCCTGGTCTTTGTGCTGGTGCATTCGGTGTTGTGGGCGCTGGCGCTCAACACGTATGCGGGGTTTCTTGGCGTCTCGGAAACCCAGCGCATGGCCGGTCGTAACTATGGGCTCAAAGGGCTGCGGTTCGTTTGGTACATCCTGATTCCTGCCGCGCTGCCATCGATTCTGGCCGGTTTGAAAATCGGCTGGGCGTTCGCCTGGCGCACCTTGATCGCCGCCGAATTGGTGTTTGGCGCATCGTCCGGCAAAGGCGGCCTGGGCTGGTACATCTATCAGAACCGCAATGAGCTTTATACCGACAAGGTATTTGCGGGGCTGGTGGCCGTCATATTGATCGGGCTGTTGGTGGAAAACCTGCTGTTTGCAAATATCGAGCGATTGACTGTGAAGCGCTGGGGCATGCAGCGCTGAGGGGTGGCGAGTTGAAGCGGGTGGTTTTTTACACGCTATCGTTATTCCAAAAGCGTATTTATAGTCGGCAGTTTGGTAACAGTAAGCTATATGCAGCGGCCGTCGGGCTCTCTGCCAATTCCAATTAAATATGTGTGTCGCGAGGATCTCATGGTCTCTTCATTCAAACGTCCAACGCTTACAACACTGGCTGCAGCGTTAGGTCTTACCGGCGCATTACTGAGCAGCGGCGCGCATGCCGAAGGCAAAATCAGCATCGCCCAGCAGTTCGGTATCGGTTATTTGATTCTCGACGTGGTACAGCAGCAAAAACTGATTGAAAAACACGGCAAGGCTGAAGGACTCGACATCAAAGTCGACTGGAACAGCATCTCCGGTGCCACCGCGATGAACGAAGCGCTGCTGGCGGGCGCGCTGGACGTGGTGTCAGCGGGTGTGCCGCCAATGCTGACCATCTGGGATCGCACCAAAGGCAAGCAGAACGTCAAGGCCATCGCCTCCCTCGGCTCGATGCCCAACTACCTGCTGACCAATAACCCCAACGTCAAAACCCTGAAAGACTTCAGCGACAAGGACCGTATCGCTGTGCCTGCGGCGGGTGTGGGCTTCCAGTCGCGCACGTTGCAGATCGAAACCGCCAAACTGTTTGGCGATGCTGAGTTCAAGAAATTCGACAATATTTCAGTAAGCATTCCGCACCCGGATGCTACCGGGGCGCTGCTCGCTGGCGGCTCGGAAATCAACGCGCACTTCTCCAGCCCGCCGTTCCAATACCAAGAGCTGGAAAACCCTAAAGTCCATAAGGTGCTCAGTTCCTACGACATCCTGGGCGGCCAGGCGACGTTCAACGTGCTTTACACCACGCAGAAATTCCACGACGAAAACCCGAAAACCTACAAAGCGTTCTACGACGCACTGGCCGAAGCCGAGAAGATCATCAAGGCTGACAAACCCGCCGCCGCCAAGACCTACATCGATGTAGAGAAGTCGAAACTGCCGTTGCCGTTTGTTGAGAAGATCGTATCCGATCCGGAAATCGACTTCACCGTGGTGCCGCAACGTACCTTCATCTACGCGCAGAAACTTCAGGAGCTGGGCGTGCTGAAAAACAAAGCCGAAAGTTGGAAGGATTACTTTTTTGAAGAAGCGCATGGCGGCAACGGGAGCTGATCTGAAGAGCTGACCATGCCCAACTCCGCGTGAGGCAGTCGATATGATGCCCAGCGTCATGGGCACGGTGCAATTTCTGTACAGCCTGTGCAGGAGCGAACGGGTTCGCGAAGCGGCGTATCAGGTTCATCCCCTAACGCCATCTCGCCAACACGTTGGCTCCTGCCGCACCCTCCCGATCAACCCCATTCGTTTTTCATCTGCCCCGGCCAATGCAATGACCCTCGATTACGCCTTCATCCTCAGCACCCTGCCGACGTTTCTCAAGGCGATCGGCGTGACGCTGCAGGTTGGTTTGATTGCCATCGGCACATCGCTGCTGGTGGCGCTGATCAACGCGACGATTCTGGTGTTTCGCACGCCGGTCCTGCATCGATTGGTGGCGCTTTACGTTGAGCTGGCACGCAACACGCCGTTGCTGATTCAGCTGTTCTTTATCTATTTCGCCTTGCCGACGATGGGTGTGAAGGTGTCCGGTTTCGCCGCGGCGATCATCACCATGACTTTTCTTGGCGGCGCATACCTGACCGAGGTATTGCGTGCCGGCGTGGATGCGGTGCCGCAGGCGCAATTAGAGTCGGGTCGCTCCATCGGCTTGTCGAACTGGCAATTGCTGCGCTACGTGATTCTCCCGCAAGCCGGAATTCTCAGCCTGCCCGCGCTGTTCGCCAATTTCATCTTCCTGCTCAAGGAGACCACCGTTGTCTCCGCCGTGGCCGTGCCGGAAATTCTCTACACCACCAAGAGTTACATCGCGCTGTATTACAAAACCTACGAAATGCTCACCGTGTTGACGCTGATCTGCGTGCTGTTGTTTTTGCCGCTGTCGTTACTGCTCGGCCGTTTGGAAAGGAGGCTGCAACATGGCCAGTTCGGGTCTTGATTTGTTGTGGGTGTCGTTGCCGCAACTGGCCAACGGCGCTGCACAAACGCTGTCGATCTCGTTTCTGAGCATCCTTTTCAGCACCGCCGGTGGCGTGTTGTACGGCGTGCTGCGCACCTTGAATGTGAGCTGGCTGAACCTGCTGCTGCGAACCTACCTGGAGCTGTTTCGTGCGATTCCGGTGCTGGTCTGGCTCTACCTGCTGTTTTTCGGGTTGCCGATCTTCTTTGGTCTGAGCATTCCCAGTTTCTGGTGTGCCGTGCTGGTGCTGTCGTTGTGGGGCTCTAGCGAGGTGGGTGAAGTAGTGCGCGGCGGGTTGTTGTCATTGCCACGCGGGCAGCGCGAAGCGGGGCTGTCGATTGGTCTGTCCAATGCGCAACTTTTTGGTTTCGTCCTGCTGCCTCAAGCGTTGAAGCGCATGACGCCACCGACCATCAACATCTACACGCGGATCATCAAAACCAGTTCGCTGGCGGTGCTGATCGGCGTAGTGGACGTGATCAAGGTCGGTCAGCAAATCATCGAGCGCACTTATGAATCAGTGCTGATCTACGGCGCGCTGTTTCTGTTTTTCTTCTTCATCTGCTACCCGCTCTCGGCCGCCTCGCGCGCGCTGGAGCGGCGCTGGACACAAGCATGAGCGCATTGATCGAGTTCAAGGATTTCAACAAATACTTCGGCACCAATCAGGTGCTCAAGGACGTGAGCCTGAGCGTCGAATCCGGCGAAGTGATCGTCATCCTCGGCCCGAGCGGCTGCGGCAAAAGCACCTTGTTGCGCTGCTTGAATGGCCTGGAAGTGGCCCACAGCGGGCACCTGCGTTTTGATGGGCGCGAGCTGCTGGACAAGAAAACCGACTGGCGCCAGGTGCGTCAACACGTCGGTATGGTGTTCCAGAGCTATCACCTGTTTGGGCACATGACGGTGCTGGAAAACATCCTGCTCGGCCCGCTGAAAGTGCAGAAGCGTCAACGCTCTGAAGCACTGGCGCAGGCCGAGGCCTTGTTGGCGCGGGTCGGTCTTGCGGACAAACGCGACGCCTATCCGCGGCAACTGTCCGGTGGACAGCAGCAGCGCATCGCGATCATTCGCTCGCTGTGCATGAACCCCAAAGTCATGCTGTTCGACGAAGTGACCGCGGCCCTTGATCCTGAGATGGTCAAGGAAGTGCTGGAGGTCATTCTCGACCTCGCGCGCGGCGGCATGACCATGTTGATCGTCACCCACGAAATGGCCTTCGCCCGCGCGGTGGCCGACCGAGTCGTGTTCATGGAGGCCGGAAGCATCCTTGAACACAACACCCCGGAGTCGTTCTTCAGCAACCCGGCGAGCGCACGGGCGCAGCAGTTTCTGGAGAAGTTCTCCTACGTAGAAACCATGCCCAAGAAAACCAGACTCAAGGAATTGTCATGAACACTGCCTCGTTCAAAACTGCTAAATCGTTATTGCTCTTACCGCTGATAGGCTTCGGTTTGCTGGCCGGCTGCGGTAACGGCGACACCCCGGCCAAGCCCGCTGCGACAGCCACAACCAATGCCGCACCTGCGGCGAGCTACCTGGACAAGATCAAGGCCCGGGACAAGCTCATCGTCGGCGTCTTCACCGACAAGCCGCCGTTCGGTTTTGTCGACGAGAAGGGCCGCTATGTCGGTTTCGACACCGACATCGGCCGCCAATTTGCCAAAGACCTGCTGGGCGACGAGAACAAGATCGAGTTCGTCGCGGTCGAGCCCGCCAGCCGTATTCCGTTCTTGCAAAGCGACAAAGTCGACCTGATCCTGGCCAACATGACCGTTACGCCGGAGCGCAAGGAGGCGGTGGAGTTCACCAACCCGAACCTGAAAGTTGCCGTGCAGGCCTTGGTGCCTCAAGGCAGTGCAGTGCAGAAACTCGATGACCTGGCCGACAAGACCACCATCGTCACCACCGGCACCACCGCCGATGTGTGGCTGACCAAAAATCATCCGGACTGGAAACTGCTGAAGTTCGAGAAAAACTCAGAATCCCTGCAAGCGCTGGCCAATGGCCGTGGCGATGCCTATGCGCAGGACAACCTGGTGCTGTTCAGCTGGTCCAAGCAAAACCCAGGCTACCGCGTCTTGCCTGAGAAGTTGGGTGGCGAAGCGCCAATTGCCCCTGCCGTAAAAAAGGGCAACATCGAACTGCGTGACTGGGTGAACACCGAACTGGCCAAGCTGGGTCAGGACAAATTCCTGCTCAAGCTGTACGACCAATACGTGCGCAAAGAGCTGAGCGAGGACACCAAGCCTGAAGACGTGATCGTCGAAGGCGGCAAGTGGCAGGGTTGAGCTTCGGCGGCCTACGGGCTGCCACGGCCAGTTGAAGGACAGTCTCAGGGCGTGAAGAGTTTCTCCAGCGCCCTGGACGCCGTGAGGCGTAATCACCCGGAGTTGAAACGGCGTCGCGATTGCTATGCCGCGCTGACCATCGCCTGCCCACTTACAACTGGGCAGCATGCCTGCACAAGGCGCCCGAGCGTTGGAAAACCCTGGCTCAAGTGAATCACCGGCGAGCTGATGCTTGCGTTAAGATCGGGAATATTCCGTTACATCTAAATGATCCCCTTTTTATTGCCTGCAGGAGCCCGTCATGCCCATCGCGCAACTGATCAGCCCGCAACAACTGGCCGAACGCCAACAACAGCCCGGGTTGGTGATTCTCGATTGTCGTTCCTCCCTCGAAGACCTGGATTACGGACAGCGCAGCTACGCTGAAGGGCATATCGAAGGCTCGTCCTACGCAGACTTGCTCAATGACCTCAGTGGTCCGATCAAAAAGGGCGTGACGGGGCGCCACCCATTACCGAACCCTCAGACGTTGATTGAGCGTTTGCAAGCCTGGGGCGTCAATAACGACAGCGATATCGTGCTGTATGACGACGGCCCTGGCGCCTATGCCGCCCGTGCGTGGTGGTTGCTGGCATGGCTTGGCAAGCGCGATGGCGTATTCATCCTCGATGGTGGCCTGAAAGCCTGGCATGCAGCGGGCTTACCGCTGAGCCTGGATCCTGCACCGCAAAAGCAGGGCTTCTTTACTGGTAAGCCGGACGACTCACTCGTGCTGACGGCCCAAGCATTACAGGCACGTCTTGGTCGGGCTGACATGACTTTGATTGACGCACGTGCGCCTGCGCGTTTCCGGGGGGAGATCGAGCCGATTGACCCGGTCGCCGGGCACATTCCGGGTGCGCAATGTGCGGCGTTCACTGACAACCTGGGGCCCGATGGACGTTTTCTGCCGGCAGAGCAGCTCAAGCAGCGTTTTGCCGAGAAGCTCGCGGGTCGTTCACCAGACAATCTGGTCGCCTATTGCGGCTCCGGCGTGACGGCCTGCCACAACCTGTTTGCGTTGTGTCTGGCAGGCTATCCGCTGGGCAGGCTGTATGCCGGGTCGTGGAGTGAATGGATTACCGATCCCAAGCGCGAAGTGGCGACGGGGGATTAAACCCCGTTCAGTCGCGCAGTCAGGAGCGATTTTCATCGGCACGTGGCAGACCTCAAATCTGCCCCATGCCCCAGCGCAGTAAAAAGAACACCAACAACCCACCGCCAATCGTGGCCAGCAAATGGCGACTAAAGGCGGCGATGGCAATCGCTGCAATGCCTGCCAGCAAATACGCATTATCCAGCGCCAACTGCCAATGTTCACCATCCGGGATTAGCATTCCCGGCACCACGATGGCTGTCAGTACCGCCGTTGGCACGTAATGCAGGCCTTGGCGTACCACTGGCGGGAAACGCAGGTTCGGCCAGGCGAACAGGCTGTAGCGCATCAAAAAAGTGATCGCGGTCATCCCCAGAATCAGCCACCAATAGCTCATGAATGCAGCTCCTTGCCCGACGCGTCTTCGGGTTTCGGTGCTCTCCAGCGTTCCAGCACCACGCCTACGGCAATCCCGCTGAAGGCCGCCGCCATCAAACCGAGCTTATAGGGCAGCGAGTACGTCATCAGTGCGACGGCGCCTGCGGCCAGTGCTGCGGCGATCTGTGGTTGATTGCGCAACAGCGGCACGACGATGCCAATGAAGGTCGCCAACATTGCGAACTCCAAGCCCCAACTCGCCATGTCTGGCACTGCCTGCCCGAACAGCACGCCTAGCAGCGAACTACTCACCCAGCCGGCATATAACGCGCTGGTCACGCCAAGCCAATACCAATGCGCCAGTGGCGTGCGGCCATGCACCCGATAAAAACGCTGCACCACAGCGAAGGTTTCGTCGGTCAGCCAGAACGCCAACAGCAATCGCCAGCGCTGCGGCAATCCATGAACTTGTGGCTGCAACGTCGCGCTGTACAGCACATGGCGCAGGTTGACGATCAAGGTCGTCAGCAGGATCACCACGGCGCTTGCGCTGGCGCCCATCAGACTGATGACGATGAATTGCGCCGAGCCTGCATAAACGAACAGCGACATACCGACGGCTTGCCATAGCGACAGCCCGGATACGCCAGCCAGGGTTCCAAAGATGATGCCAAACGGCGCGATGCCGACCAGCATGGGCACGCTGTCGCGAAGGCCGCGAGCGAAAAACTGATTGCGGGACATTATGGTTCTCCTTATGCCGCGCATTCTAGGCAGTAATGGGCGTTGGGGCGAGGCTTGCCCGCGAAGCCTCAGGTCGGCAATCGATATCGTTTGGTCTGCTATTTGCGGGCAAGCCTCGCTCAACACTTAGCGTGGGCAGCGTGCTGATTTGGTTCTGCGCCTCTATGCACATCCAGCAACCACGCCGGAATGCGTCGTTCGAGGTAATAGGTGGGGTGTCTGATCGAACCGTCGACGAAGCCAACATGGCCGCCCCGTGTTTGCAGGTCCAACTCAGTGCTGGCGGATAGCTCCGACAGTTCGGGCAAGCTGTGGGGGAACACGAACGGATCGTCCAGCGACTGAATCAGCAGCGTCGGCGTGCGTATTTCGCCCAGAAAGTAACGACTGGAAGCGCGCCGGTAATAGTCGTGAGCGTCAGCGAAGCCATTCAACGGTGCGGTCACCCGGCCATCGAAGTCCCAGAATGTGCGCATGTTTTCCAGCGAGCCCAGCGCGGCGAGTTCTGCCAGCCCGTCACTGAGCCCCTCATGCTGAAAGCGCCGTTGTTTATCCTTGATATAGCCAACCATCTCGCGCATGAAGTGCCGCTGATAGACCCTGGAAAACCCTTGGCCGATTCGATCTGCGCATTCGTCTAGCCTAAATGGCACCGATACCGCGACTGCGCCCTGCAAATGGCTGTTGAGGCCTGACTCACCCAGATGCTTGAGCAAAATGTTGCCACCCAGTGAATACCCCACGGCATACAGTGGCGCCAGCGGGCGGACGGCCCGCAAATGCGCAATGACCGCCGCGAGGTCTTCGCTGGCGCCGGAGTGATAACTGCGTGGCAGCAAGTTGGGTTCGCCAGAACAGCCGCGCCAGTTCAGCGCGACGCTGGCCCACCCTTGTTTCGCCATGGCCTGTTGCAGTCCGGCGACATACGGCGAATTGGAGGAGCCAGTCAGCCCGTGCAGCACCAATACCAACGGAGCATTGGCTTCGTGAGGGCCGTGCCAGTCCATGTCGAGAAAGTCGCCGTCGTCCAGCCACATCCGCTCACGTTTGCGCTCAAGGTGAACGGTCTTGCGCCACAGCGGCCCCCACAAGGTTTGCAGATGAGGGTTGCCCAGGCCGGTGGCGGGTTTGAAGGATGTAGCGCATGAGCTTGGCACGGGCAACTCCGGTGGTGTCTCTCGGATATACAACCGCAGATCAAACCCTGTCTGAACTGCGTCTGTAGGAGCCAACGTGTTGGCGAGGCGAGCAACGCGGTGCGCCTGATCCACCGCCTCGCGAACACGTTCGCTCCACAATGCATTCTGGCCCTGCCCCCATAACGCGATGATGGCTCGTAGGAGCGTGGCTTGTCGCGCGACCGGCGGGGAACCCGTCGTAAAACTTGCGCATACGGTGTGACAGGCAGACCGCGTGCGCCGGGTTTACTGCCGCTGCGGGCCAGATCGCGGGACAAGCCGCGCTCTTACAGGCCCTTTTGATACGGCCAGGCTTTCTCAGCGAAAAACACCTGCTGAGAGCTTGACCGCGAACAGAGTATCTACACCTAATCAACCGCCACAAAGCTTAACCGGGAACCGCGTATCTACAGATGGGGCGTCAGCTTGCGATGACGCTTCTTTCCCACAGCGCGTAATGCACCTGTCCGGCTTTCTTCTCGCGATGCAGACGCCAGTTGCCAGGCAAACCCAGCGTTGACGGGGCGATTTCGCTCTCAGTGTAGATCCACGCGTCGTCGGCCAGCCAGTTGCGCTCTTCCAGCAGCGTACAGGCCGGGACCAGCAAGTTCTGGTGGAATGGCGGATCGAGGAAGATCACGTCAAATGGCTCGGCTGGCTGGGTTTCCAGATAGCGCAGCGCATCATCCTTGGCCGTTTTGCCGACTGTACAATGCAGCGTGCCCAAGTGCTCGCGCAGGCTGGAAATGGCGGCAGAGTTGCTGTCCAGTGCCAGACCCATACTTGCACCGCGCGACAACGCTTCCAGATACAACGCACCGCTGCCCACGAATGGATCGAGGACGCGAGCGCCCTCAATATAGGGCGCCAGCCAGTTGAACAGGGTTTCCCGAACTCGGTCTGGCGTTGGACGCAGGCCAGGGCCGTCCGGGAAACTCAAGCGACGACTGCGCCATTGCCCGCCGATAATCCGCAAATGGCCGAGACCTGTGTGGATTTTGTGCCCTTTATGGATGCTGGGCGGCTTCGAACTAGGCATTAGTGCTCCGGGACGCCGAGAGGTATCTCGGCAGGCTTATCAGTGGGCGCCGGCAATGGCTTCTGCGGCACGGTCGGACCGGCCGTCACAATGACCAGCTTGTCCACGTCGAGGTGTTTGTTCATTGCGGCCTTGACCTGCTCGACCGTTACGCTTTGCGACTGCAGCATGAAGTCTTCAAGGTAGCTCAATGGCAGATCATAAAAGCCGATGGCGCCCAGTTGACCAACGATTGCCGAATTGCTGGCCGTCGACAACGGAAAGCTGCCGGACAGCTCGCGCTTGGCGTCGTCGAGTTCTTTCTGAGTGGGGCCACTGGCAAGGTAGTCGCGGACGATGTCCTGGACCAGCTTCAGCGTGTTCTCGCTCAGCTCGGCACGGGTTTGCAGGCCGATCATGAACGGGCCTTGTGCTTGCATCGGCGTGAAATCGGATGATACGCCATATGACAGGCCGCGTTTTTCCCGTACTTCGGTCATCAAACGACTGCCAAAACCGCCACCGCCTAACACCGAGTTACCCAGCGACAGCGCTGCGTAATCCGGGTCTGCGCGGTCGATCCCCAGCTCGGCCAGCATCAGGTGAGTCTGTTTGGACGGGAATTCGATGTGGGTTTCGATGGCTGCGGGCTTGGCTGGCTGTGGGATCTTCGGCAGCGCCGGCCCTTTTGGCAGCGACGACGAAACCTGCGCGGCAATTGTTTCAGCCTCGCTGCGCGACAAATCACCCACCAGCGCGATCACTGTATTACCTGCCGCATAGGCTTTGGCGTGGAACGCTTTCAACTGAGCGACGGTGATCGGCGTGATGCTCTTGGCAGTGCCATCACTGGGGTGGGCATAGGGATGATCGCCATACAGCCGCTTGAACAGTTCGTCACCGGCCAGCTTGCCCGGATTCTGCTTTTGGTATTCGAAGCTGGCGAGCATCTGGTTTTTGATCCGTGCGAGCGAGTCGGCAGGGAACGTCGGTTTACCCGCCACTTCGCAGAACAGCTTCAATGCGGGCTCGCGCTTGTCGGCTGCACTCAGGCTGCGGAGCGAAACCACGGCCATGTCGCGATAGGAGCCATTGCCGAAGTCAGCGCCCAAGCCCTCAAAGCCTTCGGCGATGGCACTGACGTCCTTACCTTTGACGCCTTCGTTGAGCATAGCGTTGGTAATCAGCGCGATGCCTGGGGTTTTTTGGTCCTGACTGCTGCCCGCCGCGAAGATCAGTCGCAGGTCGAACATCGGCAGCTCATGCGCCTGGACGAACATAACCTTGGCGCCTTCGGCGGTCTGCCAGCTCTGAATGTGCATATCGCGTCGAGTGGGCGCTTTGCCGTCGAGTTCTTTCAGCGATTCAAGAGTATTGGCTGGTTTTGCCGTCGACGCAGGGGCTGGCGCGGTATCGGCCAAGGCTGAGGTCGCACCGAACAAGCCCAAAGCCATGGCGATCAGCAGGGCAGTGGCCCGTGGTCGCGCATTGATTGACGCATTGCGCTTACTCATGGGCTTTCTCCTCAGGCAACACATGCGCAATCGCAAGACGTTCGCGGGTGAAGTACGTGCGCGCAGCTTTCTGAATGTCTTCAGGTGTCACGCTTTGCAGCGCAGCCAGCTCTTGGTCGATCAACGTCCACGACAGGCCGACGGTTTCCAGTTGGCCGATGGTCGTCGCCTGACTGGTGATCGAGTCCCGCTCGAAGACCAGGCCCGCGATGACCTGAGCGCGAACGCGTTCGAGCTCTTCTTTTGACGGCGGTTTGGTTTTCAGTTCGTTGAGCAGACGCCAGATACCTGCTTCAACATCGGCGAGGGTTTTCTTCTTCTGCGCGTTCGGCGTAGCGCTGATCATGAACAGGCTGTCGCCCCGACTGAAGGCGTCGTAATCGGACGAAGCACTACTGACCAGTTCTTCGCCGCGCTCAAGACGTGCCGAGATACGCGCACTGTAGCCGCCGTCGAGCAGGGCCGAGATCAAGCGCAGTGCGTTGACCATGCGGGGATCTTCAGCGGTCGACAGGCTCGGCACGTTGAAACCATACATCAGGCTCGGCATTTGCGTGGCCACATGGACAGTGATCTGGCGTTCGCCGGGCTCAGCCAGCTCCAGTGGTTTTTTAGCGGGTGGCACCTCGCGACGCGGAATCGGACCGAAGAAGCGTTCGGCCAGCGCCTTCACTTCGTCGGGGTTCACATCGCCGACCACAACGAGCGTGGCGTTGTTCGGCACGTACCAGGCTTGATACCAGTGGCGCAGCTCTTCGACCTTCATGCGGTCCAGATCGGCCATCCAGCCGATGGTTGGCGTGTGGTAACCGCTGGCGGGGTAGGCCATGGCCTGGAAGCGCTCATAGGCTTTGGCATTGGGTTTGTCATCGGTGCGCAGACGGCGCTCTTCTTTGATGACTTCGATTTCGCGGCTGAATTCATCTGACGGCAGACGCAGGCTTGCCATGCGGTCAGCTTCCAGTTCAAACGCTACGCTCAGGCGATCTCGCGCCAACACCTGGTAATAAGCGGTGTAGTCATCGCTGGTGAAGGCGTTCTCTTCAGCGCCCAAATCACGCAGGATCAGCGAAGCTTCGCCGGAACCTGCTTTGGAGCTGCCTTTGAACATCATGTGTTCAAGCGCGTGGGACAAGCCGGTCTGGCCTGGCGTCTCGTAGCTGGAGCCAACCTTGTACCAGATCTGGGAGACGACCACCGGGGCGCGATGGTCTTCGCGGACGACGACTTTAAGGCCGTTATCCAGGGTGAATTCGTGAGTGGGTTGCGGGTCGGCAGCCAAGGCTGCCAGGGGCAGGCATATCGTGCTGAGCAGCAGGCCTGCGGCGCAGCGGGCAAGAGCATTCATTCGTAATTCGAACCTTCGAAGCGACCAGCGTGAACTTAGCGCTGGCGGGCGCGGGGGTGTTAGGATAGCGGCCGGTTTGCTTGCCGACTACGACTAAGATGTAGGAGTTTTCGGATAAGCTCCTGCCAGAATGTAGATCCCCTGTAGGAGCTGCCGAAGGCTGCGAAGCGATTTGCAACCCGATCCAGGCTCAGCCAGATGAACAAGCGGACATAAAAGCAGTCTGTTTCGCATTGACAGAATTTTTCAGAGGCGCCGCTCTGGCGCGTCGCTACCTTGAGATAGCCGTCCTCCATGTTTGGTTCCAACGACGACAAAAAGACCCCAGCCCCGGCTGGCGAGAAGAAAGGCCTGTTCGGATGGCTGCGCAAAAAGCCGCAGGAAACCGTCGCCGATCAGCCAAAAGACTTATCCACAGCAGCGCCCGAACCCGTTGTCGAACAGACGCCGGTCGCTTCTGAGCCACAGATTGCCCGCGCAATTGCGAGCGAGCCTGCTCTTGAACGCGTTACTCCGGTTGAGCCTGCGCCGATTGCTGAGCGCCCGAGCGCCCAGCCGTGGCTGAAATTGCCGGTCGCTGAAGAGCCCGTCGCGTTGACCGATGAGGGTGAGCCGCATGTAACGCCAGAAATTCCGGCTCACACCGCGTCGCATGTTCAGCCGGATGTTGTTGCACCATCAGTGCCGGCGACGCCTTTACCTGTTACTGCGCCCGCTGTCGTCGAGCCGCTGCCTGCATTGGCCAGCCCGCCTGCCCAATCCAAACAGCCTGGTTTCTTTGCACGTCTCAAGCAGGGCCTGTCGAAAACCAGCGCCAGCCTTGGCGAAGGCATGGCCAGCCTGTTTCTTGGCAAAAAGGCCATCGATGACGACATGCTCGATGAGCTGGAAACTCGGTTGCTGACGGCAGATGTCGGTGTCGAGGCGACTTCGTTAATCGTCCAGAACCTCACCCAGAAGGTTGCGCGCAAGCAGCTCACCGACAGTGACGCGTTGTACGCGTCCTTGCAGGTCGAACTGACCGCGATGCTCAAGCCCGTCGAAGCGCCGCTGATCATCAAAAGCGAGCACAAGCCGTTCGTGATTCTGGTGGTCGGCGTCAATGGCGCGGGTAAGACCACCACCATCGGCAAGCTGGCGAAGAAGCTGCAACTTGAGGGTAAGAAAGTCATGCTGGCTGCCGGCGACACGTTCCGCGCGGCAGCGGTGGAGCAACTGCAAGTATGGGGCGAGCGCAACAACATACCGGTGATCGCCCAGCACACCGGCGCCGACTCGGCGTCGGTGATTTTTGATGCGGTGCAGGCCGCCAAGGCGCGTGGTATCGATGTGCTGATCGCTGACACCGCTGGTCGCCTGCACACCAAAGACAACCTGATGGAAGAGCTGAAAAAGGTTCGCCGGGTCATTGGCAAACTTGACGCCGACGCGCCGCATGAAGTGCTGCTGGTGCTGGACGCCGGTACCGGTCAGAACGCCATCAATCAAGCCAGGCAGTTCAATCAAACCGTCAACCTGACAGGTCTGGCGCTGACCAAGCTCGACGGCACGGCCAAAGGCGGCGTGATCTTCGCCCTGGCGAAACAGTTCGGTCTGCCCATTCGCTATATCGGCGTCGGCGAAGGTATAGACGATTTGCGTACTTTCGAGGCTGAAGCCTTTGTTCAAGCCTTGTTCGCGGAGCGGGAGCACACATGATTCGTTTCGAACAGGTTGCCAAGCGTTATCCGAATGGGCATGTCGGCTTGCATGAGCTGAGCTTTCGGGTGCGTCGTGGTGAATTCTTGTTCGTCACCGGTCACTCCGGTGCTGGCAAGAGTACGTTGCTGCGCCTGCTGCTCGCGATGGAGCGTCCAACCTCCGGCAAATTGCTGTTGGCCGGCCAGGACCTCGGGCAGATCAGCAATGCCCAGATTCCGTTTCTGCGTCGGCAGATCGGAGTGGTCTTCCAGAATCACCAATTGCTGTTTGATCGCACCGTCTTCAATAACATTGCCTTGCCGCTGCAGATTCTCGGTTTGTCGAAGGCTGAAATCACCAAGCGCGTCGATTCGGCGCTGGAGCGTGTGGCGCTGTCGGATAAGTCCGAGCTGTACCCAGGCGATTTGTCCACTGGTCAGCAGCAGCGCGTCGGCATTGCCCGCGCCATTGTTCATCGGCCAGCCTTGCTCCTGGCGGACGAGCCGACGGGTAACCTCGACCCACGCCTGGCTGCGGAGATCATGGGGGTGTTCGAAGACATCAACCGTTTGGGCACCAGCGTGTTGATCGCCAGTCACGATTTGGCGCTGATTGCACGTATGCGCCACCGCATGCTGACCCTGCAACGCGGTCGACTGATCGGCGATGGGGAGGCTGGCGTATGAGTGCGACACGCAGCCCCAAGGTATCGGAGCGTGTCGCGCCCAAAGCTGGCGAACCCGATCCGCAGAAGAAAAAGAAGCGTAACGACGATGACGGCCCTGATTTCGGCACCCTGTTTCATGCCTGGATCGAAGCGCACCGTTCGAGTCTGGTCGACAGTTTGCGTCGTTTGGGCAAACAACCGATTGGCAGCTTTTTTACCTGCCTGGTGATGGCGATTGCCTTAAGTTTGCCAATGGGATTGTCACTGCTGCTCAGCAACGTTGAGCGACTTGGTGGGTCCTGGCAGCGCGCGGCGCAAATCTCGCTTTATTTGCAACTGGATGCTTCGCCGTCCGAGGGCGATGCGCTGGTTGAGCAGATCAAAGCCATGCCTGGCGTCGCCGAAGCGCAGTACATCAGCCGTGATCAGGCGCTGAACGAGTTTCAGCAACAGTCTGGTCTTGGCGAGGCGTTGAAGGAGTTGCCAGAAAATCCTTTGCCGGGCGTAGTGGTCGTGACGCCAGATGAAGTTGACAAACCGGCGCTAGAGGCGTTACGTACCCGTCTGGCTGAATTGCCTAAGGTTCAGCAGGCCCAACTGGATTTGGTCTGGGTTGAGCGGCTGGCGGCAATTCTCAAGCTGGGTGACCGCTTTGTGTTCGGTCTGAGCGTGGTACTGGTGCTGGCGTTGTTGTTGGTCATTGGTAATACCATTCGTCTGCACATTGAGAACCGTCGTACCGAGATTGAGGTCATTAAGCTGGTAGGCGGTACTGACAGCTATGTGCGTAGGCCGTTTCTTTATATGGGCGCGCTTTATGGCATAGGGGCGGGGTTCCTGTCCTGGGGCGTGTTGGCGTTTGGCCTGAACTGGTTGAATGAGGCCGTGGTCCGGCTGGCCGGACTTTACGGCAGCAACTTCTCGCTGGCCGGTGTGCCTGCGGCTGATGGTCTGTCCCTATTGCTTGGGGCGGTGTTGTTGGGGTATATCGGTGCGTGGATTGCAGTAGCTCGCCATTTGCGCGAGCTGGCACCTCGTTAAGTTATCGTTCAGTATTCAGCTGTATATTTTGTTTCTTCTATTGACTTTTCAGCCAAGGGAACTTGTTTTGTGGTTCCCGGTCAACTTCGCAGTGCTGAACTGCACGAATACGTGAGTCGGAGGTTTTTTCGTATGACCACTTCTTTGCAACCTGCTTATGCGTTGGTCCCGGGTGCGAACCTGGAAGCCTATGTGCATACGGTTAACAGCATTCCGCTGCTGACGCCTGAGCAGGAGCGTGAACTGGCCGAGAGTCTCTATTATGAGCAGGATCTTGGGGCGGCTCGGCAGATGGTGCTCGCCCACCTGCGTTTTGTGGTGCATATAGCACGCAGTTATTCCGGTTACGGCTTGCCTCAGGCAGACCTGATCCAGGAAGGTAACGTCGGCCTGATGAAGGCCGTGAAGCGTTTCAACCCAGAAATGGGTGTTCGTCTGGTGTCTTTTGCCGTGCATTGGATCAAGGCTGAGATTCACGAGTTCATCCTGCGCAACTGGCGCATCGTGAAAGTCGCGACCACCAAAGCCCAACGCAAGCTGTTCTTCAACCTGCGCAGCCAGAAGAAGCGTCTGGCGTGGCTGAACAACGAAGAAGTGCATCGCGTGGCCGAAAGCCTTGGCGTAGAGCCGCGTGAAGTGCGCGAGATGGAAAGCCGCTTGACCGGCCACGACATGGCGTTCGACCCGGCAGCTGAAGCGGACGATGACAGTGCTTTCCAGTCGCCAGCCAACTATCTGGAAGATCATCGCTACGATCCAGCGCGTCAGTTGGAAGATTCCGACTGGACTGACAGCTCCACCGCGAACCTGCACGAAGCATTGAACGTTCTCGATGATCGCAGTCGTGACATTCTCTATCAACGCTGGTTGGCCGAAGAAAAGGCCACGCTGCACGACCTGGCAGAGAAGTACAACGTCTCGGCCGAGCGTATTCGCCAGCTTGAGAAGAGCGCGATGAACAAGCTCAAGGTATCGATTGCTGCCTAAGCGGTGATAGCTACAAATACAAACGCCCTGATCTGACTCGATCAGGGCGTTTTTGTGTGGGTAGCCGCCGCTTCCGGCAGGAGATCCCCGGTCGCCCAGACGCTGCACCAACCTGTCGATACTCAAGCTTTCAGCAGGTGTTTTTTGCTGAAAAGAGTGGCCGGATCATGTGGCGGGTGATCAGCGTGGCTTGTCCCGCGACCTGGCGCGCAGCGGCAGTAAACCCGGCGGCCTGTCACACCGAGTGCGCAGGTTTTACGACGGGTTCCCCGCCGGTCGCGGGATTAGCCCTGCTCCTACAGAAAGTCTATGTATTCAGATAGTTAAGTTGTGCTTGATGAGTGCGCGCGTGCAGGTTCACCAGCGGCGACTGTGATTTAACCCCACCAGGTAGTCATCCCCACCCAATTGCCGCATCTGCTGGCGAATCCAGCCTGCGCGACGCGACACATAGCTGCTTGGGCGGCTGGCGCTCCATTCTCGTGGGTTGGGCAGCACGGCTGCCAGGTAACTGGCCTGCTGCGCCGACAACTGGCTGGCATTGACATGGAAATGATGTTGCGCCGCTGCCTGGGCGCCGAACACGCCCTCATCCCACTCCACGCTATTGAGGTACACCTCAAGAATTCGTTGTTTAGACCACAGTATCTCGATCAAACCGGTAAACCAGGCTTCCAGCCCCTTGCGCAAATAGCTGCGCCCCGACCACAGAAACAGGTTTTTCGACACCTGCTGGCTCAGCGTGCTGGCGCCGCGAATCGAGCCGCCCCGTTCGTTATGAATCAATGCGGCCTGTATGGCATCAATATCGAAACCCCAATGCTCGGCGAATTTTTGGTCTTCGCCGGCAATGACCGCGACTTTTAGATCGTCGGAGATTTTTTCCCATGGCTGCCAGTCACGCTGTAGATCAATAGGTTGCCCGTCGAACCATGATTCAATCTTGCGTTCAACCATCAGCGCGGTGAACGGCGGTGGCACCCAACGCAGAACCAAAACCAGCACGACACTGGCCGCAGCGAACCAGAGCAGGCCCTTGGCGATACGACGAAGGAGGAAACGCAGCATAGAGATGGCTTGGCCGAACCCGTGGAGCGGGCCATTATACAGACCACGCGTCATTGAACGATTTTTGACTGGAGTCATGCATGTTTCGAACCTTTCTGATGTTGGCGGCCTTCTTCGGCTTCACGGGTGTCGCGCTTGGTGCATTCGCTGCTCATGGCCTGAAAACACGGCTGAGCGCGGAATACATTGCGATCTTCCATACCGGTGTGCTCTATCAATTGATTCACGCGCTGGCGATCTTTGGCGTAGCGCTGCTGGCGATGCAAATTCAGGGGCGGCTGGTGACTTACGCAGGTATTGCCTTCACCTTGGGCATCATCCTGTTTTCCGGCAGCCTGTATTTGCTGACCCTGACCGGCACCAGCAAACTGGGCATCATTACGCCGATTGGTGGCCTTTGCTTCCTGATCGGTTGGGCGATCCTGGGCTGGACCGCCTGGCGTCTGGGTGTTGAAGCGCCCTGATTGATCAAGTTGACTGGCCAGTCCAGCTTGAGACCAGTGGCATGGCTTTGCCTTGGTCATCCCGGCTGATCGGGCTAGAATGCTCGCCCCCTAAAATGATGGCTGCCAATTCGCATGCACATTCAGTTGAACGGTGAACCCTACGAACTGCCTGACGGTGAAACCGTCTCGGCGTTGCTGGCCCGGCTGGAGCTGACAGGTCGGCGAATCGCGGTCGAACTCAATCTGGATATCGTCCCGCGCAGCCAGCATGCGTCCACAGCCCTGCGCGATGGCGATCAGGTTGAAGTGGTGCATGCAATCGGGGGCGGTTAGTCCCGGACCATTGGGTCGCCCTCTATCGATTTCAAAGAATGGCAAGAACCTCAACCACCAAGAGGATTTCCAATGAGCAACGTTCGTAGCGACAAGCCCTTTACAGTGGCCGGTCGGACTTTCCAGTCGCGCCTGTTGGTTGGCACCGGCAAGTACAAGGACATGGAACAAACCCGCCTGGCCATCGAAGCCTCGGGCGCCGAGATTGTGACCGTGGCTGTACGCCGGACCAACCTGGGGCAGAACCCTGGCGAGCCGAACCTGCTCGATATCCTGCCGCCAGACCGTTACACCATCCTGCCGAACACCGCAGGTTGCTACGACGCCATCGAAGCGGTACGCACCTGTCGCCTGGCCCGTGAGCTGCTCGATGGCCACAACCTGGTCAAGCTGGAAGTGCTGGCTGACCAGAAGACTTTATTCCCTAACGTCATCGAAACCCTCAAGGCCGCTGAAACGCTGGTCAAGGATGGCTTCGACGTAATGGTTTACACCAGTGACGACCCGATCATCGCTCGCCAATTGGCCGAAATAGGTTGCTGCGCTGTCATGCCGTTGGCCGGCCTGATCGGTACTGGGTTGGGGATCTGCAACCCATACAACCTGCAGATCATCCTCGAAGAGTCAAAAGTGCCCGTCCTTGTTGACGCAGGCGTCGGCACCGCATCCGAC
Source organism: Pseudomonas sp. (assembly GCF_036404235.1). GTDB lineage: Bacteria > Pseudomonadota > Gammaproteobacteria > Pseudomonadales > Pseudomonadaceae > Aquipseudomonas. Next base: position 19,826 of record NZ_DASWOT010000089.1, read on the forward strand.
GCCACCATCGCGATGGAATTGGGCTGCGAAGCGGTGCTGATGAACTCGGCGATTGCCCACGCACAACAACCGATCCTGATGGCCGAAGCCATGAAACACGCCATTTTGGCAGGCCGTATGGCCTACCTCGCTGGCCGCATGCCGAAAAAACTCTATGCCAGCGCATCCTCGCCGCTGGATGGCCTGATCAAGTAAGAGCCTGTTGATGATTGACTCACAAACGCCTGACCCACTTCCCGACGATGAAGAAGTGATGAACGAAGAAGACGGCAAAGAGCCGGGCGACGAACGCCAACATCGCCGCATCAAGAGCTTTGTGATGCGTGCCGGTCGCATGACTGAAGGCCAGCAACGCGGTCTGGATCAAGGCAAGCCGTTGTTCGTTCTGCCGCTGGCCGATGCGCCGGTCGATTTCGATCAGGTGTTTGGTCGCTCGGCGCCGCGTACGCTGGAAATCGGCTTCGGCATGGGGCATTCGTTGCTGGAAATGGCGGCTGCTGCGCCTGAACACGACTTCATTGGCGTTGAGGTGCATCGTCCGGGTGTGGGTGCGTTGCTCAATGGCGTGCTGACTCAGGGGCTGACCAATCTGCGGGTTTATGATTGCGACGCTATCGAAGTACTCAACCGCTGCATCGCCGATAACAGCCTTGATCGCCTGATGCTGTTCTTCCCGGACCCATGGCACAAATCGCGTCACCACAAACGTCGCATCGTTCAGGCTGAGTTCGCCGAACTGGTGCGCAGCAAGTTGAAACCCGGCGGCGTGCTGCACATGGCCACCGACTGGGAGCCCTACGCCGAGTACATGCTCGAAGTAATGAACGTCGCGCCGGGCTATCGCAACCTGGCTGAAGACGGCAAATGCGTCCCGCGACCTGCGGAACGGCCGATCACCAAATTCGAACGCCGCGGCGAACGCCTCGGGCATGGGGTTTGGGATTTAAAGTTCGAGAAACAGGTGTAAGCCGATCTAGCGACTATGCCTTTCATCAAACGCACTATAACCATCTGACTAAAAGAGACTTTCGGTAGGCGCTGCCAAAGGCTGCGATAAGGTCCACAGGACCTTCAGGGGGCCACCCGATAAGTTGGGCGCGCTGCGCACACCCTCGCAGCCTTCGGCAGCTCCAACAGGTCCCGTGTTTGCTGCGCGACAGCGCGGCGTCTTGGCGGCGAGACGGCTCTCATGGAGCTGCCCGACAGCTGCAGCAGTGCCCGCTTCCCTCCAAACCTGCGTCATGCAGCAACTACAGACCAGCCCTACCGGCTGCACGCAGTTCGCCTTTCTTTGATCGGACGAGAAAGGCTACAGATCCTTCAGAAACGTCCGACATCTGTACTTAGGCCTTCTCGTTATATTCCCGCCGCTGCATATATCAGATAATCGAGAAGGGATTACATATGAATAAGTTCTGGCAAATGGCTGCTGTCTTTACACTGATCGCGACCACTAGCGGCTGCGTCAGCTACAACATGAGCCAGCCGGCGGCATCGCTGTCGGGTGACGTCAAGACCGATCTTAAGGCCGATGTAAAAGTGGGCGAGGTCATCCAAGGCGAGTCGTCCACCAACGTACTGTTCGGCTGGCTGAACATTGGTGGCGACACCCAGTTTGCCGACGGTGTTTCGTATGGTGGTGCAAGCGGTGGCGGCATGGGCCTGCCGTTGCCGGACCCAATCTCCAGCACAAAAGCCGCGGCAGCTTTCAAGGCCGTCAAATCATCCGGTTCCGACCTGATCGTGGCTCCGCGTTATGAAGTAACCGTCAAAGACTACTTCATCTTCAAACAGGTGGGCGTCAAGGTAACTGGCAACAAAGGCACCATCCAAAGCATTCGCTGATAGGTGGGCAATGCGGTCTGGTGCATAAGCGCCAAACTGTAAAAAAGGAGAAGCTCTGCTTCTCCTTTTTTGTTCTCAATTTGCGGCGGCCAACGTCGAGGCTAAGTCCATCTTCAAAGAAGGTTTATCACAAGGTTTGTAAATCACTTGCGATCGGCAACCACCCCAATCAACCCCAGCACCACCAACAGCACCGGCGCCAGGCTGTAGTTGTTGAACTGGCTCAGCCCGCGCACGACCCAGGGCGTGGCATAAATCAATGCGGCGCCGCTGCCGATGGTGCAGAGCAACGCCATGACCGGGATGCGCAATGCGCCAGCGAAACCGCCGATGCGGCCTTCGATCCAGCCTTTGATGTCGGCACCGAACAGGATCAGCAGACACCCCACCAATGCCAGTGCGATTTCAGAAAGGTTGCTGCGGCTCCAGCGCGAGACGGTAGCGAGCAGGTCGAGAATGAGGTCCATGCAGTGTCCTTGGATCGAAGCCTTAAATGAGGAAGTATTGCAGCAGGTCATTGAGGAACAGTTGACCGCGCGCGGTGGCCACCAGACGCGTTGGGTCGGCTTCCAGCAAGCCCCGTTGCTCAGCCTGCTGGCGAGCGCTGGCAAGCGATTCGACGCTTAGACCGGTGCGCAGTTGAAATAATGCAGCGTCCACGCCATTTGTTAAACGCAGTGCATTCATCAAAAACTCAAAGGGCATCTCATCGGCTAGCAGGGTCTTTTCTCCTGCCTGAAACGGTTTGGCCGGATTGAGATAGTCCTTCGGCAGACGGGTTTTCCAGGTGCGATTGATGCGCCCGTCAGGATGGCTTAACTTGCCGTGGGCGCCCGCGCCAATGCCGATGAAGTCGCCAAAACTCCAGTAATTGAGGTTATGCCGCGCAGGTTTGCCCGGCTGAGCGTAAGCCGACACTTCATATTGTGCGTAGCCATTTTCTGCGAGTAACACCTGCCCCGCTTCCTGGATGTCCCAAAGAATGTCGTCTTCGGGCAGCGTCGGCGGCTGATTCCAGAACACGGTGTTCGGCTCCAGCGTCAGTTGATACCAGGACAGGTGCGTCGGCGCCAGCGCGATGGCCTGACGCAAGTCGCCCAAGGCATCGTCCTGCGACTGATCCGGCAGGCCATGCATCAAGTCCAGGTTGAAATTATCGAAGCCGGCCTGGCGCGCCATGTCAGCGGCTCGAATAGCTTCGTCACCGTTATGAATTCGCCCCAGCGCCTTGAGCTTGGCTTCCTGGAAACTCTGGATACCAATCGACAAACGATTGATGCCCAGCCCGCGATAGGCGCTGAACTTGGCCTGTTCGAAGGTTCCTGGGTTGGCCTCAAGGGTTATTTCGATATCAGGCGCGAAGGCAATCCGCTGCTCCACGCCCTTGAGCAGCCGACCCAGTGCATTGGCGCTGAATAGACTGGGCGTGCCACCGCCGAAGAAGATCGAGGTCAACTCGCGGCCATAGACATGGTGCAGGTCCTGATCCAGATCGGCCAGCAGCGCATCGACATACTCGTCTTCAGGCAGCACCGGGCTTGCGGTGTGGGAATTGAAATCGCAATACGGGCATTTGCGCACACACCACGGAATATGGATGTACAGCGACAACGGTGGCAGTTGTGGCAGCCCGGCCCGTGGGGTGTTGGACGAAAAGCCGGCTTTACCGAGGAACAGAGGCCGTGCGGTGGAATCGGGTGTCATTGCAAACCCAGGCGCTGGCGCAGAATCGCCATGGCACGGGCGCGGTGGCTTAGCAGGTTTTTCCTGGCAGGGCTCAGCTCAGCGCTTGAGCAGTCATGCTCGGGCACCCAGAACAATGGGTCATAGCCAAAGCCGTATTCACCACGCGCCGCGCGCAGAATCCGCCCGTGCCACAGGCCTTCGCAGAGAATGGGCAGCGGGTCGTCGGCGTGTCGCACCAGCGCCAGAACGCAGACGAACTGCGCGCCACGTTGATCGTCAGGCACATCCTTCAGCGCGTCCAGCAGCTTGGCGTTGTTGGCTGCATCGCCTTGGCCATCGGCGTAGCGAGCGGAATAAATCCCCGGTGCGCCGCCGAGAAAGTCCACCGCCAGGCCCGAATCGTCGGCCAGCGCGGGCAGGCCAGAAATGCGTGCTGCGTTACGCGCTTTGAGAATGGCGTTTTCGACGAATGACAGGCCGGTCTCTTCCGGTTCCACGTCGCTAAACTCGCCAATGGAGTGCAGTTGCACGCTGTCGCCAAGCATGGCCTGGAGTTCTTTGAGTTTGCCTGCGTTGTGGCTGGCCAGTACGAGCTGGGTGAGTTTCATCATTCGCCTGAGTAGATTTCTTGGTTGAAGCTCAAAGAGTGAGCCTGTTCATCGCCGACCTTCACGCTGACATCAAAGGTCAGCAGTGTGGACGTATCGGGCTCAACCGCGAACTCCGCCAGATAGTTGACCGAGCCACCGAGAGTGCTTTGCTTGAAGGTCAGCAGCTTGGTCCTGCCGGTCAGGTCTTTGACTGTGCCGGTGACGTTGGCCGGGACGGTCTTGCCGTCCTTGATCGCGGCAATGTTGAGCACGCCTTGGCTCTTGCTGCGAATCACCCCCGCCTCTTGGGCGATGGACGGTTGCAAAATGCTTGAGGCAAAGGCGTTGTAGTGAACGGTCAGGGCGCCAAACTGCGCTTTGCGTTGCGGGCTGGCGCTGTCGGCGGCGATTGTCGGTGCAGACAGCGCAAGCGCGAAGAGGGTGCAAAGCAATGCGGTCAGGCGGCGCATGATCATTCTCCTTGTTATTGGGCTATGCCGGATCAGATTGCAATCTGGTGGTCCTGCAAGCCAGGACTGCTCACCCGATAGATACCGATCTCACCCAACAGATTAGGCCATAGCTTGCTGGCCCAGCCATGCCGATGCTGCTGATCGACCGCAAGTCGATCAATGACCTTTGCTTCACGCTCACGGCACAGGGCTTCGAAGTCTTCGAAGGTGCAGAAGTGAATGTTCGGCGTGTTGTACCAGGTGTATGGCAAAAATTCCGAAACAGGCATGCGGCCCTTGCTCGCCAAGTACCAGCGGCAGCGCCAGTGACCGAAGTTAGGGAAGGTGATGATGCATTGGCGTCCGACGCGGAGCATTTCGTCGAGAATTTTGTCCGGGTAATGCACCGCTTGCAGCGCCTGGGTCATGACCACCACATCGAAGCTGTTGCTGGCAAAGTTGCCCAGGCCTTTGTCCAGATCCTGCTCGATGACGTTGACGCCCTTCGCCACGCAGCGAGCGATGTTGTCGGCGTCGTTTTCCAGACCGTAGCCGGTGACTTGTTTGTTGTCCCGCAACCAGGCCAGTAATTCGCCATCGCCGCAACCGAGGTCGAGCACCCGGCTGCCGGCAGGTATCCAGTCTTGGATGATGTCCAGGTCGGCTCTCATGGTGTCCTCAGATCTCAATTCGGTTCATGTAGCTGGAGAAGGCCTGCAAGTAACGCGGAATCGGAATCAGGAAGGCGTCGTGGCCTTGTGGTGCGTCGATTTCCAGATAACAGACGTCTTTCTTTGCAGCCATCAGCGCATCGACCAGTTCCCGTGAACGCGCCGGGGAGAAACGCCAGTCGGTGGTAAACGACATCACGCAGAACTTCGCGGTGGCTTTGGCGAACGTCGCGGCCAGGTTGTCGTTGAAGTTGGCGGCCGGATCGAAATAGTCCAGCGCCTTGGTCATCAGCAAATAAGTGTTGGCGTCGAAACGGCCGGAGAACTCTTCGCCTTGATAGCGCAGGTAGCTTTCGACCTGGAATTCGACGCTGTGAAAGTCGTAATTGAGCTTCTCGCTCTTGAGCCCGCGACCGAATTTCTCGCCCATGGAGTCATCGGACAGGTAGGTGATGTGGCCCACCATGCGTGCCAGCATCAGGCCGCGCTTGGGGATAACGCCGTATTCCTGGAACGAGCCGCCATGAAACTCGGGATCGGTGAGGATCGCCTGGCGTGCGACTTCGTTGAAGGCGATGTTCTGTGCCGAGAGCTTGGGGGCCGAGGCGATGGCCAGACAATGACGCACGCGGTCCGGGTAGGTGATGGTCCATTGCAGCGCCTGCATCCCGCCCAGGCTGCCACCAACAACAGCCGCCCACTGGATGATGCCGAGGCAATCGGCCAGCCGCGCCTGACTGTGGACCCAGTCTTCCACGGTCAGTACCGGGAAGTCGGCGCCGAAGGGTTTGCCGCTTTCCGGGTTGATGCTGCTGGGGCCTGTGGAGCCATTACAGCCGCCCAAGTTGTTCAGGCTGACCACGAAGAAGCGATTGGTGTCGATCGGCTTGCCGGGGCCTATGCAGCTGTCCCACCAGCCGGGCTTGCGTTCGTCGACGCTGTGATAACCGGCTGCGTGGTGATGACCCGACAGGGCGTGGCAGATCAGTACCGCGTTGCTGCGCGTCGCGTTGAGCTGGCCATAGGTTTCGTAGATGAGGTCGTAGGCAGGCAGTGAGCGGCCACAGGCCAAGGCCAGGGGTTCGCTGAAATGGGCTATTTGCTGTGTGACTAGACCGACAGAATCTTCGGGAAAGACCGTGGACATCGACCCTGCTCTCGTTAAATGAGGCGTAAGTCTAAAGATCGCGGGGGGTAGCGGCAACAAAGTAAATATTTGAATGCGCTGACAGTTCGCTTTGGGCTATGCCCAAGGGTGTG
>NZ_DASWOT010000090.1:0-3989 GCF_036404235.1 Pseudomonas sp.
TTCCATCAACGCCATGGGCACTGAAGTCGCGACGTCGAAGATGTTCCACTCGCTCTGCAGATTCGCCTGAATGTAAGCGTTGTCGGGGTCGATACTGGCTTGCTGTTCACTGCTCAGCACCAAAACCGCCGAGCGGGCGACGATCAACGGCCACAAAGCCTGTAGTTCTTCACGTTGCAGCGGATTGATTGCCTGATAAGCCTCAATGGCCGCAAGGATATACAGCGGATCGCCCTCAGCGTGATGCAGCAACGCCGCACAGGTCACAGATAAATCGGCGACACGCCAAGTGCTGACCAGGTCGCCGAAATCGATCAACCCTTGGAGTTGCCACTGACGGTGCGCATTTTTGGCCCAGACAACGTTGTATTCAGTAATGTCCAGGTGGATCGCCTGCACCGGCAGCGCCGGGATCAACGGCAGCAACCGCGCGTGTGCCTGTTCGGCGGCTTGGGCGATGCACGCACGCTCATCGGCCTTCTTAAGGATCGGTAACAGATGCTTGATCAGCGCACTGGCGTGGCGCGGGTCCCATTGCAGGATGCGATCAAGGCCTGCGTGTTTGAAACCTGCCAGCGCGAGATCGACCTGAGCGCACAGCACGGCCAGTGTGATCACTACATCGCGGCTCAGATGGCCCACATGGGCAATCGACTGGCCCTCGATAAACTCCAGCAACCGAATGTGTACCGCCTGACCATCGACCTCAAGCGACAATAAATCCTCACCGTTATTGGCCGGTATCACCGCAGGCACCCGAACCTGCGAACGACCGCCCAAGTGACGCAGCGCCGCGTGCTGCGCGTGCAACTCCAGTGGCGAATACGTGCCATGGCACACCTTGAGCAGGTAACGCTCGCCGCCCTCGTCTTCCAGCAGAAAGTTTTGATCCTGCTGGCTACCCAACGCCTTGACCGACCCGTGCAGCCCGTAGTGCAGCACCAGCCATTGCAGTGCTTGCTCAGCACTGATTTGTGGCGAAGGGAGGCTGGCGCGGCGGATCAGCGTAGTGATTGGCATGGCAGGGCCTTTCAGGTTTGTAATTTTCCTATGACGCCACTTCGGCGTTCGCCACGCAAGTGCAAACAGCTAATGCCCTGTATGACGGATGAAAGCACTGTACTCAAAATCGATAAAAGCGCTGACGGCGCAAAACTGAACGGCGGAGATTTTTCCTACAGCATATAGAGGATTTGACGACTGTTTTGCCGCTGCCTCTCCGGCATAAGGTCTGCAACTCCTACATCAACGTAAAAAACCTCATGACCTATACACGCGAACATGCTCAGGCGCTTATCGACAAACACAACGTCGAGAATGCTGACCGAACACTGAAAGATATCCATCTTCTGGCAACAAAAGGCGGCAAGACAGAAAAAGGTGGCGAAATCAAAACTGCCTCCAGTGAGATTAATGTCGATGGTCACGACATCGCCTGCGTGGGGGATATTGTGTGTTACCCCGACGGTTCTCAAACCACCATAGTTTCGGGGGCCGGGTTTGCCATGGCTTATATGGGCAGGCCCATAGCAATCCTCGGCAGTGCTACAGAGAACGGGGACATCGTTACAACGACGCTACAAAACAGCTTTTTAATTCAAGAGCGGGTTGATGAACCCATACTCGGTCTCTTTGAACCTGGGTATATCGCGCCCAGGCATCCGCACCCATGAAAATCCTCGGATGGATTCGCGAAGGTGATCAGGCAGCCTGCGGCGGTACTGTTGCCGAAGGCTTTCCAACAACCATCAGTCATGGCCGTCCATTGACGTATCAGCATGCAAGGATGGCTTGCATGAAAGGATGCGTCATTGCCGAGGCCACGCCTGGCTTTACGCTTCCGAACGGGCGACCAGTGCCGCACCACGGGCATGTGACCAGTGGTGGCTGCCCTCTTATTTCAACGCTGAATGATATTCACGGCAAATATAACGAAGGGGCAAAGGAAGCCTTCTCTGCCTTCGAGCCTGACTCAGCGGGTAACTGGACGGCGGGTCGGCCTACGCCATCGGTGCGTGACAAAAAACCTGATTACTACCTCGTGCTGAAGAGCGCCCATCACCCAACGTCGACTCGCAATTCTCGATATCGAGTAACCCTCAATACCGGCCAAATCATTGAAGGCCGAACCGACGAAGTGGGGAACATGCTTCATGCCCTTTCAGATGAAAGCGTAGTGGTAAGCATAGAACTCGATCCAAAACGATAAAGGCATACCCCCATTAATGGCCGATACCACGGTTGCGGGGTGGCGGCACTCGATCAGGAGTTCTCCATGACGTCATGTTTCAAAGATCAAGAATGCGACAAACAGATTTTGAACAAAAACACTCGACCTGTTTCGGCGTGTAAAAGTTACACCGGCGACGTGAATGGACAATCAAGGAAAATCATTGAAGTCCCCATACTGACCTGCGAATGCCTTTGGGCGTATTACCAACAAGAAGCTGAAGAGATCGTTGCGCCTGGCGGGGTACTTATTGCCGACCCGGTGGCACGCAATAGCGCCATCAATGCAGCCTACGCCAGGCTCTGGCTTCATGATTCACGCTTTCAATGGGCAGGCCTGGCAGCTTTCGCGTCCAAGCAGGTGGGGTGCGGGCTGATGCATGCGTCGGGCTTGATTGACAATATCCGCAAGGAAAAAACCGCCCAGCAAAACCTGCGGGATCTCAGAAGGCGCTACGGCCTGTTCACCACCAGCAAAATGCAAGAACAGGTCGAGGCGATGGAAGCTTACAAGCAAGCCGATGCCAACAACCCGGTGCCGTCCGTGGATATTCACTTTGCAGGCGAGCCTCTGTCACTGATGCAACAGCAGTTCCAGCACGTGAACGACATGCTGGCGCTGGGTAATACCTCACTTTTCCTGGACATATTCCCGCTGCATGCGTTTTACGCCAAGCGTGGGTTTAAGGAGTTGGAAACGTGTTTGGAGAAACGAGCGAATATTCATGGTGATCCTGATTTCTCGGTGCTGTGGCCGGTGGATCAAGAAAAACTTCCTTTTGGACAATACCGAGACGAAATACTGCAAGCATTCGCGGCCATAGAGTCGGGGGATATTGCTAAAAGCGTGGAAAAGTTCGCCTGGCATGAACAAAAAAACATCCTGCAACCGGCTATCTACGAGGATTGGCACCTGGCCGCGCTGCTGCGCAGCAACCATGTTTCCTATGTCACGGGTTTTCCTTCCGGGGTTGCCGAAGCCATCGAACTGACCCTGGCCAGTCAATGTCGCCGCGTCGATGATGGTCGCACGCTTGGCTTCAGCACTAACCTCCTGGCTGATCTCTCGGACTTAAAACAACGTATGGCTTTTGTCCTGCGGGCGGCCAAGCGATTCGATGAAATGCTGCACGATAACAATCGCCCACTGCTTGAACAGTCCATCCGCGACATTGCCGCTGGCAACGGTGTCCGATGAACATTCGACAAACCCTGCAAGGGCGCAGGCGCAAGTGGCTCCTGTTACTGGCGATACTGGCTGTGTTCGGATTGGTGCGCCTATGCATTGACGCCTTCTCCGTCGACCCGGAAATTGCCTTGATCATCGGTGAGCCCTGGGAAGACATGCGCCAGCGCTCCACGGCCGATATCGACCCGGCCATACGAGGACATTATTGGGGGCACTTCCCTAAAACCGATGCGCGCCTGCGCCTGGTAGACCCGCAATACGGCTTTACCACGCCCTTGGCCAAGTTTTTCGCTGTTAGTTTTGACAGTGAAAGCGTGGGCAGCATCCGTATGTCACCGCAGATCGAACCCCTACTGCTGGATGATGCACTCAACGTCGTTTTGGATTTGCAGAGTCAATGGCGTCGTAATGGCTGGATACCCATCAGGCGCCTAACAGCTTGTTGAAATTCGCCGTTGGTGCAACTGGCCTGGCGGAGATCGTTTTACCATAAGGCCTCACTCGATTTGTCGGAGTCATGGGATGCGCGGAGCGGACGTCACTCAGGAAGCGTTATTCACCGTGGCCAAGC
>NZ_DASWOT010000091.1:0-56009 GCF_036404235.1 Pseudomonas sp.
GCACCGCGTAAAGGCCTCTCGCCAACAAGTTGGCTCCTACAGACTGATCTGCGCCTCTGCGGCCTCGACCACAATTATCCGCCGCTACTCATCCGCCGCCGCGCGCCGTTGACGGATGTCTCCAATGAGGCGGTTGATCAACTGTAGGAGCGAACTTGTTCGCGAGGCAGTGTTTCAGGCCCACCGGGTAAAGGCCTCTCGCCAACAAGTTGGCTCAGTAATGTGTCGGTCATTCCGGTTTCTCTAGCTCATCGACCAACGCCTTGAAAAACCTGGCGGCTTCACCTCCCGTTACGGCTCGATGATCGAAAGTCAGGGAGAGCGGCAGAATCGGATGCACGACCACCTGTCCGTCCACTGCCACCGGTTCTTCACGAATGCCTCCAGCACCGATGATCGCCACTTGCGGCGGCACCACGACCGGGTTGGCGTACCGACCGAACAGGGTGCCGAAGTTGGACAGTGTGATGGTCGCGCCCATCATTTCCCGAGGCGGAATCGAGCGGGCTTTGACATCTGCACGCAGCCTGCTCAGCCCCTCTTTCAAGTCCGCCGACTCGCGATGCCCTATATCGCGCAAGACTGGCACGAACAAACCGTCCGGCGTATCCACGGCGATACCGAGATCAAGGGTGTCATGGTGCTTGATCGACAACGACTTGCCGTCGAACCAACTGTTCAGCACAGGCTCGACCTTGCACGCGGACGCCATGGCCTTGCCAATGCGAATCAGCGGATCACGCGCTACGCCCCAGCGATGCAGGTCGGCATCGCCGAAGATCGTCACTGGCACCACTTCGGCATGGGATTTGGTCATATTGATCGCCATGCTGCGTCGCACGCCCCGAAGTTTCTCGCCGCCGAATTTATCGCGCTCGGCTTGCGAGGCTGCCTGCACATCCTCGCGGGTGATCAGGCCATCGTGGCCTGAACCACTCAGCGTGTTCAAACCCACACCCATCTGTCGTGCCAACTGCCTGACCGCTGGTGTCGCGCGAGTCGCAAGGTGTTCACGGGTTGAAGGCGCGGCACCGACAAAAAACTGATCGTCCTGGCTGCTCACCCCGCCTTCCAGCCGCCCGACTACGGTGCCAGCATCGCCCTCACCCTCAAACGCCATCAACGGCTCACCCACGTGCAGAATGTCGCCATCGCCACCGAAGACTTTCGCCACCACGCCGTCGTGTGGCGCAGGAATATCGACAAGCGCTTTGGCGGTTTCCACCGAGACCAGCAATTGGTCGGCCTTCACCGTATCCCCCGCCTTGACGTGCCACTCGACAATTTCCGCTTCCTGCAAACCTTCGCCCAGATCGGGCAGTTTGAAATATTTCATCGCAAGCCTCCTCGGGCCTCAGCTGAAATGCAGCACTTGGTCGCACGCGTGAAGAATGTCTTCGACGCTGGGGATGTATAGCTGTTCAAGCCGGTATAACGGCGGCGGAATGTCCGGCGCGGTGACGCGCTGAATCGGCGCCTGCAAATCAAGAAACACCCACTCGTAGAGGCTGGCAGCGATTTCCCCGCCCAAGCCACCGGAACGCGGCGCCTCATGCACGATCACGCAACGTCCGGTCTTGCGCACCGAGGCTTGCAGTGTGTCCAGATCCAGCGGTTTGACGCAGGCCACATCAATGACTTCCGCCGACACCCCCTGCTCGGCCAATGCATTCGCCGCTTGCAGGGTTTCATGCACGCTGGCGCCCCAACTGATCAGGGTAATGTCGCGGCCTTCGCGCAGGGTGAAACAACTGTCCAGCGGCAGACGCTTGCCATCATCGACCAGCCGCTGCGGGTTCATGCGGTACAGCCGCGTCGGCTCCAGGAAAATCACCGGATCGGGATCATCGATGGCTGCCAGCAGCAAGCCGTATGCGCGCGCGGGCGACGAGGGAATGATCACGCGCAAGCCCGGCACATGGGCGAACATCGCTTCGGTGCTTTCGCTGTGGTGCTCCGGCGCGCGAATCCCGGCGCCCATCGGTGTGCGCATGACCATCGGGCAACTCAAGCGCCCGCGTGTGCGATTACGCATTCGCGCCGCGTGGGACACCAGGTGCTCCATCGCGGCATAGATGAAGCCCATGAACTGGATTTCCACCACGGGCTTTAGCCCTTGCGCGGCCATGCCGACCACCAGCCCTCCGAGCATGGTTTCCGCCAGCGGAGAGTCGATCACTCGCTTGAAGCCAAAGGTCTCGCGCAGACCCTGTGTGGCACGAAATACTCCACCGTTAACGCCCACGTCCTCGCCCAGCACCACAACGTTTTCGTCCTCACTCATGGCGCGGTGCATCGCCAGGTTCACGGCGTCCAACAGGGTGAGTTTTTTATCGGTGACAGCGGACTCATTCACCATGATGTTCACCCCCATGACGACGAGCGACGCGCTCAAGGAACCATTCGCGCTGGTCCGCCAAGGGGGCAGGCCATTTGGCATAAACGTGATCGATCACCGACTCTGGGTCTTGATTACCTGCGCTGTCGAAGTTATCCACAGACTGCTGCACCCGGCCTTGGCATTCAGCAATCAGCGCCTGTTCGCGCTGTTCGTCCCACACGCCCTGACCGGCCATGAACGTTTGAAGGCGTTTGATCGGCTCTTCTTGCCAGGCTTGCTTGACCTCTTCGGCTGAGCGGTAACGCGTGGCGTCATCTGCAGTGGTGTGATCGCCCAATCGATAACTGAGGCATTCCAGTAACACCGGGCCTTTGCCTTTGCGCGCGCGTTCGAGGGCGATCTGCATGCGGTCGTAGACCGCGATGATGTCGTTGCCATCGACCTGCTCGCCATGGAAGCCCGCGCCGATGGCCTTCTGCGCCAAGGTCGGTGCGCCGCACTGAAGGCGCCGGGGCACAGAAATAGCCCATTGGTTGTTGTTGATCACGAACACCACCGGCAACTGCCAGGCGCCCGCAACGTTCAGCGCTTCAAGGAAATCGCCTTTGCTGGTGGCGCCGTCGCCGCAGGTTGTCACGGCAACGCGATGCTCGCCGCGAATCTTGAACGCACTGGCCACGCCGCAGGCATGCAGCGCTTGCGTGGCGATGGGCACGCACAATGGAAAATCCTGCGCCACGGCTGGCTCGGCGTAATCACTGCCGCGCTCATCGCCGCCCCAGTAAAGAAGGATTTCCTCCATGCGCACGCCACGCATCAATTGCACGGCGGTGTCGCGGTAATAGGGAATCAACACGTCTTCGGACTGCATCAGGCTACCAATCGCAACGCCGATAGCTTCTTGCCCCAACGTCGGCGCGTAGGTGCCGATGCGTCCGGTGCGCTGAAGGGCGACGGCTTTCTGGTCGAACAGCCGGGTCAGAACCATCTGCCGGTAAAGACGAGTAAGGAGATTGAAGTCATCGGCCCAAGGGGGAAGCGCTCCGGTCAGGCGACCGTCGGGAGCGAGATAACGGGTGTACGCAAGTTTGGTCTTGTTATTGGACATTGCACACTCCTTACACACGAGGGTAGATCGTGTGATGGTCAAGGCTCGCGGCTTGTGGCTGCGAGGTCACGCGAACAACGCCGGTGAGGCGTTTATTCGATATTCAACAGACGCTCTGCCAACTCATCGGCAACTCGCGCGGGTGAGCGCTTCTCTGCCTGTGCGTGGGCGAATACTTCAGTCAGTCGTTCCCCGATCTGGGCAAGATGAGAAGTGATTGTCTGTAGGGTTTCTCCTTGATGTTGAAGGGCGACATAAATCAGGCCCCCCGCGTTAATGACGTAATCGGGCGCGTACAGGATGCCGCGCGCCTCCAACTGATCAGCAATCGCCGGGCAACTCAGTTGATTATTCGCCCCGCCCGCCACCGCAGCGCAACGTAATTTGGTCACGCTATGGCTGTTGAGAATGCCACCCAGGCCGCAAGGCGCGAGAATGTCACAGGGCGTGCTGAGCAAGGCTTCGGTGGCGACAGGTTTGGCGCCGAACTGCTCCATGGCCAATTGAACTTTGCCACTGTCCAGATCACTGACCAACAATTCGGCGCCTGCGGCATGCAACTGTTCAGCTAACGCATAACCCACATGACCAAGGCCTTGAATGGCCACCCGCAAGCCCTCAAGATTTTCACTGCCCAAACGCGCCATGGCCGTCGTGCGAATACCGGCATAAAGGCCCATTGCGGTGTGCGGCGAAGGATCGCCTACTTCGGTGGTACTGGTGACGTGCTGGGTGTACTGGGCGATGCAATCCATGTCTTCGCTGGAGGTGCCGCTGTCGATGGCAGTGATGTAACGCCCATCGAGCGTCTGAACGAAACGTCCGAATGATTCGAACAAGGCAGAACGATCTGGCACATGAGCGGGACGCAGGATGACCGCTGTACCACCGCCCAGCGACAGGCCAGCCAGAACAGCCTTGTAGCTCATAATTCTAGCCAATTGGATAGCATCTTCTATAGCACTATGCTCATTTGGATAGGAAATGTAACGACAGCCGCCAAGCGCTGGTCCCTTTTGGCTACTGTGGATCGCGATCACTGCCTTAAGACAAGTGGGTGAATCAACGATCATGTGCAGCGACTGGACGCGTGAACTTTGCATGAGAGAGAACATTGACCGTACTCCCTATTTTTTGTATTGCGAGTATAGGCGCTGCCGCAGGAAATGACGGGGCGCTGCGGCACGTGGCGACGAGATGGCGTAGGGCAAGAGGCTTAATCAATAGCTGCCGAATCGACACTGGACGACACGTAGCAGAGGGGCTACAACAAGCCATGGGATGATTAATGTGCGGCCGCCTGATCCCGCTGGAGAAGTCGATGAACCCACGTAGCCAGTGCCTTGCTTGCCTGCAACGTACACCACCCTCGGTGTTCGAAGCGGGTCTTTGGATAGCCGTCGAACACGACGCCGGATGCGTGCCGAATCAGACCCTGGACGAAATAGACGAACTCACCCGTAAGATCAGTTCAGCACTGCCAATGCTGCCCGCCGCAGAGCTTGCACAGCCGATGCTGCGACAATTAGCGACACTCGGATTCCAGCAGGACGATGTGGCGCATCCAAAACCCCATTCGGCGTTATTGCACAAGGTGGTGCAGCGCCGTCGCGGGCAACCATTGGCGTTGGCGATCATCAGCCTGGAAATCGCCCGGCGCCTAGAGATCCCATTGGAGGGCGTTAACTTCCCAGGGCATTTTTTGCTGCGTGTCCCCGGTGCCGACCATTTGCTCGACTCATGCGGTGGTCGCAGGTTGTATCCCAGAGATTGCAGAGAACTGCTAATACGCCAGTTTGGCCCGGATATGCAACTCAAGGCCGAACACATGCGCACCGCCAGCGCCCAAGCCATACTGCAACGCCTGTCGCGCAACCTGCGGCATTTGCATCAGATCAACGACGATTTGCTGGCCTCACTCAAAGATGCAAATAGGGTGCTGGAACTCGGCGTGGGCAACACCACCGATTACCTGGTCCGCGCGAGTCTTTATCAGGCTCTTGAATGCCCCCAGGCCGAACGTTTCGACCTGGAGCATGCGTTGTTATTGAGCGATGATCCGGTGCAGAGATTGCGCTTGGAACAGAGAATCAGAACACTGCCTTCTGGACACGCGCTTCACTAGGCAAAACTCGGAATTGCTCGCGGTTCAGGCGTGCGCTGTTTTCTGGATACCTATTAATCTTCGAGGTAACGACCGCCCTATCCGTCTAGCATCCCGCCCGACGGTAACCTTCATGGACGGTCAAAAAAAGTAGCTAATATAATCGTCACGACGGTATGGATTATTCAATCTATATGTATTAAATGCCTACCTGCCAATGACGATTTCAGCAAGAAGATATGAAGCACGAATTAAGCTTTTTACTGGAACAAAACTCATACCCATGACAGATGAGCAACAGGATTGTTGCGCAACGAGTAACAGAGCATGTCAAAACCTGTGCTGTTTCAAATTACCTCTCCGGTCTATTATCGGCTCTGTTCCCTCGACGTTGATTTTGAAGCTCCTGAATTCAACGTTTTGTTTAAGCCACTACGATTGTAGTGGCTTTTTTTTGCCTGAATTCTGACGGCAGCACCGACATCGATACGACATCACGCTGAATTTTCTACAAAAATCATCCGGGAAAATTTTAAGAGACAATCAAAATAAGAAATTTCCCACTATATTATTAGCAATACTCCTACATAGACTTGTGATTAACCATGCCTTACCGAACGAACGCAGAAAAGCATTTGTCCCGGCTAATCATTCGAAAATCATGGAGATGAACAATGAACATATATATGCACTCGCAAGATACGGCAACGGCCAGTTTCGAGTGGTGCTGGATAACACAAAAGGAAGAAATCCTGCGCGCTACCGAAGCAGCTTTTCGGTTCATCTTTACTAAACATGCCTGAGCTTGCTTTTGCTTGCTCAGGCTTTAGTCTTTTAAGCTTTGATATTAACCAGCGCGCCGCCCCGATTTCGAGATGACTTTGCGAACTCCTCAAGTGCAAGCATTACAGATATATCTGTATTGAATTTAGTGACCGTATCTCTTGCATAATCATGCCCTTCCTTAATTTTTTTCTGAAGAACTTCCAGGTTTCTCTGAAAAAAAGCAAAAGCATCTACCACCTTGTCCTGGCTTATTTCGTTTCCGTCTGCGTCAAACTCAAGATCGATACCACTCAGTCCGCCTGCCGTTGCGTAATCAATCAACCCTAAATCAGCCAGCCGCCCCGCAATCTCTCTTAGCTCTCTATTCGTCGTCTTCCGCGGATCGAACCCCGTCAAATCCATATCAAACCCTTTGAGCTTGGTACCGTTGGAAATGCTGTCGTCTGCCCAATATTGCCGCATTTTCTGCTTGACGCTTTCTTCCTGAACTGTATAGCCCGAATCGGTTATAAAGCGCCGATCCAGTTTATCGCCATACGTACTGAGCCGCTGCTGAATTTGCAGATGATTCTGGTTCATGTGATCCCTCATGATTTTGCGCTGTATCCCCGCTATCGGAGAGACGCAGAAGATCTTGACGAGGACCCCGTTCAAACCAGGCGATATCAGTACGAAAGAGACAAGCCCTACATGAAGAAAAATAATTCTCCTACAAAAATGCCAACTTTATGCAAAGGGTTGGATGAGTGTTCAAACACTGCTTCAGGAGGCAGCAACCAGTTCGCGACAGGCACCCAGAGACGCACGAAAAGCGCTGTAGTGTCGCAATAGAAGCACTGGCGCCTCGGTATGCGGATAACGTCCGATGCCGTGAAGCAGAACGGTATCAGGGTTGGGGATCAGCTCGCTGTAGCGCTGGACCATGTGCGAACCAGACACAGGGTCGGCGGCGCCGTTGATAAGCTTGAGCGGCACCTGATTTTGCTGCATCGCCGACACCCAGCGTTCACGCTGCTGGATACGCTCCGGGATGTAATTGATCAGGCGGTGGAGGATTCGCGGGCCACTGTTGGCCGCGATCAGGCTCCAGAAGTCATCCAGTTCACTCTCACTGGGACGCGTATCGACACCGAAGATACGGCTGAAATCCTTGTCCAGGCTGGCACGATCAAATACTCGGCCAATCATCCAGCCAACCGGGCTGAGGAGCAGCTTTTGAATAAACAAGGCGCGGTGGGTTTCCGGGAACAGGCCGCCGTTGAGGAACACGCAACTGGCGAGCTCAAAGGTCTGTTCACAATGTCGCGCCAACAACTCCTGCGCCACGCTGTCGCCATAATCATGAGCCAGCACATGCACCGGCTGGTCAATCTGCAAGTGCGCCAACAACGCTTGTTGCAAATCGGCCTGCTCCACAAGGCTGTACTTATGATCACGCGGTTTGGCCGAATCGCCAAAACCGAGCATGTCGCAGGCGATCACCCGATACCGCTGCGCCAGGGGTTGCCACAGATAATTCCAGTCCCAGCTCGCCGTTGGGAAGCCATGAATCAATAGCAATGGCTCGCCCTGCCCGGCCACCCAATAACGAATGGTCTGCCCGCGAAACACCAACTCGTGCCCGCGCTTGCGCCATACCGACAATGGGATTTCGGCGATTCTCATTACGCTGCGTAGCCTGGAGAACATTGATCGAGTTTGCGCAGCAGCGCCGGCCACGCGAGCAGACCGCCCAAGCCTTCTGCACTGCGTGTCACGCCTGCAATCATTGCTTTTGCGCCCGCCAGAATCGGTCCGCCAATAGGGATCAGCTCAGCCCCTGCGCCTTGCGCCAGCACTTGGATTTCACAGGCTCGCTGGAAGGTGAACATCATCAGGAAAGTGTCAGCAATGGTGCCGCCACAGGTCAGCAGTCCATGGTTGTTGAGCATCAAAAAGTTGTGAGTGCCCAAGTCTGCCTGCAAGCGGGCTTTCTCTTCGTGATTCAGCGCGACGCCTTCATACGCGTGATAGGCAAGACTCGAAAGGACGAACAACGACTGCTGGCTGATGGGCAACACCCCCTGCTTCTGCGCCGAAACCGCCACACCCGCAGCAGTGTGCGTGTGCAGGACGCAGGTCACGTCGTGACGCACTTCATGCACGGCACTGTGAATGGTGTAGCCGGCCGGATTGATATCGTAGGGGCTGTCCATCAATTTTTTGCCGGACTGATCGACCTTGACCAGGCTGGACGCGGTGATCTCATGAAACATCAGCCCGAACGGGTTGATCAGAAAGTCTTCTGTGCCAGGCACCTTGGCCGAAATGTGGGTGAAGATCAGATCGTCCCAGCCATGCATGGCGACCAATCGATAGCATGCAGCCAAATCCACGCGTGTTTGCCACTCCGCGGCGCTGACCTGATCCTTCACGTTGTGTTCGGCACTGACGGAGGCCTCTGCGTTCTGCAGCACCCGGGCAATATTCATGATGGCAGCTCCTCGGCGATTTTCTTGCTCTAAGGTTGAGCAGTCTAGCCAGCGAAGACATCGCCGCTAGTCGCCTTCGCAGCCACGTTAATGGCTTGCCGGGTCAGTCGTAGGGAAATGGCTCTGGGACGACGGTCTCAGAGTAAGTACACAAGCAATGGCGCAGCAAACAGGTTGAGCAAACCGGTAAGGACCATGACCAATCCGGCCACTGAACCTTCTTCGCCGCCCACTTCGCGCGCGCGACTGACCCCGGCACCGTGAGCCCCCACCCCCAACAACGCGCCGCGCGCCAATGCCGAACGCAGCGGCAACCATTTCAACAGCACCCCGCCCAATGCCGCACCGAAAACACCGGTACACATCACGAACACAGCAGTGAGTTCAGGTACACCGCCCAGATCATGCGCCAGCGGCATGGCAAATGGCGTGGTGATCGAACGGGGTACCAAAGAAAGTACCACTGAAGGGTCCAGCGCCAACGCTTTGGAAAGTCCAAACGAACTGCCAATCGAGGCTGCGCTACCCGCGAGCATACCAATCAGCAGCGCGGGCCAGTGACGACTCAGCAACGCCCGCTGTTGCCAAATAGGCACGGCGAAAGCAACGGTGACCGGCCCTAACAGCAGCATCAGCCAATGGGTGTTGGTTGAGTACTCGGCGTAGGCGGTATGCAAAGGTACGGCCACTAACAGCAATACGGCGGGCACCAGAATCAATGGTGAAAGAACATAACGGCCAGTGCGACGGTAGGCCCAGCGACTCAACAGGTACGTCAGGACAGTCAACAGCAGCCAGAACACCGGCATGGGTTCAAATTTCATGATCTGCCCTCCTTGGGCCGCTCTTTCCAGCGACAGACTGTCTCCACGGTAAACGCTGTGACCAGCATGACGGTGAACGTGCTCAGGCCGATCACCAACATGATTCGCCAACCGTCATGACGTACCAGCGCGCCGTAATCGAGCAAACTCATCAATGGAGGAATGAAGAACAGCAGCATTTCCGCGACCAGCAAACTGGACGCCAATTGTAATGACGCCGGCTTGATCAAACCGGACGCAAAAGCCAGCAGCAAAAGCGCAAGACCGATCACTCCACCGGGAATCGGCCAGTTGAACCACATCGCGATTTCGCAGCCGAGCTGATAAATCGCCAGTAGAGCGAGCAGCTCCAGCACTAATCGAGCAAGGTATTGCAAACGTTTCATCGTCTTTCGCCCCTCTTTGAATGCAGTCTAAAGAAAGTCGATTCATCTCAAAAACGAATTGTTAGACTCATAGCAATTCTATTCTGGAATGACAACGATCAGAATCGCCCTCACACTTTTTCGAGATCGCGTAACGATGGAATTCAAACAGCTGCGCACCTTTATAGAAGTCATACGCCAGGGCGGCTTCACTGCCGCCGCGAAGAACTTGTACGTCAGCCAGTCGGCGGTCAGCAAACAGGTGGCGCAGTTGGAAGAGAGCCTGGGGGTCATGCTACTTGATCGACAGGGCTCACAGATCAGGCTGACCGCAGCCGGGAAGGTCGTCCAGCAACGGGCGGAAGAAATGCTGCTGCTTCACCGCAGCCTGGTTCGTGAGTTGGATGATCTAAGCCAACTGGCACGAGGAGAATTGCGCCTCGGATTGCCAATGCTGGGCAGCGATACGCTGTTTGCCAAACTGTTCGCTGAATACCGCAAGCGTTATCCCAACGTGACTATCCATTTGCTGGAGGGTGGAAGCCGGGCGATTGAGCAAGCGGTCATGAGTGGCGAAGTTGAACTGGGCGGCGGCCTCACGCCGGACGATCCGGTATTCGCCTGGCAGCCCTTTTGCGACGAGCCACTGGACGCGCTGCTACCAGCCAGTCATCCGTTGGCGCACCTGAAGGAGATCGAACTCAGTCAATTGGCCGACACCCCCTTTCTGCTCTATCAACGCAGTTTTATGCTCAATGACAGATTGTTGCAGGCCTGCCAGCAGGTTGGTTTCACACCAAAGGAAGGCGGCCGCAGCGGTCAGGCGGATTTCCTGGCGGCGCTGGCAGCGGCCGGACAAGGCGTGGTGTTACTGCCCCAAGTGGTTGCCCGCGCACTGGTCAGGCCCGGCGTGGTACACATGACGTTGAAGGCACCGGCCATGCTGCGTTGGGACATCGCGTTCATCTGGCGCGAAGGCGCTTACCTGTCCAGCGCAGCGCAGGCATGGCTGGCGCTGCTACGGGAATGATTACGCCAGCGCCAGAGCGCCCAGTCAGGCCTGGAGATGACCGACGAAGACAGCGAGCCAAGGTTCTGCGTCACTTTCTGGGGTGACCGTTTCACTGGCATCCAGGCGCAACATATCAAGCACTTCCCGGATACCCAGTTCGGCAAACAACTCGCGCATCTGCTCACCGCCAGCGCAAAAAGTGTCGCCGTAACTGGCATCGCCCAAGCCGATCACGCCACCTGGCAGCCCACGCCAGGCAGCAGGCAAGACATCGCGGATGTGCGAATAGATCGGCTGAATGTTGTCTGGAAGCTCACCCATCCCAGTGGTCGAGGTCACGGCCAGAAAGGCTTGGGGCTCGAATGCCTGAAGTTCAGCGAGAGTGATACGCGGGTTGTGCAAGACCTCATGGCCAGCAGCCTTGATGATTGTCTCGGCGTGCCGGGCGACTTCTTCGGCCGAACCATAGACTGACCCCGAAAGGATGGCGACTTTCATTGTGTAATCCTGTGGCAGAGTAAAAACGTCCGGCATTATGCCCCACCAGGACGCAATGTCTTAGAATGCAAGCTTCGCCACCTGCTTCGGAAACAACCTCATGATCAGTGCAAAACTGCTGCAGTTAGTGATCGACGCTTCCAACGATGGGATCGTCGTGGCCGAGCAAGAAGGCGATGACAACATTCTGATTTACGCCAACAAGGCTTTCGAAAAGCTGACCGGGTTCTCCTGTGACGACATCCTTTATCAAGATTGCCGTTTCCTACAAGGTGATGACCGCCAGCAAACCGGGCTCAAGGTGATTCGCGAAGCCATTGCCAATAGCCAACCCTGTCGCCAGGTGCTGCGAAACTATCGCAAGGACGGCACAGAGTTTTGGAATGAGCTGTCAATTACGCCCGTGTTTAACGACGCAGAGAAACTCATGTATTTCATCGGCATCCAAAAAGACGTTACTGAGCAGGTCGAGGCACAACAAAAGGTTGTCCAACTGCAGTCTGAACTGGAGCAAGCTCGATCAGAAATTATCGAACTGAAGGAACAGATTGGCTAGACTGACGAACGGCGGCAACCTGTCACGGAATTTATTGTCTGCTTTCTCAATAACCGTTTAATCGAGCTCGATTATGCAGCGCGACACTATCCTGACCCAGGATGAGCTGGATTTTATCCAGAACATGCAACACAACCCCAAGCTCAATCTGCGCGATCAATCACGCAGCCTTGTGGTAAACGGTGGCGTGCAAATTCAAGACCTGTTGACCCGACTCGCGGCTCACGAGCAGGTCACCATTCAAGCGCAATTCGACAACCAGCAGATGACCTTTCCGCTGCATCTTGTGGAAGACGAATTCCATGCCCTGCACCTTGAACTAGGCGCTCCAAGCATTTTTGAAGAAGGCCCACGAATTCGTCCGTGGCGCCTCACGCTGTCTGAACCTGTGGCACTGGAAACCGAAAAAGGCTCGTTGACCGCGCTCTGGGTTCACGAAATATCGTTCAAAGGTATCTTGCTGGAAATCCGCAAGCAGACCAAACCACCGAAGTATTTTTCAGCCTGGTTCACCCCTGTGGGACTCGCGCCCATTGCCCTGCGCGGCACGTTCGAACGCCTGACCGAGCAGGGTCTTGCGGCCTATCGCTTGAGTCAGAACAGCAAAGAAGACACCGAGCGGCTGCGCCAGTACATCCTTCAGGAACATCGTAAGATCCACCCGTTGATGCATTTGTAGGGGCGCGTTCTGCGCAGTTGCAAGCTGTAAGCCAAAAGCACAACCACCACGACCCCGCTTGAAGCTCGCAACTTACAGCTACATCTATGAATCCAACCGATCCGCCAAAAACTGCTGCAAGCGCCGTCGCATGACGACCGCGTCGCTGCCAAGGCACGCAATGGGCGAGCCTTCCAGACTTTCCTGCGCCAGATCCGCCACGTCACCGGCCAATAACAACGGACAATACAAACCCAGCCCCAGACGAATCAACCGCCTGGCTAAATCAGCTGTGGGTGGATGGTTGGAAAAAATCACCAGTGCATCGGGCTTCATTTTGCCGCACACCAGGCTCAGTTCCTCAAGCGGCTGCCCTGGGGCCAAGGTAACAATTGCGGTATCGGCGTTGCTCATCAACAAACCCGCCACCCACAGTTCAAGCTCTCGGCATTGTCCCGGGAGCCCCGTCAGCACAACGCGCCGCTCGGTCAACGCATTCGATAACTGCAATCGCTGCAACGTCCGCCCACGCAAGAAGCTGTCGAGGAACAGCCACTCACTGGTCTGACCGAATTGTTCGTGATGCACAGTAAATTCGCGCCACACCGGCATCAGGATGTCCTGAAACACCTGCGTGATCGGGTAGCTGGAGAATATCTGACCATAAAGCTGTTCAAGACGGCGCTCGTCGAAGTCATTGACGGCACGTCGCAGTTGTACCTGCCACTCGTCCCATTCGCCAGTGGCGATGTCGGCATGAACGGCTTGAGTTTCAGCCCGGGCGATCTGCGACTTGGCGAGGATCTTTGCGACCTTGCTGACCGCAACCCCGCGCTCAATCCAACTGAGAATACTGCGCACATCGTCGATGTCAGTCTGTGAATACAGACGATGACCACTCTCGGTACGCGTCGGTTGAATCAAGCCATAGCGACGTTCCCATGCTCTGAGCGTCACCGGGTTGATGCCAGTCAGACGCGACACTTCACGGATCGGAAACAGTTCTTCCTGCTGCAGCGCTTCGGCGACCGCATGGCGGTTCAGGAGCTCGGTCATAGATCTGGTGTCACTCGTAGGCAATGCACGCATTGTACCTTCGCCGTCCGGCATATAAGCGACTGGCCCGACAAAGTCTTCTGGCTTTCCTAAGGGATTCAGGAATAATCCTTGCTTGCTTTTTCCAGCAAAGCTGACGCAGCGCCACCACCCCGGCGGTTCGCCATGTGATTTCCCTACCCGGGAACCTCACTCGTTTATCGGAGATACACAATGTCTACCTCACCCGTCACGCTGATGGTTGCCCGTCGCGTCGCCCATGGCCGCTATCAGGAACTGATGACCTGGCTGCATGAAGGCGAACAACTTGCTACAGACTTCCCCGGTTATCTGGGCTCAGGTGTGCTTGCCCCGCCGCCCAACGATGACGAATTCCAGATTATTTTCCGCTTCGCCGACGAAGCCA
Organism: Pseudomonas sp.; assembly: GCF_036404235.1. Taxonomy (GTDB): domain Bacteria; phylum Pseudomonadota; class Gammaproteobacteria; order Pseudomonadales; family Pseudomonadaceae; genus Aquipseudomonas. The sequence continues at coordinate 14,186 of NZ_DASWOT010000091.1, forward strand.
CTATGCATGCCTGGGAGCACTCTGCGTCGCGGCGCTCCTGGTTGGTGCGTGGCCGCGGGCTGTTCGCCGCACCTTCCGAACACCGTGTGAAGGGTATCGACGGCTGGTTCGGCGCCCTGGGTCAGCGCCCGCCGCGCTGGAAACAGACTGTGGCGATCTGGCTGGCGTTCTTCCCGGTGTCGCTGATCTTCAACTTTGTTCTGGGCCCACTGCTGGGGCAACTGGAGTTGCTGCCGCGAATCATGATCAGCACACTGATCCTTACGCCGCTGATGGTGTTCTGGTTTATCCCCTTGTCGACACACTTACTCGCGTCCTGGCTGCACAGTACGCCGCCAGCGCCGACACGGCCTGCTGAGTCGGCACCTACTCGTTGATCGCCTCGCCGAAAAACTGAGTTCCGAAGGCCATGATCAGCCCTGAAAAACGCTGCCTTATCACGCCAGATCGCAGCCTTCGGCAACGCCTACAGGCCAAGTGTCATCCCGCACTTGATGGCATACCTAACACGCTTGCTACCCGCCCCGTTGTACACCTACTCCCACTTGGTATAACTTCGCCGCAGGTATTTGCTGCTTGATGGCGTATTGAAAGCAACCCACTTGTCGCTTCAGCGTCGCCATTGAGCTATCCGTTCACTTTCCCCACCTGACACACGAGCAGCCCATGGCGTCTTCCCCTGCCCCCGTCCTGATCACTGGAGCCAGCCAGCGTGTCGGTCTGTATTGCGCAGAACGTATGCTCGCCGACGGCCATGCTGTGATCATCAGCTACCGCACTGATCGCCCAGGCGTACAACGCTTACGGGAACTGGGGGCCATCGCTATTCATGGAGATTTCTCGTCACAAGACAGCATTCTCGACTTCATCGCTGAGCTGAAAACACACACCGACTGCCTGCGCGCCATCGTACACAACGCCTCGCAATGGCTCGCTGAAACCCAAGGCGACGAAGGCGATGTATTCCTGCGTATGTTCAACGTTCATATGCTGGCGCCCTATCTGATCAACCTGCATTGCGCCGAGTTGTTGCATCGCTCACAAACGGCCGACATTATCCACATTGGTGACGACGTCACGCGCAAAGGCAGCAGCAAGCACATCGCCTACTGCGCCAGCAAAGCAGGGCTGGACAATCTGACGCTGTCGTTTGCGGCCCGCTTCGCACCGAAAATCAAAGTCAACGGTATCTCCCCGGCGATGCTGATGTTTCAACCCGACGACGACGCGGCGTACCGCGCCCGCACGCTGGCCAAATCCGCACTGGGCATCGAACCCGGCGCCGAGGTGATCTACCAGAGCCTGCGCTATCTGCTGGAAAACCCATACGTTACCGGCACAACCCTGACTGTAAACGGTGGACGGCACATCAAGTGAGCCGCCCCGAGGATTTCTTTAATGACCCTGTCACTGCCACAGCACTACCGCGAAATTCTCGTCGGTCTAGGTGAAGACCCGGACCGTGAGGGCCTGCTCGACACCCCAAAACGCGCCGCCAAAGCGATGCAGTATTTGTGTCACGGGTACGACCAGACCATTGAAGAGATCGTCAATGGCGCGCTGTTCGCGTCAGACAACGACGAGATGGTGATCGTCAAAGACATCGAGCTGTATTCGCTGTGTGAACACCACCTGCTGCCGTTCATTGGTAAAGCCCATGTGGCGTATATTCCCACGGGTAAGGTGTTGGGATTGTCGAAGATCGCACGGATCGTCGACATGTTTGCCCGCCGCCTGCAAATTCAGGAAAACCTCACCCGGCAAATCGCCGACGCCATTCAGGAAGTCACCAACGCCGCAGGCGTCGCCGTAGTCATCGAGGCCAAGCACATGTGCATGATGATGCGCGGCGTCGAAAAGCAGAATTCGACCATGAATACCTCAGTCATGCTGGGCGCCTTCCGTGACCTGGCGACCACTCGGATGGAATTCCTGCAACTGATCGGACGGAGTAAATAATCCATGGCAAGACTTGAACCAGGCACCGCGCGTATTCGGGTCAAGGACCTGTGCCTGCGCACTTACATCGGTATCAATGAGGATGAGATTCTCAACAAGCAGGACGTGCTGATCAATCTGACGATTCTGTACGCAGCACAGGAAGCAGTCCGCGACAACGACATCGATCACGCGCTGAACTACCGAACCATCACCAAGGCCATCATTGTTCACGTAGAAAGCAACCGCTTCGCGCTGCTGGAGCGTTTGACCCAGGAAGTGCTGGATCTGGTGATGGGCCATGAGGCCGTGAGGTACGCCGAAGTTGAGGTCGACAAACCGCATGCGTTGCGGTTTGCAGAGTCTGTGTCGATTACCCTCGCCGCTGAGCGCTGAAATATCTGCTTTTGATGCGGGTCGGCAGAAGCATGCGGGGCTCACAACCCGTTGCCCACCGACCCCTTCACTCTTATCATCCGCCCCATCATTTTCCGCACAGAGCCCGTCATGACCGAGCAAGAACGTCTCGAACTCGAAGCCGCGTCCTTCCGCCGTCTGGTCGCGCACCTGGACAGCCGCAAGGATGTCCAGAACATCGACCTGATGAACCTCGCCGGCTTTTGTCGCAACTGCCTGTCAAAGTGGTACAAGGCCGCCGCTGACGAAAAGCAGATCGACATCAGCCTGGACGACGCCCGCGAAGTGGTCTACGGCATGCCGTACAGCGAGTGGAAAGCCATGTATCAGAAAGAAGCCAGCGCCGGGCAGCAAGCCGCGTTCGCCAAGGAAAAAAAGCATGACTGACCTGAATACCCTGCGCGTCCGCTTGCGCAGTGGCGAACATGCGTTCGCCGATACCCTGTCGTTTGTCGCCGAGCATTACGATTACCAACCGCAGGCGTTCAACAATGGCGGCGTCGAAAATGCAGCCGGGCAGAACGAAGGCTCATGCAAGACCTTAGGGCTGGCGTTACTTGAGGGCTTGAGCGATGAAGAAGCACTGCTGGCGTTCGGTGAGCATTATCGGTCTGTACAAGCCACGCCAGAAGGTAGCGATCACGGCAATATTCGGGCGTTGATTGCCAATGGCCTGGCGGGAGTCAGATTCAGCTCTGAACCGCTGACACGTAAAGCCTGATTTATATCAAACGTTTGTAGGAGATCGTCCGTCGTCCAGAAGCCGCGCTGTCGCGCAGCAAACACGGGCCTGTAGATACTCGGTTCCCGGTCAAGTTTTCAGCAGGTTTTTTTCGCTGAAAAGCTTGGCCGTATCAAATGCTTCACCGCTGCGCAGGGTGAATGTCTTCAATGTGGCGGGTGATCAGTGGTAGGAGCGCGGCTTGTCCCGCGACCTGGCGCGCAGCGGCAGTAAACTCGGTATACGCAATCTACCGGTCCCACCGCATGTGCAAGTTTACGACGGGCTCCCCGCCGGTCGCGGGGCAAGCCCGGCTCCTACAGAAAATCTATTTTATTCAGATAGTTATAGCGTGTTTGATGAGAGCGAACTTGTTCGCGAAGCACTGTATTTGACTCACCCCGCCTCGCCAACAAGTGGGCTCCTACGAAAAATATGTCGCTTTACGCAGACACAAAAAAACCGGCCAAGCCGGTTTTTTTGCTTAAGGGCGCAGGTCAGAGCGATACGTTCGCCAAACCATCCAGATACCGCTCAACATCCAATGCAGCCATGCAACCTGCACCGGCGGAAGTGATCGCCTGACGATACACGTGGTCAGCCACGTCTCCCGCCGCAAAAACCCCTTCAACGCTGGTGGCTGTCGCATTCCCTTCTCGGCCGCCTTGAACAACCATGTAACCGTCTTTCAGCGCCAGTTGGCCGTCGAACAACGAAGTATTCGGCGTGTGGCCAATAGCGATGAACACACCGTCGACTTTTAACTCGGCAAAGCTGCCATCGTTGTTCTTCAAGCGCGCACCGATCACGCCCATGTCATCGCCCAACACTTCGTCCAGGGTCGCGTTGAGTTTGAGTTCGATCTTGCCCTCAGCCACACGTGCGTGCAGCTTGTCGATCAGAATCTTCTCAGCGCGGAAGGTTTCGCGGCGGTGAACCAAAGTCACTTTGCTGGCGATGTTGGCCAGGTAAAGCGCTTCCTCAACAGCGGTGTTACCGCCGCCAACCACAGCGACTTCGCGATTACGATAGAAGAAGCCGTCGCAAGTCGCACAGGCCGAAACGCCTTTGCCCATGAAGGTTTCTTCGGACGGCAAGCCCAGGTAACGAGCGCTAGCGCCGGTGGCGATGATCAGCGCATCGCAGGTGTAGGTGCCGTTGTCACCCTTGAGGCTGAACGGTTTGCCAGCCAGATCGACGGCATTGATGTGATCGAAAACGATCTCGGTCTCGAAACGTTCTGCGTGTTCACGCATGCGGTCCATCAGCACCGGGCCGGTCAGGCCATGCGGGTCGCCGGGCCAGTTATCGACTTCGGTCGTGGTGGTCAGTTGGCCACCAGACTGCATGCCCGTGATCAACAATGGCTTGAGGTTGGCGCGGGCCGCATAGACCGCAGCACTGTATCCGGCGGGGCCGGAGCCGAGAATAATCACTCGGGAATGACGTACATCGGACATGACACACTCCTATCGACCGGCCATCGTGACGTAAGGTCGTAGTTACCTGGGTCGAAAAGCCGGCGAACCGGCAGGGATAAAAAAATCGGCGAAAGCATTTGGCGCGATTAATAAGGTCAAAAGTTGCGCGCAAGCTTATCGAGGCAACAGAGATTAAGGAAATACCGTTTCACAATCCAGCTCATAGCCCGCCTCTATGCCGACAAACTGTCACGCCGAGCGAGTTAGTAGAGTTTACCGCTGCAAGTTTGTTTCAGCGAATGTCAGCCGCAGCATGCCATACACGCACGGTCCGGCGAATTCGGTAATACGGGCGCAAACGTGTAGACCGATTGACTTTAAAGCCGCTTTCACCCGACGGTCAAAGCCGGTAAGGTCGGCGCGTTTTCATCGTTTGGAGCTCCCCATGCCCGCACCCGCTCTGTCTGGCCCGCAATACCTGCGTGAAGGCCTGAAATTGGTCCTGAGCCCGAGTCTGCGACTGTTCGTCTTACTGCCGTTGACGATCAACCTGGTGCTGTTCGCGGGGCTGATTTACCTCGCTGGCCACCAGTTTGAGATGTGGGTAGACACCCTCATGCCCACGCTGCCGAGCTGGTTGAGCTTGCTCAACTACATCCTCTGGCCACTGTTCGTGGTGCTGGTGATCTTGATGGTGTTCTTCACCTTTACCATGATCGCCAACGTCATTGCAGCACCCTTCAATGGCTTTCTCGCGGAAAAAGTCGAAGTGGTGATTCGTGGCACAGATGACTTCCCGGCGTTCAGCTGGGGCGAGCTGGTCGAAATGGTACCCCGCACTCTAGGCCGCGAAATGCGCAAACTGGGTTACTTCCTGCCACGCGCCATCGCACTGTTCATTCTTTCGTGGATACCGGCAGTCAACATCATCGCGGCACCGCTCTGGCTGTTGTTTGGTGTCTGGATGATGGCCATCCAATACATCGACTACCCCGCCGACAACCACAAAATGAGCTGGCAAGACATGCTCGCCTGGCTGCGCGCCAAACGCTGGCAAAGCCTGAGTTTTGGCGGGATCGTTTATCTGGTGCTGCTGATCCCGGTGGTCAACATCCTGATGATGCCTGCGGCGGTAGCTGGGGCGACGTTGTTCTGGGTAAGGGAGCGCGGGGCTGAAACGCAGTTGGCCAAAACGCCGTAAACAAAGGCCTCTAATGAGGCCTTTGTTACAAGGTCATAAGGGCGCTTGAGTCACTGCGACAATCAGCAGATACCCCGCAAACCAATACAGCAAACCGATAACGATCCATACCCAGTTCCAGTGGGTGAGCCGGGCGTTGGTGTTCCCGGATGGATCGTCGTTCACAACGTTTATAAAACGTTGCACCCTGAGCAGGATCAGGCTCTGAAGCATCAGCGGGATTATCGAAGCAGCAATCATTGGGACAATACCGCCCCCCGAGAAGGGCTGCCCATTCAAACCCTGTAACAGCCCGACCAGGAAACTTAGCGCCATGGGCGCAATAGCGATAAGGATAAAGAGCGCTGCACTGCCCCTCCAAAATGGCATTCCGTCTTTGCCCTGTTGCTTGAGCACTCGGTCCAGCTTGCAGAATAACGACGGCAGGAAGATTAGCCCAAACACAGCCCTTGGAATCGGCCAGATAGATCGGCCGGAATACCGCCTGTATAGCGCCCAGTTTTTGTAGAACCAGTACCAACCGTATAGCCCGGATGTCGCCAACAGCATTGTCATGAACTTGGTGGTCGACACCGTAAAGAATGCGGGCGCGCCCGCAGGTTCCACATTCAAATTTGCCGTCGGCGGCACATACATCGAATCAGACACAATGTTCCCTCAATTGGATGAAGACACACATCCTATCGACTGCTTTGAGCCTTTAAACCCCAACAAAAAAATCAGGAACATTCCCACAAAAGTCTTCCACACATCGCACAACGGACGTGCGTAACCATGATCGAGCCTCATTCGAGAGAGCAAATGCCAGTGGCTACCGTCCACTGGCCAGCGTTTATCCTCAGGAGTCTCGATTGCCATGGAAGTAAAAAACCACGTTCAACCCATTAAGAATCCATCCGCTTTTCTAGAACGTAAAGTCGATCCCCGCTCGACAAAATTCATGCAGGCCTTGGCCGATGCCATGGAGCCTGCCAAACCCGCCGAAAAGCAAATTACCGACGTCAAACCGGCCGCCCTCGCTCGCCTCGTCAGCCCTCGCTCGACTATGGAGTTGAGAAGCCTCAACCCTGTCGAAACCCTCTACTCAGCCAAGCCAGCAGCGCTGGAGAAAATAGGTAAGTCGCGGGTTGTGCCGTTTGTCATAGGAGGTGCTCATTAGGTGGTGAATGTAAAAATCGACATATTGCTGAATCATTATTGCAAGGGGTTAATATGCAAATAAATTCCACCGCACTTCTGTCGAAAACATCCACCACACAGGTAACCGAACGCGAGCAGAACAATGGACGAGTGAGTGGTGACCATTTCGAGGGCGTTCTTAAAATCGCTATAGACCCAAAGCAACATGAAAGAGAACAAATACGGATAACCGAAAGACTTAAGGAACGGCACGCTATGCTAGACGCGGCTAGAGCGGACCCGCAGGAAGCCGCGAAGTTAGCCTATGGCTATGCTCATAATGCATTAGGCTTCGAATTGTTGGACCTATCGGACAGGCCAAACATCCGCTATTCCGCGACAGGAGAATTGGTGACACCAAAGACCCAAGCCTACTTCGCAAAAATCAGCCAAGCGATGCAAATAAAAAGTTCACACCTCTATAGCTCAGGAATAGCAAAAGGCACATCGCATACAGAAATCCTTGAAAAAATATTTGATTTCCATGATGCACTTCCAGAGCGCTTCAAGGACATGCTTGGTTGGTAAAAATGGCTCGCGCTCGTTAAAAATGAGTGCGAGCCAGCTCTAAGCTACCAGTCTACTGTCAGCCTACCGAGAAGGCCCGCGACGGGCATTGGTCCAGCACCTGAGATTTTAAGCTCAAAATAAAATGGTTGTGTCGAGTGACTATCCTTGAACGCTTGACTCGAACCAGTACGTCGACGAGAGACATCAATACATTTTGTCAAAGTTTGGCAAAGATATACTTGCAACCCCCTTGGCCAGCCATGCACGTTCCAATTCCAGGTGATATTCTTGATCTTAACGCCATGTCTGGGACCGACCGGAACAGGAACAATTGCAGTATAAATATACCCTTTTGAATAGAGAGTCGGCAGATTAACAGACGAGCTATAGGTTCCTGCAACAGCAGACTGCGACGCGAAACAAATGACCGATAACATTCCTACGGCCACAAAAACACCTTTAAAATTCTTACAGTTTTTCATTTTTATTTTCCTGAATTTCTAATACGAACACCTGATATCTAACCAAGTTTTTCGTGAGGGATCGACTTACGACTTCTTCAGTCTGTCTGTCGATAACCTTGACGTTATTCAGAACGCTTTTTGAGTCAATACCAAAACACTGAAATTCCAGCAGTTCAGAATCACCTTACAGCGACACAGGAAAATAAACATTTGACTGTAGGAAACACACCAAGCAAACCTATTATTTTAAAAACGCCATAATTAAAAATTCTTGTACGCTGCGTACTCTGCCAGTCGCTATAACCAATTATCTGTCACAAATCCATCACCCAACCGCCACACAAGCGCAACGGCTGGATTTGAAACTGCCTGTCATGAACAGACTCCTGCATATCACCCTGATTACCGAAACCTTCGCACCCGAGATCAATGGCGTGGCCAATACCCTGAGTCGGCTGTGTGAGGGGTTGCGCCTGCGGGGGCATCGGGTGGAGGTGGTTCGGCCCAGGCAGGCCAGCGACAAGCCCGGTGCCGCTGGTGACGATGTGATGCTGTGCCGTGGCTGGCCAATTCCGGGGTATCCGGGGTTGCAATGGGGGCAGTCGTCGATGCACAAATTACTGCGCCGCTGGCAACGCAACAGACCGGATGTCTTGTACATCGCCACCGAGGGGCCGCTGGGCTTTTGCGCGTTGCGCGCGGCTCGCCGCCTGGGGATTGCAATCGTCAGCGGCTTCAATACCAATTTCCAGCAGTACGCCCCGGAGTATGGGTTGGGCTTTCTGACGCGGTTGTTGACGCACTACTTGCGCTGGTTTCATAACCGTTCTGACGCAACGCTGGTGCCCAGTATCAGCCAGAAAGCCGAATTGGAACGTCGCGGTTTCGAGCGCCTGGAGCTCCTGCCGCGAGGCGTCGACAGTCAACTGTTTCATCCCTCGAAACGCTCGAATTTTCTGCGTGAAAGTTGGGGCCTGGAAACACCCGACACTGCTGTGTTGTATGTTGGCCGTCTGGCGCCGGAGAAAAATCTCAGGCTTCTCAAGCCAACATTCAACGCGCTGAAAAACACTCACCCCGACAAAAAGCTCAGGCTGATCATCGTCGGCGACGGCCCCGAAAGAGCGTCACTGGAACAGCAATTGCCCGATGCAATTTTCTGTGGCGCGCAACGCGATGAGGCATTAGCGGCGCATTACGCCTCGGGCGATCTGTTTGTGTTTCCAAGCTTGACCGATACCTTCGGCAATGTGGTTCTGGAGGCGCTGGCATCAGGTTTAGGCGTGGTGGCCTATGACGAAGCAGCCGCAGCGCAGCACATCCGCCATGGCCATAACGGAGCAGTGGCGATGCCGGGGGACGAAGATGGTTTCATCGACGCTGCGTGCTGGATGCTGGAGGACAAAGAGACACTACGGCGAGTGCGCTTGAATGCGCGCCAACATGCGAGTCGTCAAGGCTGGATGGGCACTGTCGAGCTGCTGGAAAAACAGCTGCGATCAGTGATCGAGGTCCGGGATTTACCCGCCATGAGCCACGTTCAGCGCTGAGAATCACGAAAGTCGTGATTCTCAAGCGTTCAATCAATCCAGCCGGGTCAGCGCTTGGCGACTGAACGGCAGGATGTCTTGCTCACGACCATCACGCACTTTTATCGCCCAGTCCGGGTCGACCAGCAACGCACGGCCGACCGCGACCAGGTCGAACTCATGGTTGGCTAAGCGGTGCAACAGATTCTCCAGGCTGGCCGGTTGTGCGACTTTGTCGGTGTCGACCATGAACTGCAGAAACTCTCCGTCCAGCCCGACACTGCCCACGGTAATGGTCGGTTTGCCGGTCAGTTTGCGTGTCCAGCCCGCAAGATTCAGATCAGAACCTTCGAACTCAGGCTCCCAGAAGCGCCTCGTCGAGCAGTGGAAAATGTCCACACCCGCGTCAGATAACGGCTTGAGGAACGCGCCCAGCTCTTCCGGCGTCTGCACCAGACGGGCGCTGTAGTCCTGCTGCTTCCATTGGGAGAAACGGAAGATGATCGGGTAATCAGGGCCAACCGCGGCACGAACCGCTTGAATCAATTCAATGGCAAAACGCGAGCGCTTGAGGAGGCTGCCGCCGTATTCATCGGTGCGCTGGTTAGTGCCTTCCCAGAAGAACTGATCGACGAGGTAGCCATGCGCGCCATGGATTTCCACACCATCCATGCCGATGGCTTTAGCATCTTTGGCTGCTTGCGCAAACGCGCCGATAACGTCGTCGATATCCTGTTTGCTCATTCCATGAACGACGACGTTGCCATCCTTGAGTTTTTCAGTCGGACCATATGCAGGCACGGCACCGTCCGGCTCAGTCCCCAAGCGGCGAACGGCGCCAACGTGCCACAACTGCGGGACGATCTTGCCGCCTTCGGCGTGAACCGCCTCGACCACTTTTTTCCAGCCTGCCAAGGGCGCTTCGCCAAAGAACTGCGGAACGTTCGGGTAACCGTTTGATGCTTTGTGGCCGACCGTGGTGCCTTCAGTGATGATCAAACCGACGCCTGCGGCTGCGCGACGACGGTAGTACTCGATGACCTTGGAGTTGGGCACCCCACCAGGGGAAAACGAGCGCGTCATCGGTGCCATCACCACCCGCGACGACAACTCCAGGCTGCCCAGATTGAAGGGTTTGAATAAGGCTTTTACTGGCATGCGCTTGCCCTCGGGGATGGGATTTTTCAGATCACGGAGAATAGAGCGCAAGGTCGGGCAGACGACAGCACTATTTATTGGAGTGATTAAGGCCCAAAAGTGGTTGCAGCAAGCGACGTCGACGGTCGGGACATGCTTGCCTGAGAAGGGCCAACCTTAAGGGGGCATACCGCAATCGCGGACGCTATCGGGAGACGCGCGACGCGGTATAGATCAATGCAGCGCTTTTTCGATTGCCGTTATAACGGCAGGATCGTCCGGCGTGGTACGCGGTGAAAAGCGCGCCAATACACGGCCGTCTTGCCCGACGAGGAATTTTTCGAAGTTCCAGGTGATGTCGCCCGGAAATTCAGCGCCTTCGCCCGCCAACAGTCGATAAAGAGAGTGACGGTGTGGGCCGTTCACTTCGAGCTTGTCGCCCAACGGAAAGGTCACGCCGTAATTTAGCGAGCAGAATTCCTGGATCTCTTCCTGAGTCCCAGGCTCCTGTCCAGCGAATTGATTACAAGGCAAGCCCAACACACTAAAACCTTTGTCCTTGTACTTTTGATAGAGGTTTTCGAGTGCTGCATATTGCGGCGTGAGGCCACATTTGGACGCCACATTGACCACCAGAACCACTTTGCCCTTGAATGGCGCGAGAGGCAGTTCCTGGCCATCCAGAGCTTTTAATTTCAGGTCGTGAAATATACTCATGACGAACTCCCCTGCTCACCATACAAAAAACGCCATCGGCCGAAAAAGGCGCCCTGTCAGGCGCAAAAACGAAACCCGTTTTCGCGAAACCTGTAAGGACGCCTGGCCAGCTCTCTGAGCTTAGCAGCACAAATCAGTGATGATGGCCGCCTTCGCCATGCACATGACCGTGCGCGACTTCTTCCTGGCTGGCCTCACGGATATCGACGATCTTGACCTGGAAGTTCAGGCGTTGACCGGCGAGCGGGTGGTTGCCATCGACAGTCACGTCATCGCCGTCCAGATCACGGATGGTAACGATCTGCATTTGGCCGTCCGGCGCCGAAGCGTGGAACTGCATGCCAACTTCCAGCTCGTCGACACCTTCGAACATGCTGCGATTCAGGGTGCTGACCAGTTCGGCGGAGTATTCGCCGTAGGCATCTTCAGGTTCAATGGCGACCGTCAGTTCGTCACCGACGTTCTTGCCTTCCAGTGCCTTTTCCAGACCCGGAATGATGTTACCTGCGCCTTGCAGGTAAACCAGCGGAGCGCCGCCGGCAGAACTGTCGATGACCTCACCAGCGTCATTGGTCAGGGTATAGTCAATGGAGACAGCCTTGTTGGCGGCAATCGGCATGGGGCAAGACCTTTTACTTAAGAGTTAAGAACGAGCAAGTTTAACCAAGCCCTCGCGCGAAAGCGAACGCAACTCAGACGGACGGCCCCGATTGAAAAACGCCACCTTACAGAGCAACCGTTCTACGATACTCGGCTTTCGCCAGGATGAAGAAGGTCACTGGATCGTCGAACTGTCCTGCGGGCACAGCCAGCATGTGCGCCACTCGCCACCCTGGCAGTCACGCGAGTGGGTACTTTATCGCGCATGTCGCCAGGAAAAAACAGGTCAAAGCTTTCCCTGTGGCTGGTGTGCTCGCAAGGCACAATAACGATAACCTTATGCCCCATTGAGACGCTGCGATTGAATAGCGTTCTGTTTTTTCTGGCCAACTCATTGGCGACGTACGCCACGGCCCTTGCACTGCTCAATTCGAGAAGCCCGCATGCAGACTTTTTTTATCGCCCCCACTGACTTTGGTGTGGGTTTGACATCCATCAGCCTTGGTCTTGTCCGAACGCTTGAGCGTGCCGGGCTCAAAGTCGGCTTTTTCAAACCCATCGCCCAACCCCATCCAGGTGATACCGGACCTGAGCGTTCCAGTGAATTGGTCGCCCGCACTCATGGCCTGAAACCGCCCAAGCCTTTGGCGCTGGCGCATGTCGAACGCATGCTCGGCGACGGTCAACTGGACGAACTGCTCGAAGAAATCATCAAGCTGTATCAGGAAGCAGCAGTGGGTCGCGACGTGCTGATTGTCGAAGGCATGGTTCCAACCCGCAGCGCCAGCTATGCCGCGCGCGTCAACTTGCACCTGGCCAAGAGTCTGGACGCCGATGTGATCCTGGTGTCGGCACCGGAAAACGAAGTACTGACCGAGCTCTCCGGCCGCGTCGAATTGCAGGCGCAGATGTTCGGCGGCCCGAAAGACCCGAAAGTCCTGGGCGTGATCCTCAATAAAGTTCGCACCGATGAAAGCATGGAAGTCTTCGCTGCGCGCCTGAAAGAACACTCCCCGCTATTGCGCAACGGAGATTTCCGCTTGCTAGGCTGCGTGCCGTTTCAGGCGGACCTCAACGCACCGCGCACCCGCGACGTGGCAGAACTGCTCGGCGCTCAGGTGATCAACGCTGGCGATTACGAACAGCGGCGCATGTCGAAAATCATCATCTGCGCACGCACCGTGCTCAATACCTTGCAACTGCTCAAGCCGGGGGTGCTGGTCGTGACGCCTGGCGATCGCGACGACATCATTCTGGCGGTCAGCCTGGCGACCTTGAACGGTGTGCCATTGGCCGGCCTGTTACTGACCAGCGACACCCTACCCGACCCGCGGATCATGGACTTGTGCCGAGGCGCCTTGCAGGCAGGGCTTCCGGTGTTGTCGGTGAGCACGGGCTCGTACGATACCGCCAACCAGCTCAATCAGTTGAACAAGGAAATCCCCATCGATGACCGCGAACGCGCAGAGATCATCACCGATTTCGTCGCGGGCCATCTGGATGCCAACTGGCTGCACCAACGCTGCGGCACCCCGCGCGAACTGCGTCTGTCGCCAGCGGTGTTCCGCTATCAACTGATTCAGCGCGCGCAGGCGGCGAACAAACGTATCGTCCTACCCGAAGGCGCCGAGCCGTTGACCGTTCAAGCTGCCGCCATCTGCCAGGCTCGCGGCATTGCGCGTTGCGTCTTGCTCGCCAAACCGGAAGAAGTCCAGGCCGTGGCCCGCGCTCAAGGCATCGAATTGCCGCCGGGGCTGGAGATCCTCGACCCCGACTTGATCCGCGAGCGCTACGTCGCGCCGATGGTCGAACTGCGCAAGAGCAAAAGCCTGAATGCACCGATGGCTGAACAGCAACTGGAAGATCCGGTGGTAATCGGCACCATGATGCTGGCGCTGGACGAGGTCGACGGGTTGGTGTCCGGGCTGATTCACTCCACCGCCAACACCATTCGCCCTGCGTTGCAACTGATCAAGACCGCCCCGGGCTGCACGCTGGTGTCGTCGGTGTTTTTCATGCTGCTCCCCGAGCAAGTGCTGGTCTACGGCGACTGCATCATGAACCCGCACCCAACGGCCCGCGAACTGGCGGAAATAGCCGTGCAGTGCGCCGATTCGGCCGTGGCCTTCGGGATTGCTCCACGTGTGGCGATGATCAGCTATTCCAGCGGTAATTCTGCCAGTGGCGAAGAGGTAGAAAAGGTTCGCGAAGCCACGCAACTGGCACAGGAAATCCAGCGTGACCTGCTGATCGACGGGCCGCTGCAATACGACGCCGCCGCCAACGAAAACGTCGCCCGACAACTGGCGCCCGACAGCCCGGTGGCCGGGCGCGCCAACGTGTTCGTTTTCCCCGACCTCAATACCGGCAACACGACGTACAAAGCTGTTCAGCGCAGTGCCGATTGCGTGAGTCTCGGGCCGATGCTGCAAGGCCTGCGTAAACCGGTAAACGATCTACCACGCGGCGCGCAGGTGGACGACATCGTCTATACCATTGCGCTGACAGCCATTCAGGCGGCCAACTTGCTTTGAAAAACCCAGTTAAAAACAAGTCGCTTTGACACATTGACCCCACACAATAACGCCGCCGGGGACTCACCGGTGGCAGCTGTCTTATCACCGGAGTTCGTCCGTCATGGATTTCTTACCTGCCCCTTTGCGCGGCGTCATCGCCTCGCTGCTGTTGGCGCTCAACACCATCGTTTGCTGCACGCCGCTGTTCATCGTCGCCCTCTTCAAGCTGTGCCTGCCCTGTGCGGCGGCGCAGAAAGTCACCGACTGGCTGATGAGCCACATCCACGAAGCGTGGATCAGCAACAACAAAGCCTGGATGAACCTCATGGATCACGCCAAATGGCACGTGACCGGGCTTGAGGGGCTGGATTATCAACACTCGTATCTGGTGACCAGCAACCACCAAAGCTGGGTCGATATCATGGTCCTGCAATACATCCTCAACCGGAAGATTCGTCCGTTGAAGTTCTTCCTCAAGCAGGAGCTGATCTGGGTGCCGGTGATCGGGCTGGCGTGGTGGGCGCTGGGCTTCCCGTTCATGAAGCGCTACAGCAAGGCGTACCTGGCAAAGCACCCGGAAAAGAAAGGCAAAGACCTGCAAACCACCCGCCGCACCTGCGCGAAGTTTCGCCACAACCCGGTAGGCATTTTCAACTTCGTCGAAGGCACGCGTTTCACCCATGCCAAGCATGCAGAACAGCAGTCCCCGTTCAAACACCTGCTCAAGCCCAAGGCAGGCGGCATTGCTTTCGTCCTGGATGCCATGGGCGAGCAGTTGGAATCCATCGTCAACGTGACGATTCACTACCCAGACGGGCACACCGGCTACTGGGATTTGCTCTGTGGCAACGTCAACGAAGTCGTCGCGCATTTCGAAGAGATCAAAATCCCACAGCAGTTCATCGGTAAAAGCTACGACCAGGACGGTGAATACCGCCTGGAGTTTCAGCAGTGGATTAATCGATTGTGGGAAGAGAAGGACGAGCTGCTGGAGTCGCTACACCAGCAGTACCCCGCCAAGCGCTGAAGCACCGCTCTCAACCACCCATTAACCCATTGATTTTACTGACAATAAAATAACCTAATGGAGCGAGGCTTGTCCGCGAAGGCTGATTGCCAGTCACTGAAAATATCGGTAGCTACGCAATCCCTCGCGGGCAAGCAGAACGCCGCCCGGCCTCGCTCCAACACGTCCAGTGTTGGCTGCGCAATAGCGCGGCGCGCTGGACGGTGGGGTATCAGTCTACAAAACTGAGCGTCGAGGATGATTACTGCTGATATTCCTGGCCAGGAATCGGTTTCAGGTTGACCTCGACGCGGCGGTTCTGAGCACGACCGTTGACGTCAGCGTTGCTGGCGATCGGTTGATCGGGACCGGCACCGCGAACAGACAGGTGCGACGCATCTACGCCTTGCGAGGTCAGATAGGTCGCCACGCTCTGCGCACGCTGCTGCGACAGGTCCATGTTGTGCTGGCGGCTACCCGTGCTGTCGGTGTAGCCAACGATCTCAATCATGTTCTGGTTGTACTGCTTCAACGAGCCCGCCAGATTGTTCAGCGGCGAGTAGAAGCTGCTGGCGATTGCCGAAGAATCGGTGGCGAAGGTGATATTGCCCGGCATCACCAGCTTGATCACGTCACCCTGACGCTGCACCTCAACACCGGTGTTGGCCATGCTCGCGCGCAATGCAGCCTCTTGCTTGTCAGCGTAATAACCGTATCCGGCGGCGCTCGCACCCACGACTGCGGCGCCAATCAATGCCCCTTTGCCGCGATTGTTATGGTCGATAGCGGCACCGGCCAAAGCACCGGCCAGCGCGCCCAGACCGCCATATTTGGCAGTTTTACTGACACCGCCCGAACTTTGGGCTTGCCCTTGGTTGTCGTAAGGATTGGACTGAGTGGCGCACCCGGACAGTATCGCGATGGCCGTGGCGGCAATGATCAAACGACGAGAATTCAGCATGAATGCAGCTCCTGATTTGCTTTGTGCGGCACAATTTGGATTAGCAAGAAATGGCGACCAAAGGCACGTGTGGTGTGCGCGGTTAGAGCATGACATTAGGCGAAAATTCCTTAACGGCACCTGAACGCGATCAAGCTCTGACAAAAGGGTTCTCACGCATCTCGTCGCCCAATCGCGTGTCCGGGCCGTGCCCGGTCACTACCGTCGCCTCTTCATCGAGACTGTACAGTCGCTCCTTGATCGAACGCACAATCGTTGCCTGACTCCCGCCCCACAGGTCCGTGCGACCGATACCGCGCTTGAACAATGTATCGCCTGCAATCAACAGCTTGGCATCGGCAAACCAGAAACTCATCGATCCCGGTGTATGCCCTGGCGTGTGCAATGCCACCCCGCAGCCGCAGGCCAGCTCTTCATCGTGCTCCAACCAACGGTCTGGAGGCGGCTGCGCAACATATGGCACACGAAACATCTGACACTGCGTTTCGAGGTTATCCCATAGAAACTGATCTTCTTTATGCAGATGCAGTGTCGCTCCGGTCTTCTCCTTCAACTGCCCCGACGCCAGGAAATGATCCAGATGCGCATGAGTGTGAATGATGCTAACCACCTTCAAACCATGCACCTGGAGCCTGGCCAGAATCAATTCATGGTTGCCGCCCGGATCCACCACGATGGCCTGCCGGGTCAATGGATCGCCGATGATCGTGCAGTTGCACTGCAACGGGCCGACGGGGAAAGTTTCGCGGATAAGCAAGGGCTTTGCGGCGTCCATGGAGGCTCTCATCAAACAAAAAATAGGTCATTGATTTAACCAGCGATAAATAACCTGTGGAAGGGAGCTTGCTCGCGAAGCGGACAGTACATCCACAATACCTTCGCAGTGGCGAGATGACCCTCTACAACATCAGGCGCGGGCCTGACATTGCAGGCCGGAGTTCACCTGCCTGGAATACTCAGGGCAACGCTCACTGCATGCTTACTACGTAGCCAACAACGGTCATTGAATTCCGACGAAGGCACATGGTTTTTTCACATACGGCCCCTTATAGTGGCACTGTGCAATTACATCATTATTGATGATCGCACGAAAAGGCAGCACCTTATCCACCCTGCCTGTCAGGTGATGTGCCAGCGGCGAACTGATCAAACTGTCGGTAGAACAGCCTCCCATGCTAAGAAAAATACTGGTTTACGATTTGACGCTGGGCATGTACATCCACGAGTTCTGCGGCCCGTTGGTCAATGACTCGTTCTGGATCAACAATGTCGAGTCACTGCTGCAAGACCCCCGCGCTCTGGAACGTATCCAGCAATCGTCCATCACTGAAGTGTGGATCGACACCTGCCGTGGCTTGCGCCCAACCATGACCTCAGAGACCAAGGCGCCAGCTGAAAAATCAGCGAACAGCGACATATCGCCGGCATTGATGAGCGAGGAACTGGCCCGCGCCAGACTGATCTGTAGCCGTGCCAAAACGGAAGTGATGATCATGTTCTGCGAGGCCAAAATGGGCCGCGCCATTAACGTTGAAGACGTGGATATGATGGTCGAGGAAATCTCGAATTCGGTGGTGCGCCATCCTCATGCACTGATCAGCCTGTCTCGTTTGAAAACCTCTGACGAATACACCTACATGCACTCGGTAGCGGTCTGCGCGTTGATGGTCGCACTGGCCCGGCAAATGGGCCTCCCGGAAGAACAGGTGCGTGAGGCGGGCGTGGCTGGGTTGATGCACGATGTGGGCAAGATGATGATCTGCGAGACCATCCTCAACAAACCGGATCGTCTGACGGCCGAGGAATACCAGACGATGAAGCACCACCCGGAAGCGGGGGTGAAGATTCTCCGGGAAAACCCGCAAGTGACGGAAGTGGTGAAGGATGTCTGCCTTCATCACCACGAGAAAATCGACGGAACAGGCTACCCTCATGGCCTGTCGGGCGACCAGATCAGCCTGTTCGCGAAGATGGGTGCCATCTGCGATGTGTATGACGCTGTCACCTCGCAGCGGCCGTATAAAAAGGGCTGGGACGCGGCGTATTCGATTAAGGAAATGGCCTCCTGGGAAGGACACTTTGATGAGAAGGTCTTCCAGCACTTTGTCAAAACAGTGGGTATCTACCCGGTTGGCGCACTGGTTCGCCTGAGAAGCGATCGCCTTGGAGTCGTGATCGAACAGAATACAAAATCATTGCTGCAACCGAAGGTGAAGGTCTTCATGTCGGCCCTGACCGCCGCAAGGATTGAGCAAAAAGTGATCGACCTCGCGCACCCGAGTGAAGAAGACATGATCATCAAGTTCGAACTGGCACAGGATTGGAACGTGGGAAATGTTGATGTGCTTTGGTCGAAGGGGGCGGCGGGCTGAGCCCAATCAAATGTTTGCACTGATTAACCCCGTAGGGGATCGCCCGTCGCGCACCTCCTACAGAAAGTCTATTTATATGTGTGATGAGCATTCACTCACACCGCCACCCAATGCCCCTCCCCCAGTGCCTTGAACTGCTGCGCAGGCATCACAAAGCCCTTGGCCTTGATCGGGCTCGGCTGTTCGAACTCCTGAAGCAATGCCTTGAAATCGCGCTTGCGGTCGACATCCGGCAACGGCACGGCACTGAGCAGGCGTTTGGTGTACGGGTGCTGTGGATTGTGCAGTACTTGATCGCGCGGGCCTATTTCGACGATCTGGCCGCCATACATCACTGCGACGCGATGGCAAATGCGCTCGACCACCGCCATGTCGTGGGAGATGAACAGGTAACTGAGTCGATGCCGCTTCTGCAGTGACTCCAGTAAATCCAGCACCTGGGCCTGTACCGATACGTCGAGTGCCGAGACCGATTCATCGGCGATGATCACTTTCGGGTTCAGCGCCAGGGCGCGAGCGATGCAGATGCGTTGCCGTTGCCCTCCAGAAAACTGATGCGGATAACGCTGCAAGGCATCGGCGGGCATGCCCACTTGATGCAGCAATTCGGCGACCCGAGCCTTGCGTAGCGCATCGGGCATTTTGTCGTGGATCAGCAGTGGCTCGCCGACCAGTTCGAAGATTGTCTTGCGCGGATTGAGCGCAGCGTACGGGTCCTGAAACACCATTTGAATGTCGCGCCGCACCGCTTGTAAATCAGCGCCCTGCAGCCCGTTGAGTTCTTTGCCGGACAGTTTCACGCTGCCCTCATAGGCAATCATGTTCATCAGCGCCTTACCGGTACTGGACTTGCCGCAACCGCTCTCCCCCACCAGGCCGAGCGTTTCGCCGTCGTGCAGTTCGAAGCTAACCTTCTCCACCGCACGCACCTGTTTGACTTCTTCGAACCAGCCCATGCGTAGCGCAAAGCGCACGCTGAGGTCTTTCACGGCCAGCACCACCGGCTGCTCGCGCAGGTCCTCGGCTTTGCCCGCGGTCCCCAAGACAGGAACTGCATCCAACAGTTTTCGTGTGTAAGCGGCTTGCGGCTGGGTGAATAACTGACGCACCGACGCCTGTTCTTCGGTGCGACCGTGGTTCATCACCACCACTTGGTCGGCCATTTCAGCGACCACGCCCATGTCGTGGGTAATCAGCAACAGGCTGGTGCCATAGACCTGCTGCAGCTCGCGCATCAGCTCAAGAATCTGCGCCTGAATCGTCACGTCCAGCGCGGTGGTCGGCTCGTCGGCGATCAACACTTTCGGGCGACAGAGCATGGCCATGGCAATCATCACGCGCTGGCGCATGCCGCCCGACAGCTCATGCGGGTATTGCGTGAGGCGTTTGTCCACCTGCGGCATGCGCACCGAATCGAGCATCTCCCTGGTCCGACGGCGCGACGCCTTGCGATCCAGCGGCTCGTGCCGACGCAAGGTTTCGTCCATCTGTTGACCGACCGTCATCAGCGGATTGAGCGAGGTCATCGGCTCCTGAAAGATCATGCCGATCTGCTTGCCGCGCAGCAGTTGCAGGTCGCGCTCGGGCAGCGTGATCAGGTCGCTACTTTCGAAAATAATCGCTCCGCTGGACACCTTGGCCGCCTTCGGGAGCAAGCCCATGATCGCCAGCGACGACAGCGATTTGCCGCTGCCGGACTCCCCGGCAATGCACAGCGTCTGGCCAGCGCGCAGGGTAAAGCTCAGCTCATCAACAACGCGCCTGGGGCTGGCGCCATGGCCGATATCGATGCTCAGGCGCTCGACCGACAGCACCGCTGGGGGAAGCTGATCATTCATTAACACGCCTCACGCAAACACGATTTTCGGGAAGTAGAACGACACCACCCAGTTCGGCAAGTCGACCACTTCGCTGATGCGCAAATCGCCGCACACCGAGCACAGCATGTACGCCTGCTCGGCTGGCATGTGGTGCTCACGGCACAACCAATCAACGGTGTTGCTGACGGCTTGGCGTGCAGCGTCGATCAGGTCTGGACCGATGCCGGTGAAGGCTTCGTAACCGGCGCCGTCAAGGTGCCGCGTGACCGGGCCCGGCGTGCTGAAGCGCGGGCTGGCCAAGGGGGTGGATTTGATCAGGTCGAGTTTGACCACCACATCCATCTGGCTCTCGATGGCCGTGCCGCACACCTCACCATCGCCTTGCGCAGCGTGGGTATCGCCAATGGAAAGCAGCGCGCCAGTGACTTCAACCGGCAGGTACAACGTGGTGCCCGCAGACAGGTCGCGAATGTCGAGATTGCCACCCACGCGACGTGGCGGAACCACCGAATGCAGGCCCGATTCAGCCGGAGCCAGGCCGATGGTGCCGGCGAATGGTTTGAGCGGGACCTTGGCGAAATCGCTGAAAGCGGCGGGTGCGAGGGTGTCTTTGTCGTAGTGCCACAGCGCCAGGGCCGGGTCTTTGAACTGATCGGCCAGCAGCCCGAAACCGGGGATGTTCGCAGTCCAGCCAAAGCCGCTGGGCTTGAAGCTGTCGAGGGTGATTTTCAGAATGTCGCCTGGCTCAGCGCCTTCGACAAAGATAGGCCCGGTGACCGGGTTGATCTTGTCGAACGACATGTTCGCCACATCGTTCACGGTCGAATTCGGCGTGAAGTAGCCGTTAGAGGAATCCAGGCATTTGAATTCCAGCATCGAACCCGGCGCCACTGTTCCAGCCGGTTTGAAGCGGTTATCCCAGCCGAAATGGCTGTGGATACTGTGAATGGTTTTGACCAGGCAGTTCTGGCACATGGAGCAGTTCTCCGAATTTTTTTTGCGTTTTGATCGTTTGAATATTCAGGCTATGACACCGGCCCCCTGTAGGCGCTGACGAGTTTACGAAGGCTGCGATTGCGGTATGTCAGACAGATCGCATCGCAGCCTTCGGGGGCTCCTACAAGATGCCGCTACTTGATCCAGATATAGTCGTAGTTCACTGGCACATGGACCGGATCGACGTACAGGATGTCGGCGCCGCCCATGCGCGAGGAGCGTACGGTAAAGCGTTGTTCGTTGAAGATTGGCACCCACGGCGCGTCAGCCATGACGTCGGTGAAGATCTTCCTCCACATCTCGGTACGCTCGGCCTGCTGTTCCGGTTTGGCCATGCTGTCGGCTTTGGCCGCTGCGGCGTCCAGCGTCTTGTTGCAATACAACGACCAGTTCCAACCGCCGTCGACAGCGCCATCACAACCGAGAATCGGGCCGTAGAAGTTCGAGGGGTCCGGGAAGTCGGCGATCCACGCCATGCCGCCGGACCAGACCATCGGCGCCTGATCCTTCGCGCTGCCGGCGGCGATCACGTTGGCTTGCGCCAGGGATTTGATCTGCACCTTGATCCCGACTTTCGCCAGATCCTGCTGGATCGACTGCGCAATACGCGGCTGCGGATCGGTGTTCATCACGTACAGCTCGGTGTCGAAACCGTTCGGATGACCGGCTTCAGCCAACAGCTTTTTCGCCGCTTCGACGTCGTACGCATACCCCTTATAGGACTTGTCGTAACCCGGCATCGCCGGTGGCAGCGGCTGGTTGGCCGGCACCGCTCGGCCGTTGATGATGCGCACGATGCGATCCTTGTTGATCGCCATGTTCACCGCCTGACGTACCTTGAGGTTGTCGAACGGCGGCAAAGTGGTTTTCAGCGTGACGTAACCGGTGTGCAGTTGATCGCCGGTGATCATCAGGTTTTTGTATTTTGGGTCGTTCTTGAATTCGAGAAATTTGGCCGGAGGTACGCCGTCACCGGCGATATCCACTTCGCCCTTTTGCAAGCGCAACAGGGCAACCATCGGGTCCTGCCCAACTTCAAAAGTGATGGTGTCCAGGTGTGGCAGTCCGGCCTTGTAATAGTTCGGGTTCTTCTTGAACACAATCTGCTGACCGAGCTTCCACTGCGCCAGGCTATAGGCGCCGGAGCCGACCGGGTGCTTGCCAAAGTCAGCGCCCCATTTGTCGACTTCCTCTTTGGGCACAATCGAGGCGAAGTTGATTGCCATCACGTGCAGGAAGGTCGCGTTAGGCTGCTTGAGGGTGATTTTGACGGTGTAATCATCAACCACTTCGACGCCACTCAGATGCTCGGCCTTGCTCGCCGCCATGTCTTCATAACCGACGATGGCACTGAAGAAACCAGCGCCCGGGCTCTGGGTTTTCGGGTTGACCGTGCGCTCGAAGGAGTACTTCACGTCACTGGCCTTGAGCTCGCGGCCGTTCTGAAACTTCACGCCCTTTTTCAGGGTGAAGGTATAAACGGTGCCATCGTCCGAGATCGTGTAGTTCTCAGCCAGATCCTTGACCAGCTCGGTGGTGCCGGGCTTGTAGTCCATCAGGCCGTCGAACAGGCTTTTGATCATCGACCAGTTCTGCCAGTCGTAACCGATGGCAGGGTCCAGGGTGGCAACGTCGTTCTGGTAAGTGACAACCGCCGAACCGCCGTTCCTGGCGTTGGCATCAATGTCGTCGGCCAGCGCGAAACCGCTGAGGCCGAATCCACTGAATAAGGTGGCCGCAATGGCCAGGGACAGTACTTTGCGCTTCATGCTCCAGCTCCCCTTCGATAAATGGTCTTGCTCAGGTTTTAGTGTTTTTTTACATCGATACGCGGATCGACCCAGGGAATGATCAGGTCGGCCACCAGATTGCCAAGCACGATTGCCACCGCCGAAACAGTGGTCACGCCCACGATCACCGGAATGTCCACTTGTTGAATCGCCTGCCAGGCGAGTTGCCCGATGCCGGGCCAACCGAATACCGACTCGACCACCACCAGCCCGCCCATGAAGATGCCGATGTCGATGCCAATCATCGGGATCACCGGAATAATCGCGTTGGGCAACACGTGACGCAGTACTACGCGGGCTCGACTCAAACCCTTGGCCCGCGCTGTACGGATGAAGTCCTGATGCAGCACCTCGATCATCGACGAGCGCACCATCCGCGAGTACCAACCGCTGCCGAGAATCCCCAACGTCAGCGCCGGCAACATCAAGTGCTCGACACCGCCGTAGCCGCCCAATGGGAACCAACCCAATTGCACGGCGAAGAAGTAAAGAAACAACATCGCGGCGATAAATTGCGGCGCCGACACACCGACGAATGAAAGCGCCATCAGCAGCTTGTCGGCGAAGCTGTCGCGACGCAGCGCGGCTATCACGCCCAGGGTGATGCCGATCAACAACTCAAAGCCAATCCCCGCCGCCATCAACTCAAGCGAAGGCCGCAGGCGCGAGCCGATCAGTTCGGTGACATTGGTGCGCTGGATGTACGAGCGCCCCAGATCGCCCTGCAGCAAGTTGCCCAGGTAGTTGGCGTATTGGTGATAAAACGGCAGGTCCAGCCCTAGCTGCGCACGAATGCCCGCGACCACTTCCGGGGTCGCGCTGCGTCCGGCAATTTGCCGCGCAGGATCTGCCGGCAGCATGAACAGCAGCAGGTAGGTGATGAACGTCACACCTAGCAGGATCAACAAGGAATAACCGATGCGCCGGCTGATGAAGGCGAACATTCAGCTTCTCCCTTGCAAGGTAGGGTCGAGTTCATCGCGCAGGGCATCGCCCACCAGGTTGAACGCCAGCGACAGCAGGACGATGGCAATGCCGGGGAAGAACACCAGCCACGGCGCCGAGGTGAAGTAGGTCTGGCTCTCGAAAATGATGTTGCCCCAACTCGGCGTGGGCGGCTGTACGCCGACCCCAAGGTACGACAGCGTGGCTTCAAGCAGCACCGTGGTGGAAATCCCCAGCGTCGCCCACACCAGAATGGTCGGCAGCAAATGCGGTAACAGGTGCGAGAACAGAATGCGCAGTGAGCTGGCGCCCAGTGTGCGTTCGACAGCAACGAAATCTCGTGCGCCCAAAGCGATGGTTTCCGAATAGATCACGCGGGCAATCTGTACCCAATTGACCATGGCAATCACCAACGCCACGATCCACACGCTGGGCTGGAAGATCGCCGACAAGGCAATCGCCAGCAACAACGCCGGGAACGCCATCATCAGGTCGGTGAAGCGCATCAAAATACTGCCCGTCCAGCCGCGCATAAATCCTGCCGTCAGCCCCACCAAGGTGCCGATCAACACCGCCATGCCGTTGGCCACCAGGCCGATAAGCAGCGAGGTCCGCGCGCCATACACCAAGCGCGAAAACAGATCGCGCCCCAGTAGGTCAGTGCCCAACCAATACGGCGAATCGGGCGCCAGCGGTGCGCCCTCCATGGACAGGCCCTCGACGAATTGTTCGGACGGATCGTAAGGACTCATCCAGGGCGCGAAGATCGCAAACACCACCACCAGCGCGATATACAACAACGACAACGCAACAGCAGGACGGCGAATCAGAGCGCGCATCACGCTCATGTCCACATTCCGCTTTGCTGTGGGTGATCGGCGGCAAGGTCAGCGCACACCTCGTCGATGCTGCGGTTCAACTGCATCGACAAGGCGCGCAGACGCTCGTACGCATCTCGCTCATTGAGCCGTTGCTCGACCATCAATCGCGCCAACGCCTGCGCCAGTTGCGGACGCGCGTTCAGCCGTTGCTGCAACATATTGATCGTGCGGGTATCGGCATCGAGCCGCTCGTGCAAACCGATCGCCATCATCAGCGTGGTGTAGACCGAACTTTGGGTGATGGGTTTATTGAGCAATGCCGTGGCGCCCAGTGCAATCGCGCGTTGAATCTGCGACAGGGTTTCGTGGGGCGTCAGGGCAACGATGGGCACACCCGATTGGTCAAGCCGTTGCAGCAACTTGGGGCTGGCAAAATGCTCAAGCTCGACGATGGCGGCAAACACGCCGTCCAGCGAATCGCAGGCGTCTTCGACCAACGCCTGCGCGGTAATCCCCAAGCGGTGCAGGCTTTTTTCAAGATGAGCCAGCGTGCGAGGTTCGCAGTCCACCAACAGCAAGCGGCCGTTTTCGAAGTCGGGACGTTTGAGCAGGCTCATTTTTTCACGATCCTCAGGTGAGGCACTGGCGCCAGGGCGCGCAGGCGATGAAATTCGCGCAGATCGGTGGACGTCAGGTAAGGATCGGCAGGCAACGCGTGGGTTTCACTGTGCAACACCACAAAACGCCCTTCACTCAATTCGGCGATATGGCAAGGCAGGCTGCTGTGATTGTTGCGTCCGGAAATTTTCAAACGCCCCAATACGCTGTCCTGGGAATGGGCGTACAGGTAATTGCAGATCTGCTCCGGCTCATCATTGCCAACATGATGCAACGCTTGGGCAAACAGGTGCAGCGCGACATAGGTGCCGGTGTAGTAATGCGAGCACGGGCGCTGGCCATGCTCATAAAACTGGCGCTCGCTAAACGTGCTGTCGACGCTTTCAAAGAACGGCCCGCACGACAACAGCCGTAGATTCTGCATCTCGCCGACCTCGATCAGCTCGGCCTCGGTCAGGTTGCAACTGAGGACCGGCAGCGTCATGCCGTACTCGACGCACGCCGCGTCCAACTGATGCAAAAACGCATACGTCGACTCACCCACCAGATTGTTGAGGATGAACGACGGTTGCTCGGTCAGCAGAAAATGAATCAGATCGCTGAAGTTGGTCGACCCCAGGTGTACGTATTTTTCGCCTATCACGTCGCCGTGGGCGGCCTGCAACACTTCGCGGGCGATGCGGTTGCTTTCCCAGCCCCAGATATAGTTCGAGCCCACCAGCATCGCACGCTTGCCGAAGGTGCTCAGCGCATAACGCAGCAGCGGAATCAGCGTCTGATTCGGACAACCACCGAGATACAACACGTTTTCACTGCTCTCGAAGCCTTCATAAGGGCAGGCGTACCACAGCAGGCTGGCGTTCTGCTCCAGATCCGGAATGATTTCCTTGCGGCTGGCCGAAGTCGTGGTGCCGAACAGATGGCGGACGCCACTTTCCATCAGCGCCACCGCGCCTTCGTTGTAGCGATGCAAATAACCCTGCGGATTGATGTGCGTGGCCTTGAGTTCAAAATCGTAGTCTCGATGCCGATTGATCTCGGCCAGCGCGTGCCGGGCACCCGCCAGACCGTGCTGTCCCATGCGCTTGTATGTCCCGTCGGTGGAGAACAGAAACCCCACCTCAACCGTGCGTCGCATTTTCCCGACTCCAATAAAAAAGCCCGACCCACCGGTAATCCGGTCGATCAGGCTTCATCACCTGGCGCTGATGCGCTGAATGTAGACAAGTCTTAACGGCCATGACCGAGCTTGCGTATAAACCCTTCCATGGAAAAAGCATGCCATCTCCATTGGTCAAGCTGTAAAGAGCGTTCCCTGTGAATAGGCCTTGAGAGAAATGCACTTTGGTGAGGCCGAGCGTAGCCGAAGCGCTTCAAAGTTGTGCGAAATTTCTCTGCATGTATCAGTTTCGCCGTAAAGACACTATCCCCACCCGCATCCCGAACGGCTTGAACACCTGATTCAGAGTCTGAATTGTCGGGTTGCCGTCATCTTGTTCGATCTGGCGAAGCGTGCGCAGGGAGATTTTGCACATGCCAGCGAATTGTTCCTGACGCAATCCGGTGATTTCGGTACGCAGACGTTTGACGGCTGCGCCGATGCTGATCGTGCCTGCCAGCAGTTGTTCTTTCAGCTCGTCGAGAATGATGCCGCGCTGACGAATTTCGTCGGTCATAGCAGCCCCCAGCGTTTCAGAGTCGCGTCCAGTCGATTGAGCGCGATACGCGGATGCTTGAACGTCGCTTGAGGTAGGCCGATATCACTGAGCAAATCGGGCAACGCCAGAAATCGTTGTGCATCGGCCTTCAATCCCGCCAATAACGTCTCTGGATTTGCCCATTGTTTCAACGCCTCACACGCGGCTACCCAGTCAACCTCGCCGGCACGTTCAATCTGCTCGGGCCATTTGGTGGTGCGTGTAACGCCTTCTTCGTCCATGACCATTGGCGCCAGATCATAGATTGGCGCCAGATCAAGTCGCTGTTCATCACGCAGAATGGCGGTGTTACGACCGTGGTTATCGCTGTTACCCAGAATTTGATTGAGCAGATCCCTGCGAATGTATTCGCTGACCAGCGCCGGAACTTCAGATTGCTGATCATTGGCACTCCATGCGCTGGCCAACGCCTGGACAGCGCCTACGTGAGTCATGTAACTGCCCGGGCGGGTTATGCCCGCCAGCGAATAAACCGACTCGACCGCCAGCCGACTTACGCCTTGCGCATCGATGCGCCGATCAAAACGCTTCATCCAGAGACTAGGCTTACGGGCCTCTTCAAGGCTCATGCCATCGGCAGTGATGGTGTTGATACCTAACCGATTTAGGGCTTGGTAGTAGCAAAACTCGCTGCGCAGCACCGTACGATCATTCTCATTGGCTTTGTTTCGAGAGAATTTTACGAACCAGTGCTGATGCACTTGATCATCCGGGAGCGTTGCGTCGGGATGAAGCAGCCCTTGCGAATCTTCAGCCAATAAAAGCTTGGGAGCCTCGCCGCCTGCGCCCGTCGCGCCGCCCACCGCAGCACCTTGCTCATAGGCATACTCAAGAAAGCGGCTATCACGGGTTATAACTTCCTGACGACTAAAACCCATGCTTGCGCCCTTCAGCATGGCTTCCACTGATTGCTTTATTCGAAGATGACCCACTGGCGCAGGCGTACATCGGCCTAACAGCAGCAAATCGGCTTGAGTGGTTTCGCCTGCGGGTATGGACAGCCGAGCCAGCAGGAACCTGCGAGCGGCACCTGCGGGAAGAATGTCATGGAGAAACGCCGGCGCTTGCGGGGTCCGCCATAAATCCCACCCTAACGGCAGCGTTGCGCTAACCGATTGAGCAGTGGGACGCTCCAGAGCGTTCAAGTGATCGACGAGGTAGTGCTGGTCATAGGCGAAACTGCATGGGCTCAGTAATCCTGCTTCCGGATTTTCGAAATCCAGGCGTATCGCATCATGCCAGTCGCCCTGTAAATAGAGCTGAAGCGTTAAGCTATACATCACGGCCACTCGGCAATTTAATGCCTAAATCCTAGCCCCACACCACAAAAAAGGCAATTTAATGCCTAAAAATAATAAAATACCCCGCTAATCGGTATTTAAATACCCATCCCCCCCAACAATCCCAACTCCTGCGCCCGTGCCACCGCCTGCGTTCGGCGTTCAACCCCAAGCTTGCTGTTGATATGACTCGCATGGGTTTTGACGGTGTGCAGTGAGATGAACAGCCTTTCGCTGATCTCCTGATTGGAACAGCCTTGAGCGATGAGTTGCAGGACGCCCATTTCGCGGGCGCTCAGATGGTCGGTGCAGTGGACAGTTTCCGATCCCTCTCGGGTGCAGGTAGAGGTCGGTAGAGTAGCCAGCAAAAACTGAACGAGCAGGCAGGGTTTGCGCGCCAGCAGTTGCTCGCGCAGCCAGTTCGGGTGTTGCTTGATCAAGGCCTGGAACGGTAACAATGCGCCGCCAGTTGCAGCTTGCAACGCGAGATTGAGCAACGCCCTGGCCTTGGCTTCGTTCTGGCTACCGAGCAGGAACAGGATTTGCTGATTCAGCGCCGTCAGGCCGAGCAGGTTGGCGCCGGTCTTCTGCGCGTACTCCGCAAGACGTTGCAAACGCTCTGCGGCTTCGATTTTATGACCTCGGGTATTTTCCAAAATGGCCTGAAGCAATTCGATATGTTGAGGCAAATGCGGATGGCATTCCGGCGCGGCGGCGGGATTGGCGCCACTGTAGGTTTGCCCGAGGCGCATCAACCAGGCGTCGGCCAGGTCGATACGTCCCTGTGCCAACCACAGTTCGCATTTCACCAGAGTGATCATTGCCAGGTAGTAAATCGGCGGTATATCCCAGATGTGCATCAGCCGCTCAGCTTCGGCGAGTTCGCAGAAGGCTTCGGCAAACCGTCCTTCCCGGCCTTCCAGCCCGGCAATCACGCAATAGCCGATCAACACACTGATGTCGCGACAGGCCCGGGCCTCGGCAAGGCCAGCGGTCAATCGCACTCGACCGGTTTCGGCCTGCATGCACAAGGTCAGCAAATGCCCTTCGTACATGGTCAGGCGCGCTCGCACCGCATACAGACGCTGTCTCGACAGCCCTTTAAGCCGCTGCAGCCCTTGACGGACTTCCTCCAGCGCACGAAGAATCTCGCCGCGCGCTTGCAAGACTCGGGCGCGGTCGTAATGGGCAAGCGCTTCGAACAACGGGTTGGCGACCCGCTGTGCCAGCTCCAGCGCATCGCGATTCAACGCTCTGGCGCGCCATAGGTCACCCTCGGCAATCGACAGATTGGCCAGCGTCGAAAGACACAACAGTCGCTGGCCGTAACGTTTGTGCGGCAGGCTGACCAGCGCTTCACTGCAATAGCGCTGGGCCTTTTCGCTGTCGCCGCGCCCTCGGGCAATGATCCCACTGAGCGCCAGCCATTGAGCGAGCATGGACTTTTGCGCGGTGGCCGACGGCGCCGGCAGGAATCGACTGAGGTGATCACCCAGCTCTTCAGCGGCATCCAACTGACAGGCCAGCGCCAATGCCCAGGCGTAAAGCACGATCAGCCGCGGGGTGCTGATCAACAAGCTGTCGGGCAAGTCCATCTTCCAGCGCAGCAGCATGCCGACGTTCTGTTCGGCCAGCAGTTGCACTTCGGACAGGTTCTGCACCAGGTTGGCGGCCACATCCAAATGGCCCGCTCGCAACGCCTGCTCAATCGCTTCGTCCAGCAAGCCCTGGTCACGGAACCAACGGCAGGCATTGAGGTGCAAACGTCTCTGTTGCGGCCCGATGTTGGCGCCAGCGCGGGCGCGCAGCGAATCGGAAAACAAGTGGTGATAACGGAACCAGCGCCCGTGCTCGTCCAACGGCACCAGAAAGACGTGGTGCGATTGCAGATAACTCAGCATTTCTTCGCTGTCATGACTGTCGCGGGCAGCGTTGCACAGTTCAGTGCAAAAGCGCTCCAGGCACGCGGTGTCGTAGAGGAAAGCCTGGACCTCAGCGGGCAAGCAGTCGATGACCTCCTCCAACAAATAGTCGCGAATCAAGCCTTCGCCGCCGTTCAGGTCTTGCGGCAGGCCGTTGTCATTACCCACCTCGCTGGCCGCCAGCAGCCAGAATCTAAGCCCGGCGACCCAGCCTTCACTGCGCTGAATCAGGTTCTGTAACGCGTCCGCGCTCAATGAACTGCTGTGTTGATCAAGTACCGCCAGGGATTCGGCCTCGGTAAGGCGCAGGTCTTGTTCAGTCAACTCTTGAAGTTGGCGCGACAGATGCAAACGCGCCAGATGCCAATCCGGACGCTGCCGGCTGGTCACCAGCACGATCATCCCGGCGGGCAAGTGATTAAGAAAAAACTGTAGGCAGCGGTCCAGAACAGGACCTTGCGCCAGGTGATAGTCATCGAGCACCAACAGCAGCGGTTTGCTCAATAGCAGGTGCATTGCCAATTCATCCAGCAAGCCATCGATCCATTCTTCGAAGGCGAATGGCTGATGTCGCTGGCGCATTTTCAGCAGGCTCAGTGCCTGACCACCCAGTTGTGGGAAGAATTGTTGCAGGCCAGAAAGCAGGCGCTCAAGGAACCGGCCCGGATCGCCGTCACGATAGTTCAACCCCAGCCAGAGGTTTTGCCACGGCTCGGGCAAGCTCTGACAAAATTCGACCGCAAGCGAGCTTTTACCGAAGCCTGCGGGGGCGCTGACTAAAAGCAGTCGGCCCGACAAACCGGCACTCAAACGATCGCACAGGCGCGGGCGCGGTACGTGGTTTTCGGGTAATGGAGGACGGAAGAATCGCCCTTCCAACGCAGTGACTGCGTGATTTGCGAATCCTTGCAAACGCGACAGATCAGTCATAGCCGGCTCTTGTTAAAGTGCTTGTTATTCGGCATTAAGATGTGCCGAGACTAGCGGCTATGGCGAAGCTTTTGAAGGTCGCCGTGCAAAAGACTGTAAGAAAGTATCTCCTATCAATACGGCGAATGGTTGGCTATAGCCCCACCCCGTAGATTCCCTGTTCCCGGTCAAGCGTTCAGCAGGTGTTTTTTGCTGAAAAGCGTGGCCATACAAAAAGGCGAGAACGCACTGGGCGCGGCTTGTCCCGCGACCTGGCGCGCAGCGGCAGTAAACCCGGTGTGCGCGGCCTGCCTGTCACACCGGATTTGCAGGTTTACGACGGGTTCCCCGCCGGTCGCGGGACAAGCCCTACTCCTACAGGTCGTCAGAATGCTTCGCCCATTCGATTACGCCATCAACGCACGCCTTCCTGACGCAGGGCGTTGGGTTGGAAGTCACTGATGGAGGCCGTGAAGCCGAAGTCATAGGCTCTTTTTTCTTCGTTCTTCATGCCCAGTGCCAGATAACGACCCGATTGCAGGTCATACAGCGCTTCGAGGGCGTACCACGGCACCTGCTTGTCGTAGTAGTTTTCAGCGTGCGCTTCGGCCACGCGCCACAGTTGACCGCGCCCGTCGTAGTGGTCGATCACCGCAGCCTGCCAGGTGTCCTCGTCGATGAAGAAGTCACGCTTGGCGTAGATATGGCGCTGACCCTCCTTCAGTGTCGCGGTCACGTGCCACACGCGACGTAACTCATAGCGCGTCAGGTCCTGATTGATGTGGCCGGCCTTGATGATGTCGGCGTACTTCAGTTTTGGATCATCGAGTTTGTAGCTGTCAGCCGCGATGTACAGCTCTTGCTTACCGATCAGTTTCCAGTCGTAACGATCCGGCGCGCCGTTATACATGTCGAGGTTGTCGGAGGTACGCAGGCCATCAGCCGCAGTGCCCGGACCGTCATAAGACACCTGCGGCGCACGACGCACCCGACGTTGACCGGCGTTGTAGACCCACGCCGAACGCGGCTCTTTCACTTGATCGAGGGTTTCGTGGACCAGCAGCACACCACCGGCCAGACGCGCCGGGGCGGTCACTTCCTGCTTGAAGTAGAACAAGATGTTGCCCGGATTTTTCGGATCGTAATCCTTCATCTTGTCGCGAAAGACAAACTGGTCACGGAAATACACCAGGCTGAACGAGCCATTGGTTTGCGGCGTCGCCTGGGTCACCAGACGGGTCACGCTGCCGCCGCGATAACGGGTGATGTGGTTCCAGATGACTTCCAGACCGCTTTGCGGGATCGGGAACGGCACGGCGGTTTCGAAATTTTCCAGGCCGTTGCCGCCAGATACCAGCTTGGTGTTGGTGGCGTTTTTCTTGATGGCGGCGAACACCTCAGCGGGCACGGTTGCGCCGCGATGGGATGGGTAAACCGGCATTTTGAAGGTGTCGGGGTAACGCTTGAACATCGCGTATTGGCCCGGCGCCAGCTTGTTTTTGTATTGATCGACGTTCTGCGCGGTGATGACGAACAGCGGTTTTTCATTGGCATATGGATTGGCCAGAAAGCCACGCTCGTCGACGGCGCCGGCATTGGTCGGCAATGGCGTCCACGCCGGAATGGTGTTGTCGGCGTTCGCAGCTTTTTCGGCGCCCATCGGCGTCAGACTGGCGCCCAGCTTTGCCGCTTCGGAATCCGACACCGCAGCCATCACACCGGTTGCCAGCAATGACAGCCCCAGTAGGCCGACCTGCCAAAGACCCTTTGTTATTTTCATGTTCATCGTCGTCCTTAGAAATTCATACCGAAGCTGAGCGCTACGAAATCGCGGTCATCCACCGTGGTGTACTTGCCGTCGAAGAAATTGGTATAGGAAAGATTGGCCGTGTAGGTGTTCTGGTACTCGGCATCCAGACCCAGGCTGATCGCTTTGCGACCTTCCTCAAAGTTCCCGCCAGGACCCGGCGAGTAACCGGAGACGTCATGTGACCAGGCAATGCTCGGCTTCAGGTTGATACCGGCGAAGACGCTGTTGTAGTCCCAGATGGCACGGGCGCGATAACCCCAGGAGTCGGTGGTGGTGAAACCGTCGTTTTCGCAGTAACGGGTCAGGTTGTTCTGCGCAGCGCCAGCCAGCGTGCCGGCGTTAAGCGTCTGGCATTGACCGCCTGGCAGCGGACCTGGTCCGTAGCTTGGGTCGCGGCCATAACGCAATTTAGACGTGCTTTCCAGGCCGCCTACGTGGGTCCAGCCCACTTCACCCACAACCGTCAGACGTTCAGCCCCCATCACCTGATCGAAAAAATGCGTGAGGGTGGTTTGCGCCTGGGTGATTTCCTTGCGCCGGTAACCCGCCTGATCGGTATTCGGAGCACCTTGCAGGAGCGAAACGTTAGGGTTGAGCGGCGACAGACCGGAATACAGGATATCGGTGGTGTTGAGTTGAACAGGTGCGTTCGGACGGTAACTCACCTCGCCGCTCCACGCCGTACCTGTCGACAGTGTGGTGGAGAAGCTCAAACCGAACAGACGAATGTCCTCCGGGTACTCGACGTAATAGCTGGAGTTGCCCGCGACCACCACTGGCAGCAGCGTGGGTGCCAGACCCACGGCAATATTTGCCGGTACACCATTCCCCACCAATCCGCCGACCAGACCGGCTGGGCTATAGGCACTGGCCGGGCCGCCGCGCCCGCTGAAGATCGGCAGACGGCTGTGGTAGTTCATGAAGTAGCCGCCGAACTCAGTATCCAGTGGCTCGAAGTTGTAGTGCATCGCCACGCCGAACTGGCCGCTGTCACGTGCATCTCGATCAGGACCACGGCTTACAATGGCACCCTCATCGGGGCTGCCAAAGTTGACGCCGCGTTGAGCAAGAGTGTTCTGCACCGGGCCACGCAATGCCGCAGGCAACGCAGTATTCAAGCTATTGCGCGTACGCAACACGGCGAGGTTGTTATTGCAGCCGTCGGAAATCACATCAGGTTGTGAGAAAAACGTGCCGCAGTTGTCGGTAACGGTCTGGTCCCATTCCAGCTGATAGAAACCTTCAGCCGAGAGGTTTTCGGTGATGCTCTGCGACAGGTAGAACATGTTGACCGGAATCAGACCTTCCTTGATCTCGGCCCCGGGACGGCGGAACGCAGACACATCGATCGGGTTGATGCTGTTGATCCCGCCCTGGATGAAGGTACTTTCACCCCAACTGACCACTTGCTTACCGAAACGCACCGAACCCGGCTCATCGCCGATTGCATAGTTGTGGTAGATAAAGGCATCAAGGATTTGCCCACCAGACGATTTGGCGCCTTCCTTGCGGTTGGAATCGCTGATGTCCTTGAAGTCGCGGCCTTCGTCTTTGAGTTCGAAGTCATACCAATACTTACCCCGGACAAACACGCCAGTGTCACCGTATTTCAACTCCAGATCATGAATACCCTTGAAGATCTTGGAGAACGTCTCGCCGCTCTTGAAATTCAGGTGCCCATCATCCGATGTCTGCGACAGGCCGTGCCCGCCGTTGTTCGAACCGATGAGGTTCTTGTTGGCATTCTGGGTCGACCAACTTGCGCCGATAGAGAGCGATGAATCGAAGTTACCTTCAATCTCACCGATGTTGAAACTGACGCCGAACGCTGGGCCGGCGAGCGTAGAAGCGAGGCTGACGGCAAGGGGCAATTTCGCCCGGCGCCAGAACTGGTTTGCTGATGTCATCGACGCTACTCCATGTGCTTTTATTGTTATGGCAGTCGGTGATTCCAGAACCGACCCCGGCAAAATCAATCCGCAATGCCTGGTTGTCCACACTGTTCGGGGCAGCCCATGAAAAGCTGCGAAACGAAAAGCGTTTTTTCTGGTTTCGACCTAGTGCCGACTATAGCCAGCAGCCTCCACTGCGCGATCCCTCTAAAGTGTGATTTGCAGCGTCAAAGCGTCTGGCACGCCGATTTCGGCGGACCTGTGTCTGTGGCAAAGGGGGAGAATGGCTGAATCTACGGATTTGGCAAGCGCAATGCCTGCCGTAGAGGCCTTTGGCCCGCTGCACAACGAAAAACCACGCAGAGGGCCAATTCAGAGCGTGAATCAGAGGGTAGAAAGAAACGTGCTATTGGTGCTTTGCCATTCGATGATGTCCAGCCGAATGCGTTTCTTGTCGAGCTTGCCGACACTGGTCTTGGGAATTTCGGTAACAAGCGCGATTTGGCTTGGGATCGCCCACTTGTTGATGTGGCCCAACTCCACGAATGGCTTCAGATGCTCCTTCAACGACCGGGCATCGATGACGTGCCCATCGTGGGCAACCAGCAGGGCGAAAGGCCGTTCACCCCACTGCGGGTCAGCAATTCCGACCACCGCCACTTCACGTACGGAGGGATGACGACTGCACAAGTCTTCGAGCGCCAGCGATGAAATCCACTCGCCGCCGGTCTTGATCACGTCCTTGATCCGGTCGCGAATATCGATCCCGCCCATGCTGTCCAACGTCGCCACGTCGCCGGTGTGCAGCCAGCCGCCTGCCCACAATTGCGAGCCTTTCTCCGGCTCACGAAAGTAGCCTTCGGTCAGCCAGGGCGCACGCAACACCAACTCCCCCTGGGTCTCGCCATCGGACGGCAGAAAGTTGCCCGCCATGTCAACGATCGCTGCGTCCACCAACACGCCTGGCGTACCGGCTTTGATTCGGTACGTGATGCGCTCGTCGTCACTGCCCGCCATCAACTCCTCATTGATGTGCGCGACCGATATCAGCGGGCCGGTTTCGGACATGCCATACGCAGCGGTCAACTGAATGCCCTTGGCTTTAGCCGCATCATATAAAGATCGGTTGAGCGAGCTGCCGCCGATGATGATGTTCCAGCCGGTGAAATCGACGTTCTTGGCTGCTTTGGCATTGAGCACCATTTGCATGATGGTCGGTACGCAATGGGAGAACGTGACCTTTTCCTTGCGCCATAACTCGATCAACAGTTCCGGGTCGTAACGGCCGGGGTACACCTGCTTCACGCCAAGCATGGTCGCTGCGTACGGAACGCCCCAGGCATGTACATGGAACATGGGGGTGATCGGCATGTAGACGTCGTCGTGACACAACAGCCCTTCGATGCTGCCCATGATCGTGGCCACCGCCATGGCATGCAGCACCAGCTGGCGATGGGTGAAATACACCCCCTTCGGATTGCCCGTGGTGCCGGTGGTGTAGAAGGTCGTCGCGACCGAGTTTTCGTCGAAATCTTCGAACTCATACTGCGCGCTTGCGGCCGCCAGCAGCGTCTCGTACTCGCCCACCAGATTAGGCAGATCGGCGGTTTTGTCTGCACTGTCGGTGATCAGTAGGGTCTTCTGGACAGTCGCAAGGTGCGGCTCGATGGCTTTGTACAGCGGCAGAAATTCACTGTTGACCAACACGAACGTATCGTCGGCGTGGTTCATGGTGAACAGAATCTGCTCAGGCGAAAGGCGTACGTTGATCGTATGGATCACGGCGCCAATCATCGGGATGGCAAACATGCATTCCAAGTAGCGATGGCTGTCCCAATCCATCACTGCCACGGTGTCACCGGCTTTCACTCCGGCTTCAGTCAACACGTTTGCCAGCCGGCAAATACGCTCGTTGAGCATCAGGTAGGAGTAGCGCGACTGATCCCGATAGACGATTTCTCGCGATCTTTCATAGCGACTGCCGGACATCAGCAGGCGCTTGATCAAAAGAGGGTATTGGTAGGCGCCTTCGGCTGGCGCAATCACGCGAGTCTGCAACATGGGAATCCCTTTTCAAAGTGCATAGGCGTTGCGGAAAAATATGCACTCTAGACCCCCTGCACGCCACCCAAATCAGCCAAAGGGATGATTAAGGAGACGAGCGAGCATGCAGGCATTGCGCCACTTACTGCCGCGGACTGGTCGTGGTTTGAAGATCAGGATTGATTGATGAAGCAGGTTGGAGCGAGGCTTCCCGCGACGCCTCTCGCCAACAGGGATCGTCTTGGCTTCACTGAAATGCAGGCGTTTGCGTCGCTCAATGCATCTCGGTAAAGGCAAGCTTTACGCCCAGTGCGACCAGTACGCCGCCCATGACGCGGTCAAACCAATGGCCCATCCGCGCGAAACCTGCGCGTACACGTGGCTGGCTGAACAGGCGCGCCACCAGACAGAACCACAGACCTGTCGCCAGCGCCAGATAGACGCCGTAACCGGCCTGGACCAGCATCGGTGTGTGCGGATTGATCACCACCGTGAACAGCGACAGAAAGAACAACGTCGCTTTGGGATTCAAGCCGTTGGTGACGAAGCCGGCAGTGAAGGCCCCACGTGCGGTGCGCTCACCCGCCGCAATGTCGACGGGCGCATCCGAGGCACTGGCAGGCTTGGCCCTCAGGGCCTTGATGCCGATGTACAGCAGGTACGCAGCGGCGGCCCATTTCAACGCGTTGAACAGCACGATTGATTGCGACACGATCAGGCCGATGCCCAGCAGCGAATAGCCCACATGCAGGAAAATCGCCGTGCCCACGCCCATGGCGGTCCACGTCCCGGCCTTTCGACCGTGGGTCACGCTTTCGCGAACCACGACCGCGAAATCAGGGCCTGGGCTGGCAACGGCCAGCAAGTGAATCAGGGCAACGGTGAGGAATTCCGTCCAGTACATGAGGGGTCTCCGGGAAGTTCAGAGCAGCAGGCTCGATCAAAGCCCGCTACCTTACGCCTCAGGCTTTCGCAGCAAAAGCCCGGGAGGCTCGGTGACATTTTCTCGACACATCCAACGCAGGCCGGTGGCGCAATGGTTGTTGGTTGCAGCAATATGTCGAACTTCCTACGAGTCATCTTGCATTCAGCTACAGGAGCCCCGTACATGAGCGACAACAGCAAAGCCGTTTTCCTCGACCATACTTCTCTGGATCTGGGTGATCTGGACCTAAGTCCGTGGCGTGAAACCTTTGGCGATCTGGAGTTGCATGCCAGTACGACCCCCGACCAAGTCATCGAGCGCTTGCAAGGCGCGCAAGTGGCCATCACCAACAAAATAATGATTGATGCTGCAGCGTTTGCGGCCTGTCCGACGCTTAAGCTGGTGTTGGTCACCGCGACCGGCACCAATAACATCGACCTCGAAGCTGCCCGTAAACACGGCGTGGTTGTCAGCAACTGCCAAGGTTATGGCACGCCGTCAGTGGCGCAGCACACTTTGATGCTGCTGCTGGCGATGGCGACGCGGGTTCTGGACTATCAGGCGGCGATTCATCAAGGGCTGTGGCAGCAATCGAAACAGTTCTGCCTGCTGGACTTCCCCATCGTCGAACTGGAAGGCAAGACACTGGGCCTGTTGGGGCATGGTGAGCTGGGCGGTGCGGTGGCGAAACTGGCTGAAGCGTTTGGTATGCGCGTGCTGCTGGGGCAGATTCCCGGACGACCTGCACGTCCGGACCGTGTGCCGCTGCATGAACTGCTGCCGCAAATAGATGCCCTGACGCTGCACTGCCCGCTCAACGAACACACTCGCGACATGATCGGCGCGCATGAGCTGAGCCTGTTCAAGCCCCATGCGTTCATCGTCAATACCGCACGCGGTGGGCTGATCAATGAACAGGCCTTGGCCGATGCACTGCGCAATGGGCAACTGGGGGGCGCGGCAACCGATGTATTGACCGTCGAACCTCCCGTTAACGGCAATCCGCTGCTGTCCGGCGACATTCCGCGCCTGATCATCACCCCGCACAGCGCCTGGGGTAGCCAGGAAGCACGGCAGCGGATCGTCACCCAGGTGAATGAGAATGCGCAGGCGTTTTACGCAGGGGCGCCCATGCGAGTTGTGGGCTGAACGCATTGGGCGCCCTGTAGGAGCCAACGTGTTGGCGAAGAGTCTCAGACCGAAAATCTCGCCAACGCATTGGCTCGGACTCCCACCATTTTTTGCGTCCCTGTTAGACTTTGCCCTTTTTCAGGAGCCGAAGATGGACCCGCGCAGTGAAGTGTTACTCCGTCAGGCCGAGTTGTTTCAGGGTTCATTGCTGCTGACCGGTCTGCCCGCCGACGATCTGCTGGGCAAGCTGCCCAACGCGCGCGGCTGGAGCTGGCATGCTGGCGACTTTTCGGCACTTGAGGCGCGCTTTACTGGCCGCAGCCATTTTGGCGTCCATGCGCCTGATGAGCCCTTCGATGCGGCCGTATTGTTTCTGCCCAAAGCCAAAGACCTCACCGACTATCTGCTCAACGCCCTCGCCTCCCGACTGGCCGGACGCGAATTGTTTCTGGTGGGCGAAAAACGCGCTGGCATAGAAGCCGCCGCGCGCCAACTGAGCCCCTTCGGTCGGGCCCGAAAACTTGACAGCGCACGCCATTGCCAGCTTTGGCAGGTGACCGTCGAGACGCCACCACAAGCAATCGCACTCGAAAGCCTGGCCAAGCACTTCGAAATCCCGATGGGCGACGCTTCGCTAAACGTCATCAGCCTGCCGGGTGTGTTTAGTCACGGCCGGCTTGATAGGGGTTCTGCACTGCTGTTGGAAAATCTGGACCGCCTGCCCTCCGGGCATGTGCTCGATTTCGGCTGCGGCGCTGGCGTGCTGGGGGCTGCGGTAAAATGTCGCTACCCCGACAGCCAAGTCACGCTGCTGGACGTCGATGCATTCGCCACTGCCTCCAGCCGTCTGACGCTTGCCGCCAATGGTTTGGACGCTGAAGTGCTAACCGGCGATGGCATCGACGCCGCGCCCAAACATCTGGACGTCATTTTGACTAATCCGCCGTTCCATACCGGGGTTCAGACCGATTACGCCGCATCAGAGAACCTGCTTCGAAAAGCACGTGAACATCTGAAAAAAGGCGGCGAACTGCGCTTGGTTGCGAATAGTTTCCTGCGTTACCAGCCGATCATCGAGGAGCATCTTGGCCCATGCGCAATCATGGCCGAGGGGCAAGGGTTTCGGATTTACCGTGCCAAACGTGGATGAAAATTAGCGCTTGCCCAATGCGGGCGGCGTAGGCAGAATCCGCTCCGTCCTAGGGGAGTAGTCTCCCACGAGCGCCAGCTCGTCCGGCGCGCATCAACATACTTGGTCTCAAGACCATGGTGCGTGCGACCCCAGATCCGCCCAGACGGATCGGTGGTTTGACAAGACCTATGACACGAACACCTTACCCGGGGCGGGGAGGCTGTACGTGTCATAGCCGTGTCGACCCGCCCCTTAGGAAAACCCTGATGCTGGAATCCCTGTTGGTCCCCACTGCGGTCGTCGCGCTTGCCGAAATCGGTGACAAGACCCAACTGCTCGCGCTCATCCTCGCTGCTCGCTTTCGCAAACCTTGGCCGATCATTGCCGGCATTGTTGCCGCGACCCTGGCGAACCACGCTGCGGCCGGTGCCGTTGGCGCCTGGTTCAGCAGCTTTCTCTCCGACGCCACACTGCACTGGATTCTCGCCGCAAGCTTTACCGCCACCGCGTTGTGGACACTGATCCCAGACAAGATGGACGACGACGAAGCCGGTACCGGGCGTAAGTTCGGGCCGTTCCTGACCACCCTCATTGCATTCTTCATTGCCGAAATCGGCGACAAGACTCAGATCGCCACAGTCATGCTGGCCGCACAGTATTCGTATCTGTGGCTGGTGATTCTGGGCACCACGCTGGGGATGCTGATCGCGAACGTACCGGTAGTGCTGGCCGGCAACTTTGCGGCCGAAAAACTGCCACTGACGTTGATTCGTCGTGTGGCTGCGTCGGCGTTCTTCGTGCTGGCAATTGTTGCGGTGTACAAGGCGATGCAGGTCAGCGGCTGGGTGTGAGCTGAACGGCCTGTTGGAGCGAGGGCAAGCTGGTCATGTTGGAGCTGGGCTTGTCCTGCGACCGGCGGGGAACCCGTCGCAAACCTGCGTACTCGGTGTGACAGACAGACCGCGCACACCGGGTTTACTGGCGCTGCGCGCCAGATCGCGGGGCAAGCCGCGCTCCTACAATGTGAACTGCGCCCCACATGTTGGAGCTGGGCTTGCCCGGGCTAGCCGCGCTCCAACAACGCAATCAAATCAAGACTTCGGCGCTTGCTCGTAAAGCGGCATGACCTTGGGAATTGCCGCCTGCAACGACGCAATCCGGTTACTCGACGCTGGGTGTGTGCTCATGAATTCCGGCTGCGAAGTTCCGGCTTGGGCGGTCATCTTCTGCCACAGCGTGATCGCGGCATTGGGGTTATAGCCCGCACGCGC
Organism: Pseudomonas sp.; assembly: GCF_036404235.1. Classification (GTDB taxonomy): domain Bacteria; phylum Pseudomonadota; class Gammaproteobacteria; order Pseudomonadales; family Pseudomonadaceae; genus Aquipseudomonas. The sequence goes on from NZ_DASWOT010000091.1 coordinate 55,898, forward strand.
CGACAGCTCCAGGCCAAGCAGGTCCGCTTCGTTTTCGTTGGAGCGGCTGTTAGGCAGCGTCAGGCTGTAGTTCACCACGGTGTCTGCCAGCGCCAAGCTGTCCTGCCCCAGG
>NZ_DASWOT010000092.1:0-22991 GCF_036404235.1 Pseudomonas sp.
GTGACCCCAGGCAGCACGCACGATCTGCTGGAAGCTGCGGTTCATAGCAAGTTGCCACTGTTGCCAGGCATCAGCAGCGCGTCGGAAATCATGATCGGTTATGCCTTGGGCTATCGTCGCTTTAAGCTGTTCCCTGCGGAAATCAGTGGCGGGGTTGGCGCAATCAAAGCGTTGGGCGGTCCGTTCCCGGAAGTGCGCTTTTGCCCCACAGGTGGTGTGAGCGCCGCCAACCTCAAGAACTACATGGCGCTGGCGAACGTGATGTGCGTCGGCGGGACCTGGATGATCGACAACGCTTGGGTGAAGAACGGCGACTGGGGGCGTATCACCGACGCCACGGCCGAGGCCGTTGCATTGTTTGACTGAGCTGCTGCGCTGTGTGGAGCTGATCAACCCTGGGCCTTGTTGAATCGACGCTTGCTCGTGAAAGCGATAGTCCAGGTTTGAAAGCTACCCTGTGTGCTGGTCAATTCGCCGGCACGCCTGCAACTGGACTTTATTGTCAGTGATCGCATTTCTACACGCTTTACTGCCTGATAAGTGCGGATCAAGCCAGATCGCGTAGCGCCTGTATCAGCTGTGCTACGTGCGCTGTGGAGGTGGTGAAACCGGGGGTGATTCGAATACACGGCCCACACGCCGAGCCGTTACGCGCGACCGTGAACAGCCCATACTCATCCAGCAACCGCTGAATCATGAGTTGCTGATCGGCGTGGTGGGTAAAACGTAGCGCGGTGATGCCGCAGTACAGTCGAGGATCATCTGGTGTCAGCACCTCGATGCCCTCGATCTCTCTGGCTGGCTTGACCCACAGGTTTCGCAGGTAAGCGAGTCGCGCTCCCTTCACGGCGGCCCCCCCGAGCGCACGATGCTCCTGAAAAACCGTTGGCAACGTCATCAGCGCCGGGATATTTGGCGTGCCGTAAGGTGCGCGGGAAAGAATGTCGTCGAGTGGATATCGCTCATCACCCATGTCCGGGTCGATGGACTGCAGGCGCTTTTCGGCCACATAAATGAAACCCAGGCTTAACGGTGCGCCGATCCATTTCTGTAAGTTATAGCCGGCAAACGGCACACCCAGCTCATCAAGTTTGAAATCCAGTTGGCCCAGCGCGTGGGCCCCGTCGAGTATCACGTCCACGCCGTGCTGTTTTGCCAGCGCAGCAATCGCCTGGACAGGCATCACCAGCCCCGTGCGATGGGTAACGTGGGTAAGCGCCATCAGTTTCAGGCGAGGATGGTTCTCGAAGGCATGGCGGTAGGTATCGAGCAGCGAATCAAAGCTGGCAGGATGTGTGTGCTGGATTTCAATCAGCTCTACACCACGATTTTTCACCAGCCAGCGCATGGCAGTCTGCACGCTGATGTAGTCCAGATCGCTGATCAGTACTTGATCGCCAGGGCGCAACTCGTTGTAGTTACGAATCAACGACAGCAAGGATTCTGACGCGCAGCGGGTGATCGCAACCTCACCTTTGGCGGCGCCCACAAGGTCTGCCAGCTGCGCTCTGATGACCTCGCTGTCCACCGCATCGAATTGCTGGCGCACGTACACCGAGTTGCTGCGGTTCACGTACGCCAGATTTTGCTCGTAGTTCTTCAGCACCTTGCGGGTCATGCGGCCGAAATAGCCATATTCGAAGTTCATCGGGCCGGGTTCTACATCGTATTGAGCCGCGACCTGCTGCCAGAAGACTTCATCGTTGGCGCGTTCGATGACGCTCGACGCTGAGCCGGTATGTATTGCATCGGGCATTTGCTAGTCGTCCCTGTCGGAAAAGCGAATGGTGGTCTTGACGGGTTTGTCATGCAACGGCTGGCGAGGGCGCGTGCGCAAAGGGTCGAGCAGCCCGGACAAGCCGTTGTGGTCGATCTCCTGCATCAAGGACAGCAAGCTGCCCAACTCGCCCTTGGGAAACCCTTCGCGGGCAAACCAGTTCAGGTATTGCCCTGGCAAGTCAGCAATCAATCGACCCTTGTACTTGCCATAGGGCATTTCGCGGGTGACCAGAAGTTTGAGTTTCTCAGGATCCATGGGCGCCGTTTGTCCGTTTGAGTGAACCGAAAAGATACGTGCATTCTGCAACGATGCCAATTGACAGATCATGCAGAAAGCTTGGTCAGGCTGTGTATTGATAAATATAACTTATTGATAGTTAATGTTTTTATTTCGGTAAATAACTGGCACGCACGCTGCAATAGTCAAGGCATGGAGAGGAAATAGACCTCTTTTCTAGAATTTAACGCTTTGATCAACCTGCCAGTAAGGAAATGAAAAATGACCGATATCAACAAAGAATCAATCTCGGTACTCAATGACTTGATCGAGACCAGTATCGACGGTGAAAAGGGTTTTCATACCAGCGCCGAAGACGTCAAAAATCCTGAAATCAAGGCGTACTTCCTGTCCCGTTCCGCTGAATGCGCGACGGCTGTACGTGAACTACAAGCTGAAGTCCGTGCGTTGGGTGGCGATCCGCAAACTTCGTCCAGCGCAACAGGTGGTATCCATCGTCTGTGGGTTGAGCTGAAATCTGCAGTCACCGGCAAAAGCGATGAAGCGGTGCTCAACGAAGTTGAGCGCGGTGAAGACCATGCGCTGAAAGCTTATAAAGATGCCCAGCAGAAAGCTGTTGAGAAAAATCTCCCGGTGAGCGTCACCAGTCTGATCCAGCGTCAGCTGGCAGGCACTCAGGCCAATCACGATAAAGTGAAGGCCCTGCGCGACAGCGTCCGTCGCGTGAGCTGATCAGCAGTCATAGAAAAACGCCGACCTGTTCGGCGTTTTTTATGACTGCTGTTCAGGTTGCTGAACGGCGAACTCAACCCGATTGCGACCGTTTTCCTTGGCTTGATACAGCGCTTTATCAGCAATATCGAAAAGTACGTCATGTGTTCCAAGTAGTTTAGGCGTCATTGAGGCTATGCCGATGCTGATAGTTATCGAGCATTCGTCATTGGGGAAGCGGGGCAGTGCTTCGACAGCCTGGCGAATTTTTTCGGCGATTACTTTTGCTCCCTCCAGACCTGTTTCGGGTAAAACCACTGAAAACTCTTCGCCGCCATAACGTGCCGCCAGATCCCCAGGGCGACGTATCGTAGCCGCTATTGCGTGAGCAACATTACGCAGCGCCTCGTCGCCGCCATGGTGCCCATGACGGTCATTGAATGCTTTGAAGTGATCGATATCGATCATCAACAGAGACAAAGGCTGTCCTGAGCGTAACCCTCGTGCCCATTCCTGCTTGAACAGTTGATCCAGACGTCGGCGATTGGCGAGCCCCGTCAGCGCGTCGGTTGACGCCAGCTTAGCCAGCCCCTGTTCCGCTTGCTGGCGCAGTTGCAGTTGTTTGCCCAGCAGATACGACAGCCACAAAATGCCCAGGCAGAGAATGCTGGTCGCGGTGCCGACCAGCAGTGCATTGCGTTTCCAGACCGCATAAACCTCCTCGCGCGCTTGTGCCACCACCACAATCAGAGGCAGATTCCCGACGCGTGAAAACGTGTAGATCCGGTCAACTTTGTCGATGCTGGCCACTGCGGCAAAACTCCCGGTGCCCTCCTTGAGAATGCGCTGGAAGTTCGGCGCATTGCTGAAGTCCAGGCCGACATAGTCCTTGCCAGGTTCATCGGGCTGCCGGGCGAGCACCAAGCCGTTGATGTTGATCAGATTAATGAAGCTGCTGTTCCCGACATCCAGTGATCTAAACAGTCGATTGAAGTAGCTCAGGCGCATGGCCGCCGTGGCAATCCCGACGAACTTGCCGTCGTCGGAGGGGATGCGCCGGCTGAAACTGATGCACCAGTCCTTGAAGCCCCACCGCGATTTGAACGGCCCGCCGATGCTCAGCTCCAGTGACGGGTTGTCGCGGTGTTGCTGAAAGTGCGGGCGGTCGGAGAAGTTGTCATTGCGCGGCGTGATTGAGGTGGAGTCTGCCAGGATGTCTCCATTCTGATCCAGCAGCAAAAGGTCGCCCTTGTAAGGCGCGGCAGTGGAGCGATCAAACAGGATCAAGTGCTGCAACGTCGGCGAAATGCTCTTCAAGTCTGGCCGTTGCGAGGCAGCAATCATGCCCAGCAGGGCAGTGTCGTATAGCTCGGCATTGCGCTGTACGTCGGCATCGATCAGTTGCACGACGTTATTGGCCGAGCGAACGGCCGTATCCCTGGCGTTGCTGTATTCACGGATCAATAGCGACGTGACAATGGCAAGGATCGCTAAAACTGCGAAAAAACTGCCGGACATCAGCATGTTTTTTGAGCGAGACCAAGACTTTGAACCGAGCCTTGCGCTATCAAGCGATGAGACTAACAAATCATTTTGGGGCAAAGAGATGTCCAGTTATTTGATTTACAAAGACTTTTATAAATCCATAAACAATATTCAACGTTCGTGGTTGAGGTGTTTATAACCTTATAATTCGAAGTGGCGTAATTAGAAATACTTTGAGAGACTTATTCAAGTCCGGCGTTTCTCGAAATGGTGTGGGAAGTAGCGCCGAAATGCACCTGCTCACAAGGGGAGGTTGATGCCGAATGTGTTGATGCCGTCTTTGCTGCACACAAACACGGTGCCCCCATGCATCAGTGCGATGGCTTTAACGATTGCCAGCCCCAGCCCATGGTTTGCGCCGCTGTTACTGCGCGAAGCGTCAACCCGATAAAACCGCTCAAACAGTTTCTGCAGATGTTCAGGTGCAATCGCACTGCCGGGATTGGCTACGCCAATACTCACACGATCACCCTCGGTATGGATATTGACGTGTATCACCTGGCCTGCATTTGTGTGCTGGACGGCATTGTGTAGCAAATTAATCAGGGCCCTGCGCAGGTGCGCTTTTTCGATCGGCACATTAGCGTCGCCGCGAACCTCGACCTGCACCTGAGCGTCTTCGAGAATGAAATCCAGATAATCCAGCGTGGTAGCGACTTCTTCAGCCAGTGAGGCGTTGGTCAGTTCCGTAGCCTTGCTGCCTTGGTCGGCACTGGCGAGGAACAGCATGTCGTTGATGATCGAACGTAGCCGCTCCAGTTCTTCCAGATTCGACTGCAGGACCTCGAAGTAATGATCGGCGGAGCGTCCTCGGGTTAATGCCACTTGCGTCTGACCAATCAGGTTGGTCAGCGGTGAACGCAACTCATGGGCGACATCTGCGTTGAACGACTCCAGGCGTGAATAAGCCTGCTCGACCCGTTCCAGGGTTGAGTTGAAAGAGGAGACGAATTCGTCCAGCTCCGGTGGCAGCGGGGAGAGCTGGAGGCGTCCGGATAATCGTGGCGGCGCGAGTTTGCGCGCTTTGTGAGAGAGATCTCGCAGCGGTTTCAAACCAATGCGCGCTACCCAATAACCCAGCGTGGACGCCAGCGCAATGCCAATGGCGGCCAGGCTGATCAATGCAATCAGCAGCGAGTGTTGCGTCTGCCAAAACGTCTCAGTGTCGATGGCCGTCAGAAAGCGCAGCGGTGGACGTTGATCCTTGGCCGGGAATTGGCTCACCAGCACCTTGAAGGGATAGTCGTGGTCGTCAAGCGTTAGGTCTCGCATACCCAGCGGGCCATTGGCGAAGGCGCGAATGGCAGCGTCAGGGTCGCCGAATTCGTAAGTTGGGTTGTCGCTGACGACCCAGAACCGCAGGCGTTTGTCTTCTTCGCTGAGCAGGCGCAACTTGGCGTTGATCTTCGCCCAGTGCTCTGGATTACCGTAGCGTGTGACCGCTGATTCGAGCACGCTGTAACGCGCATCGATCTCGGCTTCGGGCAGCAGCCCCAAGCCTTTGTCGACCTGGATGTAAAGCGCCGAGCCAATCAGTACAAACACCAGCAATGCCACCAGTGCGAACATGCCGCTCAGGCGCAAGGCGATGGAATTAGTCGACACGACGGCTCTCCAGCACGTAACCCATGCCACGGATGGTGTGCAGTAGTTTTTGTTCGAATGGCCCGTCAAGCTTGGCGCGCAGACGTTTGATCGCGACTTCGACAACATTGGCATCGCTGTCGAAATTGATGTCCCAGACCATTTCCGCAATCGATGTCTTGGACAGAATTTCGCCATGCCGACGGGCCAACACGCTGAGCAACGAAAACTCTTTGGCGGTCAGGTCCAAACGCACGCCTGCACGCGTGGCCTTGCGGCTGATGAGGTCAATCCACAAGTCAGCGATGCTGATTTGGACCGGCTCATGGCCGCCGCTACGACGGGTCAGCGCTTGCAGGCGTGCGACCAGTTCAAGAAACGAAAACGGCTTGCCGAGATAATCGTCAGCACCTTCGCGCAGGCCGCGAATACGATCATCGACGTTCTCCCGCGCGGTGAGCATGATCACCGGCGTTTGCTTGCGCGCGCGCAAGGCGCGCAGGACGCCGAAGCCGTCCAGTCCTGGCAGCATGACGTCGAGAATGATCACCGCGTATTCGCTCTCCAGCCCCATATGCAGGCCCTCGATGCCTTCGCGAGCAACGTCGACCGTATAGCCCTGCTCGGTCAGCCCGCGATGCAGGTAGTCAGCGGTTTTCTCTTCGTCTTCGATAATCAGGACGCGCATCGGTCCATTCTCACTTTTCGGTTATCAGCGTAGCTGCAGGTCTTTTTGTCGACATCGATGTGGGTGTCGATGCAGGGTTGGGGTGGGAACGGTGGAACAGCCGCTCCAACTGCAGGTAAATCACGGGGGTGGTGAACAGGGTCAATGCCTGGCTGACCAGCAGGCCACCCACCACGGCGATCCCCAGCGGCTGACGCATTTCGGCGCCGACGCCATGGCCGAGCATCAGCGGCAATGCACCGAGCAATGCCGCCAGGGTGGTCATGATGATGGGGCGGAATCGCGTCAGGCAGGCTTCGTAAATGGCATCCTGGGCGCTAAGGCCGCGGTGGCGTTGGGCCTCCAGCGCAAAATCGACCAGCAGGATACCGTTCTTCTTGACGATACCAATCAGCAATACGATGCCGATCAAGGCCATGATGGAAAAGTCCTGCCCCATCAACCACAGCAACAACAGTGCGCCAATGCCTGCCGAGGGGAGGGTGGAGATAATCGTCAGTGGGTGTACGAAGCTTTCGTACAACACGCCCAGGATGATGTACACCGCCACCAGCGCGGCCAGAATCAACCACGGTTGGTTGGCCAGCGAGCTCTGGAACGCCTGCGCGGCGCCCTGGAAGTTTCCGTTGATCGACGCCGGCATGCCGATTTCGTTTTTCGCCTGATCGAGCAACAGTACCGCATCACCCAAGGCAACGCCGGGGGACAAGTTAAACGACAGGTTGGCGGCCGGGAACATCCCGTCATGGGAAATAGACAGTGGCCCCATCACGGGTGCGCCGACTTTCGCCAGCGCCGAGAGCGGCACCATTTCACCGGTCAGAGGCGAGCGCAGGTAGAAATAATTCAGGCTTTCGGCTTTGCCGCGCTGTTGCGGATCAAGCTCAAGAATGACCTTGTACTGGTTGATCTCAGTCTGGAACTCATTGATCTGGCGCTGACCAAATGCGTCATATAACGCCTGATCGACATCGCTGGTGGTCAAGCCGAAACGCGCGGCCGCGCTGCGATCGATGTCCAGGTGGGTCACGCTGCCACCCAGCTGCAAATCGTTGGACAGGTCTCGGAAGGCCGGGATTGCGCGCAGCTTTTCGGTCAGCTTCTGGGTCCAGAGGTTGAGCAGCGGCCCGTCGTTGCTCTTGAGCACGTATTGATATTGCGCCCGACTTGAACCGGAACTGAGGTTGATGTCTTGACCTGCCCGCAGGTAAAGAACGATGCCCGGAATCTTCGCCAGTTTTGGGCGTACCCGATCAATGAATTGACTGGCCGATACATCTCGGTCGCCGCGATCTTTCAGGGCAATCCAGAACCTGCCGTTGGCGATGGTCTGGTTGTTGCCGCTAACCCCGACTGAATGCGAGAACGCTTTGACCGCTGGGTCTGCACCGATGATTTTTGCGATGGCCTTATGCTTCTCCACCATGTCCGGATAAGAAATATCGGCCGCTGCTTCGCTGGTGCCAAGCACCATGCCGGTGTCCTGTACGGGAAAGAACCCTTTGGGGATAAACACATAGCCAGCCACGGCCAATATCAGCGTCAGGCTGAACACTGCGAGCATCAAGCGTTGATGGGCCAAAGCAAAACGCACCCCACGGGCATAGCGTGTTAATAGGCGTTCGCCGAAACCCGGTTTGGCATGTGGGTCGTGTTTGGGCGCGCGCATGAACAGCGCAGCGAGGGTTGGGGCGAGGGTCAGCGACACCACCACAGATATAAGAATGGTCGAGGTCGCGGTCAGCGCGAACTCCTTGAACAACCGTCCAACCACGCCGCCCATGAACAGCAACGGTATGAACGCGGCAATCAGCGAGAAGCTGATGGACACCACGGTAAAGCTGATTTCCCCGGCACCCTTAATGGCTGCATCGCGCATGTTGTCGCCGGCTTCAAGATGACGGTGGATGTTCTCCACCACCACAATCGCATCGTCCACGACAAAGCCGACCGCCACCACAATCGCCACCAATGTCAGGTTGTTCAGACTGAACCCCATGACGTACATCAGCGCAAAACTGGCGATCAGTGAAACGCCGAGCACCGCCGTGACGATCAAGGTTGCCGACAATTGGCGCAGGAACAGCGCCATCACGGCGATCACCAGCAGCACCGCGATCAGCAGCGTCATTTCTACTTCATGCAGCGACGCGCGAATGGTTTTGGTCCGGTCGCTGAGGATCGAGACCTCCACTGATGCTGGGAGCATCTCTTGCAGGTGGGGTAGCGCTGCGAGGACGCGGTCTACTGTCTCGACGATGTTCGCACCCGGTTGGCGGGAAATTGCGATGTTCACGCCCTGCTGAGTACCGGACCATGCCGTGACGTAGGCGTTTTCCGAACCATTGATGACTTTCGCGACATCTTGCAAATGAACCGGCGCGCCGTCTTTGTAGGACACGATGAGTTGCTCGTAGTCCTTGGCCTGAAACAGTTGGTCGTTGGAGGCGAGGGTCGAAATGCTGTCTTTGCCGTACAGCGCGCCTTTGGCCAGGTTCAGGCTGGTCTGCTGCAAGGACAGACGCAGGTCGGCCAGCGTCAGACCGATCGATGCGAGTTTGTCTGGAGACGCCTGGACGCGAATCGCTGGGCGTTGCTGGCCGGTGATGTTGACTTGCCCGACGCCATCGATCTGGCTCAACTGGCGGGCGAGTAGCGACTCGGTTACATCACTGAGTTCGGTTCCTGGCATCAGAGTGGAGCTGACACTGAGGATTAGCACGGGGCTGTCGGCAGGGTTCACTTTGCGCCAGGTGGGCAGGTTCGGTAGGTCGGCGGGTAATTTGCCTGCTGCGGTGTTGATTGCCGCCTGAACTTCTTGCGCGGCGGTGTCGATGCTTTTGTTGAGGGTGAATTGCAGGATCAGGTTGGTTGAGCCCAACGCGCTGCTGGAGGTCATTTGGGTCATGCCGGGAATAGCGCTGAATTGCACTTCCAGCGGTGTCGCGACCGAAGAGGCCATGGTTTCCGGGCTGGCGCCGGGAAGTTGCGCGGACACCTGAATCGTCGGGAACTCGGCCTCCGGCAGTGGCGCGACCGGCAGCCGAGGGAAGGCAATCAGCCCCAGCAATACCAAGGCGAAGGTTAGCAGGACAGTGGCAACCGGGTGGTTGACGCACCATGCTGAAATCGAACCTTGTCCTTTCATTTACTGAGCTCCGCCGCATCAGCCAGGGCCTCGTCGGTCGGTGCCTTGACGACTTCGATGTGTGAGCCCGCCTTGAGCCTGGACTGCCCGTCGCTGACCAGAACGTCGTTGGCGTTGACGCCACTGATCAGCACCAGATCGCTGTCTTGATACAGCACCTTGACCGGCACGATTTCGACACTGTCACCTTTGACCCGGTAAACGAAGTGGTGGTCGGCACCGCGTTGCACCACTTGCGCAGGAACCTTAAGCGCGTCGCGGTCGAGGGCGGTCTGGATCTTCACGGTCACCAGTTGCCCGGGCCAAAGTTTCTCCAGTGGATTGGGAAATTGCGCCTTGGCGCGAATGGTGCCCGTTGCTGCGACCACTTGGTTATCGATCAGAGTCAATTTGCCCTCGCCGAGCAGCGTGCCTGTCGCGCCTTCACCCAGATACGCCTTGACCGATGCCGGGGTGCTGGCGGTGATCAGGCCTTGCAACGTAGGAAGCATCTGTTGCGGTAGCGAAAAGGTGACAGACACGGGGTCGATCTGTGTCACCGAAAACAAACCTTGGGCGTCGCTCACGCGCAGGAAGTTGCCCTCATCCACATTACGAATACCGACCCGCCCCGTCACAGGTGAGCGAATCTGTGTGTAGGAAAGCTGAACCTGTGAAGCATTGATCGAGGCCTGATTACCGGCTGCGGTGGCCTTCAACTGATTGACCAGCGCTTGTTGCTGATCGTACTGCTGCTTAGAAATGCTGTTGTCCACAGTGAGCAGTTTGTAGCGCTTCAAATCCAACTGAGCCACATCCAGTTGTGCCTGGCTTTGTGCCAGCTGTGCTTTGGCTTGCTCAAGCGCTGCACGGATCGAACGATCATCAATGGTGGCAAGCAAATCGCCCGCTTTGACCTGCTGCCCCTCCTTGACCAGCAGTTTTGTCAGGATGCCATCCACCTGAGGCCGCACCATCACGCTTTGCAATGACAGTACAGAACCGATGCCAGTGACGAAGCGCGGCACATCCTCCTTCACGACCTTCACCACGCGTACGGGTATCGCGACCGGTGCGCTGACCTTAACAGTTGCTGGCCGGGTGTAAGTCCAGGTTCCGATCACTATCAGCGCCATAACACTGGCGGCTATAACAAAAAACTGTGTTTTTTTGTGCATACAAAGTAAACGCCAGCGGATGGGTAGGACAGCAAAATGGGAGTCTCTTTATAACGCCTCTACCCGGTCAGCAACGTGACTGCTACCTGTCAGAATTGTCAGTAAGTCCGGGGGATGGACGAAGGGTCGTAAAGGAAAGCGTCAGAAGGTCGATACCCAGATAGAAAAGCACGGATGTCGATCAGGGACTACTCTCATGCTTGGGATATGTCCTACACGAATCGTCGTGAATTCTGGCAAGCGGCCTTAGGCTCGACTTAATCTCATAGGCGAGTCCCTTCACTCTGGAGTGCAGCGATGGAAGTCAAAAAGACGGTTCCGATGTTCTTTTCAGTCGCGGTTATCGGAGTTTGCCTATGGGCGGGGGCCGTAACCGCCAGTGAAAGAGGATTGGCATTGCAAGGGCGCATAGTCAATGCCGGATGCGACGCACAAACTTCATTGGGCCCGGGGCAGCAGGCCTTTCATCTGGTCAGGGTCAATGCGCTGATCACCCTTAGCGTGAGTACTGTGCGCAACGCCTGTGGTGAAAAATACTTGCCGTTAGTGGCGCGCTACATCGAACAGCCTTCCACCGTTATTACGGCGCGTGCAGGTGTCCTCATGCTGACTTATCAGTAAGTTGCCTTAACCCAATTTCACTGGATGCCACCTGCTTTTCCTGGAGGGCCGGTGGCGTGCGTACGGCCTGCCAACAGAGAGTGCTGACCTTCTGCTAGGCGTCGACCGACAGAAACAGATGCAACATCCTACCCACACTATTTTCTGCTGATTTTCTGAAACCCCTGAATTACCTTGTGTTCAGGGCGGTTCTACTTATTCCTACGGAAACGTCTGGCACTCGCCACTGTCGATTCTTAACCCTCTAAGTAATCATCCTGACATCCGCTAAAAAGACATCCGCTTATAGTTCTTGGCGTCCACTGAGGGCACACACGAATGAATACAAGGATTGTCGTTAGCATGAAAAAGATTTGTCTTCCTCTGGCTATATTGGCTGCGATGGGCTTGGGCGTCGCAGGCACCGCCAACGCTGCAAACAACGGGAAACTGGTTTTTAACGGTACCCTCACTAACATCTCTTGTGATATCGGCGCCGGCTCTGGCGCAAGCGCTGGCAGCAATCCTGGCGATATCAACGTTGATCTGGGCAATGTGTCGTTTTCCGACATTGGTCGGCCATCGGAGAACAAGATCGAGACCGCTTCGCAGATCCAGCTACTGGTCAACTGTACGGCGGGAGCCGCTCAGTACAATACCGTCAAAATGCGTTTCCTCTCTCGCGATGGCAGCGGGCAGGATAACAGCGATCCAACACTATTGCGCACCACTGGAGCGGCTGACGGTGTGGGCATCGCGCTGCTGAACACCTCAAACCAGTTCATGGACCTGAGTGCCAACGAAACTATCGACGCTGCTCTGGTTCGTCAAGGCACCGATGGCGCGACTGCTGAACTCAACTTTGCTGCAGTGTACGCGTTGAATGGCTCAGCCAGCCCCACTAACCCAGGTAACGCCGACGGCTTCCTGCCTTTCGTACTCGATTACGAATAATGCAACAGGCGGAGCGAGTACGCCTCGTTCCGCCCCCTCTCCTGAGATCCAAGGCGAACGCCCTCATGCTCTCTATTTTCATCCGCTGCTGTGCCCTGTTGCTGGGTATGACGCTGGCGATCACTGTTCAGGCGGGCGTGGTACTCAATACGACGCGGGTCATTTATCCGGGCAAGGACAAAGAAGTCAGCCTGGGCATTTATAACAGCGGCGCCAGTGAGATTCTTGCGCAGTCATGGCTGGAAACCGATATTGAAAACGCCGACGCGGGTAGCCTGCCGTTTGTGATTACGCCTGCCCTTGCACGCATGTCAGGCAATGCCAAGCAGTTGGTGCGCATTATTTATGCAGGCAGCGGCCTGCCGCAGCATCGGGAGTCGGTGTTTTGGCTCAATGTTCAGGAAATACCGCAGACCGCTGATGAAAACGTCCTGCAAATTGCGATTCGGCAGCGCATCAAGGTGTTCTTTCGTCCCGTCGGGCTTCAGGGCGATCCATTGGATGCTGCCGAAAAGCTCGAATGGCGGCTCACCGATAACCGCGTGCTGGAAATCAGTAACCCCACGCCTTATCACGTGTCGATGATCAGCATCGGAGTGCAACAGGGCGCAACACGCTTGCTCCAGGAGGGTAGTCGAATGCTGGCGCCGTTGCAGCGTGTGCGGTTGCCTCTCGAACGACCTGCTGACGGTGCCGCGACGAGTCTGAGCTTCATCAGCATCAATGATTTTGGCGCACAAGTGCCTTATCACGCCGCGGTCTTCAGTGATCGCACGAATGTGGCCGCAAAGGCCGTCCCTGCCTCCTGACTAGCCGCTGAGCGCTACGCAGGATTTCCGTTTTTCTTTTTTTCGAGCCGGTGTATTCCGGCTCTACCCTCGTGCGCCGAGCGAAAGGAATCGACTGCGCATTGAAACTCCGAAATCGAGTGATACCTGTCAATGGAACGGCGAGACAAACATAACAAGGGAACGATCCCAGGCTGGCGCTCTCCGGCAGACAAAGCGTATTGCGCCAAGGTCCTTGCTCGGCCGGTCGAGCCGCAATGCCGCTGTTCATGGCTACCGCCGCCAGCATAGCGATAGCCCTTCCGGTTGCGGCAATGGCCGATCAATCCCCCAAACAGAACGTCGCGCCTGCTCACGTGCGATTCAATACCGCCTTCATCCAGGGCAGCGACCAACCGCCCGATCTCAAAGCGTTTCTGGACGGCAATAGCGTGGTGCCCGGCACCTATCGCGTAGATATTTTCCTCAATCGCGGTTTGAGTGGCCGGCGAGACATTGTTTTCAATACAAATCCGGTCACCGGTATCGTTGAACCCTGCTTGACGTTGGACATGCTTTCGCAGTTCGGTCTGGACCTGAAGCGGCTGGGTGAAACAGGGAGTGGCTCGGGGGCAGTCAACAAGCCTTTTGCGTGCTTCGATCTGCCTGCCGAGGTCGAGTTTGCCCGGATCGATTACCAGCCTAATAACTTGCGACTCAACATCAGCGTTCCGCAGGCTGTGATGTCCCGTAGTGCCAGGGGCTATGTCGCACCTGAGTTGTGGGACGAAGGCGAAACAGCAGCTTTTATCAATTACAACTTCAGCGGCTCGCGACGTAGCAGCCGTGGACAAAGTGTCGACCAGTATTACCTGGGGCTGCGCAATGGCGTGAATATTGGCGCATGGCGTTTGCGCAATGAATCGTCGCTGATTTATGGAGACAACCAGCCTTATCGGTTTAGCAGCAATCGTACCTTTGCCCAGCGAGATATCACCGCCCTCAGCAGTCAACTGTCGCTGGGCGAAATCTTCACCGATTCGCAGATTTTCGACAGTGTGAGGTTTCTCGGTGCGACGCTGGCTTCCGACGACGGCATGCTGCCTGACAGCGAGCGCGCTTATGCGCCGATCATTCGTGGCATCGCCGAAACCAACGCCACTGTCGAGGTCCGGCAAAACGGTTTCATGCTCTACAGCGGCAATGTTTCCCCCGGCCCTTTTGAAATATCGGATATCTATCCAAGCGGCTCAAACGGGGATCTGGAAGTCACCGTGATCGAAGCTGATGGCCGCAAGCGTGTGTTCGTTCAAGCCTTTGCATCGTTGCCGATCATGGTGCCGGCTGGTGCGTTTCGCTACAGCCTGGCAGTGGGGAAATACGACAGCAATCACGACACGGGCGTCGCGCCGCGCTTTACCAGTGGCACGCTGATCTACGGCCTGACCGATCGGGTGACGAGTTTTGGCGGTCTGCAAATAGCTGAGGCTTATCAGGCCGCGAACCTGGGCGCCGGTATCAACACCGGGCTTGGCGCTGTGTCGGCAGACCTGACCCATTCGATCAGTCAACAACGCGCACAAACCCGCAGCGGACAAAGCGTACGCCTGCGTTATGCCAACACCCTTGAACTGACCCACACCACGTTTGCGGTCGCGGGTTATCGCTATTCAACCGACCAATACAGAACGTTGGACGAGCACGTCGATGAGCTGGACGCGCGCGCAAGCCATTACGGTGTTGGACGCGCCAAGGATCGACTGGAACTCAACGTGACCCAGACACTGCCCGAGGGTTTTGGCTCGTTGACGCTGACGGGGTCGGAGCAGCGTTATTGGGACATGACGGGTAAGACGCGGCAGTTGTATGCGTCATATAACTCAACATGGCGCTCGCTCAGTTACAACGTGTCGGTGGAGAGCAATCAAACATTTGACCGCAGCGGACACAGTGAAACCGACAATCGCATCGCACTCACTGTCAGCCTGCCGCTGGGTGGCAATCCTGGCGCTTCTCGAATGTCTTTCAATGCCTTTCGCGACGGCGCTGGCAACTACAACGCGCAAAGTGGGCTCAGCGGTCAGTTCTTAGATGATCGCGACACGTTCTATTCCGTTCAGGCTGGGCATGACAATCGTTCAGGCTCCTCGGGTTTCGGCAAGCTCAACACCACGACACCGTATGGACGTTTCGACGCCAGCTACGGCCAGGGCGCGCAGTACCGTGCGTTCTCTGCTGGCGCGGCGGGCTCAGTGGTGGCGCATGCGGGAGGGGTCAATTTGGGTCAGACGCTGGGCGAAACCTTCGCGCTGATTCAAGTGAAAGACGTTGGCGGCGCGAAGCTGACCAACTACAGCAATGTCCAGACGGCGAGTAATGGCTACGCGGTTTTACCTTACGCACAACCTTACCGGACCAACTGGATCAGCCTCGACACTCGTCAATTGGGTGCGGACGTTGAGCTGGAAAACGCAGTGACGCAAATCGTGCCACGGCGCGGAGCGATGCCTTTGGTCACGTTCAAGGCCTCTGTCGGCCGGCGAGTGCAGTTCGAATTGGTGCGTGCCGATGGCAGCAAGCTGCCGCTGGGTGCGGTGGTAGAGGACGGGCACGGTAAAGTGTTGGCGTCGGTCGATCCCACCAGCCGCGCGCTGGTCCTGAGTGAAGAGGACAGTGGTGAGCTCAGTGTCAGTTGGGCTGATCAGCAGTGTCACGCAGCGTATAGCCTGCCGCCCAAAGACCCGCAGCGAACCTATGAGCGGCTCAAGGTGGTGTGCCAATGATCCGATTGCGACACATATATGGGGTGTTGTGCCTTGGCCTGTTGTTCAGCGCATCCGCGCTGGGCGCTGTTTCGCTGGCAGGGACTCGGTTGATTTTCGATGGCAAGTTTCGCGAAGTGAGCATCGAGGCCAGCAATCGTGGGGATAAGGAGGTCCTGTTGCAGGCCTGGCTGAGCGATGACCCAGGGCAGGTCGCGACTCCCGATAACCTGCCCTTTGTGGTCACCCCGCATCTGGTGTACCTGCGGGCGCAGGGTAAGCAGTCGCTGCGCTTGTTGTATGAGGGTGTGGGAATGCCGACCGACCGCGAGTCCTTGTTGTATCTGTATGTCATGGAAATCCCGCGCCGCAGTGAGGCACAGCAGCAACTGACTATCGCTGTCCGCCAGCGCATCAATGTGTTTTACCGACCGGCAGGGCTGCGCGGCGATCCGGCCGATGCGGCGCAAACGCTGTCATGGCAGTTGGCAGAGGGCTTGCGCGGTGAGTTTTATCTGCGAGTGCGTAATCCGACGCTGTTTCATGTGTCGCTACTGGCGCTGCAACTCGATGGCCTGCAAGTCAGTGATCACCTGCTGATCAAGCCCGGTGAGGCGATATCCGTGCCGCTTGCCAGGAGCCTGCGCGCTGCACGGCTTTCGTTCAAGGCGCTGACCGATTACGGCGGTCAGCGCAGTTATTGCGTTGAGTTGAATGGCGACCAGCCTCCGGCTGCGCAGTTGACGACCCACAACGCGCATCCATTGAAAGGGAAATGTTGAATATGAAGTTTTTTTTGTCTACCTGCGGGGTGGGTTTTATAGGGCTCGCGCTGCTTGTTGCGCCTGTCAGTGCGGTCGCAATGGTGTGCAAAACTCAAGGCTCAGGCGAAACGGTGATCCGCGCTGACCTCGACAGTTCAGTTGCCATTCCTGCGTCCGTTGCAGACGGCACTGTAGTGTGGCGATCCGAACGACTGAACATCG
This sequence comes from Pseudomonas sp., assembly GCF_036404235.1. Taxonomy (GTDB): domain Bacteria; phylum Pseudomonadota; class Gammaproteobacteria; order Pseudomonadales; family Pseudomonadaceae; genus Aquipseudomonas. The sequence continues at coordinate 16,920 of NZ_DASWOT010000092.1, forward strand.
CGGTTGAATGTGCCAAGGATGGTCAGCCGGGAATCGTCGAGGAGGTCTCCGTTTACCTGAACCCGGAAAATCTTCAGGTGGGGCAGGGCATCCGCGCGGGGTTGACGCTCAATGGTGTGGATTACATGCAAAGTCAGGGGCGTATCGGTACTCAGCAGTTTTTGCCTGCCTGCCAGGAAGACGAATCCAACATTGGCGCGTGCCCCAAAGTCAGTTTCAATTTGCCATTCTCGATGTTCATTCAGAAATTCGGCCCGACACCAGACTCAGGTGTTGCGAGCGATTTGCCGGATTATCGAATGTTCCAACTCGACAGCGCCCTGGGCATGAATCCGCTTCCCGTCAACAACCTCAATTATGTGATCAACAATCTGTCCGGATTACGTTTCATCGCCTGCGACGCTGAGTTGCGTGTGATGCCCGATGTCGTCGAGTTCGGTCAGGTCAGCATCCGGGATGTGCAAGTGGGTAAAGTCGCGGACGTTCGCCGCTTTGCGCTGGCAACCAGCAGGATTTGCGATTCGCCCTTTAGCCTGGATGCCCGCTTCACGCCGGTCTCTGGCGTGCTGTCTGGCGATGTGCTGGTGCCAGTGAATAACGACAGCATCGGTATTCGCATCACCCACGCCAATAATGGCGTGCCCCTGCGTTATAACGAGCCGTTTCACCTGAGCGATCTACTGGGTGAAAACTATTCAGCGACAGCGGACTTCAACGCCGAGTTGGTCTGGCAAACTGAAAAGCCGAAACCTGGACCGTTCGAGGCCGAGGTGATGGTGGATTTATTTTATAAGTGAACATGGATACCAGACCCGATGAGAGGGTGTGAGGGCGCAGGCAGGCGAAGGGCGATTCAGGTATGCTGCGCGACCTTTTGGGCGTTCGCCCGTTTGTTGTCGACCGTTTCGTGACTTTTGGAGCTTTCATGACCACTTCTGAACACACGCCTGCTCCCGAGACCGTCGACAGCGCGGCATCGGCTATTGAAAACAAGGCCGATATCCCGGCGTTTGGTTTCCCCTTTAAACCGGGCGAGCTATTACAGGCAAAGAAAGAACAAGGCTGGTATCAGAAAGGCGGCAAGTCAAACCACGAAAAACGTCCGGGCGCAGCGCCCGCCGGGACTCGCCGGTCTATGGGCAAGCGCTGAAGTTGTCCACGCTGCAATTTTTGCAGCAGGTCACCCTTCGCCCAGCGTCTCCAGCAGGTTGATAGGCTGTTAAATCAATCGCTTATTGAATGTTTGATACGCAAGTGAACGTGCTCGTGAGGTAGGGTGTGCTTGACACACCGAGGCAGTTTTTTGCCAACAAGTCGATACCTCGCCGCTATGGGTCATTTCTCCCCCTGTATAAATAGCCGATGACTGGTTAAAGTCTGCGCCAAAATTTCCGATCATCAGTTCAATAGGGAGGTGCTGTGACCGTTGCCGGATTGTTGGTTGAGTTCAGTCAATTAGGTTTTACGCCGCTGGACTGGCTGGTCATCGAAGTGGCTGTCATCGCAGCTTATCTGGTGTTCGCTATTGCCGGTTTCGGCACCGCGTTGGTGGCGGGCCCAGTGCTCATCCATTTCATGCCCCTGTCGCGGATTATCCCTTTGCTGGTGCTGCTCGATTTTATCGCCGCGTTCAGTCATCTGCTGCCATCCCGGCAAATGGTGGTCAAATCGGAATTGTTGCGGATGGTGCCGTGCATGGCCGTGGGCTGCACGCTTGGGGTGGTCTTTTTGCTCAATCTGAAGTCTGACCTCTTGCTCCTGTTGATGGGGGTGTTCTTGATTGCTTACTCGGTTTACAGCCTGGCGATCAAAGTTCGTCCGACTCAGTTGTCAGCCGGTTGGGCGGTTCCCATGGGCACCATGGGCGGGCTGTTCGGCGCGTTGTTTGGCAGTGGCGGTTTCCTTTATGCGATCTACCTGAACGGCCGGTTGACGGACAAAAATCAGGCGCGCGCCACACAAAACGCATTGATCAGTTGCAGCACCATCGTTCGTTTGAGTCTGTTCGTGATCACAGGCGTGTACGCTCAGATATCCCTTCTGTTGCTTGCGGTGTGTATCTTCCCGGCGATGATCGTTGGCTCCTGGATCGGTCGCAGGCTGGTCATGAGATTGTCGCGGGAAATGTTCGTACGGCTGGTGACCTGGCTGGTGCTGATCAGCGGCATTACGCTGATTGGCCGTTACCTGGCGACCTGATTGCTAAACTTGATCTCGTCGACGGCGGCGTTAAGCTGCCGCCTTTCAATGATCGTCAGCAGCAGGCCCGTCCATGAATACCCAAAGCATCATCGTCCCGCAGATATCCAGCTTTCCTGCTCGCGAAGCGAAAGCCAGGGCGATCCTGCGCTGGCTGGTCAAACTGGATGTGGTTGAAGAAACGCTGAGCACCTGCGGACGCGGCTACAACAAAATGGCCTATGCCATCGCACCTGGTGCGCGTCGCTTCGTCGAGCATCCTGATGCGCTGCCTTATGGCAACGCTATCAACGGTCTGGAGGTCGTGCTCAAGCGCTGCATCTACACCCCGCAACAAGGGTTTGTCGAAGAAGCGGGCTGCCCGCAATGCCGTCGGGAGATCGGCGAGGCGCTGTTCGACAGTCTGGAGGAGTGGATGCCGGGGCATACTGACAACTTCATCTGCCCTGAATGCCGACATGAAGACGACATCAACGGCTTTCTGTTCCTCGATCCCTGTGGCTTTTCCAATCTGGGTTTCATCTTCAACGACTGGCTGGAGGCGGGTTTCAAACAGAGTTTTCTGGATGACTTCGCCGAACGACTGGATCGCCCGGTATCTTTCGTCAAAGTCCGGTTATAAAGTCTGTTGTTCAGATGTAATAAGCGATAGATCGCGTCGATCATCCTCAATTATTAAATAGACTGATCTTTACATTGAGAACAGGTACCTGTCTGGGTATAATGGCGCGCTTCCATTTTCCCGCTCGGGAGCCCCCGCGATGCTGCGTATCAGTCAAGAAGCCCTTACATTCGACGACATTCTCCTAGTGCCCGGTTATTCCGAGGTGCTTCCCAACGAAGTCAGTCTGAAAACCCGTTTGACCCGTGGCATCGAACTGAATATCCCCCTTGTTTCTGCCGCGATGGACACCGTCACTGAGGCCCGTCTGGCAATTGCCATGGCTCAGGAAGGTGGCATCGGGATCATTCACAAGAACATGACCATCGAGCAGCAAGCTGCTGAAGTCCGCAAGGTCAAGAAGTTCGAAGCAGGCGTAGTCAAGGACCCGATCACCATCGAGGCCGACGCCACCGTTCGCGATCTGTTCGAGCTGACTCGCCAACACAATATCTCTGGTGTGCCTGTCCTGCATGACGGCGAACTCGTCGGCATTGTGACGTCGCGTGATGTGCGCTTTGAAACGCGACTGAACGCCAAGGTGCGTGAAGTAATGACGCCTAAAGAGCGTCTGGTCACGGTCCGTGAAGGTGCCGATAAATACGAAGTGCGCGACCTGCTGCATAAACACCGTCTGGAAAAAGTACTGATCGTCGACGACAAGTTCGCGCTCAAGGGCATGATGACCGTCAAGGACATCGAAAAATCCAAAGCCTATCCACTGGCCAGCAAGGACGATCAAGGTCGTCTGCGGGTTGGCGCAGCGGTCGGTACCGGAAAAGAAACAGCCGAACGTGTTGCAGCGCTTGTCGCCGCCGGCGTTGACGTTGTTGTCGTCGACACCGCACACGGCCACTCCAAGGGTGTGATCGACCGCGTTCGCTGGGTCAAACAAAACTTCCCTGATGTCCAGGTCATTGGCGGCAACATCGCCACCGCCGCTGCGGCCCGTGCGTTGGTCGAAGCCGGCGCTGACGGCGTCAAGGTCGGTATCGGTCCCGGCTCCATCTGCACCACGCGCATCGTTGCCGGTGTTGGCGTGCCGCAGATCAGCGCCATTGCTAACGTGGCTGAAGCGCTGGAAGGCACCGACGTACCGTTGATCGCTGACGGCGGCATACGCTTCTCCGGTGACCTGTCCAAAGCCATCGTCGCGGGTGCTTGCTGCGTGATGATGGGGTCGATGTTCGCCGGTACTGAAGAAGCACCGGGCGAAATCGAGCTGTTTCAGGGCCGTTCGTACAAGGCTTATCGCGGCATGGGTTCGCTCGGTGCGATGTCCCAGGCGCAGGGCTCCTCCGACCGCTACTTCCAGGATTCTTCCGACGGTGCCGAGAAGCTGGTGCCGGAAGGTATCGAAGGTCGTGTCGCGTACAAAGGTTCGTTGGCCGCCATCATTCACCAACTGATGGGCGGTTTGCGTTCTTCCATGGGTTACACCGGCAGCGCCAATATCGAAGAAATGCGCACCAAGCCTGAATTCGTGCGTATCACCGGTGCCGGCATGGCTGAGTCTCACGTCCACGACGTGCAGATCACCAAGGAAGCGCCGAACTATCGGGTAGGCTGACGCCTCCAGCGGGAAGTTACACGCTATTAGCTACAAGCGATCAGTAGCGGCAGCGCCTTCGCAGGGCTGTCGTTACAGATCTGCAGCCCCCAACACCTTGCAGCTTGAAGCTTGAGGCTTGAAGCTGCTCTATCTAGAGTCCTCCCATGGCCCTCGACATTCACGCCCACCGTATCCTGATCCTCGACTTCGGTTCCCAGTACACCCAACTGATCGCCCGCCGCGTGCGGGAAATCGGCGTCTACTGTGAATTGCATCCGTTCGACATGGACGATGAGGCGATTCGCGAATTCGCACCGCGCGGGATCATTCTCGCTGGCGGCCCGGAATCCGTGCATGAAGCCAACAGCCCACGGGCACCTCAGGCTGTGTTCGATCTCAACGTGCCGATCTTCGGTATTTGCTACGGCATGCAAACCATGGCCGAGCAGTTGGGCGGCCGCGTTGAAGGCTCAGAGCTACGTGAGTTTGGTTACGCCCGTGTTGACGTGGTTGGCAAGAGTCGCGTGCTTGATGGCATCGAAGACCACGTCGATGCCGACGGCGTTTTCGGCCTTGATGTGTGGATGAGCCATGGCGACAAAGTGACCGAAATCCCGCAAGGCTTCCATTTGCTGGCGAGCACTCCGAGCTGCCCGATTGCTGGCATGGCCGACGACACGCGCGGTTACTACGGCGTGCAATTCCATCCGGAAGTGACCCACACCAAGCAAGGCGGTCGTATCCTCTCGCGCTTCATCCTCGACATCTGCGGTTGCGAAGCGTTGTGGACACCGTCGCACATTGCTAACGACGCCATTGCGCAAATTCGTGCTCAGGTCGGTACTGACAACGTGCTGCTGGGGTTGTCCGGTGGCGTTGATTCGTCTGTGGTCGCGGCATTGCTGCATAAGGCCATTGGCGATCAATTGACCTGCGTGTTCGTCGATAACGGTCTGCTGCGCTTGCACGAAGGAGAGCAGGTGATGGCCATGTTCGCCGAGAACATGGGCGTCAAAGTCATACGCGCCAATGCCGAAGATCAGTTCCTGAACAATCTGGCAGGCGAAAGCGACCCAGAGAAAAAGCGCAAGATCATTGGCCGAACCTTCATCGATGTGTTCGATGCCCAGTCCTGCAAGCTGGACAACATTAAGTATCTGGCTCAAGGCACCATCTATCCGGATGTCATCGAGTCCGCTGGCGCCAAGAGCGGTAAAGCCCATGTAATCAAATCGCACCATAACGTGGGCGGTCTGCCGGACGAGATGAACCTTAAACTGGTCGAGCCACTGCGCGAACTGTTCAAGGACGAGGTTCGTCGTTTGGGTCTTGAGCTTGGCCTGCCGTACGACATGGTATATCGCCACCCATTCCCGGGACCGGGCCTGGGCGTACGCATCCTGGGTGAAGTGAAGAAGGAATACGCCGACATTCTGCGTCGTGCGGATCACATCTTCATTGAAGAACTGCGCAAAGCCGATTGGTACCACAAAGTCAGCCAGGCATTCGTGGTGTTCCAGCCGGTTAAATCTGTGGGTGTGGTGGGTGATGGTCGGCGTTACGCATGGGTCGTTGCATTGCGCGCCGTGGAAACCATCGACTTCATGACCGCGCGCTGGGCTCACCTGCCTTACGAACTGCTGGAAACGGTGAGCGGGCG